>JAUXUN010000062.1 GCA_030680855.1 Aestuariivirga sp.
CGCCTTAAATGGCTAAACAACCCTAGCGGAAAACCTCAGACACCGTGCGATCTAGGGCTCTGCAAGATCTTCCCCGAGGCAAAAATCGCCGCAAAAGCGTGGGCGCGAGCAAGCGCCAACCGCCGGACTACACGACCGGCTTTTCTGCGAGTGTTTGCGTCCACGCAACCCTTCGCTTCTTTCTCTCACTACCCCGGAAACGGCATAACCGTTTTCACCAAGGGCGAAGCCGTGCCCGACGCTCATTGAAACGTGAAATAGATCAGGCCTTCATGGATTTGCGGTTGCGCAGCACATGCTCGTGGCCCGCGTCATAGAGCGCACTGTCGCGGAATTCCCGGGCGTCCAGCACATGCCCCACGAGGATGAGCGCGGTGCGGGTGAGCTTGGCGGCCTTCACCAGCTTGGCGATGGTGGAGAGCGTTCCCTTGATGATTTTCTGGTCGGGCCATGTTACGCGGTAGACGACGATGACGGGGCAGTCGGCGCTGTAATGTGGCGTGAGGGCGCGCTCGACATAGCCGAGGTTGCGGATGGAGAGATGGATGGCAAGGGTGGCCTTGGCTCGCCCCAGCTCTTCCAGTTCCTCGCCCGGCGGCATGGCGGAGGCCTGCATGGTAGTTCGCGTCAGTATCACGGTCTGGGCGATTTCCGGCAGGGTGAATTCGGTTTTCAACACAGCGGCGGCGGCGGCGAAGGCTGGCACGCCGGGGGTGACGTCATAGTCAATGCCGAGCTTGTCGAGCCTCCGCATTTGTTCGGCGATCGCGCCGTAGATCGACGGATCGCCGGAATGGACGCGGGCCACGTTGTGGCCCCTGGCATGGGCGGCCTGGATTTCCGCGATGATCTCGTCGAGGTGCAGGGGAGCCGTATCCACAACACGCGCGCCTTCGGGCGCTGCCTTCACGATTTCTTCCGGCACCAGCGAACCGGCATAGAGGCAGACGGGGCAGGACTGGATGAGCCGGAGGCCACGCAGCGTGATGAGGTCGGCAGCGCCTGGGCCGGCGCCGATGAAATGGACAGTCATAGGGTCTCTCGCTTTTTGGCATAGCCGCGGGGCGTATAGGCGTAGGTCTTGCCATCGCCGCGGGCAAAGGATTTGGATAGGGATGAGCCCACCATCACCAGGGTGAGCATGTCGACATCATCGGGGTTGAAATCAGCGAAGGTCACTATCCGTACGTTCTCTTCGGCGCGGCCCAGATTGCTGGCGATGATCACTGGCGTATCGGGCGGGCGGTGGGCTTTCAGGATGGCAAAGGCGCGCTCCAGCTGGTCGCGGCGTTTCAGCGAGCGCGGGTTGTAGAAGGAAATCACAAAGTCGCCCTCGGCTGCCGCCTTTACGCGCTTCTCGATGGCTTCCCAGGGGGTGAGCAGGTCGGAGAGCGAAATGCAGCAGAAGTCATGGCCGATCATGGCGCCGGCCTTGGCGGCGGCGGCCTGGAAGGCGGAGATGCCGGGGATGACTTCGACGCTGATGCGGTTGGGTTCGAGATCGATGATTTCATAAACAAGGGCTGCCATGGCATAGATGCCTGCATCGCCGGAGCAGACAAGCGCCACCTGTTTGCCTTGCTTGGCAAGCTCGATGGCATGGCGGACGCGGTCTTCCTCGCCGCCAAGCGGGAAGCGGTGTTCGGTCTGGTCCCGTTTCAAATCAGCAATGAGATCAAGATAGAGGTCGTAGCCTACCCAGTCGGTTGCCATAAACAGTTCATGCACGGCAGCCTGGCTTCGTGTCCATTTGCTTCCTGGGCCAATGCCAACCACGGCGATGTTGCCTCTCAAGCGGCCATGAATTGCAGCTATGGGCGACGGCGCGCGGGCAATTGCAACAGTTGCTCGCTTACTTTTGGTTTTGGGAACAATCAACTCCGCATCAGGTCCGGCGGCGGCAAGTGCCGCTGCTTCAGCTACACCTGGAGTTCCAACTTCGGACATTACATAGTCTGATGGCGTTTTTAATTTTGGAGTGAATGTGTTCAACTCTTCAGCGGTGAAATAAGCTACATTGTAAAGAGAGGATATAGCAGGTTCATCTTCTTTGAGATCAATTGACGCGTAACCAGCAACGGATTGGATGGCTAGGTTATTTTCCTTCAGCGTACTCTTGATGAGAGTTACCACCTCTTCACGACTGGTGCCGCGTTCGCATCCAATACCAATAGTAAGTGTGTGGGGATGGTAGACAAGTTTGCGCTTGTTGCCGCGCACTAATCTCTCGCTCACCTCAACTGTCATCCCGGCGAAAGCCGGGACCCAGGGGGCCAGGTTGAGCTGCTTAATGTCGTTACAGCGGAACGGCAGCTCTGGGTCCCGGCTTTCGCCGGGATGACGGAAGATGGAGAGGGCTTCACCTGCGAGCAAAGCTGTTGTGAATGATTTTACATCTTGCGGATTTGCCAAGGTGTAGCCGGGCAGGACGTCATCCAATGCAAACCCAAAGCGCACTTCGCTTGCTGTCGTAATAGCGGCGTGACCTTTGGTGATTACGGCAATTTTCTTGGCGAGATCGTTGGCGCCGTGATGGCCGCCGAGGAGGGGGACGATGGAGGAACCATCCTCGGCGACGGCGATCACCGGCGGCTCGGTTCGCTTGTCGGTGAGATGGGGAGCAACGGCGCGGATAAGGATGCCGCTGGCGCAGAGGCCGATGATGGTTTGGCCCTGCTGAAAGAGTTGGGCAAGATGGGCGGTTGCCTTGGCGTAGGAGACATCGCCGCCGGTTACGCAATCGGGCGTGTGGATTTCGCCGTTCAGTTCAGCCTTGAGCTTTTTGGCGAGCGGCAGCGCCGAGATGCCGAGAATGAAGATGACGGGCTTCACCATGTCTCGCTGCCCGTGTAGACCAGAATGGTGGTGAAATAGGGCAGGCTGTCGCCTTCCACATCTTCCACCTTGCGGATGCGTTCGTTGGCCCGCGTGGCGTTTTCGATGACTGTAGCCTTTGATATCAGGTCAAGCGCCGAGAGGATATTTTTGATCTTTCCGAAGTGGCGGCCCACCTTGATGATGGCAGTGGACTGGGCGGTGAGCAGTTCCTCGCGCAGGCGGTCCGCCTCCAGCGTTGCGGGCAGGACTTTCAGCACATCATTGCGGGCCGAGAGCGGGCGCCCCATGCGGGCTGCCGCCGCGGTGATGGAGGAGACGCCGGGCACCACGATGGTTTCAAAACGGTCGGCCAGCCTGGCGAAGATATACATGAAGCTGCCGTAGAAGAAGGGATCACCCTCGCAGAGCATGGCCACATCGCGGCCGGCCTTGAGATGCTCGGTGATGGCGGCGGCGCCCCTGTCATAGGCTTCCTGGGCCGGCTCACGCTCGGTGCGCATGGGCATGTCGATTTTGAGTTCGATCACGTCATCGGGCAGGAAGGGCTTGGCGATGTCACGCGCCGTGCTTTCGGTTGAGTTGGCGGTGAGATAGGCAACAACCGGGGCCATCGATATGATGCGCCAGGCTTTGACCGTCATCAGTTCGGGATCGCCGGGGCCAACGCCTACGCCATAGAGGATTCCGGTTTTCGTCATGGCTTCAAGGTTCTCCATTGCGTGACCGGCATGCGCGGTTTGAGGGCGCGGTAGGGGCCGATGGGTGTCAGGTGCGAAATTTCAAGGCGCAGCAGATCGCCGCCGTGTTTTTCCTGCAGGTCATAGAGATGCATTTCGCCTTCGATGGTGACGACATTGGCCACCATGCGGCCGCCGGATTTCAGCTGCTCCCAGGCAGTTTCGAAAACGCCGGGAATGCCGATGCCGCCGCCGATGAACACCGCATCGGGGCGGGGTTTGCCGCGCAAGGCATCGGGCACTTCGCCTGCGATGATCTTCAGGCGTGGCGTTCCCAGTTGATCGGCGTTCATTGCAATCATTTTCAGGCGGTCTTGATGGTGTTCAAAAGCCAGGGCTTCGCAGCCGCGGGTGGAGCGCATCCATTCGATGGCGACCGAGCCGCAGCCGGCGCCCACATCCCAGAGCAATTGGTCGGGGGCAGGGGCCAGGGCGGCAAGGGTGGCGGCGCGGACTTCGCGCTTGGTGAGTTGACCGTCATGGATAAAGGCTTCGTCGGGAAGGCCCGCAAGGCGCGGCCGGATTTTTGCATTTGCCCCGGCCACACATTCCACGGCCAGCGTATTGAGATCGGAGAATTGCTGTTTCGGCACGGCGTCAGCCATGAAACTGGTTTGAGCTTCGCGCGGCCCGCCCATGTTTTCCAGAACGGTGATCGGGCTTTTCTCAAAGCCGCGCGCCACCAGCCGCCGCGCCACTTCCGTGATGGTGCCGGCGTCAGCGGTGAGAACGATCAGTCGTGCGCCGGGCTGGATGAAGGCTTCGATATTGGCCGCGTCACGGCCATGCAAAGTCAGCGTATCGCAATCGGGCAGCGACCAGCCGAGGCGCGCGGCGGCATGGGAGAAGGCCGAGAGATGGGGAATGATGGTCATTTCCGCAAAGGGAATGAACTCGAGCAGTTTCCGCGCCACGCCATAGTTCATGGGATCGCCGGTAGCGAGGATCACTGTGTTGCGGCCACGCAGGGGTTTCATTTGCGCGACGACGGCGGAGAAGGGCTGCGGCCAGTCCAGACGTTCGGCTTTCAACTTGGGGAGAAAGCCAAGGAGGCGATCGGAGCCGACGATCACATCCGTGTTTTGCAGCGCGAGTTTGGCCCTGGCGGAGAGGCCCTCATGGCCATCCTCGCCCATGCCGATGATGGTGAGCCACTTGGTCATGTGAGGCCTTTCGACAGGCCGTTGACGCAGGCCGCCGCCATGGCGGTGCCGCCGCGGCGGCCGAGGATCGTGGCATAGGGGAGCCGCCGCGGATTTTTCACAAGCTCGTCTTTTGACTCCGCCGCGCCGACAAAGCCCACGGGGAAAGCGGCGATGGCGGCAGGCCTCGGGCCGCCCGCATCGATCATCTCGAGGAGGGCAAAGAGCGCGGTGGGGGCATTGCCGATCACCATGAGAGCGCCCTCCAGATGGGGCGCCCACAATTCCACCGAGGCGGCGGAACGGGTAGTTTGCGTGGCGATGCCAATCTCACGGGCGCGGGGATCGTTCAGGGTGCAGATGACCTGAAGCGTCTTGTCGATAATCCCGTGACGTAGCATTTCTGCGTCGGTCAGAATTGGCTTGGACAGCGCCTTTGTGGCGGCCGCGACAAAATCTTCCGATATCCGCAGGTCGCCGACAATGTCGGTCATGCCGCAGGCGTGGATCATACGAATGGCGATGGCTTCCGCGCTGGACGGCAAGCCAGAAAGATCCGTTTCGCCACGAATGATGGCGAAGGATTTTTCATAGATGGCCGATGGGTCGCGGAGGTAGTCCATCATTTCTTCTTCATGCTGAGGGGGCCAAGCGGGTGCTGGGCATGGGGATATGGCGCATGGGTGTGGCCATCGTGGCCGTGCTTATGGTCGTGATGATGCGCATGGTTGACAATCTCAAACGGACCCTTGGCGTTGATGCCTTCCACATGGTGGTGGTGGCTTTCCTGCACGGCGCCCACGTCGGCTTCAAAGCCCAGCACGGCTGTGCGGTATTTGCACATCTGGCAGTTCATGGCGATGTCGCCGGTGAGGATTTGCTGCACGCGCTCGACGAAGGTGTCGATCACGGCGGGATGGTCATTGAGATAAGGGGCCTTGATGAATTCGATACCGGGATGACGCTTTGCCACATCGTCCGTCGCGTCATAGATGCGCTGGACGAGAATTCCGGTGAAGAGGAAATACGGGAACACGATGATGCGCTTGTAGCCAAGCCTTGCCGCGTGTTCCAGGCCAGGATCCACCAGCGGGAAGGTGACGCCGGAGTAAGCGGTTTCGGCCCAGCCGAAGCCGAAGCCTTCCCAGAGAATGCGGGTGACTTTCGAGACATTGGAATTGGCATCGGGATCGGAAGCGCCGCGGCCCACGACCACAAGCAGGGTTTCATGCAGCGGCACCTGCGATGGGTTGGCATCGAGGGCTTCCTGTATGCGATCAGCGGCGGCGCGCATCATCTTGGGGTCGATGCCCAGTTCCTTGCCGTAATCAATTTTCAGGCCATTGCTGGCCGCATAGGTGTTGAGCACGGAAGGAATGTCGTTCTTGGCGTGGCCCGCCGCAAAGAGCATGCCGGGCACAGCGAGCACGCGCTCCACGCCCTTGGCCTTCAGCACATCAAGGCCGTTGCGGATGATGGGCGTGGCAAATTCGAGATAGCCGTATTCCACCGGGTATTGCGGCAGGCGCCTTTTGAGATGCTCGGAAAGCACGGCGAATTCGGTGACCGCATCGGTATCCCGGCTGCCATGGCCACACAGCATTACGCCCAGCTTTGTCATCGTTCCTGCCTTCCATAAATCAGCGTTGCCAGTAATGGCCACGGAAGGCAGCTCCGGCATTGGCCCCCTTATGGGTAAGTCGCACCGGAATAGCTTTCAGTCCCTCGAGGGGAACGCTGCTGATAGGCCCTTCATAGGCGCATGCGGGATTCTGGACAAGGATAGAAACGGCGGCTTATGGTGCGCTCACGGCATGGCAGTTTTGGAGAGTCCGCAATGGAAACGGTAAAATTCACCCAGATGAAGGACGGCGACCGGGAGGACTATGCGTTTCTCAACACCCATGAACTGGAATATGCAGCGGGCACGGCAGACCGTTTGCTGAAAGCCATGGTGGACCTCGACAAATCCATGTCCGGCTACAAGATAACGCGGCTTGGCCATTCGTTGCAGGCCGCCACGCGGGCGTGGAATGGGGGCGCGGATATGGACTGGGTGGTGTGTGCCTTGCTGCATGACATCGGCGATATCTACGCACCTTACAACCACGATGAATATGCGGCCACGATACTGCGGCCCTTCGTGCGGGAGCAATGCGCCTGGGTGGTGCAGACCCATGGGGACTTCCAGATGGTTTATTACGCGCAGCATGTGGGCGGCAATCCCAACAGGAGGGATGCTTTCAAGGGCCATCCCTATTTCGATGATTGCGCCGAATTCTGCGAGCAGTGGGACCAGAACAGTTTCGATCCCGATTATGAAACCAAGCCACTGGAATTTTTCGCTGATATGGTGCGGGAGGTCTTCGCGCGGAAAGCTTACGCGCCTGATGTGATCAAGAAGGGCGTGCGGGTGAAGCTTTTGGATGCAGCAACTGCGACCCAGCGCAAGGCGGCGTAGTTGTCATGCGGATTATCCTGTTCCTTCTTCTGTTGTGCTCGCCGGCGTTTGCGGCGGAGTGGACGGTTTATTCAAATCCGCGCTTTGGTGTCAGCATTGATGTGCCGCCGGGATTTGTGAATGACGTGCCGGAACCTGAAAATGATGACGGATTGACGTTCCACTCGGCCGATAAACAAGCGGAACTGCTGGTCTGGGGCGGCAACCTGACGGACGGGGATTTCAAACTTGATTCCGAGATCCGGCTCAACCGGGAACTCGATCACGACTGGCAGGTTTCCTACCGGAAGGAATCCGGCAATGACTGGTCCGTGTATTCCGGAAGCCAGAGCGGCCGCATCATGTACGCCCGTTCAAATTCATCCTGCAAGGGAACCCAGGCCGTGCATTTCCGCATTGAATATCCGGAAGCGCAGAAGAAAGACTATGATCCCGTAGTTGAGCGCCTCAGCAAGTCCCTGAAAGCCGGGCCTGCTTCCGATTGCACTTAAGGCAGCACATTCCCTCATGCTGAGGCTGGAAAATCAGAACTCGATCCCCGCCTGGGCCTTCACGCCGGAGCGGAAGGGGTGTTTGATCAGTTCCATCTCGGTCACGAGATCGGCGATTTCGATCAATTCTTCCTTGGCATTCCGCCCCGTGACGACGATGTGCTTGTCGATGGGCCGGTTTTTCAGGACTTCGAGCACTTCAGCCAAAGGCAAATAATCGTAACGCAGGACGATATTGAGTTCATCGAGCATCACCATCTTGTAGCTGGGGTCGGCGATCATGCACTTGGCTTCCTCCCAACCGGCCCGCGCATGGGCGATGTCACGGTTTATGTCCTGGGTTTCCCAGGTGAAGCCTTCGCCCATCGCCTTGATGGTCACAAGCTCGGGAAATTTTTCCAGCACGGTGCGTTCGCCCGTGCCCCAGGAGCCCTTGACGAATTGAATGACGCCGGCGCGCATGCCATGGCCGATGTGGCGGAACACCATGCCGAAGGCGGCGGTGGATTTGCCCTTGCCCTTGCCGGTGTGGACGATGAGCAGGCCGCGCTCAATGGTCTTGCCCGCCATGATCTTGTCGCGGGCGGCTTTCTTCTTGGCCATCTTGTCGTGGTGGCGGGCGGCGTCGATGTCTTCGGTCATTGCTGAAGGTCCCTGAGCAGATCATAGGCTGAATTGAGGCGGGGTGTCCAAAGGCCGCGGGAGGCGGCCTCTTCAAAGCGCTGGGCAATTTCCTTCAGCGCGGCAGGATTGTTGGCTTCAATGAACTCGCGGGTGTCGTCGTCGGCCAGGAAGGCATCATAGGCCAGATCGAAATGATGGGTTTTCACGGCCCCCGTGGTGGCGGCAAAGGCGAACATGTAATCAACGGTGGCGGCGATTTCGAAGGCGCCCTTGTAGCCGTGGCGCTTCACGCCGGTGATCCATTTCGGATTCACCACGCGCGAACGCATGACGCGGCCCACCTCTTCTTCCAGGGTGCGGATCACGGGGCGCTCGGGACGCGAGTGGTCATTGTGATAAATGCGGGGCTGGGCGCCGGAGGCCGCTTCAACCGCTGCCGACATGCCGCCTTCGAATTGGTAGTAGTCGTCGCTGTCCAAAACATCATGTTCGCGGTTGTCCTGGTTGTGGACAACGGCCTCAATGTTCTTGAGGCGCTGGGTGAACTGGGCCTCGTCCTGGACGCCGGCTTCGCGCGCGCCATAGGCGAAGGCGCCCCAGGTAACGTAGGCGGCGGCGAGGTCACCACGCTCGGTCCAAATTTTTTCGTCAATGAGGGCTTGCAGGCCGGCGCCATAGGCGCCGGGTTTGGAGCCGAATATGCGGTAGCCCGCCATTTGCCTGGCGTCGGCTTCACTGATTCCCGATTTTTGCAGGCCGATAGTTTCTGCGGCCATGCGGGCCGCTATGGGGTTATCTAATTCATCCTCCTCAAGGGCGCCGATGGCGCGAATGGCCTTGTCCAGCAATTCGATCTGGGCCGGAAAGGCATCGCGGAAGAAGCCTGAGATGCGGAGCGTCACATCCACGCGGGGACGGCCCAGCTTGGCCAATGGGATGATGTCAAAGCCGGTGACGCGCCAGCTTGAAGGTTCCCATGCGGGCTTTGCGCCCATGAGCGCCAGGGCCTGGGCGATGTCATCGCCGCCGGTACGCATGTTGGAGGTTCCCCAGGCGGAAAGGCCAAGGGCTTTCGGGTATTGGCCGAAATCCTGGAAGTGGCGGACGAGCATGTCCTCGGCGGATTTCTGGCCGAGGATCCAGGCGGTGGGGGTGGGCACGGTACGGTTGTCGAGGGAATAGAAGTTACGGCCCGTGGGCAGAACATCAAGCCTCCCGCGCGTCGGCGCGCCGGAAGGGCCGGGAGCAACACGCCGTCCGTCCAGACCGGTCAGGAAGGCTTCAATTTCGCTGGGTCCGCAGGCGCGCAGGGCGGGGCGAATGACCGTGTCGATCTTCTCGATCACGGATTTCACATTTGCCTTGTCAGCACCGCGGATGCTTGGGCCGAGTTCGTTGTATTGGACGATGGGTCCAGGTTTTCGCCGTGTGGGCATGAGCAGGGCCTGGGCGCAGGCCTCCAGCCGTTCCACCGTATCGCCATTGGTGCGCCAGGGTGAATTCACGAGTTTCAGGAGAGCGACAGGTTTTTCACCGGTCCAGCGATCCGACATGACGCAGGCGAGCGGATCAAATCCTTCAAAGCCAAAATCCTTGGCGAGTGCCCGGATAAGCGATTGGTCGCCGCCTTCGCCGAGGCCGCGCTGCACGCGGGTAAGCGCCACCAGTAGGTCAGCCTCCTGCGTGCCGGTTGGCGAGGTGCCAAGAATATGCAGGCCATCGCGGATCTGGGCTTCCTTGAGATCGCAGAGATAGGCATCGAGTTTTGTGAGGTCGCTGTCGTCATCGCCGGTGAAGCCTGCGTCGAGGTCCAGCCTATTGCTGCGGGTGAGATCGAGAATGTCCTTCTTGAGGGCGGCAAGCCTGCGGCGGTCAAGGCCGGAGGCGAGATAGTATTCATCGACCAATGCTTCCAGGTCCTTTAGCGGCCCATAGGTTTCAGCCCGGGTCAGCGGCGGGGTGAGATGGTCAATGATCACCGCCGAGGTGCGGCGCTTGGCCTGGGTGCCTTCGCCGGGGTCGTTCACAATGAAGGGATAGAGCTGGGGCAAAGGCCCGTGGGCAATTTCAGGATAGCATTCGGCGCTGAGGCCGTTGGCCTTGCCCGGCAGCCATTCCAGGTTGCCATGCTTGCCGTTGTGAATCAGCGCATGGGCCTTGAAGCTGTGGCGCAGCCAGAAATAAAAGGCGAGATAGCCGTGGGGCGGAACGAGGGCCGCATCATGGTAGGTGGCCTTGGGGTCGATGTTGTAGCCGCGAGCGGGCTGGATGCCGATGGCCACATTGCCGGTGATGAGCACCGCGAGATGAAAGGCGCCGTTGCGGAAGAAGGGATCGGTTTCTGGAATGTCCCAACGCGAAGTGATCTGTTCACGGACGGAATAGGGAAGTTCCACGAAGTATTTCTGGTACTCGGCCAAACTCAATTTCACGTGGTGAGGCGCATCAGGGGGTGACTGCGAAGAGCGCATGAAAGCAAGAAGATGGATTAATTCATTGCCGCTAGCTGGAACCTCGCCGACGTCATAGCCCGCGTCCTGCATGGCCTTCAGCATGGCGAGGGTGCTGGCCGGCGTGTCATAGCCCACGCCGTTGGCGATGCGGCCATCACGGTTGGGATAATTGGCGAGGATGATCGCCACCTTGCGATTGATTGATTCCCGGTGGCGAAGCGCTATCCAGTTGGCCGCGAGGTCCGCGACAAATTCCACGCGATCGGCTAAGGGCTTGTAGGTCACGACGTGGCTTTGGGTAGCTTCGTGGTAATAGCTGTCGCTCTTGAAGGAAATGGCGCGGGAATGAATGCGGCCATCGAGCTCCGGCAGCACCACGTTCATGGCAAGGTCACGCGCGCCGAGGCCCTGCGTACTGGCGCGCCAGCTTTCTTCAGAAACGGTGCCAAGCACAACCTGCAGCACCAGGCAATCATATTGCGCCAGGGGATCGCCGCTGCCGCCGGACGAGGCTGCGAACGACGTTGCATTCAACACCAGGCTGGGTGAGAGTTCGGCAAGAGACTCGTGAATGAAATCGGTGCTGGCCTTGTCCTTCAGGCTGGTCACAAAGATGCTCACGCAGCCAATGCCGTGTTTGGCCAGCGCATCGATCAGGGCATCGATGGGGGTGGTCTGGGCACCCTCGATGACGGAGCGATAAAAGATCAGGCCTGTCATTTGCTTGCCGGAGGTGCTGCGGTAAATGCCATTGCTGGGCGGCGCTTCGGCGGGTGTGGGAATTTCGGTTTCTTCCAGCAGGTGCTGGCAATAGCCGAGAAATTTCGCGGCGTTGAACTGGCCGCCGGACACCAGATACTGGCGCAGGCGCTCGCAATCCTGCAGCGGCAGGTTAGAGCGCGACGTGAGATCAGGATCGGGTTGTGAATCACCGGGCAGGACGACAAGCTTGATGTCGTTGTCCTTGGCCAGCGCCTCGATCTGCTCGAGGCCGTAGGGCCAGTAGCTGGCCCCGCCCAAAATGCGCAGCACAATCAGCCGGGCTAGGCTCAGGGTTTTTTCGAGATAGAGATCAACCGAAAGATTGTGCTGCAGATGGAGAAAGTTGGCGAGGCGCAGGGTGGGAAACTTGCCGGTATCGTAGGCCCGCGCCAGCGCGGCAATCTCGCTGTCGGCCGCACTCAGCACCACAATGTCGGCGGGTGACTGCTTGAGGTCGACCGCTTCTGCCGCCCCGTCAATCACGCCACTTGTCGTGGCGAGGAGGTGCATCAGCCTTGGAGGGCCGCAGTGATTGCCTGCTGGTCCATGCCTTTTACGCCGATCACCACAAGTCTGGTGGCGCGGTCTTCACCACTTTTCCAGGGCCTGTCAAAATAGCTGTTCATGCGGGGTCCTACGGCCTGAATCAGCAACCGTGACGAGGACCCTACAACATTGGCAAAACCCTTCAATCGCAAAATGGTGCTGTCGGCGATCACCTCGGCGATGCGCTGCTGCAGCGCGCCGCGGTCCTTCACGTCGGAAAGGGCAACGGTGAAGCTGATGAAGTCATCGTGGTCGTGCTGCTCTTCGCCTTCCATTTCATGATGCGACAGCCGGTTGCCGATGTCGCCCTCGACGGCGGAGCCAAGGCCAAGCAGGGCCTTGATGTCGAGCTTGCCGTGCTCGCTCAGCAGGATGCGGGTGCCTTTGCGGATTTGCCCTTCGATGTCAGCGGTGACATCAAGGGTTTCCTCGCTGTCGAGCAGGTCGGTCTTGTTGAGGATCACCATGTCGGCACAGTTCAGTTGATCCTCGAACAGTTCCTCAATGGGATTTTCATGCTCCAGCCTGGGGTCGGCCTGGCGCATGGCCTGAATGGTGGCCTCGTCATCGGCGTAGCGGCCTTCGGCAAGCGCCTTGGCGTCGACCACGGCCAGCACGCCATCAACAGTGACGCGGGCTGAGATTTCCGGCCAGTTGAAGGCGCGGATGAGCGGCTGCGGCAGGGCAAGGCCAGAGGTTTCGATCACGATGTGATCGACGGGCGTTGCGCGATCCAGAAGCTTTTTCATGGTCGGCACGAAATCATCGGCCACGGTGCAGCAGATGCAGCCGTTGGCGAGTTCGACGACATCTTCCTCCTTGCACAGAGCATCACCACAGCCTTTCAGCACTTCGCCGTCCACGCCCACATCGCCAAACTCGTTGATGATCAGGGCGATTCTGCGGCCATTGGCTTGCCCTAGCATATGGCGGATGAGGGTGGTTTTACCGGCTCCGAGGAAGCCGGTAATGATTGTTGTGGGAATTTTGCCCGGGATCATGACACGTACACATCCTTGCCGAATTTCTGCAAGGCGAGCCCCAGGAACAAGCCGATCAGGCTCCACAGCACGGCGGAGGCGGCAATGGTGTTGGCGGCAAAGCTTGCGGCGAGGCCGGCGGGCACCGCCGTTTCATGGGTGAGCGGCTGGGGCGCGCCAATGATGTGGGGCAGGGCGATGAGAACCACCGCGGCGGCGAGCCAGACGAGTTCGCGCCTGGTGGCAATCAGGAATATGCCGGCTCCCGTGGCGGCGATGGTGGCCACCCACCAGACCTGGCGTGACACCAGATCGGCTGCCTGCATGCCGGGCAGTTCCGGCGCAAGTCCGGCACCAGGTGCCACCGTTGCCGCGAGAAAACCGCAGATGCCCCAGATCAAGCCGTTCTTCGGGGTAATGGGTAATCCGGTCAACAGGGAAACGCCCGCCAGAAGGAGGGCAAAACCGGCTCCGGTGATCATCGAGGTAATGGTCGTTGAAAGGGTGCGCTGCCAGCCATCGGCAGGAGCCCATTCCTCTTCTTCATGTTCAGGAGCCGGCGCTGGCGTTACTGCCGGATCGGTAGCTGCCGCCGCATGGTCATGGGCGGGCGTTGATTCATAAACTTCCGCGGCGAGAATCAAGGGGGTGGTCTGCACATGCTGAACACCGCCATAGATAAAGCCAGCCGCCATTCCCGCGATAAGTGCCGCGAGCACGAGTCTTCCAATCATGATTTCTTTCCCTGATTTTTAGTGGCAGGGAAAGCCGATGGAGTGGCGGGTGTCGTGGGCCGCGTTGTGGGCCGCGCTGATGTGCGACATGCCAACGAGGAACACCAGTGAAGCGCCGACAAACAGGCAAACCGCGCCTGCCGTCACGCGCTGCGAAACGCTAAGAGATTGGGTAGATGATTTTACAATGGCCATGGACACCCTCCGTGCGACCGATTTCATTTGGGGCTTTAACCCCGGTTCTTCGCGCGGCAGGTCTCCTGACTTCGCGGGTCGCTGGTTTCATACGGGCCTTCCCGGTTTCCCAGTGGCATAGTTCGCACAAAACCTCGCCGCTTACAGTTGCGGGGGCAGTCACGGTTTTGGCCCCATTTGGGTCGTCCGCACCGTGTTCCCTGTTAGGCTCTTCACCGTATGGTTTCTGAGCACCGAGCCCACTTATTGTGCCAGTCTGGGGCTGGTTCCGTCAACCTGATTCTAAATCCAGAGGGTGAGCATCGCGCCAGCGGAGCCTGAAATGGGATCAGTGTTGGGCTTCGCAACGCCAACTATACGCGCCCTGACGCCTGCCTTGTCGACTTCGCCGGATCGCATAAGGTCGCGGTTCGAACCGGGCGGATGGGCGCCGATGACCAGGAGATCAGGACCTGAAGAGATCAGCTTGTGACCGGTGCCCGCCGGCAAGAGCAAGGCATCTCCCGCGCGGGCCGTGAGAATCTTGCCGGACTTGCCGCCGAACTGCACTGTGGCTTCGCCCCGGGCGATGCCAAGGGCCTCATGGGTCTTGGAGTGGTAGTGAGTAAAGGGATAAATGCCGTTGTGCCAGGCCACGGGCCAGCCATTGCGCTCGAAAAGTTCATCGAAAGCATATTCGGACTTTTGGAGGGTTTCGCGGGCGATGGCCTGCCCATAGACGATCATCGGCCAGCGCGGATGATTGGGAACATCGCCGTCGTCAGCAAAGGACAGGGCTTCGGTGGGCATTTATGTCGTTCTCCTCCCGAGTTAGGTATATAAGAGGAAGGGTCGGGGTGCGAGGCCTATCCAAGCTTTTGAAATTGCACGACTAAATACATCTTTGGCGTTCGCCCTTGGCAAAATTGGACAGTCGGGCTATATTGAACGCACATTCAATATAAATGAGATTGATCATGAACATGGCAGCGAACGTCCGGGTGAAACTTGACGACGACAAACGGGGCGGCTTGCCGAGCTGGACCTACACCAATCCGGAATTCCTCGAGATCGAGAAGGACGAGCTGTTCCGCAAGACCTGGCAAGTTGCCTGCCATGTCAACGATGTTCCCAACATCGGCGACTATTACAGCTTTGATCTCGTGGGCGAGCGGGCCCTGATCGTGCGCGGCAAGGACAATCAGGTGCGGGCCTTCCACAATGTCTGCAGGCATCGCGGCAGCCGGGTTGTAGCCACCGAGCGCGGCACCTGCAAGTCGGCCATCGTCTGCCCCTTCCACGGCTGGTCCTACAATCTGGACGGAACGCTGCGGGCGGTGCCCCAGGCCAAGTCGCTGCCGAAACTTGATCCGGTGGAACATGGCCTGCCGCCGGTTGATTTTGAAATCTGGCATGGCTTCGTGTTCGTGCGCTTCGTGCGCGGCGATCAGCCTTCGGTGGCGGATATGATGGCGCCGCATGAGGACGTCATCGGCCATTACCGGATGGCGGAGTCAAAACCCTACGGCAAGATGATCACGCAGAAAATGCCGGTGAACTGGAAGTCGGTGCGCGATGTGGACAACGAGGGCTACCACGTGCCCGTGGCCCACCCGGCGCTGCAGGATCTCTATGGCAACGGCTATGTTGATGAGAGCGTAGGCTTTGGCATCACCCGCTCGACCGGTGTGTTCAATGACAGCCGCGACCGTTACTGGAGCGTGCGGAACTACAAGAAATTCCTTCCCGTCATGGAGCACTTGCCGGAGGCCAACCGGAAGGCTTGGTTTTATTACGGGATGTTCCCCAACATGGTGTTTATGCTGTATCCGGACATGGTCGGCTTCTATCAGGAATTTCCGGTGGGCGTCGACAAGGCCATCCAGCGCTTTTCCTATTATGCGTTGGACGATAACCGCCGCGAGACGAAAATCTCGCGCTATCTTGCCAAGCGCATTGACGAGCTGACCGGAATGGAAGACACCCAGCTTATCGCCTGGTGCTTCGAGGCGCTGCAGTCGTCCGGTTACAAGGGCCTCATTCTTTCGGACCTTGAAAGCGGAGTTCGCGCCTATCACGACATGCTGCGCCAGGTGGTTCCGGTGGTGGGCCTTGAGAAGCCGCCGGTTCCGGGCGCCATGGCGGAGACCAACAAGGTCTTGCGGAATGCCCTCCCGCCGCTGCCCTGGGGCCGTTGATTACCTAAAGTTTTAAACGACTTTGCGCGGACAGGTGTGTCAACAGGGTTGATACGACTCCGGCGTTGGTTTACCTAAGTCCCAACCCACCTTGAGCAATGAAGACGAATCAGGCGGCAATTTCCAGGGTTGGCCAAGGAGTTCTTATGCCCGCGCAGAAGCAAACCAGAGGTGAGATCGCAGCGGTCTTGCTGGCAAGCCGCGCAGCCTTTGCATCAACGGCGCTGTTCAGCTGCCTGGTGAACATCCTCATGCTGACCGGCCCGCTGTTCATGCTGCAGGTTTATGACCGGGTGCTGACCTCGGGCAGCGTGCCAACCCTTGTGGCGCTCACCGGCATCGTCATCGCACTTTACGCCTATTATGGTTTCCTCGAATATCTGCGGGCCCGCATATTGGTGCGCATCGGCAGGCGGGTTGAGGAAAAGCTGCGTGACCGGGTTTTTGATTCCATGGCGGAGCATGCGCTGCGCCGGACGCAAGGCATTGGCGGCCAGCCGATCAATGACCTGGCTACGATCCGCCAGTTTCTTTCGGGGCAAGGGCCTTTTGCCTTTCTCGACATGCCGTGGGTTCCCATCTATCTGCTGGTGATCTTCCTCATGCATTGGGTGCTTGGCGTTGCCGCGGTCATTGCGGCCATCGTCATTTTCATTCTGGCGGTCTGGTCGGAAAAGGCGACGCGGGGTCCGCTGGCTGAAGCCAATTTGGCCATCGTCAAGTCATCGATCATGACCGATGAAAGCCGGCGCAATTCGGAGGCGTTGCATTCGCTGGGCATGCGCGGCGCCATCCGCAAGAAATGGTCCGACGTGCAGCAGATGGCGCTGGACCACCAGACCGCTGCCAATGACGTGGGCGGCAGCCTCAGCGCCGCATCGCGGGTTTTGCGCCTCATGGTGCAATCGGGCATTCTGGCGCTTGGCGCCTATCTGGCGCTCCAGCACGAAATTTCGGCGGGCGCCATGATTGCCGCGTCGATCATCATGGGGCGGGCGCTGGCGCCGGTTGAACAGGCGGTTGCAAGCTGGCAGCAGTTCCTCGGTTTCCGCAAGGCGATTGAGCGGCTTGGAATCATCCTGGCGTCGGTTCCCGCCGTCGCCAACCGCATGAAGCTTCCAGCCCCCAGCGGGAAACTCGAGGTGGAGAACGTGATTGTGCAAATGCCGGGCACGGAAAAGCCGGTGCTGCATGGCATTACCTTTACGGTTGAGCCGGGCAAGGGCATTGGCGTGATCGGGCCCACGGGTGCCGGCAAATCCACTCTGGCGCGGGCCCTTGTGGGCGTCATGCCGATTACCCGCGGCACGGTCCGCCTTGACGGCGCCACCCATGACCAGCGCGACATTGACGAGGCGGGCAAGCTCATCGGCTATCTGCCCCAGGACATTCAATTGTTTGACGGCACTGCGGCGCAGAATATCGCGCGCTTTGATGTGAATGCCGACCCGGCGAAGATCGTGCAGGCGGCACAGCTTGCCAATGTCCATGATCTCATCATGCGCCTGCCCAAGGGCTACGATACGCCGCTCGGCGAAAATGGTGCTAGGCTTTCGGCCGGCCAACGGCAGCGGGTGGCCCTGGCGCGCTGCCTTTTTGGCGATCCGGTGCTGTTTGTGCTCGATGAACCCAATTCGAACCTTGATGCGGAAGGCGAAGCCGCGCTTGACCGCGCCATCCGCGTGTCCATGGAGCGGGGCGCTTCGGTGGTGGTCATTGCCCACCGGCCAAGTGCGCTTGCCTCCATCCAGCAAATCCTGGTTCTGAGCGAAGGCCGGACCGTGGCACTCGGCCCGCGTGACGATATTCTGAAGCGCGTGCTGAACCGGCCCGCGACGGGCGAAGCCAGGCCCGCGCCGCCACCCACAAAACCAACCCTCATACAGGCGAACTAGGCGATGAAACCGATCAACACAAATTCGTCGCTGCGCCGCTTCCAGATCGTGGGCTTCCTGTCGGTCCTGCTCATGGTTGGCGTGGTGGGAGGCTGGGCGAATTTTACCGAGCTGAATAGCGCGGTCATCGCCCCCGCCACCATCATGGTTGAATCCTATTCGAAGAAGGTTCAGCACAAGGAAGGCGGCATCGTCGGCGAGATCCGGGTGAAGGATGGCGACCGGGTCGAGTTGGGGCAGGCGCTGATTGTCCTCGACAATACGGAAACCAAATCCGAACTTACCATCATTGATGGCCTTCTCGACGAGGCGCTGGCCAAGCGGGCCCGGCTCGAAGCGCAACGCGACCTGGCCCCGGCCATCATCTTTCCGCCAGAGGTCTTGTCGCGGGCCGGTGAGCCGGGCGTTGCCGCCATCATGGCGGGGCAAACCAAACTGTTCAATGCACGGCTGCAAGCCGTTGTCGGCAAGAAGGACCAGCTCACCCAGCAGATTGGTCAGTTGACGGAGCAAATCGGCGGCCTGGAATCGCAAAAAATCTCCAAGGAAAAACAGTTGACCCTGATCAGCGCCGAACTCACCGACCTGAAAGACCTGCAGAGCAAGGGGCTTGTGCCGATCAGCCGGGTGATGGCGATGGACCGCGAAACGGCACGGCTTGATGGCGAACGGGGCGAACTGGTGGCCAGCAAGGCCTCGGCGGAAGCGCGCATTGCCGAAGTGCGCGTGCAAATCCTGCAGATTGATGAAGAAGACCTGTCGCAGACCTTGACCGAGCTCCGTGATATCGAGGGTAGGGTTGCCGAGCTGAAGGAGCGCAAGCTTGCGGTGGCGTCGCGGCTTGAGCGGATGGTCATCAAATCACCGATCACCGGCGATGTTTACCAGCTTGCGGTTCACACCGTTGGCGGCGTCATCGGGCCGGGCGAACCGCTCATGCTCATAGTTCCGGAAGCTGACGAGTTGATCCTGCAGGCCCAGGTCTTGCCGCAGGATATTGCCAAGGTGCGGACCGGCCAGATTGCCCATATCCGCTTTCCCGCCTTCAATTCCAGGCTGACGCCGGAAGTTGCCGCCGCGGTGACGCAGATTTCCGCTGATACAAGCCGGATCGATGCGAGTTCGCCGCCGTTTTACTCGGTGCGCCTGATGATCTCGGCCACGGAACTTGCCAAACTCGGTTCCAACAAGCTCAAGCCGGGCATGCCGGCGGAGGCCTTTATCCAGACGGAAGCGCAGACGCCGATGACCTATTTCCTGAAACCTCTCACCGACCAGTTCGCCCACGCGTTACGCGAGGGGTGAGGGGGATACGGAACCAGATGCTTCGAGGCCCTGCTACGCAGTGCGCCTCAGCATGAGGGGTGTTGAATACAGCGCCAAAGCCGATTTTTCGCGCTGGCCGGGGGGCAATTTCCCCCCAGCAACGGAGTTTTAACCCTAACGGCCTATTACTGGCGGGATGAGTGTCCGTCGTGTAATCCTTGCGTCTGTTAGTTCCGCGTTTCTCGCTGCATGTGTGGCTGCATCCGGTCCGGCATTCGCCACATCCGAAAAGACCAATGAAATCATCGCTCAACAGGCCTATGAGGCGCTGGCGGCGGGAGACCAGAAAACAGCGATAAGCG
The DNA here is from genome assembly GCA_030680855.1 of Aestuariivirga sp. Taxonomy (GTDB): domain Bacteria; phylum Pseudomonadota; class Alphaproteobacteria; order Rhizobiales; family Aestuariivirgaceae; genus Aestuariivirga. The sequence goes on from JAUXUN010000062.1 coordinate 19,664, forward strand.
CGTATTCACAGGCGATTGAATCCCGGGATTTGCCCACGGAAGTGCTGGCGAATGCTTTGCTCAATCGCGGCCTGGCCCATCAGCAGCTGGCGGAGCACCAGGACGCCATCGATGACTATACGGCAGCGCTCCAGCTTGATGCGATGAGTGCCGAAATGCGCGCCACCGCCCTTTATAACCGGGGCCTGAGCCAGCAGAAATTGCCGAACCTGTCGGCGGCGGTTGAAGATTATACCAGCGCGCTGTTCCTCGACCCAAGTTTTGCCCATGCCTATTATGGCCGCGGCAACGCGCTGCGCGAGAGCGGGCAGTTGCTTTTTGCCCTATCGGATTATGAAAAAGCCACGCGCTATCATTATCCCAACGCGGCCCAGGTCCATTATGCGGAAGCACTCACCTATGAGAGCCTGAAGCGCCCGGGCGAGGCGCGGAAATCACTGGAGAAGGCCGTTGCGGCCAATCCCAGGTTCAAGCAAGCGATTGACAAGCTTGCCGCGTTGCAGGGCAGCGTCATGGCGAAGCCATCGGTTGTTGCCGGAGTTGGCGGTGGCCAGCTCACGGTGCGCAAGCCTGATCTGCCAAAGGCGGTTGAGCCAAGTGCCACGCTTCTGAATGAGGGCGAAACCGATCCCATCATGACTTCGGCGGTCAGCATGCCGGAGCCCGTATCCAAGAAAATTGTTGACCGTGTGCCGGTCGAAGAAGAAAAAATCGTTGCGGTGGAATTGGTTGAGGACGATGACGTGCCCGCGCCGGAAGTCGCCGAAGCGGCAATCGCCGGGATCGCCGAACCTTCCGCTGACGAGGTTGCTGAAATAGAACCCGCTTCGGCTCCCGCCATGGAAGGCTGGAGCGTGCAGGTGGCATCAGCTACCAGCGAGGATGGCGCCTGGTCAACATGGAAGAAGATGAAGGCCAAGCACCAGTCGCTAAGCGCTGAAAAGCCGATTGTCGTGAGGGCCGATCTCGGCACCAAGGGCATTGTCTACCGGGTGCGCCTGGCCGGCTTCGAGGACCAAAACGCCGCAAAGAGGAGCTGCACAAAGCTGAAATCCAGCGGCATTTCGTGCTATGTGAGCAAGCTCAACTCATAGCACGGCTGATATGATCTCGGCCTCCAGCCAGCCGCGGAGGAAGTTTTCCGCCGACTGAGAAATTTCGATTTTCTCGCCGCGCGCCGCGCCATCGAGCGCTGTTGCCTCTTCGCGTCCCAGCATCCGGAAGCGGGGTGCAGCACCCTGACGCCAGACCAGCAGCTCCTGTGGTTCATTCAGCCCTTGCGGAAGAGGGGGCAATTCACCGGCGGTCAAGGCCGCCCAAATGCTGGTGGCATTGGTGCGCAATTGCAGTCTTTGCACCGAGGGATGAAGTTCAATGTGAAACGCGTGAGGCGGCACTCGCGTGACGATGCCGGCTTCGGGGGCGCTGAGGGCCGCATGGAATGCGTTCTCAAGGCGCGCAAGATCGGAAAGTTCGGGGCTTCGGGAGAAGGGTTTGGTCAGATCGAGAAAATCCGGGAGATGGCGCGACAGCAGCCGGACTTTGGGCGTCTCGGTTGTTGCAAGATAGTGGCGAGTCATGGCGTTAAAGGCAGTCGCGCCCATGTAGAGCCTGAGCCTTGAATAGTCATGGGCCAGGAAATCCGTGAGGCGGGCAGGAGTAAGGGTTTCAGCAACAGCCATCATCTGACATAGATGATAAAATGCCGCGTCACATGCCAATCACGAGGCCGTTGGCGCCCTCACGTTAGCGTGATTGAGTGCTGCTCACTTCAGCAGGAAGGTGACCTTGAGGTTGACGCGCCATTCGCTGACCTTGCCATTTTTGACAACGCATTTGATGTCCTGCACCCAGGCGCCCTCAATCTGGTCCAGGGTGGTGTCAGCGCGCTTGATCCCGGTTTCGATTGCATCTTCAATGCTCTTGAGTGACGACGAGGTGAGTTCGATTACTTTTGCAACTGTGGTCATGGCTTATATCCTCATGCTCGGAAAACATTGGCTTTGAGGTTTTCCTCAGGCTCATGTTAGCATAAGTGTTTCATCCCAAGTCCAGAGGAATTCCATTAAATTATGGCGCTGCATCTCATCAAATTATGTGTCGGCGTTTCAGAAGTGTCCGAACTCAGGCAATGGGTACGGGATGCGCGAAAGGGGCTCGACAGCCTCGATCACACAACACGGATGTTTCCCACGCGCGGCGACGAGATATTGAATGGAGGTTCACTCTACTGGGTGATCCGGGGCATGATCCTCTGCCGCCAGCCCATCGCGGATCTTGTGCCGGTCAAGGGCAAGGACGGTATTTCGCGTTGCCGCATTGATTTCAAGGCGAGGATCGTTCCCGTCTGGCCCACGCCGCGCCGCGCGTTCCAGGGCTGGCGCTATCTCAGTGCCGAAGATGCGCCGGTCGATCTGAAAAAAGGCGCAACAGCCAGCGAGATGGATGAATCCATGCGGAGAGAGTTGTCGGCGCTGGGACTGCTGTGAATTGCTGAACCGTTCGTTTACTTATTTCTCTCCTTTTGGGGCCACGTAAAAATATGAATTTATCCCTTGACAAATATATTCCTATGATATAGCTATGTTCCTGTTCATCCCGGAAGGGGTCTCGGTCATGACGGTGATCAGTGATGGGGTGGATGTGGCGCCTGCGGGTCTGGTGAAACGTTCATCAGGCACCCGGGAGCCGGAGGGAAGAC
>JAUXUN010000017.1 GCA_030680855.1 Aestuariivirga sp.
CGCGCCATCACCGGCCTCGGCCTCAAGGAAGCCAAGGATCTGGTTGAAGCCGCTCCAAAGGCCGTCAAGGAAGGCCTCAACAAGGCTGATGCCGAAGCTGCCAAGAAGAAGCTCGAAGCGGCTGGCGCCAAGGTCGAGTTGAAGTAATTGACAATATCTTCCGGTGCGGGGCCTCAAACCCTTCGCCGGAAGATGTTTGCAGGTTTGAGTTTGCCCGACGGCTTATTTGAAGTTCTCAAAAAAGGACTTCAGACAAGCCGTCTTCATCGTTTGAATAAATAGACTGACAAGGAAAACACATGGCTGAGGCACATACGGTCGCAAGTCGGAAACGCATCCGCAAGGTATTCGGCAAGGGCATTGAAGTTGCCGTGATGCCGAACCTCATTGAGGTGCAAAAGGAATCTTACGACCAGTTTCTGCAAGTCAAGGAACCCACCGGCGGACGGATCAATGAAGGCCTACAGGCCGTTTTCAAATCGGTGTTCCCGATTTCGGATTTTTCCGGCCAGGCCGTGCTCGAATTCGTGCGCTATGAATTCGAGGCGCCGAAGTTTGACGTCGAAGAGTGTCAGCAACGCGGCATGACCTTCGCGGCGCCTTTCAAGGTGACGCTGCGCCTCATCGTGTTTGAAATCGATCCGGACACCCAGGCCAAGTCGGTCAAGGACATCAAGGAGCAGGATGTGTACATGGGCGACATTCCGCTCATGACCTCCAACGGCACCTTCGTGGTAAACGGCACCGAACGGGTGATCGTTTCGCAGATGCACCGTTCGCCGGGCGTGTTCTTCGACCATGACAAGGGCAAGAGCCATTCCTCGGGCAAGCTGCTGTTTGCGGCGCGCATCATTCCTTACCGCGGTTCGTGGCTGATTTCGAGTTCGACCCCAAGGACATCGTATTCGCGCGCATCGACCGGCGCCGCAAGCTGCCGATCACCACGCTGCTCTATGCGCTTGGCCTGCAGGGCGAAGAAATCCTGCATGAATTCTACAAGTCGGTTGGCTACACCCAGACCAAGGATGGCTGGAAGACATCTTTCGACGTTGACCGCTACAAGGGCATCAAGCCAACGGTTGACCTGATTGACGCCAAGACCAAGGCCGTTGTGGTTGAGGCCGGCAAAAAGATTACGCCGCGCCTGGCCAAAAAAATCGCTGATGACGGCACCAAGGAACTGCTGGTGCGTGATGAGGATCTCTATGGCCGCTACATTGCCGATGAACTGGTCAATGAAAAGACCGGCGAGATTTTCGCCGAGGCCGGTGATGAAATTGACGAGAAGGTTCTGAACGCGCTGAAGGAGGCGGGCTTCACCAAGCTCAACCTCCTCGACGTTGACCACATCAACACGGGCGCCTATATCCGCAATACGCTCAAGGCCGACAAGGTTGAGAGCTATGAGCAGGCGCTTATCGAAATTTACCGGGTCATGCGCCCCGGCGAACCGCCAACACGGGAATCCGCCGAAGCGCTGTTTAATGGCCTGTTCTTCGACTCCGAGCGTTATGACCTCTCGGCCGTGGGCCGGGTGAAGATGAACATGCGGCTGGAGCTTGATGTTCCGGACACCATGCGCGTCCTCCGCCGCGAGGATGTGCTTGCCGTGATCAAGACGCTGCATGAGCTGCGTGACGGCAAGGGCGAGGTTGACGATATCGACCATCTCGGCAACCGCCGGGTGCGCAGCGTGGGCGAGCTCATGGAAAACCAGTACCGCCTTGGCCTGGTTCGCATGGAGCGCGCCATCAAGGAGCGCATGTCATCGGTTGATATCGACACGGTGATGCCGCATGACCTGATCAACGCCAAGCCTGCGGCTGCGGCGGTGCGCGAGTTCTTCGGTTCGTCGCAGCTTTCGCAGTTCATGGACCAGACCAATCCGCTGTCGGAAATCACACACAAGCGCCGCCTCTCGGCCCTTGGACCGGGCGGCCTGACGCGAGAACGCGCCGGCTTTGAAGTGCGCGACGTGCATCCCACCCATTATGGACGCATCTGCCCGATTGAAACACCCGAAGGCCCGAACATCGGCCTGATCAACTCGCTGGCCACTTACGCCCGGGTGAACAAGTATGGCTTTATCGAAACGCCTTACCGCACGGTCAACAACGGCAAGGTTTCGAGGGACGTGACCTATCTTTCGGCGATTGAAGAGGGAAAGCACTACATCGCGCAGGCGAATGTGGCGCTGACCAAGGACAACAAGTTTGCCGAGGACATGGTGATTGCGCGCAATTATGGCGACGTGCTCTCCGTGCCTGCCGACAAGGTCGACTACGTGGATGTTTCACCGAAGCAGCTCGTATCGGTAGCCGCGGCGCTGATCCCGTTCCTTGAAAACGATGACGCCAACCGTGCCTTGATGGGGTCAAACATGCAGCGCCAGGCCGTGCCATTGGTTCGCACCAATGCTCCGCTGGTCGGCACTGGCATGGAATCCATTGTGGCACGGGACTCGGGCGCTGCCTTTGCGGCGCGCCGCACCGGCGTGGTGGACCAGGTTGACGCCAAGCGCATTGTTATCCGCGCCACGGAGGAAACCGATCCGTCCAAGTCCGGCGTCGATATTTACACGCTCGCCAAGTTCCAGCGCTCCAATCAGAACACCTGCATCAACCAGCGTCCGCTGGTGCGTGTGGGCGACCAGGTGAAGCAGGGCGACATCATCGCCGACGGCCCGTCCACCGATCTCGGTGACCTGGCTCTCGGGCAGAATGTGCTCGTGGCCTTCATGCCGTGGAATGGCTACAACTTCGAAGACTCGATCCTGCTGTCCGAGCGCATCGTGAAGGATGACGTGTTCACCTCCATCCACATCGAGGAATTCGATGTGATGGCCCGCGACACGAAGCTGGGGCCCGAGGAAATCACCCGCGACATTCCAAACGTGGGCGAAGAGTCGCTCAAGAACCTCGACGAAGCGGGCATCGTTTACATCGGCGCGGAAGTGAAGCCGGGCGACATCCTGTGCGGCAAGATCACGCCAAAGGGCGAAAGCCCAATGACGCCGGAAGAAAAACTGCTGCGCGCCATCTTCGGCGAAAAAGCCTCTGACGTGCGTGACACGTCGCTGCGTCTGCCGCCGGGTGTTGCCGGCACGGTCGTTGAAGTGCGCGTGTTCAACCGCCACGGTGTGGACAAGGATGAGCGCGCTTTGGCAATCGAACGAGAGGAAATCGAACGGCTTGCAAAGGACCGTGACGACGAACTCAAGATCCTCGACCGTAACGCCTATGGCCGCCTGCATGACTTTCTAAACGGGAAAGTCGCAACGGGAGGGCCTCGCGGCCACAAGATCGACGGCAAGGTTACGGAAAAGATCCTTGAGGACATTCCGCGTTCGCAGTGGTGGAGCATTGCGCTCTCGGCCGAGAAATCGATTGCCGAGCTCGAAGCGATGAAGCTGCAATATGACGAAGCCAAGAAGCGTCTTGAAACACGCTTTCTTGACAAGGTCGAGAAGCTGCAGCGCGGCGATGAACTGCCGCCCGGCGTCATGAAGATGGTCAAGGTCTTCGTCGCCGTGAAGCGGAAAATCCAGCCGGGAGACAAGATGGCCGGACGCCATGGCAACAAGGGCGTGGTTTCGCGCATTGTGCCGGTGGAGGACATGCCGTTCCTCGAGGACGGCACTCATGTCGACATCGTTCTGAACCCATTGGGCGTGCCTTCGCGCATGAACGTGGGCCAGATCCTGGAAACCCACTTGGGCTGGGCCTGTGCTGGCCTTGGCAAGCAGGTGGGCCTGATGCTTGATGCCTATCAGGAAACCCAGAAGATCAAGCCGCTCCGTGACGGCCTGTTCAAGATCTATGGCAAGAATGATGAGCTCGACGCCCTTGATGACAGCGAACTGGTGGAGTCGGCGCAGAACCTGCGCCGCGGTGTTCCCATCGCAACGCCGGTGTTTGACGGCGCGCGCGAGGAGGACATTGCCAAGATGCTCAGCGATGCCGGCCTGAATACCTCGGGTCAGGTAGCGCTCTATGATGGCAAGACGGGCGAGGTGTTTGATCGCCCGGTCACCGTTGGCTACATCTACATGCTGAAACTGCACCACCTTGTGGACGACAAGATCCACGCGCGTTCCATTGGCCCTTACTCGCTTGTGACGCAGCAGCCCCTGGGCGGCAAGGCACAGTTCGGCGGCCAGCGCTTCGGCGAAATGGAAGTGTGGGCCCTCGAGGCCTATGGCGCGGCCTATACGCTGCAAGAAATGCTCACCGTCAAGTCGGATGACGTGGCAGGCCGCACAAAGGTTTATGAAGCCATTGTGCGCGGCGACGACGCCTTCGAGTCGGGCATTCCTGAAAGCTTCAACGTGCTGGTCAAGGAAATGCGTTCACTCAGCCTCAATGTAGAATTGCAGAATTCACAACAGTAATCATCAGAGGACGGGGCGGAAATGCTTCGTCCGATACACGAGTTTAACAAGTTAGAACACCCAAAGGAGCAGTGACACATGAACCAAGAGGTCATGAACGTCTTCAGCCCGGCAGTTACGGCGCAGACATTCGATCAAATCCGCATTTCGATCGCTTCGCCGGAAAAGATCCTGTCGTGGTCATTCGGCGAAATCAAGAAGCCGGAAACCATCAACTACCGCACTTTCAAACCGGAGCGCGACGGGCTTTTCTGCGCGCGCATTTTCGGGCCGGTTAAGGATTACGAATGCCTGTGCGGCAAGTACAAGCGCATGAAATACAAGGGCATCATCTGCGAAAAGTGCGGCGTGGAAGTCACCCTGTCCAAAGTGCGGCGCGAGCGCATGGGCCATATCGAGCTGGCGGCACCGGTCGCCCATATCTGGTTCCTGAAGTCGCTGCCATCGCGCATCGCGCTTCTCCTCGACATGCAATTGAAGGAAGTTGAGCGGGTTCTGTATTTCGAGCAGTACATCGTGCTTGAGCCAGGCCTGACGCCTTTGAAGCCACGCCAGACCCTGACCGAGAGCGAGTACATCAAGGCGCAGGAAGACTATGGCGATGACAGCTTTACCGCGTCGATTGGCGCGGAAGCGGTGCGCGAAATGCTCATGGCCATCCAGCTTGAGCAGTTGCGCGAGCAGCTGCGCGAAGAGCTCAAGGTTGCCACCGGCGACCTGAAGCCCAAGAAGCTGGCCAAGCGTTTGAAGATTGTGGATTCCTTTATTGAATCGGGTAACCGCCCGGAATGGATGATCCTCACCCAAGTTCCGGTCATTCCGCCGGAGCTCCGGCCTTTGGTTCCGTTGGATGGCGGCCGTTTTGCCACCTCCGATTTGAACGACCTGTATCGCCGGGTGATCAACCGCAACAACCGCCTGAAGCGCCTGATTGAGCTTCGCGCGCCGGACATCATCGTGCGCAATGAAAAGCGCATGCTGCAGGAGTCGGTTGACGCGCTGTTTGATAACGGTCGTCGTGGCCGGGTCATTACGGGTGCCAACAAGCGTCCGCTGAAGTCACTCGCCGACATGCTGAAAGGCAAGCAGGGCCGCTTCCGGCAGAACCTGCTCGGCAAGCGCGTCGATTATTCCGGCCGCTCGGTTATCGTGGTGGGTCCGGAACTCAAGCTGCATCAGTGCGGTTTGCCGAAGAAGATGGCGCTCGAACTGTTCAAGCCGTTCATCTATTCGCGCCTTGAAGCCAAGGGCCTTTCTTCCACCGTGAAGCAGGCCAAGAAGCTGGTTGAAAAGGAAAAGCCGGAAGTCTGGGATATCCTCGATGAGGTAATCCGCGAGCATCCCGTCATGCTGAATCGTGCGCCAACGCTTCACCGCTTGGGCATCCAGGCGTTCGAGCCGGTGCTCATTGAAGGCAAGGCCATTCAGCTGCATCCGCTGGTTTGCACCGCCTTTAACGCCGACTTCGACGGCGACCAGATGGCGGTTCACGTGCCGCTCTCGCTGGAAGCCCAGCTTGAAGCGCGCGTCTTGATGATGTCGACGAACAACGTGCTGCATCCGGCCAACGGGCAGCCGATCATCGTGCCGTCACAGGACATCGTGCTTGGCCTCTACTATCTCTCGATCATCCGCAACGGTGAAGCGGGCGAAGGCAAGGCATTTGGCAACACGGCGGAAATTGACCATGCCCTGGCTGCCGGCGTCATTACGCTGCACACCAAGATCAAGGGCCGCATTAAGGAAGTGGGACCGGAAGGCAAGGTGATCAACCGCATCATCGACACTACGCCGGGCCGCATGAAGATCGGCGAGTTGCTGCCGCTCTCGACCAACATTTCCTATGACCTGTGCAACAAGCTGATGACCAAGCGCGAAATCTCCAAGATGATTGACGCGGTCTACCGCCACTGCGGCCAGAAGGAATCGGTGGTGTTCTGCGACCGCATTATGGCGCTTGGTTTCTACAATGCCTACAAGGCCGGCATTTCCTTCGGCAAGGATGACATGGTTATCCCTGCGACCAAGGAAAAGCTGGTGAACCAGACGCGTGAACTGGCCAAGGAATATGAACAGCAGTATATCGACGGCCTCATTACCCAGGGCGAAAAGTACAACAAGGTTGTCGACGCCTGGGCCAAGTGTACTGACAAGGTTGCCGAAGAAATGATGGCCGGCATTCAAGCCGTCCAAATCGACGAGGCAACCGGCCGTGAAAAGCAGATCAACTCGATCTACATGATGAGCCAGTCAGGCGCGCGCGGTTCGCCGGCGCAGATGAAGCAGCTTGCCGGCATGCGCGGCCTCATGGCCAAACCATCAGGCGAGATCATCGAAACGCCGATCATTTCGAACTTCAAGGAAGGCCTGTCGGTTCTCGAGTACTTCAACTCCACCCACGGGGCCCGCAAGGGTCTGGCGGATACGGCTTTGAAGACCGCGAACTCGGGTTACCTGACGCGCCGCCTGGTTGACGTGGCGCAGGACGCCATCATCAGCCAGGAAGACTGCGGCACGAAGAACTCGATCACCACCCGGCCGATCATTGACGCCGGTGAAGTTATCGTTTCGCTCGGCGTGCGCGTTCTCGGACGGACTGCTGCAACCGATGTTGTTGATCCGGTGACCAATGCCGTGATCGTCAATGCCGGCGAGGAGATGCTGGAATCGCATGTTGAGAAGATCGAGAAGGCGGGAGTCACTGAAATCCGCATCCGCTCGGTGCTGACCTGTGAAACCAAGTTTGGCGTTTGCGGCAAGTGCTACGGACGCGATCTGGCCCGCGGCACACCTGTCAACATGGGTGAAGCGGTCGGCGTTATCGCAGCCCAGTCGATCGGCGAGCCAGGAACCCAGCTTACCATGCGTACCTTCCACATCGGCGGCACGGCGCAGGTTCTTGACCAGTCGTTTGTTGAATCAAACCACGAAGGCAAAATCACTATCCGTAACCGCAATGTGATGAAGGACTCACAGGGCCGCCTCATGGTCATGGGACGCAACGTGGCGATCGTGGTCGAAGATGCCAAGGGCAACGAACGCGCCGTTCACAAGGTGGTTTACGGCACGCGCCTGTTCGTGGACGACGGCGACATGGTCAAGCGTGGCATTCGCCTGGCTGAATGGGATCCCTATACTCGGCCGATGCTTTCGGAAGCTGATGGCGTGGTGCAGTTCGAGGATGTCGTTGATGGTGTTTCCCTCAACGAAATCGCTGACGAAGCCACGGGCATCACCAATCGCGTGATCATCGACTGGCGTTCCAATCAGCGCGGCTCCTCGCTGAAGCCGGCGATGGTGGTGAAGGACAAGGAAGGAAACGTTCACAAACTGGCCCGTGGCGGCGAAGCCCGTTACCTGCTGTCGGTGGACTCCATTCTGTCGGTTGATCCCGGCACCTCGGTGAAGGCTGGTGACGTGCTTGCACGTAACCCGCTGGAAAGTGCCAAAACACGCGACATCACGGGCGGTCTGCCGCGTGTTGCCGAACTGTTTGAAGCGCGCCGTCCGAAGGATGCGGCGATCATCGCCGAAATCTCCGGCCGGGTTGAGTTTGGCCGCGATTACAAGAATAAGCGCCGCATTCGCATTGTGCCGCAGGATGATACGCTGGAAGCAGTGGAATATCTCATCCCGAAGGGTAAGCATTTGCCGGTGCAGGAAGGCGACTTCATCGAGAAGGGCGAATACCTGCTCGACGGCAATCCTGCGCCGCATGACATTCTGGCGATCAAGGGCGTGGAAGAGCTTGCCGCCTTCCTCGTCAATGAAATCCAGGAAGTCTACCGTTTGCAGGGCGTTTCGATCAACGACAAGCACATTGAAGTGATCGTGCGCCAGATGCTGCAGAAGGTTGAAATCACCGATGCGGGCGAATCCACCTGGCTGGTTGGCGAACAGGTCGACCATGTTGAAATGGACACGGAAAACGACAAGCTGATTGCCGATGGCCGCAAGCCTGCCACGGGTGTTCCGGTTCTGCTGGGCATCACCAAGGCAAGCTTGCAGACTCGGTCGTTCATCTCGGCGGCATCCTTCCAGGAAACCACTCGGGTTCTCACGGAAGCCGCGGTTCAGGGCAAGATCGATACGCTCGAAGGCCTCAAGGAAAACGTCATCGTGGGCCGCCTCATTCCGGCGGGCACGGGCGGCATGCTGGCGCGCTTGCGCCAGGTGGCCGACAAGCGCGATGGCCTCATTCTCGAGGAGCAGGCACGGGCCGAAGTTCTGCCGGCGGCGGAATAGGGCTCTTACAAACCGAAATCAAAAGGCCCGGGTTACGCCGGGCCTTTTTGTTTGTTCTGCCTGAATATCCTCAGTAGCCGGAAAACACACGCTCCAGGGCATGTTCCACCTGGGTTACGTCGTTTTCCTGAATGCACATGGGCGGTACCATGCGCAGGATATTCTTGTCGGCTCCCGATTTGCTCATGACCAGGCCATGCTCACGGGTTTTCTCGAAGATGTCGGCGGTCGCCGCCGCAGCCGGCGTTTTCGATTTGCGGTCTGTCACCAATTCGATGGCCAGCATAAGGCCGTGGCTGCGGACTTCGCCAATGATTTCATGCCTTTGGTGGAGGCGATCAAGCACCTTGCGCATTTGGGCGCCCACCCGTTTGGAATTCAACTGCAAACCTTCCTCGTCGATGACCTGCAGAACCGCACGCCCTGCAGCACAGGAGGTGGGGCTTGCGCCATAGGTGTGGAACGAAAATTTTCCGGCCAGCGCGTCCGCCACATGGCGCTGGGCGACAACGGCGGCCAATGGGAAGCCATTGCCGATGCCTTTGGCCATGACGACGATTTCGGGAACGATGCCATGGGCTTCGAAGCCCCAGAAATTGTCGCCAGTGCGGCCAAAGCCGGACTGGACCTCGTCAATGATCATCAGTCCGCCACGTTCGCGCACCTTGGCAGCGGCAGCGGCGAGATAGCCGTCAGGAGTTTCAACAACGCCACCATAGCCCTGAATGGGCTCCACAATGAAGCCAGCGAGTTTTCCCGAGGTCGCGTATTGGATGGTGCGGTCAATTTCGGCCAGGTAGGCGTCCGTGTCATCACCGAAAATCCCCCGGTAGGGATCGGGATTGGCCACGTGATGAATTCCGGTGAGGAGGGGGATGTTGTGGCGGAAGCCGCTGATGCCGGTGAGCGACTGGGCCCCGATGGTGGCGCCATGATAGGCATTGCGCAGCGCCAGCATGTCGATGTTGCCGGTGAACTGCTGGGCCATGACCAGGGCGAGATCGACAGCTTCGGTGCCGCTGTTGGTGAAATGCACCACCCAGTCGTGGCCCTTGGGCATGCGGGCGGCAAGCTCTTCGGCAAAATGGGCGGGCACCGGATGGTAGAACATGGTGGTGCAGTGCTGGAGCTGTTCAATCTGTTCGCGGACGACTGCGGTGACCGTGGGATGGTTGTGGCCAACCGATACGCAGACGTTCATGCCCAGAAGATCGAGATATTTCTTGCCGGTTTCATCCCAAAGATACTGGCGGTCGCCTTTGGCGAAGATGAGCGGGGTCTTGTAGGGCACAAAGGCGCGCTGGGAAGCGGCGTAGAATTTTTCCCGCCGGGCTACGATTGATGCTGTTGACCAATTCGTGTTGAGCTTTGCCATGATCTGCCTCCTGCGCTTGGCCAGCGACAGTAGTTAGTCGTGGGCGGAGCCACTAGTTCCAGAGGAAGCTTAACGCTGGGCCATGCGTGGTTGGACATAGTTTGTTAACCAAGAGGCCGGGATCCACCTTTCCACCCGACTACGCTGAACTGATTGAAATTCGCGTGACGAAAGCCGGATCCCGACATCCAGCCAAAGCGAAGCTGGCGCCTAACTTTGACGTGGTAAACTCGAAGGGTTTAAAGGCTTTTAGGAATAGTTAGTGGGTAACCGCAGCCAGGGCATGAGAGTTGTCAGGCTCGATCAGGCCAATCAGGGCACCGGTTGAATCAGTCACCACCGCAAGCTTTCCCACACCTGGTACGCGCGTATTGGGCCGCATGACCTCACCGCCAGCCTTGGCTGTGTCGTTCTCGGCCTTGTTGATATCGCCCACCGACATGTAGGTCATCCAGTGCGAGGGGACGCCGGAATAGTCCGGTGCGGTCAATTCGAAGATGCCGCCTACGGGCTTTCCGTCTTTGCGAGCAATCCAATAGGCGGCGCCATCGGGAAGCGGGGATGCTTCAAATTGCCAACCCAGGGTGCGGCCATAGAAGGCGAGCGCAATTTCCGGCTCCCAGGTGTTGAGTTCGTGCCACCAGTTTCGTTGCGGCATGGTCATTGTGAGATTCTCCCTCTCGAAGTTAATGATCGTGTCGCCGTAAATTCAATGTCTAACGGGTGATGGGCTTTGGTGTGGCTCAATTGGGGGTAAATTGCGGCAAGTTGCTCATGGACCTTAAAACGGCATTAAGTTTTTGGGCGGCATAGTGCCGTTATTGCTTGCGAAAAGGCACGGCACGGTATGAGTAACATTACGAGTATTTCTTCAGACTTAATTAATCGTCGCCTGAGCGGCGCCGGGCAAAAGACGTTTTATGAGCCGGATGTTGAGTTGGCCGATGCGGAATTCGAGCAGTCCGAGGGCATGGGCATGTCGGCCGGGTTTATTGTGAAGATGGTTGTGCTGTTTGTGGCCGTCGGCGGCGGCACTTTCTTTTTCGATGGCTCCGCTTTCTCGTGGTATGAGCTGAAGCTGGCCGTCGGCGACCTGTCACGCTTTATGCTGTAGAATCATCTCAGCAAGCGCCTGAATCCGCTTATTTCTCCCGCCATTTCAGCATCCGCGACATTAATTTTTGTGCCCTGCAGCAATAAACCCCGTGTCAGGCTAAGCTTTTGGCCTTGTAGCGCAAAAATTCCCCAATTCAGGGGTTGACGCCGGGTATAGGCCCAAGTAGAACCCGCCTCGTTCTCAAGCGACAGGCAGTCTGGGTTTCGCACCCTTAAACGCTGGCGAGTGAACAACAAAACGACATTCGAGGTCATGCCTTTAGGGACTGATGTTCTTAAGGGCCTCTGGTTTTGAGCACTGCGGGGTCCCGAGCCGGATCACGTCAGTGTTTTTGGTCATGTGCAATCCGGTTCAACAGTTTATACGAAGGTAGATCAGGGCCGATGCCGACAATCAACCAGCTCATTCGTAAGCCACGCAGCGTTCCGAGTTATCGCAACAAGGTTCCTGCGATGCAGTCTTGCCCGCAAAAACGCGGCGTTTGCACGCGCGTTTACACCACAACGCCGAAGAAGCCGAACTCGGCTTTGCGGAAAGTCGCCAAGGTGCGCCTGACCAACGGCTTCGAAGTTGTGAGCTATATCCCGGGCGAAGGCCATAACCTGCAGGAACACTCTGTGGTGATGATCCGTGGCGGCCGCGTCAAGGATCTGCCAGGTGTCCGCTATCATATCATCCGCGGTATTCTCGATACGCAAGGCGTCGTCAAGCGCCGCCAGCGCCGTTCGAAATACGGCGCGAAGCGTCCTAAGTAAGGCGAGGGGAGTTATACATGTCACGTCGCCATAAAGCAGATAAACGCGTCATCAACCCGGATCCGAAATTCGGTGATCTCGTGGTTTCCAAGTTCATGAACAATCTCATGTACGAGGGCAAGAAGTCAGTCGCCGAAGGCATTGTCTACGGCGCCTTTGAAAAGGTCCAGGCCAAGGTCAAGAGCGACCCGGTGCAGATTTTCCACCAGGCCCTCGAAAATGTGGCTCCGGCCATTGAAGTCCGCTCACGCCGCGTGGGCGGCGCAACCTACCAGGTTCCCGTTGAAGTGCGCACTGAGCGCCGCCAGGCCCTGGCTATCCGCTGGATCATCATCGCAGCGCGCGGCCGCAACGAAAACACCATGGTTGACCGCCTTTCCGGCGAGCTCATGGATGCCGCCAACAACCGTGGATCAGCCGTGAAGAAGCGCGAAGATACCCACAAGATGGCCGAAGCGAACCGCGCTTTCAGCCATTACCGCTGGTAATTCAGGACAGACAAGATCATGGCCCGCACACACGAACTTGCAGACTACCGGAACTTCGGCATCATGGCCCACATTGATGCCGGCAAGACGACTGTTACGGAGCGCATTCTTTATTATTCCGGTAAAAGCCACAAGATCGGCGAAGTGCATGACGGCGCTGCCACCATGGATTTCATGGAGCAGGAACAAGAGCGTGGCATCACGATCACTTCCGCTGCCACCACAACGGTTTGGAATGGCAAGCGCCTGAACATTATCGACACTCCCGGCCACGTGGACTTCACCATTGAAGTCGAGCGTTCGCTTCGCGTGCTTGACGGCGCGGTTTGCGTTCTCGATTCAAACCAGGGCGTTGAGCCTCAAACCGAAACGGTTTGGCGCCAAGGCGATAAGTACCAGGTTCCACGCATCGTGTTCTGCAACAAGATGGACAAGACCGGCGCTTCCTTCAAGCAGTGCATCGACGACATCAAGGAGCGCCTGGGCGCACGCCCGGTCCCGATCCAGCTGCCGATCGGCGCTGAAGCCGACTTCAAGGGCATTGTTGACCTGGTGCGCATGAAGGCCGTGGTCTGGGAGAACGAAGCTCTCGGCGCCAACTATCATGACGAAGAGATTCCGGCCGACATGCTCGATGCCGCCAAGCAGGCGCGCGCTGACATGATCGAAGCCTGCGCCGAGCTCGACGAGCAGGCGACGGAAGACTATTTGAACGGCAAGGAAATTTCCAATGAAACCATCAAGAAACTGCTTCGCAAGGCAGTTCTGACGGCTGCCTTCTTCCCGGTTCTCTGTGGTTCAGCCTTCAAGAACAAGGGTGTTCAGCCCCTTCTTGACGCTGTTGTCGACTATCTGCCATCGCCGCTCGACCGCCCAGCCATCAAGGGCATTGACGTTAAGACCGGCGGCGAGACGACCCGCCCATCCTCAGACAAGGAACCGCTTGCGCTTCTCGCTTTCAAGCTGATGGATGACCAGTACGGCATTCTCACTTTCTGCCGCATCTATTCTGGCGTGCTTGGAAAAGGCACATCGCTTCTCAATTCCACCCGCGACAAGACCGAGCGCGTGGGCCGCATGGTTCTCATGCATGCCAACAACCGCGAAGAAATTGCCGAAGCGCATGCGGGCGACATCGTGGCCCTCGTCGGCCTGAAAGACACGCGCACCGGCGACACGCTGTGCGACCCGGCCAAGCCGGTGATCCTCGAAAAGATGGAATTCCCCGAGCCCGTCATTGAAATGAAGGTCGAGCCGAAAACCAAGGTCGACCAGGAAAAGATGGCCGTGGCGCTTTACAAGCTGGCTGCTGAAGATCCGTCCTTCCGGGTTTCAACCGATTCCGAATCCGGCGAAACGATCATCAAGGGCATGGGCGAGCTTCACCTGGACATCAAAGTTGATATCCTCAAGCGCACCCATAAGGTTGAAGTATCGGTTGGCGCTCCGCAGGTTGCCTACCGCGAAACGATTACCCGCAAGACCGAAGTTGACTACACCCACAAGAAGCAGACCGGCGGTACGGGCCAGTTTGCCCGGGTCATTCTCGAAATCGAGCCCAATGAAAAGGGCGCAGGCTACGAGTTTGAAAGCCAGGTTGTGGGCGGCACGGTTCCGAAGGAATATATCCCCGGCGTTGAAAAGGGCCTGAACTCAGTCATGGGATCGGGCATTCTCGCGGGCTTCCCGATCGTTGACATCAAGATTGCGCTCACCGATGGCGCCTACCACGAAGTTGACTCCTCGGCGATTGCCTTTGAAATTGCAGCGCGCATGGCGCTTCGCGAAGGCCTGCAGAAGGCCGGAGCAATCCTCCTCGAGCCGATCATGAAGGTTGAAGTTACGTCACCTGAAGATTATCTGGGTGGTGTTATCGGCGATCTCAATTCCCGTCGTGGCCAGATCCTGGGCACCTCAGCGCGCGGCAACGCGCAAATTGTGAATGCCATGGTGCCGTTGGCCAACATGTTTGGCTACATTAACAACCTGCGCTCGATGAGCCAGGGACGCGCCAGCTACACCATGCAGTTCGACCACTATGAACAAGTCCCGGGCGCGGTTGCCCTGGAAGTCCAGAAAAAATACGCTTAATCCAAATTTGTTTAACGGAGCACTCCGATGGCCAAAGAGAAATTTCTTCGCGACAAGCCGCATTGCAACATTGGGACGATTGGCCATGTTGACCACGGCAAGACGTCGCTGACGGCAGCGATAACGAAGGTGCTGGCGGAGACTGGCGGGGCGACGTACACGGCCTAT
>JAUXUN010000005.1 GCA_030680855.1 Aestuariivirga sp.
TCGCTATCCTCAAACGGATCGCCCGAAACATCCTGCAAACTGCAGACAAGCCAAAGGTCCCGATCAGCCATCGCATAAAAAAATGCGCGTGGGATGGCGCCTACCTCACCCACGCAATTTCCCATATGCGATAGCCCTGCCACAAGGGGGAGGGGGATTGACGTGGCTAGGCGAATCTTTCGGGCAATATGTCTTTCAACACGAGTCCCGCATCCAAAACATCCTGCGGAGGTTTCTCGCCCAGCACCAGGGCGGCGGCAGCGCGGGACAGGGCGGGTGCTGACTGAATACCGTAGCCGCCCTGGCCGACGAGCCAGAAGAAGCCGTCCGTAGACGGATCAAATCCGATCACTGGCGAGCCATCCGGGGCGAAGGTGCGGAGGCCGCCCCAACTGTGATCGAGGTGGTTTACCTCAATGGTGGTGGCATTCATCAGGCGCTCGATGCCTTCAGCGATCGCCATGTCATCGGCATAGGCATCGTGGGGATCAACCGGCGTGGCATCGGCAGAGGAGACTATCATCTTGCCGCTTTGCGGCTTGGCGTACCAGGTTTCACCAACATCCGTGACTAAGGGGAAGCTGGCCACACCCGGAATGCCATCCACCGGAATGACGCCGATGGAGCGGCGCCTGGGCTGCAGTCCAACGGGCTTTACGCCGGCTCTTGCCGCCACAACATCGCCCCAGGCGCCGGCGGCATTGACGAGGATTTCGGTTTCGAAAATTCCTTGCGGGGAAATCACTTCCCAAACGTGGCCGGGGCGCAGGATGGTTTCGGCGGCGGCACCGTTCAGCAACTGGCCGCCGCGTGTTTTGAACAGCTTGAGATAACCGCGGTGCAGGAGATCGACATCGAGATCGCCGGTGTGGGGATCAATGAAGATGCGTTTGGCGTAGCCTTCGCGGAGAATGGGGAAAAGCTTGCGGGCTTGGGCCTCTGACAATTCCTCAAGACCGGAACTGGAGGCCAAAAGACTTTCGGTGAATTTTTCCTGGTCTTCGGCTTCGAAGAACAGCGAGGAGCGCGGCACCAGCAAGGGACCATCGGTAAAGCCCTGCGGCGGGTTCACGAAAAAAGCGTTGCTGGCGCGGGTGAAGGCCAGCATGGGCGGCGGGCCATAGTTGGGCTCGAAGGTGGCGGCGGATCTTCCGGTGGTGTGGAAGCCGGGGCGATCTTCCATTTCCAGAACAGCCACGCGCTTGGTTTCGGCGAGGTGGGCGGCGACGGAGGCGCCGGCGATCCCCGCGCCGATTACGATGATGTCAAATGTGTCAGCCATGGACCAAGCGTAGCCACTCCACTGGCCTTGCGTCAAACCGGTCGCCGGGCCAAACTCACGGCATGACTGAGGCCACCCTGCATTTCCCAATCGCCGAATACAAGCGGCGCATTGCCAAAACGCGCAAAGCCATGCAGGCACGCAATCTTGATCTCATTGTTGTCTCCGACCCGTCCAACATGGAATGGCTTACGGGTTACAATGGCTGGTCGTTCTACGTGCATCAGGCGGTGCTGCTGGGGCTTGCGGGCGAGCCGGTGTGGTGGGGGCGCGGCATGGATGCCAATGGCGCCAGGCGCACGGCATTCATGAGCCATGACGATATCGCGGGCTATCCCGATCACTACGTGCAATCCTCCGAGCGCCATCCGATGGAGCATCTTGCCAAGCTCATTGTTGATCGCGGCTGGAAGGACGCACGCATTGGTTTGGAGATGGACAATTACTGGTTTTCAGCCAAGGCCCATACGACGCTGCTCAAGTCCTTCAAAGACTCCAATCTCCAGGATTCAACGGGACTCGTAAATTGGCAGCGCAGCGTGAAGAGCGATCTGGAGGTTGCCTTCATCCGCAAGGCTTCGAAGATCACTGACGCCATGCATGCCAGGGTTTTTGAACTGGTGGAGCCGGGCTTGCCGAAAAACGTGCTGGTTGCCGAAATTCAAAAGCAATCCATTCTCGGGGCTGATGGCAATTGGGGCGACTACGCGGCCTTCGTTCCCATGGCGCCTTCGGGGCTGGACGCAACAGCCCCGCATCTTACCTGGGATGACCGGCCCTTCATAAAAGGCGAGGGCACTTTCTTTGAGCTTGGCGGCTGCTACCGGCGCTACCATGCGCCGTTGTCGCGCACGGTTTACCTCGGCAAGCCGCCGCAGAAATTCCTGGATGCGGAGAAAGCGGTGCTTGATGCAACGTCCGCCGGGCTTGAGATGGCAAAGCCGGGAAAAACCTGCGGCGATGTGGCCGACGCATTTTTTGACGAACTCAAGCGCCATGGGTTCGAGAAGGATTCGCGCGCAGGCTATTCCATCGGCCTTTCCTATCCGCCGGATTGGGGCGAGCGCACCATGTCAATCCGCCGGGGCGACGGCACGGTGCTTGAGGCCAACATGACCCTGCATTTCATGCCTGCCCTGTGGCTTGATGACGGCGGGCTGGAACTGTCGGAAACAATCCTGATTACGCCCAACGGGGCCGAGTGCCTGTGCCAAACGCCGCGCAAACTTGTGATTAAAAACTGAACGAAAGAACCGTGCCTTGAAAAAATTCAATCAACCTGCCTCCGGCCTTGTGGCGCCACGCTTTGGCGGCATCGCAACCTTCATGCGGCTGCCCCATGTGCCGCTGGACGAGGCGAAAGATATTGACATCGGGCTGGTGGGCATACCCTGGGATGGCGGCACGACCAACCGGCCGGGCCCGCGCCATGCGCCGCGGCAGATGCGCGACCAATCCTCCATGGTGCGGCGCATGCACCAGACATCGCATACCGTGCCCTATGACCTGGCCAATATCGCCGATCTCGGCGATTGCCCGGTCAATCCGGCAAGTGTTGAAGACGCGCTGGGGCGGGTCGAAGGTTATTTCAAAAAGCTTGTGGGCAAGGGCATTCGCCCGCTTTCGGCGGGCGGCGATCACTTGTGCTCGCTGCCGGTGCTGCGCGCCATTGGCGAAAAGAAACCGGTGGGCATGATCCATTTCGATGCCCATACGGATCTTTACGACAGTTATTTTGGCGGTTTCAAATATACCCACGGCACGCCGTTCCGGCGCGCCATCGAGGATGGCGTGCTTGACCCCAGGCGCACCATCCAGATCGGGCTGCGCGGCTCCATGTATGACCTTGAGGACTTCGCGTATGGCGAGAAGATGGGAGTTCGCCTCATGCGCATCGAAGAGGCAATGGAGCTGGGGCCACAGAAAGTGATGGAAATTGCGCGCGGCGTTGTGGGCGATCAGGAGACCTATGTGAGCTTCGACATCGACGTGCTTGATCCGGTCTATGCGCCGGGCACGGGCACGCCGGAAGTTGGCGGTTTCACAACTTTTCAGGCGCAGCAGATGTTGCGCGGGCTTCGCGGCCTTAACCTTGTGGGGGCCGATGTGGTTGAAGTGTCGCCGCCCTTTGATGCGTCCGGCATGACGGCCTATGCGGGGGTTGTGATGATGTTTGAAATCCTGTGTTCAATGGCGGAGACTGTGGCGAAACAACGGAGGCAGTGATGATCAATTCCGGTTTGATGACCTGGCAGAGCTGGGCATTCCTGTCGGCGGTGTTTGCGGCGCTCACCGCCATCTTCGCCAAGATCGGCGTGTCCGACATCAATTCCGACATGGCGACATTGATCCGAACGGTCATTATTCTGTGCGTGCTGGCGCTGATCGTTTTGGCAACGGGGCAATGGCAGGAGCTTTCGGGAATAACATCACGCACATGGCTGTTCCTGACGCTCTCTGCGCTGGCGACGGGGGCTTCATGGGTGTGCTATTTCCGCGCCCTGAAAATTGGCGACGCGGCGCGCGTGGCACCCGTCGACAAGTTGAGCATCGTGCTGGTTGCGGTGTTTGGGGTATTGATATTGGGCGAACGGCTGTCGGCAACCAATTGGTTGGGTGTGGGCCTGTGTACCGCAGGAATCGTTCTTGTGGCCCTGCGATAAAGCTCGCGATGATTCGCGTGATTGAATTTTTGCGGGAAGCAAGTGGCTGGTGGCGGGCCGGGCTGGCGCTGATTGCCGGCATGATTGCCGCGCTTTCCGTTCCGCCGCTGAATTTCTGGCCGCTGCTTTTTGTGGCGTTCCCCGTGGTGCTGTTGATGCTTGAGGGGATTGAGAGAAAACTGCGGCTGCAATCCTTCTTCCTCGGATGGTGCTTTGGCTTTGGCTATTTCATCGTAACGCTCCACTGGATCGGCTTTGCTTTTCTTGTCGATGCGGAAGCCTATTTGTGGATGATGCCCTTTGCGGTTGGCGGGCTTGCCGCTGCCATGGCGGTTTACTGGGGGCTGGCCTCCCTATGTGTGGCCTTGAGCGGGCGCAGGCGGTTTCCCGCGGCGCTGGTTTTTGCCGCATCCCTGGCAGTGTTTGAATGGTTGCGCGGCACATTGTTTACGGGGTTTCCTTGGGCCGCACCGGGGCTGGCAAGCGATGGCATGGGGGCGGTTGCCCAGACAGCGTCATTGTGGGGCATGCCGGCATTGACGTTGTTGATTGTAGCGTGGGCGGCAACATGGCCATTTATTTTGAGCGGACCTCGGTTGCACAGGCTCACTGCCGTGCTGATTATCGCAACACTGCCCTTGTGCTGGGCGTGGGGAAGCTACCGGCTTCAGCATGGCGTTGTTGCAAATGTGGATGGGGTAGGCATCAGAATAATCCAGCCCAATATCTCGCAGGATTCCAAATGGCGCGATGAAAACGCACGGGCGATTTTTGATCAGTTGCTTGAGATGTCGGCCCGCGCTGCGCCGGACGGCACGCCGCCCACCCATATCATCTGGCCGGAAACGGCGGTGTCTTTCCTGATTGATGAAAGCGCCGTGGCAAAAGTTGAGTTGGAGCAACTGCTCGGCGGAACCAAGACCTTGGTGACCGGCGCCTTGCGGCGCGACATCAACGCGGCGGGTGATGGCGAAGAGAACAAGGTCTATAACAGCATTCTGACCTTTGACGGCTCCGGCACCGTGGTGGCCCGCTATGACAAGTGGCGGCTGGTGCCGGGGGGAGAATTCTTGCCCTTTGAATGGCTGCTGGAGCCGCTGGGATTTCGAAAGGTAGTCACCGTTCCGGGGAGTTTTACAGCGGGACCGGGGCCGGTCAGCCTTGCCATTCCGGGAGCACCCCAAGCTGGATTTGGGGTTTGCTACGAGGCCATATTTCCGGACCGCTTTGTTGATCCGTTGAAGCGGCCGGGATGGCTGATCAATGTGACCAATGACGGATGGTTTGGAAACTCAACCGGGCCCTATCAGCATCTGGCCCAGGCGCGGCTGCGCACCATCGAACAGGGGCTGCCCATGGTGCGGTCGGCCAACACCGGAGTATCTGCGGTCATTGATCCCTATGGCAGGATTATCTCGAGCCTGCCGCTGAGTGAGTCTGGCATTCTGGACACGGGCCTGCCAGAAGCCCTTCCGCCTCCGTTTTTTGCGGATTACAGCGAATTAATCTTGGGCCTGATGCTTTTGCTATTGTTAGGTTTGGGCTTCGTATTGTAATACAATTTGCAGTGGGACGCATGAAACGGTTGTTGCCTGCGTGGATTTTTCTGGTACTAGCGAATTTTGTTTACAGGTCGGCGACTATTATACTAATCTTTCAGTGGAATATTGATCACGATATCTGTTGTCTATTCTCAGATGAATTGAGCGATGGCGTGGGTCAGACCGGGGGCAACGGTCTGAGGGGAATATGACGAGACGAGATCCAAATTATATCGATGTGCATGTCGGTTCGCGCATTCGCATGCGCCGGCAACTCATCAGCATGAGCCAGGAGAAGCTTGGCGAGTTGCTGGGCATTACCTTTCAGCAAGTGCAGAAATACGAAAAGGGCTCAAACCGGATCAGTGCCAGCCGCCTGTTCTATGCGGCGAAGATTCTGGGGGTTCCGGTGCAGGCCTTTTTTGAGGATCTGCCGGGCACGGAAGGCGATGCCGGCTTCAGCGAGACAAACGAGGAGAACAGCGTCATGTCCTCCATGATGAATGCCGAGGGCATCAAGCTGGCCAAGGCCTTCCGCGATGCGGACAATTCCACGAAGCGCAAACTGATTGCAACACTGGCGCGGGCTATTGTGGATATGAAGGATTAATGACAGCCCGCCCTTTATCGCCCGCTTGACCTCGCTTCCCAACACTGCCATTAACGCCTTTTCAGGGGCATAAAGAATTCTTTATGCGGAGTTGGGGCAACACGTCGGTCGCAGAGGCAGGGTCTAGATGTCACGCAAGAATTATCTTTTTACCAGCGAATCCGTATCCGAAGGTCATCCGGACAAGGTTTGTGACCGGGTTTCGGACGAAATCGTCGATCTGTTTTACCGCGAGGCTCTGGAGCAGGGCATGGACCCGGCGCAGGTGCGGGTGGCCTGCGAAACTTTCGCCACCACCAACCGGGTGGTGATCGGCGGCGAAACCCGCGGGCCTTCGTCGGTGACCCATGCCAAGATCGAAGAGACGGCGCGGCGGGCCATCAAGGCTATTGGCTATGAGCAGAACGGGTTTCACTGGCAAACCGCCAAGATCGAAATCCTGCTGCACGGCCAGTCGGCTGATATCGCGCAAGGCGTGGATTCGGGCGCCAAGAAAGACGAAGGGGCCGGCGACCAGGGCATCATGTTCGGCTATGCCTGCGATGAAACGCCCGCCCTCATGCCGGCGCCGCTGTATTACGCCCAGCGCATCCTGCAACTGCTGGCGGAAGCCCGCCATTCGGGACGGGAAAAGGCTCTTGGGCCAGATTCAAAGAGCCAGGTCACGGTGCAATACAAGAATGGCAAGCCGGTCGGCGCCACGCACATCGTGGTTTCGCACCAGCATATTGACGAGAGCCTCACCTCGGACGACATGCTGAAACTGGTGAAGCCCTATGTGGCAAAAGCGCTGCCCAAGGGCTGGATCACCAAGAACACCATCTGGCATGTGAACCCTACGGGCAAGTTTTTCATAGGCGGGCCTGATGGCGATGCGGGCCTTACGGGCCGCAAGATCATCGTGGACACTTACGGCGGCGCTGCTCCCCATGGCGGCGGGGCCTTCTCCGGCAAGGACCCCAGCAAGGTGGATCGCTCCGCGGCCTATGCGGCACGTTATCTCGCCAAAAACGTGGTGGCGGCGGGGCTTGCCAAGCGCTGCACCATTCAGCTTTCCTATGCGATCGGCGTGTCCGAGCCGCTGTCGATTTACGTCGATACCCATGGCACGGGCAAGGTCAAGGAAGCCAAGCTGGAAAAGGCCATTGCCAAGGTGATTGATTTGAGCCCGCGCGGCATTCGCACCCATCTCAGCCTCAACCGGCCTATCTATGCGCGCACCTCTGCCTATGGCCATTTCGGGCGGACCCCTGAAAAGGATGGCGGCTTTTCCTGGGAAAGGATCGATCTCGTGAAAGCCCTCAAAGCGGCGGTGAAGTGAGCGAAGACAAGAAACGCTTTCAGTATTACGGGCGGCGCAGCGGTAAAACCCTGCGCCGTCATCATTTGCAGCTGATGGAAGACTTGCTGCCGAAGCTGCGGGTTGACCTGGAAAACCCGCTGCCATCCGGCGAGGTGTGGCTGGAAATCGGTTTTGGCGGCGGCGAGCATCTGGCGCATCAGGCGGCGTTGTTTCTGGACGTGAATTTTGTTGGGGCGGAACCCTTTCGCAATGGCGTGGCCAAGCTTTTGGCGCTGATTGAAGAGAAGGCCATTGGCAACATCCGCATTCATGATGATGACGTGCGCTATTTGCTGGAGAAGCTCCCACCAGCCTCATTGGCCAAAATTTTCGTGCTGTATCCCGACCCATGGCCCAAGAAGCGCCACCACGACCGGCGGATTGTGAATGCGGATACGCTGAAGCAGTTTCACGGACTACTGAAACCTGACGGGGAGTTTCTTTTCGCCAGCGATATCGATGATTATGTCGAGTGGACGCTGCGCGTATGCCGGGAACATGGCGAGTTTATACTGGTGAGCAATTCGGCTGAACCCTTCGAGAATTGGTTCCGGACGCGCTATGAAACAAAGGCCAAGCGCGAGGGGCGAGAGACGCGGTACCTGACTTTCAAACGCCTATTTATTTAGCTCATCAGGCCATTCCCGCGATGAATGCCAGACGCGAAGAACTGTAAGTTCATTGTCATTTGCATGATAGAAAATCAGGAACGGATATTTTGTGAGCGGTTTAACGCGCACATCCTCCATGTCAGTTTTACGGGCAGACATAGGGTATTCAGTGAGAAGATTTATTGAGCATTCAATTGCATTGATCACCGAGTTTGCCGCTAGCGGGTTTCGTGGTTCGAGGTATTCAAAAATGTCATTCAAGTCGCGCTCTGCGGCAATTGTAAACCGCAGTTTCAGCTTCGGCATTTGGCAAACAACGCTTCGATTTCTGCAGGCTTGGCAAAGCGGTTTTTCTGCATGTCTTTCAGGCCAATCTCAATGGCGGCGCGCTCCTCGGCATTCAATACATAAACTCCCGCATGTCCCCGCTCAATTTCGGAGGCGGCCCGCAAAAGCTCGGCCTGGGCTTCCTTGGGCCAAGTTTCGGCACGTTCGAGGAGCTCTGAAAGGGTGCTATTCATGGCTCGTATATAGCACGAATTTGGTTAAAAAACAAAGCCGGGGATAGGCCGAACACCGTCCCACTTGCGGGTTTCACCGGAAAGGCCTATATAGCCTCTAACTTAAGTTCACTCGCAAAATTTTGAGAGTGGGTTCCGCGCCGGGGCCCGCTTTTTTTATTGCCTTGGGAAATGATGGATACGACGAGGATTTCACGCGAAACGGGACCGGCCCTGCGGGTTGCAGCGCTGGTGGAGCCTGTGCTGGACAGCATGGGTTTCAGGCTCGTGCGCGTGAAGCTGTCTGGCACCACCCTGCAAATCATGGCGGAACGGCCCGACGGGACGTTTTCCATTGATGACTGCGAGAAGTTCAGCCGGGCGATTTCGCCGATGCTGGACGTGGCCGACATCGTTTCAACGCGCTACCAGCTTGAAATTTCCTCACCGGGCATTGACCGGCCCCTGGTGCGGTCTGAGGATTTCGAGCGCTGGGCCGGCCATGAGGCGAAAATTGAAATGGCGGTGCCGGTGGCGGGCAGGAAGCGTTTCAAGGGCAATCTTGAGGGTGTGACCGACGGCGAAGTGCGGCTTTTTATCGAGAACCCGGAAGGAGGGAAAGAACCGCTGCTGATTGGCGTTCCCTTTGCCGACATCGGCGATGCGAAACTTACCTTGACCGATGAACTGATTGAAGCGGCGCGCGCCAAGTTGCCTGCAAAGGCATCAGGTGATGGCAGCTTATCTGCCCATCAATTGGGCGATGGCAGCGAATGGACTGAAGAGACAACGGAAATTTCCGAAAACGGGAGACTTGAAAATGGCTGAACCAGTGGTAAGTGCAAACCGGCTTGAGCTTTTGCAGATTGCCGATGCAGTGGCGCGCGAAAAGGTGATTGATAAATCCATTGTGCTGCAAGCCATGGAAGAAGCCATCACGCGCGCGGCGAAAGCCCGTTACGGGGCGGAGAATGAAATCCGCGCCGAGATCGATCCCAAGTCCGGCGAGATCCGGTTGAACCGCCTGCTGCTCGTCTCCGAAAAAGTCGAGAACGAGGCAACGGAAATCAGCCTTGTTGAAGCCAACCGCCGCAACCCGGCAGCAACAGTCGGCGACTTCATTGCCGAACCGCTGCCGCCCATCGATTTCGGCCGCATCGCGGCGCAGAACGCCAAGCAGGTGATCGTGCAGAAAGTCAGGGATGCGGAACGCGAGCGCATGTATGACGAGTTCAAGGACCGCATTGGCCAGATTGTCAACGGCACTGTAAAGCGGGTTGAATACGGCAACGTGATTGTCGACTTGGGCCGCGGCGAAGCGATTGTCCGGCGCGATGAAGCCTTGCCGCGTGAAACCTTCCGCCCCGGCGACCGGGTCCGGGCTTACGTGTTTGACGTGCGCCGCGAGCAGCGCGGCCCGCAGATATTCCTGAGCCGCACCCATCCGGAATTCATGTCGAAACTGTTCGGCCAGGAAGTGCCGGAAATTTATGACGGCGTTGTCGAGGTCGTCTCGGTTTCGCGCGATCCCGGCAGCCGCGCCAATATTGCGGTGCGCTCCAAGGATGGCTCGATTGATCCGGTTGGCGCCTGCGTCGGCATGCGCGGTTCACGGGTTCAGGCCGTGGTGAACGAGCTGCAGGGCGAAAAGATCGACATCATCCAGTGGTCGCCCGATGTGGCAACCTTTGTGGTGAATGCATTGGCTCCGGCGGAAGTTGCAAAGGTTGTTCTCGATGAGGAAGCCGAACGTATTGAAGTTGTGGTGCCGGATGACCAATTGTCATTGGCGATTGGCCGGCGTGGACAGAATGTGCGGCTGGCCTCGCAGCTTACGGGCTGGGACATCGACATCATGACGGAAGCGGAGGAATCCGAGCGCCGCCAGAAGGAATTCGTGGCCCGCACGGCGCGCTTCATTGAAGCCCTCGACGTGGATGAAACCCTGGCCCAGCTTCTGGCGTCGGAAGGTTTCGATACGGTGGAAGAAATTGCCTATGTCGAGCTGAATGACATTGCCTCCATCGATGGCCTCGACGAGCAGACCGGCGAGGAACTGCAGAACCGGGCGCGGGAATATCTCGACCGCGTTTCAAAGGAGCAGGATGCGCGCCGGATTGAGCTTGGCGTGAGCGATGAACTTAAAGATCTCGAAGGGGTGAGCGCTGCCATGCTGGTTGCCCTTGGCGAAGCGGGCATCAAGACCATGGAAGACCTGGCCGATTGCGCCACGGACGACCTTACGGGCTGGACCGAGCGCAAGGGAACCGAGAGCGTGAAACACAAGGGGGCCTTCTCGGGCCTGGAAGTTTCGGGCGCCGAGGCGGAAGCCCTGATTATGGCGGCACGCGTCAAGATGGGCTGGATTGAGCCCGCAGTTGAACCTGAAGAGGCTGTGGCGGAAGCCGAGGCTTAAGACTGGAGGAGCATGGAAGCCGGGCTGGACGAACATTTGACGGAACGCATGTGCATTGTAACCCGCGAGGTTCATAATGAGGACGGCCTTATCCGTTTTGTTCGCAGCCCCGATGGTTATGCGGTTCCGGACCTGCAGCGCAAGCTGCCCGGGCGTGGCGTTTGGGTCACCCTGAACCGCCAGCGGGTTGCCGAGGCGGTCAGGAAAAACCTGTTTTCCCGGGGGTTTAGCGCCGAAACCAGGGCCGCACCGGAGCTTGCCGAGACAATCGGGGAAATGCTGCGGAAACTGGCCCTTTCCTACTTCTCCCTGGCCAAGAAGGCCGGGCTGGCGGTGGCCGGGAACAGCAAGGTGGAAGACATGGTGTCTAAAAACCTAGCGCAAATCATCATACATGCGCTAGAAGCAGCACCAGACGGGCGGCGCAAGATTGACAAGTTGGCGGCGCCCGGCGTGAAAGTGATCAATATTTTCCACGTTGATGAATTGGATTTGGCCTTTGGCCGGTCAAATGTGATACATGCTGCCGTGGGCCAGGGCAGACTTGCCGAAAAGCTGCTTCTGGCCGTGCAGCGGATTGAACGATATGACGCTCCGTTGAGCGCCTAGTTATTGTAGAGAGAGCATGAACGACAGCAACGACAAGAACGAGACGAAATCCGGTGCGGGGCGCACTGGCGGGGGAACTTTGACCCTCAAGCGCCCGATGACAGAGCAGAGCAGGGTCAAGCAGAGCTTCTCGCATGGACGGACCAAGACTGTTGTTGTGGAAACCAAGCGCAAGCGCTTTGGCGAAGACAAGCCCGCTTCAGCTGAAGCAAAGCCGCTGTTTCAGGTGCAGCCGAAGGTGGCAGCACCTGCCACGCCGCCGCGCACCACCCAGGCCAACCGGTCCGGCGTTGTCTTGCGCACTCTGACGGATGAAGAAAAGGAAGCGCGCGACCGGGCCCTGGTGGGCTCACGGGTCCGCGAGGCGGAAGAGCGCAAGCAGCAGGAAATAGAGGCGCTGCGCCGCAAGGAACACGACGAAAAGGATGCGCTTGACCGGGAGGCCGCTGCCAAGCGCAAGCTGGAAGACGATGCACGCCACCGGGCCGAAGAAGAAGGCCGGCGCAAGGCTGAGGAAGCCGCCAAGAAGCTCAATCCGAAATCAATAGTGCAGGCTGACCGCGAAGAGGAAGCAGAGGCGCGCTCGAAGAGCCCCCGCGGCAGCGCCGGCGTTATCAAGCGCAAGATCGAAGTTCCGGCACCTACACGCACCAAGGCCGACATGGACAAGCGCCGTGGGAGGCTGACGCTTGCCAATGCCCTGTCTGATGACGAGGACCGCAACCGTTCGGTTGCCGCCTTCAAGCGCCGCACCGAACGGCTGAAGAAGCAGGCCCAGGGCTTCCAAATGCCGACGGAAAAGATGACGCGCGAGATCGTCATTCCGGAAGCCATCACCATTCAGGAACTGGCCAACCGCATGGCGGAACGCGCCGTTGACATCATCAAGATATTGATGAAGCAGGGCCAGATGCATACGATCAATGACGTGATCGATGCGGATACCGCGCAGATCATTGCCGAGGAACTGGGGCACCGGGTCAAGCGTGTTTCCGAATCCGACGTCGTCGAAGGACTTTCGGCGGACACCGATGCACCGGAGCAATTGCAATCACGGCCGCCGGTCGTGACCATCATGGGCCACGTGGACCACGGCAAGACCTCCCTGCTTGACGCCATCCGCAAGACCAATGTGGTGTCGGGGGAAGCTGGCGGCATTACCCAGCATATCGGCGCCTATCAGGTTGCCACGAAAAACGGCCTTGTCACGTTCATCGATACGCCGGGCCATGAAGCCTTTACCTCCATGCGCCAGCGCGGCGCAAAGGCCACGGATATCGTGGTTCTTGTGGTTGCAGCCGATGACGGTGTAATGCCGCAAACGGTTGAAGCGATCAACCATGCGCGCGCCGCCGAGGTTCCCATCATCGTAGCGATCAACAAGATCGACAAGCAGACGGCCAACCCCAACAAGGTGCGCACCGAACTGCTGCAGCATGAAATCGTGGTTGAAGGCATGGGCGGCGACACGCTTGATGTCGAAGTCTCCGCCATGAAGGGCACGAACCTCGACAAGCTGCTGGATTCGATTTTGCTGCAGGCCGAAGTGCTTGATCTCAAGGCCAATCCAGATCGCGAGGCCTCAGGCCTGGTGATTGAAGCCCAGCTTGACAAGGGACGGGGGCCGGTGGCTACGGTTCTGGTTCAGCGCGGCACCTTGCGGCTTGGCGATATTTTCGTGGCCGGTTCCGCCTGGGGCCGGGTGCGCGCGCTTATCAACGACAAGGGCGAGCAGATCAAGGATGCGGGACCTTCGGTTCCGGTTGAAGTTCTGGGCCTCAGTTCAGCTCCGGAAGCGGGCGACCAGTTCGACGTGGTGCCAACGGAAGCGCGGGCCCGCGAAATCACGGATTACCGCGAGCGCAAGCGCCGCGACAGCCGTGGCACATCAGTTGTGCGTTCGTCGCTTGAGCAAATGATGAGCCAGCTCTCGCAAGCCGGCCGCAAGGAATTTCCGATCCTCGTCAAGGCTGACGTGCAGGGTTCGGCGGAAGCCATCGTGCAGGCACTTGAAAAAATCGGCAATGATGAAATCCGCTCGCGGGTTGTGCATTATGCGGTGGGCGGCATCAACGAAAGCGACATCGGGCTGGCAACAGCTTCGGGTGCGGTGGTTCTGGGCTTCAATGTCCGTGCCTCAGGCCAGGCCAGGGATGCAGCGGAGCGGGCCGGCATCGAAATCCGTTACTACAATATCATTTATGACTTGGTGGACGACATCAAGGCGGCCATGTCCGGCAAGCTGGCGCCGGAACTGCGCGAAACCTTCCTCGGCAACGCCAAGATCCTCGAAGTGTTCAACATCACCAAGGTCGGCAAGGTTGCGGGTTGCCAGGTTACCGAAGGCCAAGTGCAGCGCGGCGCCAAGGTGCGCCTGATCCGCGACAACGTGGTGGTGCATGAAGGCACGCTTTCGACGCTCAAGCGCTTCAAGGACGAAGTGAAAGAAGTTCAGGTCGGCCAGGAATGCGGCATGGCCTTCGAAGGCTACCAGGACATGCGCGCCGGCGACGTGATCGAATGCTTCCGCGTGGAGAAGATCCAGCGCAAGCTGGACTAAGCAGGCCAAATGCGTCCAACCAAAGGTTCAGCAGGACCTTCCCAACGCCAGCTTCGGGCGGGTGAACTTATCCGTCATGCCCTGGCCGATATTTTGATGCGGGGGGATACGGGCGATCCGGAGCTGGAGAAGCTGGCTGTCAGCGTGGTTGAAGTTCAGATGTCACCGGATTTGCGCATTGCCACGGCCTATGTGCGGGGACTCATCAATAATCAGGATAAGCTGGTGCTGGCGGCGCTGGAGCGGAACAAGAAATATATTCGCGGGCTTGTGGCGCCACGCATTGAAGTGAAATACATGCCGGAAATCAGGTTTCGCATCGATACTTCATTGGAATATGCCCAGAAAATTGATGATCTCTTGGCCAACCCCAAGGTGGTTGACGATCTAAAGAAGCAGCATTGAGCAAGTTGGCTCGCAAATGAACTCTATTCCCCTTCTCTCCATGGTCGGGCTTGACCCGACCACCCAGCGGCTCAGCCCTGCGTTTTTGCTCGTATTTGAGTCTATATCCATAACTGCCGTTCAAATGCTGGACCGTGATCATGTCTGGGTGGTCGGGTCAAGCCCGACCATGGAGAGCTGCGGGGCATGAAAAAGCGTGGGCAGCCGGTACATGGCTGGGTGGTGTTTGACAAGCCCTTGGGCATGACGTCGACCCAGGCTGTGGGCAAAATCCGGCGGCTGTTTGATGCGGAAAAGGCCGGGCATGGCGGGACCTTGGATCCGCTCGCTACCGGAATGCTGCCGATAGCCTTGGGGGAAGCGACCAAAACCGTACAATGGGCCATGGATGGGCGGAAAGTCTACCGCTTTGAAGTGACCTGGGGGGCGGAGCGCACGACCGATGATATGGAAGGTGCGATTACCTCTCAATCTAATTTCCGGCCCACCAATGAAAGTATTGAATCGATACTACCTGGTTTCCAGGGTGTTATTCAACAGGCGCCGCCGGCTTTTTCGGCCATCAAGATCGACGGGGAGCGGGCCTATGACCTGGCCCGGGCGGGCGAGAAGGTGGACATGGCCGAACGGCCCGTCACAATTGAAAAACTGGTTCTGGTGGGGTGCCCGGACGCTGATCACGCGGTTTTTGAGGTGACCTGTGGCAAGGGCACCTATGTACGCGCCCTGGCACGTGACATGGGGCGGAAACTGGGCTGTTTGGGCCATGTTTCCCAGTTGCGGCGGACTGCCGTTGGGCCATTTGTGGAGGCGGACATGATTCCACTGGAAACCCTCGCGGAAATGAGCCATAAGCCCCTCGGCAATAGTGCCGAAAACGGGGCTCTCCGCCCCCTTGAGACCGTGCTGGACGGCATCCCGGCACTGGCCTTAAAGGACGCGGAAGCCCAGCGCCTGAAGCAGGGTCAATCAATTCTGTTCAGAGGTGCGAACGCTCCCGTAGCATGCGATGCGGTTCTGGTGACCTGGGATTCCAAACCCCTTGGCATTTGCAGCATCGAACAGGGAGCGCTCAAACCGAAGCGCCTGTTTAACCTTTAGACATCCTGGAGATGGCCGAATGACGATGACTGCCGAGCGCAAAACCGCGCTCATGAAAGACTATGGAACCAAGCCCGGTGACACGGGCTCACCCGAAGTGCAGGTTGCTCTTTTGACAGAGCGCATCAATGGTCTTACCGACCATTTCAAAACCCACAAGAAGGACAATCATTCACGCCGCGGTTTGTTGAAGATGGTGAGTTTGCGCCGTGGACTTCTCGACTTCCTGAAGTCGAAGGATGAGGGCCGTTACCAGGCCTTGATCAAGCGTCTCGAAATCCGCCGCTAAACAGCGGCTGACAATTGTATGAGCGGGCGGATCACCGAATTGCCGCCCGCGTCCCCTTTTCACAAGCCTGGCAATAGGGCCAGGTTTTGATTGCTCAATGGGGATGCCGTCCAGTCAGGTGAACGCAAGTGGCGGCGAAGAGCAAAAAGGAATGTTACATGTTTAAGATAGATGTTGAAGAACTGGAATGGGCCGGAAAGCCCTTGCGCATTGAAACGGGCCGCATGGCGCGCCAGGCAGATGGCGCGGTTGTTGTGACCTACGGCGAGACGACGGTTCTCGCCACGGCCGTTGCCGCACGTTCGGAAAAGCCCGGAATTGATTTCTTCCCGCTCACCGTGAACTACCAGGAAAAAACCTATGCGGCGGGCAAGATTCCCGGCGGCTATTTCAAGCGCGAAGGCAGGCCCACGGAAAAGGAAACACTGGTTTCCCGCCTGATCGACCGCCCCATCCGCCCGCTTTTTCCCTCAGGCTTCCGCAATGAAACCCAGGTGATCACCACGGTGCTGTCCTATGACCTCGAAAATGACAGCGATATCGTTGCGCTTATCGGCGCATCGGCGGCACTCACCATTTCGGGCATTCCCTTCATGGGCCCGGTCGGCGCGGCCCGCGTCGGCGTGATTGACGGCGCGTTCGTTTTGAACCCGACGCAGGAGCAGATGAAGACCTCTGATCTTGATCTTGTGGTTGCCGGTACATCAGACGCGGTTCTGATGGTTGAATCGGAAGCCAAGGAACTTTCGGAAGAGCAAATGCTTGGCGCCGTGATGTTTGGCCACGCGGGCTTCCAGCCTGTCATCGATGCCATCATCCGCCTGGCTGAACGCTCATCGCGCGAACCGCGCGATTTTGTGGTGCCCGACAATGAGAAGCTTTACAAGGCCGTGAAGAAGTCCGTCGAGAAAGACGTGCGCGCTGCCTACGCCATTCCGAAAAAGGAAGAGCGCCAGGAAGCGGTGGCTAAGGCCAAGGACAAGGTTGTGGCCGCTCTCGTCGACGAGGAAAAGGACACATCGCCGACACCGCAGAAGGTGGGCGAAGCCTTCAAGCACTTGGAGAAGGACGTTGTGCGCAACAGCATTCTTGATACGGGCCTGCGCATCGATGGCCGCGACACCAAGACGGTGCGCCAGATCATTGCCGAAGCCTCGGTGCTTCCACGCACCCATGGTTCAGCGCTGTTTACCCGCGGCGAGACCCAGGCGCTGGTTGTGACGACACTCGGCACCGGCGAAGACGAGCAATATATCGACTCGCTAGACGGCACGTACAAGGCCAAGTTCATGCTGCATTACAACTTCCCTCCCTTTTCGGTGGGTGAAGTGGGCCGCATGGGTGGCACGGGCCGCCGCGAAGTCGGCCATGGCAAGCTGGCGTGGCGGGCGATCAATCCGATGCTGCCGCCGGCCGACCAGTTCCCCTACACCATTCGCGTGGTGTCGGAGATCACTGAATCAAACGGCTCATCATCGATGGCGACCGTGTGCGGAGCTTCGCTGGCGCTGATGGATGCGGGCGTTCCGCTGAAATCGCCGGTGGCCGGAATTGCCATGGGCCTGATCAAGGAAGAAGCGCGCTTTGCCGTGCTCTCCGATATTCTCGGCGACGAGGATCATCTGGGCGACATGGACTTCAAGGTGGCGGGCACCAGCAACGGCGTGACCGCGCTGCAGATGGACATCAAGATCACCGGCATCACCGAGGAGATCATGAAAGTTGCCCTGTGGCAGGCGAAAGACGGCCGCATGCATATTTTGGGCAAGATGGCCGAGGCGCTTGAAAACGCCCGTCCGGGCCTTGGCGAGCATGCGCCCCGCATCGAAGTGATCAAGGTTCCGACCGACAAGATCCGTGAAATCATCGGAACCGGCGGCAAGGTGATCCGCGAAATCGTGGAAAAGACCGGCGCCAAGATCGACATCCAGGATGACGGCACGGTGAAGGTTGCATCTTCCTCGGGGGCTGCCATTGCGGCCGCGATGAAGTGGATCAAGAGCATCGTGTCGGAACCGGAAGTGGGCGAAATCTATGACGGCAAGATCGTCAAGGTCGTGGACTTCGGTGCGTTTGTGAACTTCTTCGGCGCAAAGGATGGCCTGGTTCACGTTTCGGAACTTGCAGCCAAGCGCGTGAACAAAGTCTCCGACGTGGTCAACGAAGGCGACGCAGTAAAGGTCAAGCTCCTTGGGTTTGACAACCGCGGCAAGGTTCGCCTGTCCATGAAGCAGGTTGACCAGGTAACCGGCGAAGACTTGTCAAAGCAGCAGGCTGAAGCCGCACCAGCCGAGGAAGCCGACGCTTCGTAAGCTTAGAGCAGCCGACGGTCAACTGACCGTCGACAAGCTGCTCCAACACTTTGAATCTGGCGCATCTTTCCTCTCGCATGTGATTCCACTTGCTCGTCCGATGCGCTAGGCTGTTTGAATTGAAAGGAGCGGGAGAAAACTCCTGCGCCTTTTTATTGGTGAGGCCAATGATTTCATCTTTGTATAACAGCCCGCCCTGCGCTTAAACAGGCGCATGCGAAATCTTGTGATGATTCCCGCTCTTGGCTGCGATGGCGGGCTCTATGCGGACATCCTGCCACGGCTATCCGTCGTGGTTGAGCCCGTCACGATTGTTGCGGACAGTGACACATTGGCGGGCTGCGTGCACATGGTGTTGGAGCGGGCACCGGAAAAATTCATCATTCTGGGAACTTCCTTTGGCGGCAGGACGGCCCTTGAAGTGGCGTTTGCCGCGCCTCAAAGGGTTGAGGGCCTAGTGGTTATCGGCGCCTGGCCTGGCGTTGCGGCAGATCCCTCCGCCGGGTTCAGGCGGACGGAAAGATTACGCGGCAAGGAGTTTGAAAGTGTCGTCACGGAAATGGCTGACATGGTTTCCCACCTGCCAGGGCCAAACGGGGCGAAGGCGCGCAACGCTTTCATTTCCATGGCGCAAAAACTTGGCGGCGCCTTGATGGCGCGGCAATCGGCGGCTTTGGCAAAGCGCCTGGACCTGTGGCCGAAGCTTGGTGAAATCACCTGTCCTTCCCTCATGCTGTGGGGGCGGGAAGACAAGTTCTCGCCCGCGGCCGACGGGTTAAGAATGTCGACGTCCCTGCCGCACGGGCGCTACGCGGAAATTTCCGAGTGCGGCCATTTCCCCAGCCTGGAAGCGCCGGAGGAAACCGCCGATATCATTTTGCACTGGTTGCAGGATAACACATTCATTTGAGGCTGATGAGATACTCGGCGATGGCTTCGACATCGGCTTGCGGAAGCTTTGCCATGTTGGCCTGGACTTGCCCCATGCCGCCGGACGACATGTGCTCGTAGCCAAAGACCTCGCCATTTTGAAGCGCCAGGACCAGGTCCTTCTGGTCTTTGTACCTGCCGGTTTCGACCAGTCCATGGAGACTTGGCACCTTGCCCTGGCCTTCAGGGTGGGGGCCGCCCATCATGAAGCGGCTGTTGTCACGGGCCATGATGAGGTTACGGGGCGTGTGGCATTCGCCGCAATGGCCGGGGCCGTTCACCAGATATGAACCGCGGTTCCAGCCTGGCTTTTGGCTGGTATCGGGCTGCCAGGAGGCGGTATCCAGTCCCACAAATTTCCACAGGCCAAGTCCCCGGCGCAGCAGGAAGGCAACAGGGATCTCAGCCTCGCGCCTTGGTGAGGCAACGGGCGGCAAACTCATCAGGTAGGCCCTGATATCGAGCACATCTTCAACGGGCATGGCCGCATAGGAGGTGTAGGGGAAGGCCGGAATGAGATGCTGGCCGGATTTGGAAATGCCGCGCTGCACGGCGTTGACGAAGTCGATATCCGACCAGTTTCCAATGCCGGTTTGGGCATCAGGAGTCAGGTTCGGGGGATAGAGAACGCCGATGGGGGTTTTGAGTGGGAATCCGCCACTGGGCAAATTGGGATCAAGCCCGGCCTGCTCGGCCTTCGGCTTGTGGCAATTCCTGCAGCCACCAGTGGTATAGAGAATTTCACCGTTGGCAATATTTGCCGTATGGGCGGGGATAGCAGAGGCCGGCAGGGGCCTTGGAGCGCTCAACAGCCAAAACGCAGTGAAGCCCAGCACTGCGAGCAGTGCCAGACTCCAGAGGGTTCGTTTTGAGACCAGCTTCAGGCTCAGTTATCCCTTGGGGCGGCGGAAACTTTCGTGGCAGCTCTGGCAAGCCGCGCCGAGAGCCGGGAAAGCAGCCTTGAAGCCAGCTTCATCGGTTGTGGCGGCAAGGGCTGCCCGGGCATCCACCCAAGCCTGGTATTTTGCACCAATATCGCTGCCTTCGGCCCAGATTTCAGGCTTTGCCCAGGTTTCAACGGTAGCGCCTTCCATGCTGCTGGCATCCCAGGCCTTGGCTTCGCCCGCGGCCGCGTCGGCGGTGGCCATGGCGTCAAGGCTGGCTTTCACAACGGCTGCATCATAGGACGCCTCGCCCTTTATGATGGCAACAAGGGCCCCGATGGCCTTGCCGTTTGCCTTCATTTCAGCCTGGCGGGCCTTGATCTGGTCATCAGCCGCGGCATAGGCGAGGGAAAAGCCCAAGCCCAGAACGATGGCACCGGCAGTGATTGATTTGAAGAGGTTTTTGGAAAGCATTCTTGGTCTCCTGGATTGGCAATTAGCTGTGCAGGGATGGGTAACATTACATGTTACGTGAATATGTCCAGCGCCAGATCATCACGAAATGGTGAATATTTTTACCAAATGAACGGCATCTGAACGGCGGGTTCGGATCGTATTCAGGCACATGGGCTTAGGGTTTCCTTAGGTTGAATGGATTACCGTGAGAAACCAAGGAAAGTGGAAAAAACTAAAATGTTGACCGAGCAGACGAACACCCAAGCAAACCGCGCGATGCGCAGCAAGAAGCTGAGCCCCGAGCTCAATGAATTCTTGCATATGCTTGATTCGCTCGAGGGCCACACGGGTGGCCAGGACACGACTTCCGCGCAAACCCGCTGATCTTTACTCTTAAAAACTAGATTGTTCCGGCCTTGGCCTTTGCGGCCCAGGCATTTGCGCTGGCCTGCAAGGCATAGATCGTGCCGCGATTGGCGCCATTGCGCTCAATTTCCACGGCTTTTTTCTCCACATCGGCTGCTTCGAAATTACTGGCAAGGCCCCTAAGGGCATGCGCACAGCGCTGCGTTGTTTCCGCATCACCCGCCTCGAAGGCCGCCGCCGCCGCATTGGCATAGTGAATGCTTTCAGTGGCCGCCAGGGTCATGAGCTTTATCCAGGTGCCCTTGGGCAGGGTGGCGCGAAGACCGTTGAGGATTGAGCCAGGCTTGGCGGGTTCGACGATGACGGGCGGTGCCGCCGCGGGCAACGGAGATTTCAAAACGCCCCTTATGGCGCGGTGAAGCTCGATGCTGTCGGCGGGTTTTGGCACGGCATGATCGAAGGCATCGCGCCAATGGGAAAATTCGGTGGAGTCGGCAAGGAAGGCCGAAAGGGCCAGAATGGGCGTTTTGGAGGTTTTTCCGCCGAGCGCGCGAATGCCACGGGCTGCCGTTACGCCATCCATGACCGGCATTTCAATATCGAGCAGAATGACATCGTAAAAGGATTTTTCCGCCTGGCGCAGGGCGAGTTCGCCATCTTCCACGGCATCGACCTCAAGCCCCATGCGCTTGAGCATGGCGGTTGTCACAATGCGCGAGGCGGTAGAATCCTCGGCATAGAGAACGCGCGGCCTTGTGCCATCGGCATGTTTGGAGAATTTTTGATTGGGGCGCAGATTCTGGCTGGCAACGGCGGCAACGGGCATTCTTTTTCTGCACTCTCAAATCACGTTCTGAGGCAGACTAGTGGGTTAATTATTGTCGAATGGTATTCACTGCCGTTAACTTGTTGCTATGACTAACGGGAGATTAACCGGTCTCATTCTGAATCACTTCGTGCCAAACATGCGGTCGCCGGCATCGCCAAGGCCCGGCACGATGTAGCCGTGGGAATTCAGATGGCTGTCAACCGCTGCCGTGTAGATTTGCACGTCCGGGTGTTCCTCGGAGAAACGCTTTATGCCTTCCGGGGCCGAAAGCAGGCACACCAGGCGAATATCCTTGGCGCCTTTTTCCTTTAGCCGGGTAATGGCCGCCGCCACAGAATTGCCAGTGGCCAGCATGGGGTCCACCACAATCACCCGGCGCTCGGCGATATCGGCCGGAACCTTCATGTAATATTCCACGGGCTGGAGGGTTTCCGGATTGCGGTAAATGCCTATGTGGCCGACGCGGGCCGAGGGCATGAGATCGAGCATGCCTTCGAGCAGGCCGTTGCCCGCCCGCAGAATGGAGACGATGACGAGCTTCTTGCCCTTGAGGATGGGGGCTTCCATTTCCGCCACGGGGGTTTCGATGGTTTGCGTCGTCATGGGCAGATCGCGGGACACTTCATAGGCGAGCAGCAGGCTGATCTCACGCAAGAGCTGGCGGAACACGGCGGACGGCGTGTGCTTGTCGCGCATCAGGGTAAGCTTGTGGAGAACAAGCGGATGATCCACGATCGTCAGGTTTTTCAAGAGTGCCGATGTGGCCATAATTCACTCCTCCAGTTTGGCCTTTCATTTCGGCTTTTCGCGCGGCAAACTCAAGGCCAGCGGCACGTTCATCCACGGCTTTGACTTGATTATGGCTGTGGTTCGCCCTATCTGCGTAACACAATTAGTTACATAAGAGAAAGATCATGACGCAGACCGCCAAACCCATCGCCGCCGGCACCTCCATCGGCCACGTGCACCTGAAAGTGTCGAATATCCAGAAATCCCTGGATTTCTACTGCGGAGTGCTGGGTTTTGAGCTGCAGCAGCTTTATGGCGACCAGGCGGCATTTGTTTCGGCAGGCGGATACCATCATCATTTGGGCATGAACACCTGGGAAAGCCTTGACGGCTCGCCGCCGGCGCCGGGCACCACGGGGCTTTTCCATACGGCGATCCTTTATCCGACACGGGCCGACCTGGGCGATGCCCTGCGGCGGCTCAAGGCCCACAATATCCCGCTTGATGGCGCTTCCGACCATGGCGTTTCGGAGGCGTTGTATCTACGCGACCCGGACCAGAATGGCGTGGAGCTCTATTGGGACCGGCCCAAGGAAAAGTGGCCGCGCAAACCCGACGGCAGCCTTGCCATGGTGACGGCGCGGCTTGACCTCACCAGCCTGCTCAAGGAAGGCGCTGAGAGCTGACGGGTTTATCACTCCCTTATCTCATCATGCCGGTGCTCGACACGGGCATCTCCGTCCTGCGAAGAAGATGACCGGATCAAGTCCGGTCATGATGAGAATTTTGTTGATCAGGAATTGGCGGCCTTCACTGCCAGCGGCAAGGCCTCGTCGAGGGCTGCAAGATTTTCGTCCGTTCCCACGCTTATCCTGATGCAGCGGTTCAAGGGCGCTACGCCCGGCATGCGCACGAATATGCCGTGGGCGGCGAGGCCTTCCAGAACTTTCCGGGCATAGGCGCCATCACGGCCGCAATCGACGGCGACGAAATTGGTTGAGGAGGGAATGCAGCCGAAGCCATTGAACTGGGCAATGGCGTAAATTTTTTCGCGGGCCCGGGCGACGCGCTGCTGCACACTCTTGAGATAATCCTGATCGGCAAGAGCGGCAATGACGCCGGTCTGGCCCATGCGGTTCACGCCGAAATGATTTCTGATCTTGTCGAACGCCGAAATGAGATGGGGATGGCCCAGGGCGTAACCGACACGTACGCCGGCCATGCCATAGGCTTTGGAAAAGGTGCGGAAGCGCAGGACATTGGGATTTGTCATATCAAGGGCCGGAACCGTGCCTGCGGCAAAGTCATGGTAGGCCTCATCCAGCATCAGCAGCGCGCCCGCCGGAATGTTGTCGATCAAATCCTGCATGACACTGCCCTTCCAGCAGGTGCCCATGGGATTATCCGGATTGGCAAAATAAATCAGGCGGGCGTTTTCTTTCTTTGCCAAGTCCAGCAGGGACGACGGATCCTCGTGATCATTCACATAGGGCGTGGTGACAAGCCTGCCGCCGAAGCCTGCGACATGAAAACTGTAGGTGGGATAGGCGCCGAGAGAACTTACTACGGTGAGGCCGGGTTCCACAAAAAGCCGGACGGCGAGGCCGAGCAGGCCGTCGATACCTTCGCCAACCGTGACGTTTTCAATGCCGATCCCATGATGGTTGGCAATCGCGGCGCGGAGATCATGAACTTCCGGGTCGCCATATTTCCACGACTCGAGAGCTGCTTCCTGCATGGCGGCAATGGCCTTGGGCGAGGGCCCGAAGACACTTTCATTGGCCCCGATGCGGGCGCGAAGCGGAATGCCGCTGCGCCGCAGAATGGTTTCAGGGCCAACAAAAGGAACGGTGGAGGGGAGGCTGTCGATGAGGGGAGTAAAACTGGTCATGGGGTCATATTATTTTCTGAGTATGGGCATCTGATCTATTGGTTAAAGAATTGTCAATGATCAGTTCACGGATGAATTAAAGATCAGGCATGCTCGTGGGGCAGGCCTGCGGCTTTCCATTCGGGGAAGCCATCTTCCAGTCGGCGCGCCTTAAAACCATGGGCGCGCAACGCTGCGACTGCCTCGAAGGAGAGGACACAATAGGTGCTGCGGCAATAGGCGACTACTTCCTGATCAGGATTGAGTTCTGCAAGCCTTGCGTCGAGATCATTCAGGGGGATATTGACGGCGCGGGGGAGATGGCCCTGGGCGAATTCATCCGTTGGCCTGACATCAAGAATGGTCACGAGGCCCGCGTGCGAGCGCTTCAGCAATTCTTCCCGCGAAATTGGTTCCATCGTGTCACGGTCGGCGAAATAGCCGCGCACGATTTTGTTCACTTCGGCGATATTCCGTTCCGCGACCTGGCGCAGGGAGGCGAGCAGGGCGAGAACGATTTCGTCGCTGAGATAATAGAGAACAAACTTTCCATCGCGCCTTGAGACGACAAGACCGGCGCGCCGTAAATGCTGCAGATGTTGGGAGGTATTGGCGATTGAGAGATGAACGCGTGTCGACAGGGCCTCAACGCCGCACTCGCCTTGGGCCAGTTGCTCAAGAATTTCAAGCCGGTGCGCATGGCCGAGGGCGCGGGCGACTGACGCGAACTCCGCGAAGAGCTTTTGCTTGGGGCTTGTTGACATCACCGTGTTCCATACATTATATCAATCAAGTGATTAATTGAATATAGATAAATCTTTCTGCTGGCAAGGGATTTTTGGCTATGTCCGAGTTTTTATTGGCGAATGAGCCGCAAGTCCGGCTGTTTTTCCTCTTTTCAATCCTTGCCAGCATGGCCGCATGGGAGGTGGCCGCGCCCCGGAGGCGGCAGGAAATTCCCCGCCTTTTGCGCTGGAGCAACAACATCGCGGTTGTGGTGGTCGATACGCTGCTGGTTCGGCTGACCTTTCCGGTCGTGGCAGTGGGCATGGCCCTTCTGGCAGATGAAAGAGACTGGGGGTTATTGAATATTTTCGCGGTGCCCGGCTGGCTCGGCTTTATCGTATCGCTGCTGCTGTTCGATCTCGCAATTTATCTGCAGCATGTGATGTTCCATGCGGTGCCTGCACTCTGGCGGCTGCACCGCATGCATCACGCCGATCTGGAATTTGACGTCACCACAGGCTTGCGCTTTCATCCCATCGAAATTCTGCTCTCGATGGCGCTCAAGCTTGCCATTGTTGTAGCGCTTGGTCCGCCCGCGGTTGCAGTGCTGGTTTTTGAAGTGCTGCTGAACGGGACTGCGCTATTCAATCACAGCAACATTCGCCTTCCGCTGGGACTGGACCGCATCTTGCGACTCATCGTGGTGACGCCCGACATGCACCGGGTTCATCATTCTATTCATCCGCATGAGACCAACAGCAATTTCGGTTTCAACCTGCCTTGGTGGGACCGCTTGCTGGGAACCTACCGCGCTCAACCGCGAGAAGGCCATGAGGGCATGACCATTGGAATCGAACAATTTCGAACATCCAGGGATCTCTGGCTTGACCAGATGCTGATCCAGCCTTTGCGCGGGCCGGCCAGCGGCTACTCCATCAATCGGGAGGGGAAACCGAAATGAATTTAACCCGTCTCATTCC
This sequence comes from Aestuariivirga sp., assembly GCA_030680855.1. Lineage (GTDB taxonomy): Bacteria > Pseudomonadota > Alphaproteobacteria > Rhizobiales > Aestuariivirgaceae > Aestuariivirga. The sequence goes on from JAUXUN010000005.1 coordinate 26,012, forward strand.
TCGCGCGTTGCTTTTGGCTGTTATCGTTGGCGCAATATTTTGGGCGGCGGTTTATCGCGAACAATTCGATGCTACATCTTTGGATCGTTGGCTCACTAATCTCGGACTCTGGGCACCTGTCGTTCATGCCTTGCTCTTTGCTGTAGGAACCATCGTATTCTTGCCGGGCTCGCTGTTTGCGCTCGCAGGCGGAGCGCTGTTCGGGCCGGTGTGGGGCGCGATCCTCAATCTGGTTGGTGCAACGTTTGGCGCTAGCCTTGCTTTTCTCATCGCCCGTTATCTCGCTGGCGACTGGGTGGCACGGAAATCGGGCGGACATCTGAAACGATTGGTAGATGGCGTGGAAAAAGAAGGCTGGCGTTTTGTGGCCTTTGTCCGCCTGGTGCCGCTATTTCCTTTCAACCTGACCAATTATGCGCTAGGGCTCACGCGCATTGGTTTTCTGCCCTATGTCATCACCTCCTTCATTTGCATGGCGCCCGGCGCTGTCGCTTTCGGTTGGTTGGGGCACGCGGGCCAGGGGGCGCTGTCAGGTGATGCCTCAGCAATCCGCTACGGGCTTTATGCGCTTGGATTGCTGGCGGTAATTGCCTTCGTGCCGCGGCTTATCAAGCAGATGCGGCAAGGCAGGATTGCCTGGATCGAAGCCGATGAACTGCAAAAGCAGATGAAGAGTGGTGCGGCGCTCACCATCCTCGATGTGCGCGGACCGGACGAATTTGTTGGCGCGCTTGGGCATATTTCTGGAGCGGCCAACATTCCGGTCGGCGACATTGCCAATCGCTTGATCGAGATCAAAGCGCTGGGAAACAAGCCGGTTATCATGGTGTGCAAGACCGACAGGCGCTCTGCCCAAGCGGCAGAGATCTTACGGAACGAAAATTTTGCCGATGTGCGTGTGTTGCGCGGAGGCATGGAGCGCTGGAACCAGATTGGCCTAGAGGTCAAGGGCGGTGCTCCTGATACATGAAGGAGTACGCAGATGAAAAAAGTTTCAAACCTGGTTGCTGGTGCATTTCTTGCGGCGGTGGCTTTAGCGCCGGGCTGGGCCTTGGCGCAGGGGCAGGCTGCAGGCGAAAGATACGGCTATGGCCCCGGCATGATGGGGTGGGGTGAAGGAGGGTACGGCATGTTTTTTGGACCGCTATTCATGATCCTGACACTGGTTGCCGTGATTGCCGCCATTGTCTTTCTCATTCAATGGCTCGGCGGCGGGTCATGGCAAGGGGCGCAAAAGCCAACTGGTCCCGCTCCGCTCGATATCCTGAAGGCGCGTTTTGCGCGCGGCGAGATTGACCAGAAAGAGTTTGAGAGCCGCCGCAAAGTGCTGGCCGAATGAAGGCCCTGTTTGTCCTGAATGATCCGCCATACGGAACCGAGCGCTGTTACAACGGGCTGCGTCTTGCCCATGCCCTGCTGAAGAACGACCTGGCAGCGGAAGTCACTGTCTTCCTGATGGCGGACGCGGTTGTCGCGGCGCGCAAGGGCCAGAAGACGCCGGATGGCTATTACAATATGGAGCGCATGCTGAAGCGTGTGGTAACGGCCAAGGGCCACGTGCTCCTTTGTGGCACCTGCATGGATGCGCGCGGCATGACCGCAGAAGACATGATGGAAGGCGCGCGCCGCAGCACAATGGATGAGTTGGCGGCTGCGACAGTGTCCGCCGACAAGGTGCTGGTGTTTTGAGCGAGTTGAGTTCGCCGGAGCATCCCGGTTCACGGCTTTACGAATTGGCAAGGCCCATTAGACTTAACGAGAATCACTAATTTGTAATTGATCTGATTAACGTGTTGGGCTCGGCCCTCCCTGTCAACGTAGCATTGGCCCTTCACTTAGTACGGCGGGTTCATCGCTCCTATTGAGCGCATGTTCAATCAACTCTAGCAATTTCAATTGAATTCTAATTGGGCCTGTCGGTCATACAGCACATGCCTGCTTATCAATGCATGAAATGTCCATCGCCCCAAACGTAAATTGAATCTGGTTTTGAGTAACATTTGAAGATTTTTCTTAAGGCACATCTAAGTTTCGCCTGATATTTCGAAGGCATGAATAAATGGTCAAGATTTCTTCTGCGAGAGACAAAGGGCAATATTGCGATTGCCACAGCTCTCACAATTCCGCTCCTCGCCGCGGGCGCGGGCTTCGGTGTTGAAACCGCCTTCTGGTACCACAAGGATGTGGAACTGCAGCAGGCAGCCGACAAGGCGGCCTACACGGCGGCACTTGAAAAGCGCGCCGGATCAAATTCCAGCAAGATACTGAATACCGCCACCTACATCGCCACCGAAAATGGCTACCAGCCAGGGACACTCGCGGTGCACTATCCGCCAAGCGCTGGCGCATATGCCGGTGACGCCAAGGCCATCGAGGTGGAACTGTCGATCGAGCTGCCCCGGTATTTTACCTCGTTCTTTTTTGATGACATGGTTACCGAAAGAGTGAGGGCGGTGGCAATCATGCAGACCGCGGCCAACGCCTGTATCCTTGCCCTCAGTACGACCTTATCAAGCGCCGCGAAGTTTTCCGGAAGTTCGGACCTAAACCTCGTAGGCTGCACCGTCATGTCGAATTCGATGACATCTGATTCCGTGCGGGTCCAAGGCTCGGCAAAATTGTCGACCGATTGCATCATTGCTGTCGGCGACGTCAGTTTGACTTCGGGCGCAACGATGACCGAATGTCCAGGCGCCATTACGAATGCGCCACCTGCCGCTGACCCCTTCGCCGATGTTCCCGTTCCAACGTCCGGAACGACCTATACAAGCACGGGTGGCGCGGTTCTGCAGCCGGGACATTACACCAATGGCATGAACCTGACCGGAACCAAAACATTGAGTCCAGGCGTCTATATTGTCTCCGGCGGAAACTTCAGGATCAATGCGAACGCAAACATCTCCGGTTCGGGCGTAACAATATACTTCACCGCCGGCACCTCGGTGAGCATCAATGGCACGGCCACCGTTAACCTGTCGGCACCGACGAGTGGGACCTATTCCGGCCTGCTCTTCTTTGGCGACCGGAGCGCCACAGACGGCGTGACTTTGAATGGGACGGCAGATTCCAAACTTACCGGCGCTGTCTACTTCGCCAACCAGAACATCAACTATCTTGGAAACTTCTCCGGAAACGGCGGCTGCACCCAGGTCGTGGGCAAAACGGTGGAATGGTCGGGAAACACAACGATCAATCAGGATTGCACCGCCTATGGCATGAGGACCATTCCGGCAATGCAGCTCGTCAAGCTGGTGGAGTGACGCCATGCGTAAATTTTTCCGGGATGACACAGGCGTAGGAGCGATTGAGTTCGCACTTATTGCGCCGTTATTGGCACTCGTTCTCTTGGGCACCATTTCAGGCTGGGCATACTACCAGCAGAACAACCATATGCGTGACAGCGTAGAAGTAGCAGGCAAGTATTTCCTTCAAGGCGGCACAAGCGAGGAAGTTGCGCTGAACATTGCCGAAGCAGCGTGGACTGCCAAACCGGACGACGGAAGCATCGCGCTTAACAAGACTTGCGTCTGTGCAGGCGTGGCCGCGAGTTGCGGCGGAGTCTGCAGTGACAGCAGCATTCCTGAGACCTACTGGACTATCGAGGCCTCAAGCACTTACACGGATCCATTTTTTGGCAAAACAGTCTTTCAGGATGGCTTGCCCCTTTACGAGCGCGAGGTCATTCGTGTCCGTTAAACACCTTATCCGTGATGATCGCGGCAGCGCAGCTGTCGAATTTTCCCTGGTGCTTCCAACTTTCCTTGTCATGGTTATCGGCATTTTTGCGGTGGGCTGGGCGGCGCATAGCACGCATAACTTGCGCCATGCACTTGCCGAAGGAGCCCGCGCCCTGCAACTCAAACCGACAATAACCCAATCCGAACTGCAGACCCTCGTCAGGAGCAAGGTCTTTGAGGGGCATGGCCCGGAAGACGTGTCAGTCACTTTGACTTTTGACCCCTTAAGCGCGGGGGTAAAACTGGCTCATACAACGGCGAGCTATCCCGTGACGTTTACGGTTCCGCTGGTTGGGAGCTATTCCTTTTCCTACAGTGTTTCGATGACCGTGCCGGTCACCGCGAGCTAGGCCTCGACGCCAGCGAGTTGCTTTTCCATGAAATAATTGGCGGCCCCGACTGGATTCGAACCAGTGGCCCTCAGTTTAGGAAACTGATGCTCTATCCAACTGAGCTACGGGACCGCACAAACCTCCTTATAGTTTGGAATCCGTGAAAAAGAAAAGGCCCGGGTTTGAAACCGGGCCTTGTCCCTAGAGGTCTTGGAAAAATGCTTATGCGGCTTCTTCGGCGGCGGCCTCTTCTTCGGCCTTTTCGCCGGCGGCCTGGGCGCGCTTGGCGTTCTTGGCGAGGAATTCGGAAAGCTCCTTCACCGACTGGTCATCATCGACTTTGCGGACGGCAGCAAGCTCGCGGGCCATGCGGAGCAGGGCCTGCTCGAACAGCTGGCGCTCGGAATAGGACTGCTCGGGCTGGCGGTCGGAGCGGTAGAGATCGCGCACGACTTCGGCCACGGCAATGAGATCACCGGAATTGATCTTCGCATCATATTCCTGGGCGCGCCTCGACCACATGGTGCGTTTGATGCGGGCCCGGCCACGGATAACCTTCATGGCGTGCTCGATCAGGCCGCGGTCAGCCAGGCGGCGCATGCCCTTTTGCTCGGCGCGGTTGGTTGGAACCTTGAGGCGCAGCTTCTCGCGCTCGAAATCCACGATGTAGAGTTCAAGCTTCGAGCCGGCGATTTCCTGCTCTTCGATGGCGGTAATCTTGCCAACGCCATGGGCGGGATAAACCACCAGTTCGCCGATCTTGAAGGCGAGCTTCCTGGGCGCAGCGGGCGCTGCGGCAACGGCGGGCTTTGCCACGGCTGCAACAGGTGCGGCAACGGGCTTTACGGCCACACTCACGGGCTTTGCAACCGGTGCAGAAACCGCGTGGACTGGCTTGGAGTGTTTCAGATGACCGGTTACCTTGGTCAGAATCGTCTTCTTGGCGACTGGCTTTGCAACGGGCGCCACCTTCGCCTTGGGCTTGGTTTTTACAACTTTAGCCTTGGCTTTCGCAGCTACCGCCTTGGACTTGGTTGCTTTTTTTTCCTTTGCAACCGACTTTTTGGTATTAGCTGCCTTCTTTGCCAGCGCTGCCTTTTTTACGGCTTTTTTCATTTTTTGTCCTTCGCTTTCGCCTGGACCCCGGAATCGCCCGCAAAATATGGGCGAAAAAATAACCGAGCTTTGGGGGCCCGGGTCTCATGACTTGCAGGGGTATTGTTTACATTAAAAAGGACTATAGCACGATTTTAAGGAAAATTAAAGCTCGATATATCCGTGTACGGTCTATCCTGGCATCGGTGCCCTGCGTTATTCACAGGATGGTTAACGAATTCAATCGCCTTCGCCGGGGTTTTCCGAAAAGTGGGCCTCGAATTTGCCTGCGACACCATCGAACTCCTTGGCATCGGCCGGGGCATCGCGCTTGATCGTAATATTTGGCCACTTCTGGGCATATTCGGTGTTGATCTTGAGCCATTTCTCCAAGCCCGGCTCGGTATCCGGCTTGATCGCATCGGCGGGGCATTCCGGCTCGCAAACGCCACAGTCAATGCAGTCATCGGGGTGGATAACCAGCATGTTTTCGCCCTCGTAGAAGCAATCCACGGGGCAGACTTCAACGCAGTCCATGTATTTGCACTTGATGCAGTTTTCAGTGACGATGTAGGTCATGTCAGTCCAGTTGTTCTTTATAACGAACGATGAATAGCAAGAATTTTTGCCTTATGCACGGTCTTTCTCGTCGCGGGAAGGGCCAGAGGTGAGGTCTTCGTATAGCTGACATGCCTGGGAGAAGGGCCCACGCTTGGTGCCCAAATCCTTGACCTTCAGGACGCGGACATGGCCGCCCACAGCAATGGTCAATACATCATCGGGGCGCACAACATGGCCGGGCTTGGTAACCTTTGCTCGGTTCAGGCGCACATGGCCCGCTTCGACCAATTCAGCGGCCGTGGGGCGCTGTTTCACGACCCGGGCAAACCAGAGCCACTTGTCCAGGCGTTGCGTCAGTTTTTCTTACCCATCATTTGAGCCTTGAGGGTTTCCAGAACGGCAAAAGGCGAATTGGGGTCCATGGGCTTTTCGGGCCGGCGCTTGGGTTCTTCGCGGCGCTCGTCGCGTTCCTTTGCATGGTGCTTACGGTTCGGTCTTGGCGGCCGCTCTTTCTGATCCACAGGCTTAGGCTGGGGCCTGTGCTGGGGTTTGGCCTCGGGCCGGTGGCGGAACGGGCCCGTATCCTTTGGCCACCAGACCTCGATTTCAACTTCTTCGAGGACGGGCTCAGGGGCTGGTGAGATGGATTCTTCCACCGCTGGCGGGGCATCGATCTCCACAGCTGGGGCAACGGCTTCAGATCCGGGGGCTGCTGCCAAAGGTTCGGGTTCCGTCATCACAACCGGTTCGGAGGCTATTTCTGGTTCTGCGAGGAGCGCAGCGGCTTCCGCCAGGGGTGCTGCTGGTGCGGCAGGGCGTTTAATTTTCTTTTTCTGCATGCGGAAGCCGAGGCTGCGCAGAATGCCTTCGAACTCTTCGCCGGAGCAGCCGACGAGTGACATCATGTCGGCCACGATGGCAAAGCCGCCACCCTCAACGGACCCGGCGGGGCGCACTTCGTCGGGGAAGCGGGCGCGCCAGAAGACCCGCTCGCGCACGAGGTCGGCCAGGCGCTCCAGCATGTCGATGCGCACAACGCGGGTTCCGCAAATGCGGTAGCCGCAGACGCCATAGAAGCCGCGCGGCGTTGACCTGTCGAAGATCGCCGAGGTGAGGCCCTGACCCGGAGGCGTGGGAAGGTTTGCCAGATCCAGGCTGCCGGCCTTTTTCAATTGCAGGGCCCAGAGCAAAAGCCGGAGTTCGGTAGCGGCGGGCTTCAACAGCAAGGGCGTAAAAATATGGAAAGCACCAAAGCGCACTCCCTGGGCGCGGAGCACGGCACGGTCTTCCTGGGACAGGGATTTAACATCTTCAAGCACGGTTTCCCGTGGCAATACGCCCAGGGTTTCAACGATGCGGAAGGCTATGCCGCGGGCAATGCCCTGCAGGGTTTCGCTTTCCTGCAGTTTGAGCAGGGGCTCGAGCAAGGTTGCGACGTGACGGTCAATAAATTTTTGCAACCGGAGTTGCACATCTTCGCGGGCCTGTCCGTAGAGGAGATCGCTGGCAAGCACCCGGGCCACGGGCTTCAGGAGACTTTCACCGGCTTCGACAAAACCGATGGGCGCGTGGTTCCAGATAATGTTGCCATCGCGGGTGAGTTTCAGGTCGGGATCGGCGGAAGTTGCGGCGGAATTGGCGCGGGCCAGAATTTCGGCACTCACGGCATGAACGGCGGCGGCTTTCAGGGTTCGTTGTTCCTGGCTCTCGCTCGTGCCATCGGGAATGAAATTGAAACCCTTGATGCGGCCCACATACTCGCCTTCAACATGAATGGCGCCGTCTTCTTCAACACTCGACATTAACTCTTCCTTTTGGGCCAGGCGGCGCATCAATACACTAGTCCGGCGGTCAATGAAACGCTGGGTCAGCCTTTCGTGCAACGCATCTGACAGCTTCTCTTCTATCTCGCGGGCGCGCTGCTGCCAATAGAGGGGGGCTTTCAGCCAGTTGCCCCGATTGGCAATGAAGGTCCAGGTCCGGACGTGGGAGATGCGGTTGGAAAGTGTGTCGAGATCGCCCTCGGTATTTTCGCAATGCTTGAGCTGGCGGGAGAACCAATCCTCCGAAATGTAACCCGGAGGACTGGCGAGGAACTGGAAGATGCGGCCCACGAGGTGGGCGTGTTCGGCAGGCGAAATATTGCGGTAATCCGGCAATTGGCAAACCGACCAGAGAAGCTCCACATCGCTCCTGGATTTGGCCAGACCGGCAACATCAGCGTCACGCACTACGGCTTCCAGCGCCTGGATGTCGGGGCCTGCCTGGGCGCGGGTGAGGCCATCGTGCCGGGGCATGGCGGTGAGGCTGCGGCGCAGCCGCTCAAGGGAGCCGAAATCGAGGTCGGGGTTGCGCCATTGCAGCGAGCGGACGCGGTCGAAATTATGGTTCTCCAGGCGGTCGATGGTTTCCTGCTCAAAGGCTTCGGCCTCTCCGGTGCAGCCAAAGGTGCCGTCGTTCATGTAGCGGCCGGCGCGGCCGGCGACCTGGCCAAGTTCGCCGGGGCTCAGCTGGCGGTACTGGAAGCCGTCGAATTTCCGGGTGGCGGCAAAGGCCACATGATCCACATTCATGTTGAGGCCCATGCCGATGGCATCGGTCGCCACGATGTAGTCCACGTCACCGGATTGATAGAGGGCCACCTGGGCATTGCGGGTGCGCGGTGACAGGGCCCCCAAAACTACCGCGGCTCCGCCATTTTGCCGCCGGATAAGTTCGGCCACGGAATAAACCATCTCGGCTGAGAAGGCGACGATGGCAGATCTGCGGGGAAGCCGCGTCATTTTCTTGACGCCGGAATAGGTGAGCTTGGAAAAGCGCGGCCTGGCGATGAAGCTGGTTTTGGGCAGCATGGCTTCGAGGATAGGCTTCATAGTAGCAGCCCCCAGAAGCATGGTTTCCTCGAGCCCACGCCGGTGCAAGACCCGGTCGGTAAAAATATGGCCGCGCTCGAAATCGGCGCAGAGCTGAACCTCGTCGATGGCGAGGAACGGCACCTCGATGTCAGGCGGCATGGCCTCGACAGTCGCCACCCAATAGCGCGGGGCGGCGGGGATGATTTTTTCTTCCCCGGTCACAAGGGCCACGGCGTGATCGCCGGCCCTCAGACGCACGCGATCATAAATCTCGCGGGCCAGGAGCCTGAGCGGCAAGCCGATCATGCCGCCGCCATGGGCCAGCATGCGCTCCACCGCCAAATGAGTTTTGCCGGTATTGGTGGGCCCCAATACGGCGGTGACATTTCGGATTTGCGGCATCACCACAAGGTAGATGCGAAATGGCTGATGTCAACCGGTGGCGGAGGCATTTCAAGGCTGTGTCAATTCGCTCCGCCTTGGAAAGACTTGGATTCAAAGCAGAACATAAGGTGGGCGAATCGCTGACTCGTGACAGATTCATTTTCTGTTCCGGCGCAATGCCTAGCGTACTCGCGCGGAGGTTTTCCCGTAGCGATTTTTCCTCCCCGAAAGATCGACGAAAATTCGGCTTTTCCGTTAAGCTTCGTTTCCACCTGTTAATGAGGGGTAAAAGCACAGGCGCCACTTTGACTTTTGAAATTAACGAAGCGTTCTGGTTTGAGAACAGAAGGTGGGCGAATCGCGGATTGCCCTATTTTCACTGTTTGTTCTCGCAAGATATGGTGGCCGGATTGCCGTGTGCCACTAAAATTCGGTTCCGCTTTAAGGGTTTAGGCCGATCCGCCGCCCTGGCTGTTAACCCGGCTGTTCTAAAGCGGGACGGGAGGCTGTGGCGGAAATTGTTGCTGTGCTGCTTGACCGACGCTGGCTCTCCACTTATAGAAGCGCCAACCGAGCCGGACCCCTCATGGTCTGGCCTTTATTATATCGTGGAGTACGGATCATGGCTCGAGTTTGCGAGTTGACAGGCAAGAACCCACTGGCGGGCAACAATGTGAGCCACGCCAACAACAAGGTGAGGCGGCGCTTTCTGCCGAACCTGTGCAGTGTCAGCCTGATCAGCGATGCCATGGGCCTGACCTACCGGTTCCGCGTCAGTGCCAATGCGCTCAAGACGGTTGAGCATCGCGGTGGGCTTGATGCCTTCCTTATGAAGGCAAGCAACGATGACCTTTCCATCAAGGCGCGCAAGCTGAAGAGCTCGATTGCCAAAAAGCTGGAAGAAAAAGCTGCCTGATCATTCCAGATCCCGAGATTTGCAGTAGCCGCTCCAAAATGGGCGGCTTTTGTTTTAGGTTCCAGCCATGAGCAAGCAGCCAAAACGCCATTCGCCGACGGCAACACGCAGCGGGGAACCCGTGATTCACCCCTCTGCGGTTTTACGGAATGCCAAGCTCGGGCGCTTTACCGAAATCAGGGAGCGCGTGGCTTTTTCCGACGCGGAGCTTGGCGACTATTCCTATGTAGAGCGCCAGGCAGAAGTGATCTATGCGAGGATCGGCAAATTCTGCTGTATTGCGGCGAATACGCGGATCAATGCGCTCGAACATCCGCTTGAGCGGGTAAGCCAGCACAAGATGACCTACCGCGCAAATGAATATTTCCTGGGCGCCAAGCTTGACAGCGAATTCCGTGAGAAGCGGCAAGAGAAATTGGTTGTGACGGGCAATGATGTCTGGATCGGGCACGGGGCGATCATCAAGCCGGGGGTGAAGATAGGCCATGGGGCCCTGGTTGCGGCGGGCGCCATCGTGACGCGCGATGTGCCGGCCTATGCCATCGTTGCCGGGGTCCCGGCAAAATTCCTGCGCTGGCGCTTTGAACCAAAGATCAGTTCACGGATCATAGCGCTTGCCTGGTGGGACTGGGAGCATGACAGGCTGGCGGGCGTTGTGGACGACATGCGGCTGTTGAGCGCCGAAGCGTTTCTTGAAAAATATGAGACCTAAGACTTAGGAGCGCGATAGAACACGAGCGTGGGCTCGCCCTTGTAGGTGGTTTCCAGCTTTCTCACGAAACCGATTTTTTCGGCAAGGCGGATTGATGCGGTGTTTTCCGGAGCAATGATGGCGGCTGTTTCCATCACGGCAAAATGGGCATCGCCCCACGCTGTGATCGCCAGCAGGGCTTCGGTTGCATAACCCTTGCCATGAACTGCGGTTTTGAGGGCCCAGCCCAGCTCGGGTTTCCCGTCTAGCGGCGGATCAATACCGCGGTGGAAATCGGCAAAACCCATTTCGCCCACGTAATAGCCCGTGGCCCGTTCTTCCACTACCCAATAGCCGTAACCTAGCAGTGCCCAATGGCCGGAGTAGCGCAGCAACCGGTTCCAGGCTTCCTCGCGTGTTGACGGGCGGCCGACGATGAAACGATAGACGGCGGGCTCGGACCACATGGCATACAAAGCCTCAAAGTCCTGAAGGGTGTGTTCCCGCAAGAACAGGCGACTGGTTTCCAGGCGCGGGATTGCAGTCATGGCGTATAGGCGAACTGCAGCAGCAATGTTCTTTGCCGCCCGGTGTTGAAGTTGTTGTCTGACAGGATGTTGACGCGAAGCTCGCCGCCGCGTTCGCAGACCGCAATGCCTTCCATGTTATCGATGGCGTAGAACGGCATGCGGGCTTCCAGCAGTGTATCGGGCTGAACAGTTTTCCCTTGTCTGATGGCGCTTGCAGGAAACCGGCTTATGGCCATGCCGGGAAAAGTCGAAGCACTGTAACTGCGCTGCAGAACCAGAATGTCATCATTCGGAAGCAGGGCGATGTCGGTAATATTGTAGGTTTCAAGCTGCCTGATGGAGAAGGCGATGCTGCGCCTGCCATTCCAGACCCAGGCCTTGGTATTGCCCTGGGCATCAAGATTGGTTTCAGCAACGGCGATGTAGTTGCCCTTGAGCGGGCCGCTCTTGAAATAGCCCAGGGATTCCAGTTCGCCATTCATTCTGCCCCGTACAATGTCCTTGGGCGGGTTCAGCTTCTGGAACCTGGCTGTCATGCCCTTGCCGGCGAGATCATAGGCCCCGACGCGGGTGCGGGTTTCAAAACCCACAATGGTTTTTCCATTGGGCCCTTCGGCAACTGCTTCCGCATCGCCCCAGCGCTTGCTTGGCGGCGGCTTTCCCTTGTCATCGAGGATGGGGACGATGGAGGCTTTGCTGAGGCCTGTGGGAGCATCCCCGCTGTAAGTCACCTTGGCAGTGAGCCAGCGGCCCGCGTCACTGACGGCGCGCAACGCGGTGCACTCGTCCGACATAATCAGTCCGGACAAGCCGCCGAATTTCTTGTTCCCGCTGGCAAGCTCGATGCCACCGCGCCATTTGAAGGGGCCGAAACTGGTGGCATTGGTGAGAAGGGCGAAGCGGCTGAGGCTGGACGATGTGATGGTCAGGGGCTCTGCCGAGGCGGATGATGCTGCATGACCGATAATAAGCCCCAGCGCGAGAAGCAGACCTCTCACGCGCGGGCGCGCCGGCGCGCGGGTTGGGCAGAGCGCTTGTCCTGGGGGCCATTTTCCTCAAAGAGCTCGGCCAGCTTTTCGGTCATGGCGCCACCCAGTTCCTCGGCGTCGATGATGGTGACGGCGCGCTTATAATAGCGGGTCACGTCATGGCCGATGCCGATGGCGATGAGCTCGATGGGGGACTTGCCTTCAATATCGGCAATGACCTGACGGAGGTGGCGCTCGAGATAATTTCCGGAGTTCACCGAAAGGGTTGAATCGTCGACCGGGGCGCCATCGGAAATCACCATCAAGATGCGGCGCTGCTCCGAGCGCGCCAGCAGGCGGTTATGGGCCCAGATCAGGGCCTCGCCATCGATGTTTTCTTTGAGCAGGCCTTCGCGCATCATCAGGCCGAGATTGCGCCGGGCCCGCCGCCAGGGCTGGTCGGCGGATTTGTAGATGATGTGGCGGAGGTCATTGAGCCTGCCGGGGTTTGCGGGCTTGCCGGCGCCCAGCCATTTCTCGCGCGACTGGCCGCCTTTCCAGGCCTTGGTGGTGAAACCCAGAATTTCGACCTTCACGCCACAGCGCTCAAGGGTCCGCGCCAGAATATCAGCACAGGTTGCGGCCACGGTAATGGGGCGGCCGCGCATGGAGCCGGAATTATCGAGGAGCAGGGTGACGACGGTGTCACGGAACTTGGTGTCCTGTTCCACCTTGAAGGACAGGGGATGCATGGGATCAATAACGATACGCACCAGGCGGGCGGTATTGAGCACGCCTTCCTCGAGATCGAAATCCCACGAGCGGTTCTGCTGGGCCATGAGGCGGCGCTGCAGGCGGTTGGCAAGGCGGGCCACGACGCCCTGGAGGTTGGACAATTGCTTGTCGAGATAATTGCGCAGCCTTGTCAGTTCCTCGGTGTCGCAAAGGTCTTCGGCGGCAATTTCCTCGTCAAACTGGTTGGTGTGGACCTTGTAGAAATTATCGTTGGTGAGGGACGAGAACGGAAGCTGCGGCCGCCAGGGTTCGTCGCCATCATCCTGCTCTTCGCCTTCGATGTCATCGGGGGACTCGTCCATGTCCTTCGATTGCTGCTCCATTTCGGAGGCATCGGTGTCGCCTTCGGAGTCCTGCAATTCCTCGGCGGCGGACTGCTGGCTTTCCTCGTCTTCACCGTCGGTGGTTTCCTGGCGCTCACCCGCATCGGGCTCAGTGTCATCCTGATTGTCGGTCTCGTCCGATTGGTCGGGATCGTCGCCCAGCTCATCAGCCATATCGAGGGCGGCGATGATATCGCGCGAGGCTCTGGCAAATTCCGTCTGGTCGTGAATGGCGCTGCCCAGGTTGCTGAGGCGTGACGCGGCTTTTTCCTCGATCCAGGGGCGCCAGAGATCGACATACATCTTGGCGTTGGCGGGCGGCGCCTGGCCGGTGAGCCGTTCGCGCACCATGAGGGCCACGGCCTCTTCTAGGGGCGTGTCCCGGCGGTTGCTGGAGCGGTTGACCACGGCTTTTGCAAAGCGGTCTTCCAGGGCGGCATTCAGGTTTTGCGCCATGCCCGGCATGGCGTTAGCGCCGAGAGCCTCAATGCGGGCCTGCTCAACAGCCTCGAAAACCGCGCGGGCATTCTTACCCTCGGGGCGGTACTTGCTGTGAATCTGGTCCGAGTGGTTGGAAAGCCTGAGGGCGAAACTGTCGGAGAGCCCACGGGTGATGGCAATGTCCTTGGGCGTGAACTGGCTGGTGACCTGCGGAAGCTTGCACTTGTTGCCGGAGAGCGCAGGCGTTTCATTGCCGAAGCTCACGGTGAGTTCCGGATCATCGGCAATGGTTTTCATCGCCGTGCTCAGGACGCGCTTGAATTCCTCTGCTTTGCCTTCACGGGCCTCTGCCATTGGCTGATGTGCCTTCAGGCGATGGCCACATGGGCGGAAGATTCCGGCAGTTCCTCGCCAAAGCAGCGCTGATAGAACTCTGCCACGATGGGGCGTTCAAGCTCGTCGCACTTGTTCAGGAAGGTCAGCCGGAAGGCGAAACCGATGTCACCAAAGATGTCGGTGTTCTGAGCCCAGGTGATGACAGTTCTCGGGCTCATCACGGTTGAGACATCGCCCTGCATGAAGGCGTTGCGGGTCAAGTCCGCAATGCGCACCATGTTGGAGATGACCTTCCTGCCTTTTTCGGTGTTGTAATTCTTGCACTTGGCCAGCACGATGCCGGTTTCCTCCGCATGGGGCAGGTAGTTCAGCGCGGCAACAATGGACCAGCGGTCCATCTGGGCCTGGTTGATCTGCTGGGTGCCATGATAGAGGCCGGTAGTGTCGCCGAGGCCCACGGTGTTGGCCGTCGAAAAGAGGCGGAACGCCTTGTGGGGGCGAATGACCTTGGACTGATCGAGCAAGGTAAGTTTGCCGGAGGACTCAAGAATGCGCTGGATGACAAACATCACGTCGGGACGGCCCGCATCATATTCGTCGAAGACCAGCGCCACGTTGCGCTGATAGGCCCAGGGCAGAATGCCCTCGCGGAATTCGGTGATCTGCTTGCCATCCTGCAACACGATGGCATCCTTGCCGATGAGATCGATGCGGCTGATGTGGCTGTCCAGGTTGATGCGGATGCAGGGCCAGTTAAGGCGGGCGGCCACCTGCTCGATATGGGACGACTTGCCGGTGCCGTGGTATCCGGTGATCATCACGCGGCGGTCGAAGGCAAAGCCCGCCAGGATTGCCAGCGTGGTGTCGCGGTTGAAAAGATAATCCTCATCAAGATCGGGCACATGTTCGGTGGCCGTGGAATAGGACGGCACGATCATGTTTGATTCAAAGCCAAAGAGTTGGCTCACCGATGCGGTGGAATCGGGCATTCCGTGGGCGTCACCATTTGCCATACTATTCATCTGTTCATTCTTCTCTTCCGGGCGTGTCATGGAATGCTCTGGGTTCTAAACGGTTCATTGGGGTGCTGCAAGTTCCAGGCAGTGGGCAAACTAGCAGAATCCGCTGGCCCGCAATGTGTCATAGGCATGGATCACCGCTTTAAGGGTGTCCTCGTTCTCGCGCGAACCGGCGTTGGCATCGGGGTGAAGGCGTTTCACCAGGAGCTTGTATTGCGACTTGGCTTTTTCAGACGTGGCCGTTTCATCCAGTCCCAGGGTGTTCAGAGCCTTGATTTCGTTCTTGCGCAGGGCGCGGCCCAATTTGGCGTTAACATTCTCGGCACTGGGGGTGAACATGGCATAGGGATCGTTCACATTCCGGGCCTTGCGACGCATGCCATTGATATTGGCATAAGAGTTCTGGCCCAGTTTCCAGGTGGGCCGGTGGCCGGTTTGGGCATCCTTCTGGAAGCCCGCCACGGCATCGTCCTTCATCCCCTCAAAATAATTGTAGGTCTTGTTGTATTCCTGGACGTGTTGGGTGCAGTAATTGTGGAACTGGCCCTCGGCGCCACGTCCCTTGGGCGCCTTGTGGCGTGACGGCTTGGCACAACCCGGCCATTCGCACATGGTTGGGGCCGGCGGTTCCTTCTTGTTGGGCCCGGTTTTGATGCGGATCTTGTCGAAATATTTTGAATCAAGTTTCATGGGGCATGATTATGGGGATATGAAGCAAAAGTCGCAACCCTGAACCGCACTGGACGCAAAATGAACTTAGGACTGGTTGGAATAACCCTGGAAACGAAGCTGCAAGCGGCATTTTCACCCGTTTCCCTGCAGGTGATTGATGAATCGTCGCTGCATGAGGGCCATGCGGGAGCCCGGCCTGACGGGGAAAGCCATTTTCGCGTCAAAATTGTCGCGGCGGCGTTTCAGGGCAAATCCCGGGTCGAGCAGCACCGAATGATTAACCACGTCCTGGCAGCCGAACTCAAAGAGCGGGTGCATGCATTGGCGATTGAGGCGGCAGCGCCAAAAACCTAGCCAAGATTTTCCGGGGTCAGCTTTAGCGAGGTGACCTGGTGCTTGCGCTTTTTCAGCACTTCCAGGCGGAAGCCGTGAAAATTGAAAACCTGGCCCACTTCCGGAATCATGCGGGCATCGTGGATGACGAGGCCGGCGATTGTGGTGGCCTCTTCATCCGGCAGATTCCAGTTCAAGGCGCGGTTGAGATCGCGCAGGGGCACGGTGCCTTCAACAACATAGGAACCATCGGGCTGCGGCTTGATGCCTGAGCTTACGAAATCATGCTCGTCCTTGATGTCGCCGATGATCTCTTCAATGATGTCTTCAAGGGTAATAAGGCCCTGCACCTCGCCATATTCGTCAACAACGATGGCAAAGTGGGTTTTGCGCCTGAGGAACGCCTTGAGCTGGTCAGCAAGAGGGCGCGTATCGGGCACAAACCAGGGCGGGCTCATGACGTCCTCGATCTTGACCTTGGTGAAGTCGCCTTCATTCTCCTGCAATGCCGCGAACAGGTTCTTGGCATGCAGAATGCCAATAATGTTGTCCTGCTTGTCTTTCCACACGGGAAAGCGCGTGTGCCCCGATTTCAAAACCTGGTTGACGATTTTTTCGGGCGGGTCGGCAGCATCGATGGTCAGCATTTTGGTGCGGTGGATCATGGCATCCAGCACCTCAAGATCCTGAAGATCGAGAATGCCGCCCAGCATGTTGCGGTCGTTGGTGATGAACGCACCCTCCTTGTGGTGCAAATCAATGGTACCGCGCAGTTCGTCGTGGGCGGACAGAACGTTGTTCACATTGGACACGTTGACGCCGAAAACGCGGAGGACATTTTTCACGACATATTCAACGGCGATTACAACCGGGCCGAACACCGCCACGAGCACACGCATGATGGGGGCAACGGCAAGCGACACCCTTTCAGGATAGGCAATGGCATAGCTCTTGGGCATGACTTCGCCAAAGATAAGCACGAGCACGGTCATGGCCACGGATGCGATGACAGCGCCGCTGTCACCGAAGGCTTTGAGGAGGACTGCCGTGGCGAGGGCCGAGGCCGAGATATTGACGACATTGTTGCCAAGAAGAAGTGCGCCGATGAGCCGCTCACGGCTTTTTGTCAAGGACAGCGCCACCGAGGCGCGCCAGCTTCCGCGGCGCTCCAGTTCGGTAAGGCGGGCCCTTGAGGCAGCGGTGAGGGCAGTTTCAGAGCCGGAAAAAAACGCAGACAGGAAAAGCAGCAGAACAATTGCCACTGCCGGAATGCTGATGTCAAAATTCATTTGCTTCTTAAATCCTCCGTCAGAAAATCTGCCACAGCCGAATCGGGTACGCTACTGGCAATGAAAGCATCGCCAATGGCGCGCACCAGAATAAATGTCAGCTTGCCGCTTTGGGCCTTCTTGTCCTGCCGCATGATGGCGACGAGATCGGCAATGGGTGGAAGCGGTCCCTCGATGTCGTTCATATGGGTGGGAAGCCCAGCGGCTTTCAAGTGCCTGGCAACCCGGTCCGCCGTGCCGGGTTTGCAAAGTTTCTGGTGTTCGGAAAAGCGAAAGGCCTGGACCATGCCGATGGCAACCCCTTCGCCGTGCAGGAGACGGCTGCTGTAGCCCGTCGCCGATTCAAGGGCGTGGCCAAAGGTGTGGCCGAGGTTGAGCAGGGCGCGAACGCCTTGTTCCGTCTCATCTTCGGCGACAATGGCGGCCTTGGCTGCGCAGCTCTGGTGAATGGCGTAGGCGCGCGCCTGGGCATCGCCGCGCAGCAAGATGTCCGCATTGGCTTCGAGCCATTCGAAGAATGACAGGTCGCCGAGAAGGCCGTATTTTGCCACCTCGGCGTAACCGGCTGCCAGTTCGCGGCGCGGCAGCGTTTCAAGCAGGCTTGTGTCGGCCAGAACCTTAATCGGCTGGAGAAAGGCGCCAATAAGGTTTTTGCCGTGGGCCGAGTTTATGCCGGTCTTGCCGCCCACCGAGGAATCGACCTGGGCCAAAAGCGTCGTTGGAATCTGAATGAATTCGACACCGCGCCTCAGAATTGCCGCGGCAAAACCGGTGAGGTCACCAATCACGCCGCCACCGAAGGCGATGATTTTATCGCGCCGCTCCACGCCGGCGGCGAGCAGTTGTTCGCATAAATCAGCCAGTGCAGTGAAGCTCTTGGTTTTTTCACCGGCGGGCAGAACGATGGCAAACGATTTGATGCCTGCCGCTGCAAGGGATGCTTCCAGCGTTTTGAGATGGAGGCGCGCCACGTTTTCATCGGTGACGATGGCGGTGAAAGGCCGGTTGAGAAGCGGCGAAATGTGGCGGCCGGATTCCTGCAACAGGTGTTCCCCGATATGGATGTCATAGGCCCGGTTTCCGAGATCGACGGATACGGTATCGCGGCGCACGCCGTCAGATGCTTGCATTGTTTAGCCGCTCCCAGCCCGGCCATTTGGCCAAAATCTTGATGACTTCATTGACCATTTGCGTGTGCTGCACATCGCGGCTTTCAACCGTAACATCGGCAGTGGCATAGATGGGATAGCGCTGGTCCATCAGTTCTTGCATGACTGCCTCGGGATTGCCGGTCTGCAGCAGGGGACGGTCGGCGCGTTTCATCACGCGCTTCATCAGCAGGGAGAGGTCGGCCTTCAGCCAGACTGAAATTCCATGGGCCTGAATGCCCTGGCGGGTTTCCTCGTTGATGAAGGCCCCACCGCCGGTCGACAGAACCTGCGCGCCATTTTCAATCAGGCGTGAAATCACCCGGCGCTCGCCTTCACGGAAATAGGCTTCGCCATGATCCTTGAAAATTTCAGGGATGGTCTTGTCGGCGGCAATCTCAATTTCATGGTCGGCATCGACAAAGGGGACGTCAAGCTTTTCAGCCAGCCTGCGGCCGATGCTGGATTTGCCGGCGCCCATCAGGCCGACAAGCACGATCGAATGATTTCCGAGCTTTTCCCGGATATCTTCTATCTCCTTTGAGAGAGAACGCCGCGCCATTGTTCCAATCCTTGTGCTGGCGGAGCTTTTAGAACGGCGGGATCAGTGCGCCAAGACTTTTGATTAGGTAGTCATTTACTGGCATCTGGGATAAACTGCCAACTGATTTGGAGATTTGCGCTTGCCTGACAGCCTTCGGTTCCTGCTTGTAGTTCTCATATTGGCCGGCGCAGTCTATGGCGCCGTGTGGGGGTTGGGAAATTTCCCGCCGGAGCAGTCGGAGATCGTGAAATCCTTACCCCATGAAAAACTCAGGCAAAGATAGCATCGCAAAGCCTTCGACAGCGCACCGGCATGTAGAACGGTTCCTCGAGATGATGAGCGCCGAGCGCGGGGCGGCGGAAAATTCCCTGCAGGCCTATGGGCGCGACCTCCAGCATTATGTGGCCTTCCTTGAGGCCAGGGGTGGGGCACTCCTCGCCGCTTCGAGCGACGACATCCGGGCCTATCTGGCAAGTCTTGAGAAGCACGGCTTTGCCCGCACCACGGCGGCCCGGCGGCTTTCAGCAGTCCGCCAGTTCCACCAGTTCATTCATGGTGAAGGCCTTGTGGCGGCCAATCCGGCAGCCATTGTGGAAAGCCCGAAGGCGGGCCGGCCCTTGCCCAAGACGCTTTCGACGCAGGACATTGACCTGTTGCTTGCCGAGGCGCAGGAGCGGGTTTTGCGGGCGGAGGGCAAGGGACGTTTCAAGGCTGAACGGCTCTATTGCCTGCTGGAACTTCTGGCGGCCACGGGCCTTCGCGTCTCCGAGCTTGTCGGATTAACGGTGCGGGCGGTGACCGCGGACGATGCTTTTCTGGCGATCAAGGGCAAGGGCGGCAGGGAGCGGCTCGTGCCGGTTTCCGACCGGGCCAGACGCGTTCTTCAGGCCTATCTCAAAACCCTTGCGTCGCAAGAGACAGCAACAGCAAAATGGCTGTTTCCTTCGCATGGGGCAAGCGGCTGCCTGACCCGCCAACATTTCGCCACAGAACTTAAGGCGCTCGCAGCGGCCTGCAGCCTCGACCTTGGCAAGGTTTCACCCCATGTGCTGCGCCACGCCTTTGCAAGCTATTTGCTGGAATGCGGGGCGGACCTTAGGGCAGTTCAGCAAATGCTGGGGCATGCGGATATTTCGACCACCCAGATTTACACCCATGTCCAGGCGGGGCGCCTGCAGGCAGTGGTGGAGATTCACCATCCTTTAGCTAAGAAAAGTTGACTTTATCCCGTCCGGCGGTCACATCTGGCGCACCCAAAAGCCAATTCATTCAATACCCTTTGAGGACGTATGATCTATCTGGACTTTGAATCGTCGGTTACCGAACTTGAAGGGAAAATCGCCGAATTGCGGGCGCTTGCTGCCGGGGACGCAACGGTTTCAATCGCCGACGAGGTCAAGGCCTTGGAGAAGAAGGCATCCAAGAGCCTGGCTGATCTCTATGTCAATTTGACGCCCTGGCAAAAGACCCAGGTGGCGCGGCACCCGGACCGGCCCCATGCGCTGGCCTATATCAATGGCCTGATCACCGACTTCGTGCCCATGGCAGGGGACCGGAAATTCGCCGAGGATTTCGCCGTTGTCGGCGGGCTTGGGCGGTTTCTCGGATCATCAGTGGTTGTGATCGGCCAGGAAAAAGGGGCCGATACGCAGGGGCGCCTCAAGCATAATTTTGGCATGGCGCGGCCCGAGGGCTACCGCAAGGCCGTGCGGCTGATGGAATTGGCGGAGCGGTTTGGCATTCCGGTGATTACCTTTGTGGATACGGCGGGCGCCTATCCCGGCATTGATGCGGAAGAGCGCGGCCAGGCCGAAGCAATCGCGCGCTCGACCGATTGTTGCATGGGGCTCGGGGTGCCGTTGATTTCCCTGATTATCGGCGAGGGCGGCTCCGGGGGAGCGATTGCCATTGCAACGGGAAACAGCGTGCTGATGATGGAACATTCGATTTACAGCGTCATATCGCCGGAAGGGGCAGCCAGCATCCTGTGGCGTGATGCCGGAAGGGCCAAGGATGCGGCGGCGGCCCTCAAGATCACGGCGCAGGATCTCAAAAAACTGGGAGTTATTGACGATATCGTTAATGAACCGTTAGGCGGCGCGCACCGCCAGCCGGAACAGGCAATAGCTTCCGCAGGCGAAATGATAGGACGGATACTGGAGGCATTTGCCGGCGTGTCGCCGGACGTCCTGCGGACGCAGAGACGCGAGAAGTTTTTAGCAATTGGCCGCAGTATCTAAAGCGCGATGCCGTCCCGGTGAACTATCGCGAAAGCCTATGTCGGGAAAAGGCCCAGCATTACGTCAAACAATGACTCTTTGACGGTTGTCGACAGCGAAAACATCACGGGTATCAACATGAGTCCCATGGCAGCCGCAATCAAGCCGTACTCGATGGCGGTGGCGCCGCTGGTGTCGCGAACGAAAAGCTTTGCTAGATATTTCGCATTCTTCATTGTGGCAACCCTGCTTAAAGCGGCTATCGGTGTCATCCCGGACCTTAATCCTGACTTGTTTTCAGAATCTTAATTCATTGTGTTCCTTTGTATTAATCCCTTTTAGGGGCGGCGTTTCGGTGAATTGAGATGAACAAGACGTTATCACGACGGTCGGTATTTCAGGGTATTTTCGCCGCACCGTTCGGGGCAGGCCTTGCAGGCGCGCAAATGCCTGCCGAACTCAAGGTGGGTTCACGAATTATTGAGGTTAATGGCCGCGCGGCGAAGGTTTTCGGCATTGTGAACAGCAGGGGTGGAAGCGGTCTGTCACTGGTGCTGGCGGAACGGTTCCGGGCACGGGTCAAAAACGATCTGGATGTCGAAACACTTCTGCATTGGCACGGCTTGAACCCGCCATCCGCCCAGGACGGCGTTCCCATGCTGTCGCAGGCGCCATTGAAACCCGGCGAGTCCTTTGACTATGAATTTGTGAACACACGTTCCGGCACCCATTGGATGCATTCCCATCTCGGATTGCAGGAGCAGCAGCTTTTGGCCGCACCCCTGATTGTGCGCGAAACGGCGGAACCCCTGTTTGACGAGCAGGAGCATGTGGTGCTGCTCCATGATTTCACGTTTCGCGATCCGCAGGAAATCTTGGCGGAGCTGAAAGCTGGCGCTGGGGAGCATGCGGGACACGCGAAGGCCGGCATACTTAACGACATCATGTTTGACGCCTATTTGGCCAATGACCGGACGCTTGCTGATCCGGAAGTTGTGCGGGTTGGCAGTGCCACGCAAATCCGCCTGCGGATCATCAACGGGGCAGCCGCCAGCAACCTGTGGATTGATCTGGGCACACTTCGGGGCGAACTCATCGCGGTTGATGGCAATGCGGTGCATCCTCTCAAGGGTTCCCTGTTTCCCTTGGCCGTTGCACAAAGGTCGGATATCCGTGTGAAGCTGCCGGAAGGCAGCGGGGCATGGCCCATTCTTTTCAGGCCGGAAGGATTAAGCGCACGGACCGGCATTTATCTCGCAACACAAGGCGCTGAAATTGCCAGGCTTGCAAGCGAGGGTGAGGTGGCACCGGAAGTGGGCCTGGCACAGGAGATGAAGCTGCGCTCCGTTGCGGTGCTGCCACCCGAACCGGTGACGCGAACTGAAATTGTGACTCTGACGGGCGGCGGCACGGATTATCTTTGGGGCCTCAATGGCAAGTCTTCCATGCATGAGACGATTTTCACGGTTCGTGAAAACGAGCGCATTGAAATCATCATGCAGAACCAGACCGGCATGGCGCATCCCGTGCATCTGCACGGGCATTATTTCAAGGTTGCGGCAATCAACAACGTGTCCATCGAAGGGGCGTTGCGCGATACGGTCCTGGTTCCGCCTTCAACCTCGGTGACCATCAGGTTCGCCGCGGACAATCCCGGGAACTGGGCTTTTCATTGCCACCACCTCTACCACATGAACGCGGGCATGATGGGGGCCATCAGGTATTCCAACGCGGCGTGACATTACGTTCATAACCCGCGACCTCGATGAAGCTCGAATGGGATTTTTGACTAAAAGGCGAATCGCTTTAGCTTCTGCCACTTGTGCGAGCAGGGGCCTTGAATGAAACGTTATCGAAAAGTCCTGATTGGTTTGGCTTTTGTTGCATTAGGCACGTTTGCCTTTTTCAAGCTCAACTATCCCAGCTCCACCTTCCGATACAAACTTACCGCAGAAGTTATGACGCCCGAAGGCCTCAAAACCGGATCGAGTGTGATTGAAGTTTCTTACTCTTCGGTTCACCCCTTACCAAATCCTGGCCGTTGGAGTTCGGATAGCGTGACGGGAGAAGCCGTCTATGTTGATTTGGGTGGCGGCAAGAATCTGTTTGTGCTCCTGACAAATAGTGAATCCGGAAGGACCGAGAGAGATAGGGACTACTACGGAGGAGGGAGGACCAATGACGATGCTGGGGCTCTCAGGACGATTACTCTCCCGCTCAAGATTTTCAATCTAGAGGCAAGGCTTGGAGAAGAGCGCATAATGGCCCGGCAGGTTTGGGAATATCTTGTTCTGCCTGGAAAAATCGTGGAACCAAACAATCTGCCAACTCTGACAACCTTCCGCGATATCAATGACCCCGAAAGTGTGGAAATTGTTCAACCACAGAATTTGGCGGCCAGTTTTGGTCAGGGTTACGAACTGCGACTTGCCAGTCTTCAAATCACTGACGAACCGGTTTCTGAAGGTATTGAATCATTATTGCGATGGCTCCCAGAAAAGAAAACTGAATGGGAAAAAAGTATTTCCATCAGCATCGATGACCTGTTGATTACACGGCTCAATTACAATGCATTCAAGCAACCAATAAAATAGTCGGTAAAAAAGGGACAGAAATCTGATGTTGGCCGTAATGATCTGACTCTAGGCAAAGCTTCCGTGGCAGTGCTTGTATTTCTTTCCCGATCCGCAGGGGCAGGGCTCGTTGCGGGCGACCTTGCCCCAGGTTTCCGGCCGTTTCGGGTCAAGGGTGGCGGCGGCTGTGGCCGTTGCCTGGCCGAAGACCGGGAAGCCTTCGCCCACGTCGTCTTCACCCGATGAGGCATCAATGTGGTGGGCTTCCATGAAGGGGAGATCATCCTCATCGGGCAAAAGTTCGCCGGGGGCCTGCGACTGGATTTCAACGCGCATGACCTGCGCCGTGGCGGTTTCACGCAATTTGGAGATCATTGCCTCGAAGAGGTTGAAGCCCTCGGTCTTGTATTCGTTGAGCGGGTCGCGCTGGCCGTATCCGCGCAAGTGGATGACCTGGCGCAACTGCTCCACCGTAACAATGTGGTCGCGCCAGAGCTGGTCGAGGGTTTGCAGGACAACCGCCTTTTCAACCTGCTGCATGATGGCGGGGGTAAATTTTTCGCGCTTCGCCTGATACAGCTCGTCGGCCGCTTTGGTCACGCGTTCGCGGATTTCCTCGTCGGCAATACCCTCTTCCTTGGCCCAGTCTTCAATGGGAAAATCAATGGCCACGGCTTCGCGCAGGTGCTGGCGCAGCTCGGTGGTTTGCCACTGCTCAGCGTAGGTATTTTCGGGCATGTATTTTGAAATGAGATCGTCGATAATCTGGTGGCGCATGTCGTCCACGGTTTCGGAGACATCTTCACCCTTCATGATGCCGATGCGCTGCTCAAAGATCACCTTGCGCTGGTCGTTCATCACGTTGTCGAATTTGAGAAGATTCTTGCGGATATCGAAGTTCCGGGCCTCGACCTTCTGCTGGGCTTTTTCGAGGGCCTTGTTGATCCAGGAATGGACAATGGCTTCGCCTTCCTTCAGGCCAAGTTTCTGCAGCATGGAATCCATGCGCTCGGAGCCAAAAATGCGCATGAGATCATCCTCAAGGGAGAGGTAGAACCTGGAACGCCCGGGGTCGCCCTGGCGGCCGGAACGGCCACGGAGCTGGTTGTCGATGCGGCGGCTTTCATGGCGCTCGGTGCCGATGACGAAGAGGCCGCCGGCGGCGATGACCTTCTGCTTGTTCGCTTCGATTTCGTCGGTAATGGCGGCGATGCGCTTGGTCCGCCCGGCGCCTTCGGGAATCTCTGCCAAATCCGTTGCAATGCGCATGTCGAGATTGCCGCCCAGTTTAATGTCGGTGCCGCGGCCGGCCATGTTGGTGGCAATGGTCACGGCGCCGGCAATGCCCGCCTGGGAGATGATGGCTGCTTCCTGTTCGTGGTAACGGGCATTCAGGACATTATGCGGCACGCCCATGGATTTTAGCATGGCGGCCAGGGTTTCGGATTTCTCGATGGAAGTGGTGCCCACCAGAACCGGCTGGCCGCGCTCGCGGGCATCCTTGATGGTTTCGATGATCGCGGCATATTTCTCGCGGGCGGTGCGGTAGACCTCATCGTCTTCATCCTTGCGGTCGACGGCCACGTTGGTGGGGATGTCGATGACCTCGAGCTTGTAGATGTCCATGAACTCATCGGCTTCGGTGGAGGCGGTGCCGGTCATGCCTGCCAGCTTCTTGTAGAGCCTGAAATAATTCTGGAAGGTGATCGAGGCAAGCGTCACGTTTTCCGGCTGGATGGCGGTGTGCTCCTTGGCTTCGAGGGCCTGGTGCAGTCCTTCGGAATAGCGCCGTCCCGGCATCATGCGCCCGGTGAACTCGTCAATGATAATCACCTGGTCGTCCTTGACGATGTAGTCCTTGTCGCGCTGGAACAGCTTGTGGGCGCGCAACGCCTGCTGGACGTGATGGACGATGGTGACGTTTTCGGCATCGTAAAGATTGTCGCCCTTCAGCATGCCGGCAGCACCCAGCACCTGCTCCAGATGTTCGTTGCCTTTTTCCGTCAAGGTGCAGGAACGCTGTTTTTCATCGAGTTCGTAGTCATCGGCCGTCAGTTCGGGAATGTACTTGTCCAGGGTATTGTAGAGATCGGACTTGTCATCGAGGGGGCCGGATATGATCAGGGGCGTTCTGGCTTCGTCAATGAGGATCGAGTCCACTTCGTCGACGATGGCGTAGTTGTGGCCGCGCTGAACCATCTCGTTGAGATGGTATTTCATGTTGTCGCGGAGGTAATCGAAGCCCAATTCGTTGTTGGTGGCATAGGTTACGTCGCAGGCGTACATGTCCCGGCGCTCGGTGTCCGACAGGCCATGGACAATGACGCCGGTGGTGAGGCCAAGGAAACTGTAGATCTTGCCCATCCAGTCGGCGTCGCGCTTGGCCAGATAGTCGTTGACGGTGACGACATGAACGCCCTTGCCTTCGAGGGCATTGAGGTAAACCGCGAGGGTGGCGACCAGGGTTTTGCCTTCACCGGTTTTCATTTCCGAAATGGCGCCATCGTTCAGCACCATGCCGCCGATCATCTGCACGTCAAAATGGCGCATGCCAAGGGTGCGCTTGGAGGCCTCGCGGACGACCGCAAATGCCGGAACGAGGAGATCGTCCAAGGTCTTGCCGGCGGCCAATTCGGCCCTGAAACTTGCAGTTTTGGCCTTCAGGCCGGCATCGGAAAGGGCCGCGAATTCGGCTTCAAGCAGGTTTATTTCCTCGACGGGGGCGCGGTATTTGACGACTTTCCGGTCGTTGGTTGTGCCGAAGAGTTTTGCCGCGATTGACCGCAGTCCGAGCATATGATTCGTTCCTTGTTTCGGGAGGGCCCGTGAAAATCTGTGTCGAGAATTGCTGCCTGATAAGGCTTCGGTTCTCAAAGGTCTAGACTTAGTTGCGCGGCCGGATTCCGGGATTGTTTGATCTAAATCCACAATTAGGGGCGGATTCCTGATATTTCAATGTGTTGCAGGGTAGCAACAGGTGTCCAAACTACGGCCGCCCCCTCTTGCGCGGCCCGTTCAACAAGACCAATGTGCGCGGCAATTCAGGCTTAATGCCATCACGAGAGACAAGAAAATCCGGCTTATTCTTGCCTCTTTTGGTGGCCATTGAGCGTTGCGGCGGGCCAACTCCCGCCCGGTAAACAGAATTTGGACAATGGGTTTCATGCCACGCATTCAAGATTACGTGAAGTTTGCACTGCTAACCGGCTTTCTTGGTGCCGCCATGGCGCTTGGCGCCGGGGCCCAGGAGATAAAGGATGACAAGGTCATTGCCATTGTCAATGGCCACGAAATCAAGATTTCGGAAGTGCAGATGGCCACTGATGACATCATCGGCCAGTTGCCGGATTTGCCGCCGAAACTGCGCTATCCCTTTGTTGTCGAATTCCTGGTTGAGCGCCACCTGATGGCCCAATTGGCCGTCAAGGAAGGTGTTGCGGATACGGATGAATACAAGCGGCGCCTGGCCCTTTACCAGGCCAAAGCCTTGCGCGATGCCTATTTTTTCCAGAAGATCCGCCCCCAGGTGACTGACGAAGAAATCAAGGCTGCCTATGACTCTGAATCTGCCAAGGTTGCGCAGACGGAGCGGGTGCGGGCACGGCACGTTCTTCTGGGCTCCGAAAAAGAGGCAACTGACATTCTGGCCCGTCTCAAGGCCGGCGAGAAATTTGAAGAACTTGCCAAGAAATACAGCCTCGATGGCTCAAAGGACTACGGCGGCGACCTCGGCTACTTCACTGCGCCTGAAATGGTTGCCGAATTCTCGAAGGCGGCATTTGCGTTGAAGGTTGGCGAAGTTTCACAGCCCGTGAAGACCGATTTTGGCTGGCACGTGATCAAGATTGAAGACCGCAAGCTGGGCGCGGCGCAGCCTTTTGACCAGGTGAAGTCGGCGATCCGCAATGTTCTCCTGCGCAAGAAGGTGCAGGAAACCATGGACGAGCTGCGCAAAACCGCCAAGGTTGAAGTTCTCGATGAAGACCTCAAGAAATATGCCGCCGACGTGGAGAAAAAGCGCCGGGCCATGTCGGACCAGAAGAATGGTGTTGTGGCCCAGCCGCCAGCCGAAGGCGAAGGCGATACGGGCGGCAAGGGCGATCTGCAGATTCCCGAATAATAATCCAGGGGCAAGCCATGGCGCATAGTGTTTCGCCGCTCGCACCGCGCGCGGTTCCGCATCTTCCTGCCATTGACGGCGTAGCACTGGCCATTGCCGAAACAGGCATCCGCTACAAGAACCGGCCTGACGTGCTGCTGGCAACGCTGGCGCCGGGAACCACGGTTGCAGGCTGCTTCACCCTTTCGAAATCCCGCTCGGCGCCGGTTGACTGGTGCGCCCAGGGCCTGAAGGGTGGTGCGGCGCGGGCCGTGGTAATCAATGCAGGAAACGCCAATGCCTTTACCGGCAAGGCGGGGGTTGCTGCGGTTACCTCGGTTGCCAAGGCAACCGCGCAATACCTGAAATGCAAACCAGCGGAAATTTTTCAGGCCTCAACCGGGGTCATTGGCGAGCCGCTAAACCCGGCTCCGATTGTCGACGCCTTGCCGGGATTATTCGCGGCGGCCAAAGCGGAGTGCTGGGACGATGCGGCGCGCGCCATCATGACCACGGATACGTTTTCCAAGGTGGCGACGGCGACCGTGAAATATGGCGGCAAGACGGTGACCATCAATGGTATCGCCAAGGGCTCCGGGATGATTGCGCCCGACCTGGCCACCATGCTGGTTTTCATCTTCACCGACGCGGCAATCCCTTCGCGCCTTTTGCAGGCCTTGCTCGCTGCAAGTGTTGCCAAGAGTTTCAATTGCATCACGGTTGATGGGGATACATCAACGTCCGATACGGTGCTTTTGTTTGCCACAGGGAAGGCCGGGTCCGCGCCCAAGGGCTTGAAGTCCGCCGGCGATGCGCGGCTAAAAGGGTTTTCCAAAGGGCTTGATGGGCTGTGCCTTGATCTGGCGCAGCAGGTTGCGCGCGATGGCGAGGGTGCCGAGAAACTCATTGAAATCGCGATTACAGGTGCTGAGTCTGACAGGGCGGCTCACCGGATAGCGATGTCGATTGCCAATTCACCGTTAGTGAAAACGGCGATTTCCGGCGAGGATGCCAATTGGGGCCGCATTGTCATGGCCATTGGCAAGGCCGGGGAAAAAGCCATACGTGACAAGCTGCGCATTCGCATCGGAGGCATCCGGGTTGCGAAAAATGGAATGCGCGATCCTGACTACAAGGAGGCGGAAATCATGCCCCACATGAAGGGGCGGGAGATCATGATTGAAGCCGATGTCGGCGTGGGGCGGGGCAAGGCCAAGGTCTGGACCTGCGATCTCACCCATCGCTACATCGATATCAACGGATCCTATCGCAGCTGATGCGCATCCTTCTTGTTGCCGCTGTTGCCCTCGTTGATCCGGATGGCCGCGTGCTGATTGCCAAGCGGCCGGAAGGAAAGGCGCTGGCGGGCCTGTGGGAATTTCCGGGCGGCAAGGTTGAAGCCGATGAGCGGCCTGAAGCGGCGCTGATCCGTGAACTGAAGGAAGAGCTGGCCATCGACGCGACGGAATCTTGTTTAGCTCCGCTCACCTTCGCCAGCCACGCCTATGAGGAGTTTCATTTGCTTATGCCGCTCTATGTGTGCCGGCGATGGAAGGGCGTAGTGACTTCGCTGGAAGGTCAGGACCTGCAATGGGTGAAGCCATTGAAGCTCCGCGATTATCCCATGCCACCCGCCGACAAGCCGCTCATCGCGCATCTTATTGATCTACTTTAGGAGCCTCAGTTTTACATGGTCTCATCATGCCCGCACTTGATTCGGGCATCTTCTCGGTTGAACGAAGATGGCCGTGTCAAGCACGGCCATGATGAGTAGAGAACTGTTATTGGTTCTAGTTTAATTCAGCTTAGTCTCCGGGACCTTTAACGCATCGGCCAGGCGGAATTTTGCAGACCCCGGCTTCAAGGGCTTCTGCTGGCTTTCATGGGGAGACCAGGCGGTGGCCCAGGCCACTTCGATGGTGGCGCGGATGCGGCCGTCATCATCGGAAAACTTCTGCTGATAGATTGAAATGGCTTCGCCCAGGAGATTGCGGGTGACAGGCTTTCGTGACCTCCCCGTCATGACGTTTGAAAGACCCAGCGACCTGATTTCATGAATGAGGGCGATGGCATCGGGATAACGCACGATAGTGCGGTCTAGATCCACCACGGGGAGGGCGAGATCGGCGCGCTGCAACAGCCCGCCCATTTCGCGGACATCAATCATGGGAGCGACGCGGGGCGAGACGCCGCCGGTCACGAGGTCTTCGGCTTCCAACCATGATTGGCGCAGTTCATTCAGGGTAAGCCCTGCAAACAAACACGCCATGAACAGCCCATCGGGAATGAGGGCGCGGCGGAGTTGGATGAGCCTTCCCGGCACATCGTTGACGAGATGGAGATCAAGAATATCGAAGATGGCGTCGAAAGCATTGGCCGTGAGGGGCAAGATTTCCGATGCTGTGGGTTCAATGATTTTCAGGTTTTTGACTTTGCCCGAGGCGCGAATTGCGGCGGCAATGGGCTCAGGATCTACCGCGATGAGGCAGGCGTGATTGAACGCGCGGGTTATGGGGTCCAATCGTTCAGCAAGTTCGGTGGCTATGGAGTGGGAAAGAATGTCCGGCCGGTTGAGCTTGGTGCGCTCCAATCGTGTGAGATATAATTCACGGTCGAAAATATTTTCTGCACCGGACGCCATCGCTGTTTAGCGGAGCAGGGCATCGTGAAGAATTTGCCAGCATTCACGATTTGGGGCGGAAATGATTCCGCCTTCAAATATCGTTGGCAGATAGGGGCTGCCATCCAGCAGGGCGGAATAGCCGCCGGCCTCCGCGTGAATCAACACGCCGGCCGCATGGTCCCAGGGCATGAGCTTGTAGTGCAGGGAAAAATCAACCAGCCCTTCGGCCACGATACGGTATTCGTAAGCTGCACAGCGGTAGCCGAAGCTGGCTTTGACCTTGGCAAGATTGGCGGCCACGCGGCTGCGCAGCGGTTCCGGCATGATGTACCATGAAGTCGTGCCGGTCATGTTGGAGAGCTGGGTTGGCCTAGCCACGCGGATATCGCGGGTAACGCCACTTTCGGATTTGGCCCAGGCGCCCTGGCCTTTGAGGGCAAAGGTGCAGTCGCGGCCCACGGGATCATAAATGATGCCACCCACCGTAACGCCACGTTCGACGACAGCGGCTAGCACACCGAACAACGGCAGGCCCCAGGCGAAGTTGCTGGTGCCATCCACCGGATCGATGATGATCGCCAGATCAGCTCCGGCAATTTTGTTCAGAAGGCCCCGGTCTTTTTCAACCGACTCTTCGCCGACAAAGACGGCCTTGGGGAATGCCTTGGCGACGGCTGCCTTGATGGCGGCTTCGGCGGCTTCATCGGCATCGGTCACCAGATCCAGTGCCGAGGTTTTTTCGCGGATAGCCCCCTCGCCGAGGCTGCGGTAGCGCGGCATGATTTCCTGGTCGGCGGCGATGGTCACGATATCCGCCAGCCGTTCCAAATCGTTTCTTGCAAATGACATTCTTGCTATGCTCCTGATTGGCCCTGCTTTAGAGGAGGCGTTTGCAAAAAGCCATGGACGAAGTGTCCGAGCAACCGACGTATTCCTTCAAGGCATGGGGCAGGCGCCTCGGGCGGCGGGTGATCGATTTTCTGGCGCCGCCGAAATGCCTGGTCTGCCGTGAAGCGGTGCTTGAACCGGCAAGCCTTTGCCTCTCCTGCTGGGCGCATCTCAGGTTGATTGATGCGCCGGTTTGCAATGTGCTGGGAATACCCTTTGCCTATGACCAGGGCGAAGGAGCGATAAGCCCGGCGGCGCTGGCTGATCCGCCGCAGTGGGACCGGGCGCGGGCGGCGGTTGCTTATGACGAGGCGTCCCGGCGGATAGTTCACAGCTTGAAATACCGCGACACCATGGAGGCGGGATTGCTGATGGCGCGGTTGATGGCCCGCGCCGGGCAGCCGCTCATTCATGAAGCGGATATGGTTATTCCGGTGCCTTTGCACCGCTTTCGCCTGTGGCGCAGGCGTTTTAACCAGGCAGCTTTTTTGTCGCAGCAGATTTCGCGCCAGTTCGGCAAGGCCTATCGCAGCGACGTGCTGCTGCGCACAAAAGCCTCGCGCTCCCAGGTAGGCCTGAGCTTTGATGAACGGCGGAAAAACGTGGCTAAGGTTTTTGAGGTGGCGCCGGAAGGCTTTGGCCATATAGCGGGGCGACGGATTCTGCTGGTCGATGATGTGTTAACCACGGGGGCCACGGTCGGCAGCTGTGCCGCTGTCCTGAAGAAAGCGGGGGCAGCGCATGTCGATGTCCTGACCTTCGCTCTTGTTCTGGAGCCGAAGCGGCCTCATATTGGCTGACGGAAAAGATAATGGCCAATATCACGATCTATACGACGCGAACCTGTGGATTTTGTTACGCCGCGAAGTCGTTCTTGACGAAGAAGGGCTTGAGCTATGACGAAATTGACGTGAGCGGCGATTCCGCCGAACGTCAGCGCATGATGCTTCGCACCAGCGGGCGGCGCAGCGTGCCGCAGATTTTCATTGGCGAGACCCATGTGGGCGGCAATGAAGACCTCTATGAGCTTGAGCGCCGCGGCGGGCTTGACTCGCTGTTGATGGAAACGTGAGTTTCAAGGCAGCCCTCATCCAGATGTGTTCGGGCGTCGACATGGCGCGGAACCTCAGTGACGCCAGTTCCATGATCAGGGAAGCTGCAGCCAAAGGCGCGCAGTATGTCCTTACGCCGGAAGTGACCAATATTTTTGAAGCGGACCGCCAGCGCCTGCGCTCTGTTGTGGCCACGGAACAGGATGATGCCAGCGTTGCTGGCTTTTCGCGGCTGGCGCGGGAACTTGGCATCTGGCTCCACGTCGGTTCGCTGGCCTTGAGATTGTCGGATGACAAGCTGGTTAATCGTTCGCTGCTGTTTGCGCCCGATGGAACGGTGGCGGCGCGTTATGACAAGATTCACCTCTTTGACGTGGACATGCCGAGCGGCGAGCGCATCCGGGAATCGGATTTTTTCGCGCCGGGGAGCGAAGCCGTGGTTGCCGCCCTTCCCTGGGGGCCGCTGGGCCTCAGCATCTGCTATGACATGCGTTTTCCCAAGCTTTACAATGTGTTGGCCAATGCGGGTGCCATGTTCATGGCGGTGCCCGCGGCTTTCACCGTGCCCACGGGGCAGGCCCATTGGCATGTACTCCTGCGCTCGCGGGCCATTGAAACCGGGAGTTTTGTGTTTGCGGCGGCGCAGGGCGGAGGCCATGAAAGCGGCAAGCATACTTTCGGCCACAGTCTGGTGGTAAATCCATGGGGAGAAATCATCGCCGAGCTGGGAACGGAGCCCGGGGTTTTGCCGTTTGAGGCTGATGAAGGATTGGTAAACCGGGACCGTGGCAGAATACCCGCACTTAAGAATGCCCGTGCCTTTAACTTGAAGCCGACCCAGGGAATAGCTAACTAAGCATCATGATTAGGTATGATCTCATCTGCGACAAGGGCCATTCGTTTGATGGCTGGTTCAGGGACAGTGCGGCGTTTGAAAAACAGATCAAGCGGCACCTGGTCTCCTGCAGCCATTGCGGTTCGGAAGATGTGACCAAGCAGCTCATGGCGCCCGGCATTCCGATGAAGTCCAACCGGAAGGCGGATGCTTCGCAGAAGATGATGGCGGGCGCGGTTGATTCCCGCACCCAGAAGCTGATGCAGATGATGCGCGAAGTGCGCAAGAATGTCGAAGCCAACGCTGAGTATGTGGGCGACCGGTTTGCCGACGAAGCACGAAAGATTCACTACGCGGAAAGCGAAAAGCGCGGCATCTATGGCGAGGCGAAACCGGAAGATGCCAAGGCCCTGATCGACGAGGGCATCGAAGTTCATCCGCTGCCAAGATTGCCGGAAGATTCGAATTAGTTTGGTGCTTCGAGGCTCACGGGCAGTGCCCGTGAGCACCTCAGCATGAGGGTGTTAGTATTTCCTCACCCTGAGGTGCGAACGGAGTGAGCCTCGAAGGGCCTTCGCTAGGCTTTCTGCCCCACCAGCATGTAATTCACATCCATGTCGCGGGATCTGCGCCATTCGTTGGCGAGGGGATGATAGGTGACGCCGGTTTCGCCCTTGATGGCAATGTGATTGTCGGCGAGCCAGGTTTTCAGTTCGGCAGGGGTGATGAATTTTTCCCACTGGTGGGTGCCCTTGGGCAGCCAGCGCAGCACATATTCCGCGCCGATGATGGCAAGGCCGAAGGATTTGAGGGTGCGGCTGATGGTGGCGATAAACACCACTCCTCGAGGGTTCAGCATTTCGACGCAGATCCGGGTGAAGCCTTGCGGGTTCGCCACATGCTCGATCACTTCCATGTTGAGGATGACGTCGAAGCGCTCGCCCGCCGCGGCCAAATCCTCCGCGGTTGCACAGCGGTAATCGATGGCGAGTTCCTGTTCCTCAGCGTGGACTTTCGCGGTCATGATATTTTTTTCCGAGGGGTCAACGCCGAGGATGTCGGCACCCAGCCTTGCCATGGGTTCGGTCAGGAGCCCCCCACCACAGCCGATATCAAGGAAGCGCAGGCCCCTGAAGGGCTTGGGGTCATAGGGATCGCGGCCAAAGCGGGCACAAACCTGCTCCTTGATATAGGCCAGCCGGACCGGGTTAAAGACATGGAGAACGCCGAATTTACCCTTGGGATTCCACCATTCGGCGGCCAACTTGGAGAATTTCTCCACTTCGGCGGGGTCAAGGGTCGAATGTGCTATGGCATTCATTTCAAACATCCATTTTTATAGGGGCCATTATTGCATAAGCAGGAACCCTCATCTATGAGTACGCCGCGTCGCACCTAAAGAGTTCACTTTACATCTGATTTGGCTGCAAGCCAGAGTTTCGGGATCAAGAAGGATTTTGGCCCATGGGCCGTTTGGTTATGAAGTTTGGAGGCACTTCGGTTGCGGATATCGGGCGTATCCGCAATGTGGCGCGCCATGTCTTGCGTGAGGTGAAGGCCGGTAACCATGTGGCCGTCGTTGTCTCGGCCATGGCTGGAACCACGGACCAATTGGTGGCCTGGTGCAAGGAAGCAGCCCCGGTGCATGATGCGCGTGAATATGACGCCATTGTCGCCTCGGGTGAACAGGTGACGGCGGGACTCCTGGCCATTATCCTGCAGGACATGGGAGTTCCGGCGCGTTCCTGGCATGGCTGGCAAATCCCGCTGAAAACCGATGGCGTGCATGCCTCGGCGCGGATTGCCGAAATCGATGCCACGGAAATCAGAAAGCGCATGGAGCAAGGCCAGGTTGTAGTCGTTGCCGGGTTCCAGGGCATTGGACCGGACAAGCGCATTACCACGCTGGGGCGCGGCGGATCGGATACGTCAGCGGTGGCAATTGCCGCCTCGCTCGATGCGGCCTGCGATATCTATACGGATGTGGACGGGGTTTATACGGCTGACCCCCGGATCGTGACGGGCGCGCGCAAGCTGGACCGGATTTCCTATGAGGAAATGCTGGAACAGGCCTCGTTGGGAGCCAAGGTCCTGCAGCCGCGCTCAGTTGAACTTGCCATGGTGTACAGGGTGCCCTTGCAGGTAAGGTCGAGTTTTGAAGCGCCGGACTCGCCCCATCAGAACAGGCCAGATGGCAGCGGGCCCGGAACAATTGTTTGCGAAGAGGACAAGATCGTGGAACAGCATGTTGTAAGCGGAATTGCCTATTCGCGCGATGAAGCGAAAGTTTCGATCCGCAAGGTCAAGGACCAGCCGGGCGTATCGGCTTCGGTGTTTGGCCCCCTGGCGGAGGCCGACATCAGCGTCGACATGATCGTGCAGAATGTTTCAACCGACGGCTCGACCGCCAACATCACCTTCACCGTGGCGCGCAAGGATCTGCGCAAGGCCATTGAGGTTCTGAACGGGGTGAAGGACAAGATCGGATTCCTCGAGCTTACCCATTCGGCTGATGTGGCCAAGGTTTCGGTGGTGGGCATCGGCATGCGGAGCCACGCGGGCGTTGCCGCGAAGATGTTCCGTTCGCTGGCCGACAAGGGCATCAATATCCAGGCGATCACGACGTCGGAGATTAAAGTCAGTGTCCTGATTGATGAGGCCTACACGGAGCTCGCGGTGCGGGCCCTGCACCAGGCCTACGGATTGGAAGCCTGAAGCCCATGCAGCGTATGCGTCATAAATACATGACCCGCTGCCGCTGGAAACGGCAGCGCGAGGACACCTGCTGATGGCTTACTCCGCCCTTGGCCCGCGTGTCCTGCTTCGGCGGCTCCGCGAGGTTATGGCGGAGCCGGACACGGCACAAAAGCGGCTTGATAAAATTGCAACCCTGATCGCGTCCAACATGGTGGCCGAGGTATGCTCCATCTATGTGATGCGGCCCGGGCAGGTGCTTGAACTTTATGCCACGGAAGGCCTGAAGCGCGCCGCCGTCCATAAATCCAAACTGAAAGTGGGCGAAGGCCTCGTGGGCCTCATCGGCGACCAGGCGATTGGCCTCAATCTGGCTGATGCGCAAAACCATCCTTCGTTCAAATACCTTCCGGAAACCGGCGAAGAGATATACCATTCCTTCCTCGGTTCGCCCATCATGCGGGGCGGCACGGTGATTGGCGTTCTGGTTGTGCAAAACCGCACCCGGAGGCACTATTCCGATGAGGAAGAAGAGGCGCTGCAGACCACGGCCATGGTTCTGGCCGAGGTGATTGCTTCGGGTGAACTGCGGGAAGTGGCGCGGGAAGTGGCGGCTGACGTTGCCCATATGCGGAGCCATCACCTGCGCGGCGAGTCGCTGGCTGAAGGCATTGCGCTGGGCCATGTGGTTTTGCATGAACCGCGCGTTGCGGTGCATAACCTCATTGCTGAAAGCATTCCGCTGGAAAAGAAGCGGCTTGATGAGGCGGTGCAGCAGCTTCATTTGCAAGTCGACCAGTTGCTTGATGGCACGGAATCCTTGCGGGGTGCTGATTATTCCGATGTGCTGGAAACCATCCGCATGTTCGCCCATGACAAGGGCTGGGTGAACCGCCTGGGCGAAGCGGTTGATACGGGCCTTACCGCCGAGGCCGCGGTAGAACGGGTGCAGAATGACAACCGGGCGCGCATGATGCGCACCCCGGACCCGTATTTGCGCGAGCGCATGCATGATCTCGACGATCTATCAAATCGCCTGATGCGCATTCTGACGGGCGCTGTCGCCACCGCCTCACGTGGCGATCTGCCGGCCAATGCAATTATTGTTTCGCGCAATATGGGGCCTGCCGAACTTCTGGATTATGACCGCAACAAGATCCGCGGCGTCATCCTGGAAGAAGGCGGGAAGACCAGCCATGTGGCCATTGTGGCGCGGGCGCTCGGCATTCCCGCCGTGGGGCAGGCCACGGGACTCATTGATCTCGTGGATACGGGAAGTCCCATCGTCATCGATGGCAATACGGGCGAGTTGTTCGTCAGGCCGTCGCAAGATCTGCAAAAATCCTACGCCGAGAAAGTGCGTTTCTATGCACGCAAGCAGGCGCAATATGCGGTGCTGCGCGATGTGCCGGCGGTCACCAAGGATGGCGTGAAGATCAATCTCAACATCAATGCGGGGTTGATTGTTGATTTGCCGCACCTGCATGATTCAGGGGCTGACGGCGTTGGACTTTACCGCACCGAGCTGCATTTCATGATGGCCAGCAGGTTCCCGCGCCTGACTTCGCAAGTGCGCCACTACAAGGCCATTCTCGACCAGGCGAACGGCAAGCCGGTGGTTTTTCGCACATTGGACATTGGGGCCGACAAATCCCTGCCCTACTTGCGGCAGCCGCGGGAAGACAATCCAGCGCTGGGCTGGCGTTCCATCCGCATGGCGCTGGACCGGCCCGCTTTGCTTCGGTTGCAGGTGCGCTCACTATTGATAGCGGGCCAGGGGCATGATCTCAAAATCATGTTCCCGATGATTGCCGATGTGGATGAATATCTGCGGGCCCGGGACATTGTTGAGCTGGAAAAGGCCTATCTCCTGGCGCGCGGGCACGAGCTGCCAAAATCGCTGCAGCTTGGGGTGATGATCGAGATTCCGGCGCTCATCTGGCAGCTTGACCAGCTTTTGCCGCTTATCGATTTTGCCTCGGTCGGATCCAATGACCTGGTGCAGTTCCTCTTTGCCTCGGATCGCGGCAATCCCAAGCTCACGGGCCGCTACGATCCCCTGAGCCCGGCAGCGCTTGGCGCCATGCGGCTGATTGTCGAGAAGGCAAAGGCCCACAACAAACCGGTCACCCTTTGCGGTGAGCTTGGCGGGCGCCCCCTGGAAGCGATGGGGCTGCTCGGCATCGGGCTTATCTCGGTGTCCATGGTTCCCTCGGGCATCGGCCCGGTGAAGGCAATGCTGCTGGAACTGGATCAGGCGAAGCTTTGGTCATTCATGGCGCCGCTCCTGAAAAGCCCGGCCCATTCAATCCGCGGCGACCTTCTGGAATTCGCCCAGCGCAATGGTGTTCCCGTATAATTTAATGCGGGCGTTAGCTTGCTGATAACCATTCTGCGTCATTCTCTCGAAAAGCAGCGTTAGTAAACAGTTAATGCTTGGCAGCATGAGAGAGTAAGACCATGGACGACCCACAGCTCAATTTTGGCCGGGACGAAACGGAATATGAAGCCGCAGGCTTCCGCGAAAAGCCAGATGGCGCAAGCGATCCCGCCGGAGAAGCCGGCTGGTTCCTGCAGCGCGAGCGCGAAAAGCGTGGTGAAACTCTTGAGGATGCCGGAGAGGCCACGGGCATTCATCCCTACCATGTGGAGGCCATTGAATTTGGCGACATGACGCGCATGCCAACGCGGATGGAAGCCCTTGAGATGATCTCGGCCTATGCGGAATATCTGGGATTTGATCCGGAGCCGCTGCTCCATCACTACATTGAATTTCTGCCGCGGCCTGCCATCGCGCCGCGCGCCAGCCATCCGGCAAATCCAGCGCCGCTCTCGAGCGCCAAAATCCTGAGCTTCGGAAAGATGCCCAAGCTGATGCCCCTCAATATCAAGTTGTCGAATATCCCCGGTGGGGCCGGAGGGCTTGTTGCTTCCATCGCGGGCGCGATTTTCCTTTTCGCCGGCGCAAGCTGGATGATGATTCCCTCGGCGGAGCTTTCCCCGCCCGAGCCACAGGTGGCGATTGCCGCCGATCCGATGCCGACGGCCTCCACGGGACCGGAAGCCGCCAACGTCAAGATCACTGAAGAGGCGATGCTCGATGATGTTCTGGCCTCGGCTGATGACAGCGCTGCGGTGCAGAGTGACAATCAGACGGGCGAAGATTTAGGCGGACTCGGGGCCTTCATTGCCGAGCAGGTGCCTGATGTGCAGGCGGCTCTTCCGGTGCCTGCGCCTAAGGCTGTGGCGCTTGATGTGCCAATGGTCGAAGATGTCATGCAGACCGCCGAGGGCCGCGTTTTTGGCGCCACGAACGAAGCGGCCCGGCTTGTGCTGAAGGCCAAGGCCCCGGTTTGGGTGCGGGTTGAAGACGCCCAGGGCAATGTGGTGATGACCCAGATGCTGATGAAGGGCGATACCTACCAAGTGCCTGACCGCGAGGGCCTTGTGGTAATTGCCCGGGATGGCGGGCTGTTGAGTTACGTCATCGACGGCAAGGAAAAGGGCATTCTCGGAACGCCCGGTGAAATCCTGGTTGGCCGCTCGCTCAATCTTTCAACCTTCGAGGGCTGATAGCATCTAAAATTCCGGTGGTCGCCTATTCCAAATGTCTGCTTCTAACCCATAGCGGAAAGCGTGGCTTTAGCGAGTGGCCTGAAACTACGCGCCAAAACCAAACCCTCTCACCGCGAGGCTATCCAGGTAATAGCCTCGCATTGCGTCGGTCAGCAGGTCAATCGTATAGACCTGAAGGAACTACTTCAGCATTTCTGTCCACAGAGCCGTGTAAAGCTCCGTTACATGGGGCGGGCAGGCGTCGATGAACTTGCCGTTGTCCGCCAGTTCGGGTGGAATGACAATTTCACGAGCCGACTTCATGTCTTCGGGCATGAACGCCTCCGAACCTGTGATGGCATTGGCATAGCGGGCGAAGGTTGAGTTCAGGCCCGCCGCTTCCGGCGTCATCAGGTAGTTCTGGAACAGCTTGGCGTTCTCAACATTCCTGGCATCCTTCAGAACCAGCACGTTGTCCATCCAGACGACGAAGCCTTCCTTCGGATAGCCCCACTTGATCGCGGGATTTTGAAGGCGGGCGCGAAAGGCGCCGCCGTTCCACTCAAGGCTGGCCGCATAGTCGCCCTTGGCGAGCTTCTCGACGTTGCTGTAATCCATCGCCAGCCACTTGGGCTTGGCGGCTTTCACCATGTCGCGGACCTTCATCAATATCGCCTTGTCTTCGGTGCAGATTTCGCCGCCCGCGTACATGATGAACAATGCCATCACGTCACCCATTTCCGGAACAACGTTGATCTTTCCCGCAAGTTCCGGTGGCGGGTCCATGATCACCGAGAGCGTATCGACATCGCCGGAATAGACCGATGTATTGACAGCAACGCCAGTCGTGCCCCACAGCCACGGCACGGAATATTTCCGGCCCGGATCATATGGCACGTCCTGGAATTGCGGCATGATATTCTTGAAGTTCTCCATCTGGTTGGGGTTGGTTTCAAGGACCAGTTCTTCCGAAATCCAGATTGGCACATAGTTTGCCGAGGGCACTACGACATCGAAACCATGGCCGCCTGTGCGTACCTTGGCGAGTGCGGTGTCGTTCGAATCATAATCGGTGACCGATACCTTGACGTCATACTTCTCTTCGAACTTCTTGATCATGTCCATGTTGGTGTAGTCGCCCCAATTGTACAATTGGAGTTCGCCTGCAGCGCGTGCTGACGTGGCGGTAAAAGCCAAAGCCATGGCGGCAATGGCGGCAATGGCAGTCTTGGACTTCGATGTCATGGTATTTGCTCCCACCGGGTTGCGATCACTCGCCGAAAGGAAACCACAGGTGACGCCCATTCCGCAAGTGGATTGTCAGCCGCCCCGCCGGCAGGCATGCGCTCTTGTGGCAAAGCCGCTCTTTGCTGCAGAAAACGGACTGTCCAATGCCTATGAACTCCCTGATTGCCCATTCGCTGTTGTTTACAGGCAAACTCAGCAACTTTATTGATTTATCGAACTGAGGTCCGCAGTTGGCCCAAAGCGGAAATGCGGGCTGACTACCAACTTGTATTCCCGGTACTTGGCGAAGGGGTGTGGCTTCCGCTACAAGCCCCGCCATGAGTGCAGTCCAGATCGAAAAACTTGACCGGATCATCCACCGGTTTGCCAGTGTCGAGCATGAGCTTTCCTCTGGCCCTGCCGGCGACGTTTTCGTCAGGCTTTCCAAGGAGTATGCGGAGCTGGAGCCCACGGCCAAGGCGGCGCAGAACCTGAAGCAGGCCTATACCGAGAGGTGTGACGTGGATGACATGCTGAAGGCCGGCGGCGAGTTGGCGGCCATGGCTGAAGCGGAACGCGATACCCTCGACGCCAAGATCGTGGAGCTCGAACATGCGATCCGCATTCTGCTGCTTCCCAGGGATGCCGCCGATGAACGCAATGTTATTCTGGAAGTGCGGGCCGGCACGGGCGGCGACGAAGCGGCGATTTTTGCCGGTGACCTGTTTCGCATGTACCAGCGCTATGCGGCCTCAAAAGGCTGGCGGGTCGAAGTCATTTCGGCGAGCGATGGAGAGCACGGGGGCTACCGCGAAGTCATTGCCAATATTTTTGGGGCCGGCGCCTATGCGCGGATGAAATTTGAATCCGGCGTGCACCGGGTGCAGCGGGTGCCCGATACGGAAACGCAGGGGCGCATCCACACCTCTGCCGCAACAGTTGCGGTGCTGCCAGAAGCGGAAGACGTGGACATCAAGATTGAAGACAAGGATTTGCGCATTGATGTCTATCGCTCATCAGGCCCCGGCGGCCAATCGGTGAACACAACCGACTCGGCGGTGCGCATCACCCATATTCCCACCGGGCTTGCGGTTGCCCAGCAGACTGAAAAATCGCAGCTCAAGAACAAGAACGCGGCCATGAAGCTGCTGCGTTCGCGGCTTTACGACCTGGAGCGCAATCGCATCGATTCCGAGCGTTCGGCCCAACGCAAGGGGCAGGTGGGTTCCGGCGACCGTTCCGAGCGCATCCGCACCTATAATTTTCCGCAGGGGCGGATTACCGATCACCGCATCAACCTTACCCTATACAAGCTGGACCAGATCATTGAGGGGCCGGCCTTGGAGGAATTGATCCTGGCCCTGATGGCGGAGCATCAGGCCGAACTCATGGCCACTGAAACCTCTGATGTCTGAGACGCGGCGCGGGCTCTTAAAGCAAGCGGGCGAACGCCTTGCCGCACATGGCATTGAAACGGCGGTCCTTGACGCGCGCCTGCTGTTTCAGTCCGTTTCAGGCTTGCGGCATGAAGACATCGTGGCGGAACCAGATTTGGGTGCGCCGCCGGATGTGGCGGCGCGGTTCTCGGTGCTTGTCGAGCGCCGCTCAAGGTTTGAACCGGTGTCCCGCATTCTGGGAACCCGCGAATTTTATGGCCGGAGCTTCAGGGTCACGCCTGACGTGCTGGACCCCCGCGCCGATACGGAGACACTTATTGGAGCGGCGCTCGGGTTGGTGAAGGGCAAAGGGCCGCTACGCTTTCTTGACCTCGGCACGGGCTCCGGGGCCATTGCGGTGACCTTGCTGGCCGAATTGCCAGGGGCCACCGCCGTTGCCAGCGACCTGTCTGAGGCGGCCTTGGCCGTGGCCAAAGCCAATGCCGAGGCGCTTGGCGTGGCGGGTCGGGCAAGCTTTGTGCAGGCGAACTGGTTTGCTGGGATTGGCGGCAGCTTCGATCTCATTGTTTCAAACCCGCCCTATATTCCTCTCGGCGATATTGCCGGTTTGGCCCCTGACGTGCGGGAATTTGACCCTGCGAGGGCCCTTGATGGCGGGCCAGACGGCTTGGAGGCCTACCGCCGCATCGCAAGTTGCGCCGGCAGCCATCTGGCCACCCAAGGCCATGTTGTTCTGGAGATTGGGGCGGGCCAGGAGAACGCGGTTAATGAACTCTTTACGGGGCAGGGTTTTGCCCGGGAAAGCCGCCATTTTGACCTGGTGGGCCACGTCCGCTGCCTGGTCTTCACCCGGGCCTAAAACTGCGGCGTGTAGACACAACGCAAAAAAAC
Organism: Aestuariivirga sp.; assembly: GCA_030680855.1. Lineage (GTDB taxonomy): Bacteria > Pseudomonadota > Alphaproteobacteria > Rhizobiales > Aestuariivirgaceae > Aestuariivirga. The sequence continues at coordinate 69,034 of JAUXUN010000005.1, forward strand.
CATTGGAAATCGCTTCCTTCTGCGCTACATAAGAGTCGGTAATTCATTCTGCCCTTGCGATGGCGTTGGGCGGCATGTTGGGAAAGAGACCATAGGTCACAAGTTCCACACATCTCGCTTTTTTGCAGTCGGGGATGGTGTTTCCGATAGGGGAAATATCTGCGGCAGAGGTCTGCGACCACAACCTTCGTATTAGGATTATTTCGTCTCTTTGATCAGGGCCGATTTTTGGAATTGTAATGCAAAATCTCAACAACATGGGACGGCAATTTTTGCCGCAGTGATGATTTGAACTTCGATAATGGACACCGCGCACGTCAGGGCCAGCACAACAAACGCGGCCGTGGCCGCAATAACCGCAGACCGGGCGGCGGCGGCCACAGCAATGGCGGCGGGAATTCCGCGAACCGGGTCTTTGAGAGCAACGGGCCGGACGTCAAGGTGCGCGGTACGGCGCAAACGGTTGCCGAGAAATACATGCAGCTTGGCCGCGATGCGCAGTCTTCCGGCGACAATGTCATGGCCGAGAGCTATTTCCAGTTTTCCGAACATTATTTCCGGGTGATGGCCGCGGCCCAGCCAGTGGGCCAGCCGACGACGCAGTTGCGCCGTCCGGAAGATGAGGATTTCGAAGAAGAAAGCGGCGAAGCGGCAGAAGGCGAAACCGACACGGCGCAGGCCGCGATGGTTCCCGAAGGCGGGCAAGCTGACACGGGCGAGCAGGCTGATAGTGGCGGCGAGTCAAGTGGCGGCAACCGGCAACGTGACAACCGGGAGCGTTTCCGCCCCCGCTGGCAGAACCGGGGCGATCAGCCACGGGACGGCGACAGCGAGCCGCGGGTGCCCGAGGCAGAACCGCAAATGGCCCAGGAATCCACCTATGCGGGCCGCCCCAGCGGCAATGTGCAGAACGCAGATACCGGCCAATGGGAGGCCCCGTCATTCCTCCGCCGTCCGGCCCCCGTGGAGGTAGCGGACGAGCCGGTTTCCGAAAAGAAGGGGCGCAATCCGCGCCGCGCCCGGGCCGTAACCGCCGAAGACGGAGAATAAAATTTCCGGCGTCACTTGATGGGACGCGGAACAGCCCCATATTCTCCAAGAGGGCGTTATTGAGGTGCCTGTGAGGGCCTCAAGTAAACGTTGCTAGAGGAGAAGCGGATGGATTTCGAAAAGTATACGGAACGTTCGCGCGGCTTTATCCAGTCGGCGCAGACGCTGGCCCTGCGCGAAGGGCACCAAAAATTTACCCCCGAACATGTGCTGAAGGTCCTTCTTGACGATGAGGAAGGCCTTGCCGCGGGCCTGATCAAGGCGGCGGGAGGCGACAGCCGTTTGGCTTTGCGGGACACGGAAGCAGCCCTCGCCAAGATGCCCAAGGTTTCGGGCAGCGGGGCGGGACAGGTTTATCTCTCGCCGGAATTGGCGCGGGTGTTTGAAGCGGCACAGAAACTGGCCACCAAATCGAAGGACAGTTTTGTGACCGCAGAACGGCTCTTGCAGGCTCTGGCAATCGAGACCAGCGAAGCCTCCAAGATTCTCAAGAACGCGGGCATCACGGCGCAGAAATTGAATCAGGCGATTGATGCGGTTCGCAAGGGCCGGACGGCGGACACGGCGTCCGCCGAGCAGGGCTATGACGCCCTGAAGAAATATGCCCGTGACCTCACGGAAGCAGCCGAGGCAGGCAAGCTTGATCCGGTCATTGGCCGGGATGAGGAAATCCGCCGCACCATTCAGGTGCTGTCACGGCGCACCAAGAACAACCCGGTTCTGATCGGCGAACCCGGCGTGGGCAAAACCGCCATTGCCGAAGGCCTTGCCCTGCGCATCATCAAGGGCGATGTGCCCGAGAGTTTGAAAAAGAAGAAATTGCTGGTGCTCGACATGGGCTCGCTCATCGCCGGAGCCAAATTCCGCGGCGAGTTCGAGGAGCGGCTGAAGGCGGTTCTTTCAGAAGTGACCGCGGCTGAAGGCGGCATCATCCTGTTCATTGACGAAATGCACACGCTGGTGGGCGCAGGCAAGGCCGATGGCGCCATGGATGCCTCGAACCTGCTAAAGCCTGCACTGGCGCGCGGTGAATTGCATTGCGTCGGCGCCACGACGCTTGATGAGTACCGCAAGCATGTAGAAAAGGATGCGGCCCTGGCGCGCCGCTTCCAGCCGATTTTTGTTGGCGAACCGTCGGTGGAGGATTCGATTTCCATCCTGCGCGGCATCAAGGAAAAGTATGAACTGCACCACGGGGTGCGCATTACCGACTCGGCGATCGTTGCGGCTGCGACACTTTCCAACCGCTACATCACCGACCGGTTCCTGCCGGACAAGGCCATTGACCTGATGGACGAGGCGGCAGCGCGCCTGCGCATGCAGGTTGATTCCAAGCCGGAAGAGCTTGATGAAATCGACCGCCGCATCATGCAATTGCAGATCGAGCGCGAGGCCCTGAAGAAGGAATCCGATACGGCGTCGAAGGACCGCTTGCAGAAGCTTGAAAAGGAGCTGGCCGAGCAGGAAGAAAAATCCGCCGTCATCACGCGCAACTGGCAGGCCGAGAAGGAAAAGCTGGCGGCAGCCTCCAAGCTCAAGGAAGAGCTGGAGAAGGCGCGCCTGCATCTGGACCAGGCCCAGCAGCGCGGCGATTTCGCCAAGGCGGGCGAGCTTGCCTATTCCACCATTCCCGCACTGGAGAAGAGACTGAAGGTGGCCGAAGAGGCGGGTGACTCCAGCATGCTGGAGGAGGCGGTGACCGAATCCCATGTGGCCCAGGTGGTTTCGCGCTGGACCGGCATTCCAGTTGACAAGATGCTGGAAGGCGAGCGCGAGAAGCTGCTTCAGATGGAAGTGGAGCTGGGCAAGCGGGTTGTGGGCCAGGCCGAGGCGGTGGAAGCCGTCGCAACGGCCGTGCGCCGCGCCAGGGCGGGCTTGCAAGACCCCAACCGGCCCATAGGCTCCTTCATGTTTTTGGGCCCCACGGGCGTCGGCAAGACCGAGCTGACCAAGGCGCTGGCGAACTATCTGTTTGATGACGAGCACGCGCTGGTGCGCATCGACATGTCGGAATACATGGAGAAGCATTCGGTCTCGCGCCTCATTGGCGCGCCCCCGGGCTATGTGGGCTATGACGAGGGCGGCGCCCTGACCGAGGCCGTGCGGCGCAGGCCCTATCAGGTAGTGCTGTTCGATGAAGTGGAGAAAGCCCATCCGGATGTGTTCAACGTCTTGCTGCAGGTGCTTGACGATGGCCGATTGACTGATGGCCAGGGCCGCACGGTGGATTTCAAGAACACGCTGATCATCATGACCTCGAACCTGGGGTCCGAATATCTTGTGGCACTTGGTGAAAACCAGGATGTGGAAGAGGTGCGCGACCAGGTGATGGGCGTGGTGCGCGGGGCCTTCCGGCCGGAATTCCTCAACCGGCTGGACGAGATCATCTTGTTCCACCGCCTGAAGCGGACCCATATGGGCGCCATTGTCGATATCCAGTTGCTGCGGCTCAAGACGCTGCTGGCTGACCGGAAGATCGAAGTGGTGCTGACGGATGAGGCGCGTGGATTGCTGGCTGAAAAGGGTTATGACCCTGCCTATGGCGCGCGGCCATTGAAGCGGGTGATCCAGAAATCCATTCAGGATCCGCTGGCCGAGGAAATCCTGGCGGGTCGGGTGAAGGATGGCGACAGCGTCGAAGTGGGCGTTGCCTCGGGCAAGTTCACCTTCAACGGCCTGGTCATGGGCGACAGACCGAAGATCAGTAATGTGGTGACGCTGCACTGAGCATTGTGCAAAAAGGGCGTGCATGAAGCTTGAGGCCTATAATTCCTTTTGCGCTTCGCTGCCCCATACGACCCATGTCGTTCAATGGGGTGGCGCCCATGTGTGGAAAGTTGGCGGCAAGGTGTTCGCCGTCGCCGGCTGGAATGATGGTGAGTCTCTGGCAGTCACTTTCAAATGCTCGCCGCTCAGCTTTGATTTGCTGAAGGAGCAGAAAGGTCTGCGCCCCGCGCCCTATCTGGCTTCACGTGGCATATCGTGGATTCAACGCACCTCAGCTGAGAGCATGGATAATTCGGCCCTGAAGGATTACCTGCGCGAGAGCCATCGCCTTGCATCGCTCAACCTGCCGAAGAAAACCCAGCGGGCCTTGGGCCTCAATTCAGCTTGAAACTCTCCGTTTACAAGGTGAGGCCTTCCGGCATGGGGAGGCTGATCCGGGGCTTTACGCGGGCATGGATGGCGAGATCGCGGACCCATTCGTAATAGATGCCCTTGGTATTGGTGATTGTAACGCCGCCTGCCGCCATGCGGCGCAGGCCCGCGTCATGGTGTGGCGGGGGTGATGCGGTTGCATCTTCAATCGCCGCCACACGGAATCCCTGGTCGATCAGCCCCAATGCCGAATGGGCAACGCAGACATCGGTTTCGAGCCCCACCAGCACAAATTCATTGCGGCCCGTCTTGCGGATGCCTTCGAGGATATCGGCCTGGCCGCAGAGGCCGAAGACTTTCTTGTCGTGCACGCTTGTGCCGGTGCGCAGTTGTTTTTCAAGCTCAGGCACCAGTGGCCCGTCGCTGGCAATGTCCTCGGTCGTGGCGATGACCGGTATTTCGAGGATATTGGCGACCTGCATGAGCCAGGCGATGCGCTCGACCAGTGGCTTTCGCCATTCCAAGGGAAGCTTTGCCAGAAAATAGTCCTGAACATCGATGACAATGAGCGCGCATTTATCGGCTGAGAACAGCGGAGCTCCCGCCATTGGCGCAGGTTTACTGTCCGGCCTGGGCAACCTGGGTGGCCGATGGGGCGTTCTGCATCAGGGCCAGTACGCGCGTCTTGTAAAGCTTGTACTTCTGCAAATCCTTGCCGGCCAATTGCTTGCCGCCGGTGGCCTTTACCTTCAGCGGGTTCATCGGGCGTCCGCCAACGCGAACCTCATAATGCAGGTGGGGGCCGGTGGCGCGGCCGGTGGCGCCGACATAGCCGATGATCTGGCCCTGGTTGACTTTCTTTCCGGTGCGAATGCCATCGGCCAGCTTGCTCATATGGGCATAGAGCGTTTCAAACTTGTTGCCGTGCTTGATTTCAACGGTGACGCCATAGGCGCCGTGGCGGCCGGCAATTTCAACGACGCCGGCGCCGGCCGAGCGGATGGGAGTGCCGTGCGGCACGCCGAAATCCACGCCGGTGTGCATCTTGGTGTAGCCGAGAAGCGGATGCTTGCGCATGCCAAAGCCGGAGGTGAGTTTTGAACCGGCGACCGGGGTTTTGAGCAAGGCCTTTGAAGCGCTCTTGCCGTTCTCATCCAGGTAATCCACCTGGCCATCGGCATTTACATAACGGTAGTAAGTTTTGGTTACGCCACTGAGGGTAAGCTGGGCGTAGTGCAGCACCTTGCGCTTTGTCGATGAGCCGGTGAGCGGATTGCCATAGAATACTTCAAATGTGTCGTTCGGCTTGACCTGGCGCTGGAAGTCAACATCAAAGGAAAACACGCGGGTGAGCTCGGCAATGATATATTCCGGAACCCGGTTGTCCTTGGCCGCCGCATAGAGGCTTGAGCCGACTTTTGCCTTGGTGCGGAACTGGGTGATTTGGGCGTATTGGGATGCTGCTCCCTTTTCCTTGCCGCCAACCCGGGCTATGAAGCGGCCGTCTTCATCGGCCTCAACAGTAATCGTCTCCTTCGGACCCGGCTTGAAGGAGAGCTGGACGGGGAAGGTGGCATCGCGGCCGTAGAAGTCCTGTTGCCGGTCAAGGGTCAGTTCAAACTCGGTTCCGGCCTGGATCATGTGGGACGGGAATACAGGCTCCATGGCCGCAGCCAGGGCCTGGGCTGCTTCCTTGGTCACGCCGCGGTTGGTGAGTTCGTCAACCAGATTGCGGCCCTTGGCGATCTTGAAGGTTTCGTCAATGGGTTCGGCAGGCGGCGTTTTGGTGATGATGGTAATGTTGCCTGATTCGGTCTCGGAGGCCTGAATTTCGGCGTCCAGCACTATGGTCTTGCCGTCACCATAGGGCAAATCACCAGAGCTTATTTCCGGATAGTTGTTGTCGCCGTCGAGATCGCGCTCGGGAATGACTTCGGTGACCTGCGGCGACAGGGATGCCAGGCTGGCAAATTTTGATTTTGTGGCTGCTTCAGTGTTTCTGTCGATGGCGGCAAAGGCGTCGCCGGGGGCTGCGTTTTCGCCAAACACGCCGAGGGCAGCACCACCCACAACAAGTGTTCCGATAATGCCGGCAATGCAGGTGGTCAGGAGCCAACGGTGATGGATGGGTTCGTCATGAAAGGGATCGTCCAGGTCTGCTTCAAGCTGATCAAGGGAAATGGCCTGGCGCTGAACGCGAACAGGTTCAGTTTGCCGGTAATCAGGTGTTTTACCGTAGCCCTGCAATATCGATGTCCCCTCGCACTAAATACTAACGTCGGTTCTTCTTTTTGGGCCCCGCCACCCTTTTTCAAGGAAATTGGCCCAAATCCATACGATCTGTCAATCTTTAGACACCCCGCCTTGCGACTGGAGGAATTTGCTTTCCCCCATAGAGTACCTGGTTCGACCTGTCCCACTTATCGAACCCGGGAATCATTGCCACCCAAGCGTTACAGCTTGGTTAACTATGACAGCAATCCTGCTCAATCATGGCGAGAATGCGGCGCTGGACTCCGGAATGTGTTTCCTGGTTTTTCCGGGGGAGGAATTTGCCTTCAAAACCTGAACCGGGCGGTCAAAAATAATTCTTGTCGGGGGCTAAAGAGCAGAGTTTTGCGCACCGGGCAGCACGCGAAATTCATATAATCCAGAGCTTCTTCGCGTTTGCAAAAATTTTCTAACAAACGCTTGACACTTCCGCCCGCGCCCTCCTATAAAGCGGCCACTGAGGGACGCGGCGTTGCAAACAACTGCCGACGTTCCTGTGTGAATTCAATGTGCAGCTGGCTGAGACGCCGGTGTTACCCGAAAGGGGAACCGGTGGATTTTTCGTCGGCTGCATGAATCGGAGGCTTAACAGAAGCTTCCCCGCTGTTTGACATCGTTGAAGAAAGAAAGAGAAACGCAGGCGGCGTGTGTCCTGGCGGTTCATGAGGGTAACCTCGTGGACAACCGAAACATTAGTCGTATGCGTTTTATATTTAAAGAGAAGACAATGCTTTGGTGGAAACGCCAGAGCACATGATCTCTCGTCAATTTAGTACGCAATGCGATCATTTTTCTGGTGAATTATTTCATCAGGAGAGCTGTTTCAAACTTGAGAGTTTGATCCTGGCTCAGAACGAACGCTGGCGGCAGGCTTAACACATGCAAGTCGAACGGTTGTAGCAATACAGCAGTGGCAGACGGGTGAGTAACACGTGGGAACCTTCCTAGGGGTACGGAACAACTCAGGGAAACTTGAGCTAATACCGTATACGTCCGTGAGGAGAAAGATTTATCGCCCTTAGACGGGCCCGCGTAGGATTAGGTAGTTGGTGGGGTAATGGCCTACCAAGCCTACGATCCTTAGCTGATCTGAGAGGATGATCAGCCACACTGGGACTGAGACACGGCCCAGACTCCTACGGGAGGCAGCAGTGGGGAATCTTGGACAATGGGCGCAAGCCTGATCCAGCCATGCCGCGTGAGTGAAGAAGGCCTTCGGGTTGTAAAGCTCTTTTACCAGGGACGATAATGACGGTACCTGGAGAATAAGCCCCGGCAAACTTCGTGCCAGCAGCCGCGGTAATACGAAGGGGGCTAGCGTTGTTCGGAATTACTGGGCGTAAAGGGAGCGTAGGCGGCTCTATAAGTTGGATGTGAAAGCCCCGAGCTTAACTTGGGAATAGCACTCAATACTGTAGAGCTAGAGAGTGATAGAGGATGATGGAATTCCTAGTGTAGAGGTGAAATTCGTAGATATTAGGAGGAACACCAGTGGCGAAGGCGGTCATCTGGGTCACTACTGACGCTAAGGCTCGAAAGCGTGGGGAGCAAACAGGATTAGAGACCCTGGTAGTCCACGCCGTAAACGATGAATGCTAGACGTTGGGGGAGTTATCCTTCGGTGTCGCAGCTAACGCAATAAGCATTCCGCCTGGGGAGTACGGTCGCAAGATTAAAACTCAAAGGAATTGACGGGGACCCGCACAAGCGGTGGATTATGTGGATTAATTCGATGCAACGCGAAAAACCTTACCTACCCTTGACATGCCAGGAACTTGCCAGAGATGG
>JAUXUN010000025.1 GCA_030680855.1 Aestuariivirga sp.
GCTGGCCAATCATCTGCGAACCAAGACCGCATAACCGTTTCCACAACGACTAATCGGCCACCCGGATACCTCAATCTTCAAGACAACTGGTCGATAATCCTGTTGGCAAGGCAAACCCAGATTCCTTCACAGCCTCGTTCGCCGGGATGACAGGTGGCGGATACGTTAGCTCGGAAACACAGCGTGAATATCGCCCACCGGAATCTTCCGCCAGTTCCTGAGATCGTGATGGGCAAAGCCCTGCAGGGTTTCTCTTTCTTCGGCAGTCCAGACATCGAGCGAAGCCAGCACTGAAGCCATGGCGGTTTCTGCGGCGCGGCTGGCGCCATCGTCGCATTTGAGAGCAATGCCGATATGGGCGTGGGGAATGCAGCCGCAGTAGACGCCTTCGGCTCCGGTCTTCACAAAGACGCGGGGCACGGCCTGCATGACTTTCGAATCAAAGCGCTTGGTTCCCGCCACCATGAAGGGATGATTGCGCACGGCCTGGATGATGCGTTTTCCTGCGGGAGTCTCAGTGAGCCTGGCAAAGCCCAGGGCCATATTGCTCAGGGGAAAGGCCCAGGTGGGAACCGAGCAGCCATCAATGCCCCAGGTGAGGGATTTCACGTCAACCTCGCAATAGCGGGCGATGGCCTCGGCGACGGCGAGCTGCACCGGATGCTCCACCTTCACATAATCCCTGGGATCGGCGCCGAGTTGGCGCGCCAGGGCCAGCATGCCGGCGTGCTTTCCCGAGCAGTTGTTATGAACCTGCAGCGCCTTGCCGCCGGCCCGCACCTCATTGTGCTGGGCCTCCATGTTGCTTGGCCAGTGGGCGCCGCATTCGTATTGTTCTTCGTTGTTCTGTGCCTTCTGCAGCATGGAGCGGGCGACGCGGACATGCTCCGGCTCGCCATTGTGGGAGGAGCAGGCGAGGGCAATTTCCTCATCGGTGAGGCCAAAGTGATCCACCGCGCCGGATTCGATTACGGGCACGAACTGGAACGCCTTGATGGCCGAGCGCGGGAAGATGGGGACCGCGAAGTCTCCGGCCGATTTGATCAGTTTTCCCTCGCCATCCACCACGGCGAAGGCTCCCGTATGGCGGCTTTCAACAATGCCACCACGGGTGACTTCGGCAATAATCGGATTGGTCATGGAGTGTCGTCTTTCAAGCTGGAAATGGGGGCGAAGAGATACCAGAACAAGGCCAAAAACTCCAAAGCCAAAAGCAGGCCAAAGGCCCAGATATAGGAGTGTGGATCATAGCCGGCCGCGTCTTGCGGAAACCAGCCGATCACCACGCCGACGAAGGCCTGGGCGGCAAAGGCCACCAGGAACATGGCAAAGTTGATGGTGGCGTTGGAGCGGCCGGCAAGGCCTGCGCCGACGCGCGTGGCAAACCACGGGTAGGCCAGAATGGCGGCCTGGCCGACGGCAGAAAGTACGAGCCAGGCGGGAAAGGCCAGCAGCTTCACCTGCAAGACAATGACGCTTTGGGCGCCAAGATTGGCAATGATGAAGCCGAGCAGCACGGTCATCGGGCCGATGCCCCGCCGCTGCAAGCGGTCGGCCAGCACGCCGACGAGGAAGATGCCGACCATGAAGGCGGCCGCCATCCAGAACAGGCTGCGGGCCACCTCGGGCGGGGCAAGGTCCAGCACATCGCGGAACCATGGTCCGGCCCAGAGGGTTTGAAGAGCGATCGGTGTGCCGGCGCTCAAGGCAACGACCGGGGCGATGCGCCAGAACAGCGGCAGCCCGAGAATTTGCATGAGCTCGCCCACCTGCCGGCCTAGCCCTGCGGTGGTTTTCGCCTCGTCCTTTTCCGGCACGGCAAAAAAGACAAGGGCGGCGCCGGCCAGAATGACGCCGCCGAAAATCGTAAACGTGCTGCGCCAGCCCACAAGCGTCACCAGAAATGCCGTGGGCTCGGTGGCCATGACAATGCCAAGGGCTCCCGCCGACATGATGCTGGCGTTGGCGAGCGAGCGGCGTTCAATCGGCACCCAGATGGAGGACGCCTTGAAACTCGCCATCAATCCGGCTGAAAAGCCCAGCCCGATTATGGCGCGCGAAGCTACCAGCGAGAGGAAATCCGGGGCCGCGGCAAAGAGAAAGCAGCCCGCTGCCGCGACGGCGAGAAGCACGGTTTGCACAAGCCTTGCGCCATAGCGGTCGAGGAAGACGCCCAGGGGCAGCTGGAACAGGGAAAACGACAGGAGATAGGCCGAGGTGAGCACGCCGAGTTCGGCCGGGGAAACGCCGAAATCCTGCACCAGGTCGGGGGCCACCACGGCGTTCACGGCGCGCAGCAGATAGGACAGGAAGTAGCCGCAGGCGAAGGGGAACAGGGCAAAAAAAATGGTCCGGCGCGGAATTGTCACTGGATCGTGCTTTGCTTTTGATTCATTAAATCCTGCGACAAAGAAAACTGTTGCGATTCGGTATCTAAGCCCTATTTACCCACCCACTTCAATTGGGACGCGAAAAATGATCAGCAGAGCCCTTGTGTTCCAGCATATGGATGACGAGCCTCCCGGGCTCTTCGGCGATTTCCTGCGCCAGCGCGGGGCCGAACTGGACGTTGTGATGCTGCACCGGGGCGAAGAGATACCATCTCTTGCCCCTTATGATTTTCTGCTGGTCATGGGCGGGGCCATGGACGTGTGGGAAACCGGGGCGCACCCTTGGCTTGTGGACGAAAAACGCGCCGTCAGGGAATGGGCCATCAACCGCAACCGGCCGTTCCTGGGGATATGCCTGGGGCTGCAGCTTCTGGCGGAGGCGCTTGGCGGCAAGATCGGCGTGGCCAGCAAACCGGAAGTGGGTATCGGCGAGGTGAAGCTTTCGGGCCTTGGCCGGCGGCATGGCATGACGAACGGTCTGAAGCCCGCCTTGAAGGTCATGCAGTGGCACCACGCCGAAGTGCAGGAATTGCCAGAAGGCGCGGAAGTGCTGGCGACATCGCCGGTCACCAAGGTGCAGATCATGGCGGTGGCGGATACGCTGCTTGCCACCCAGTTCCATGCGGAACTGACCCCTGCCCTCATCGAGCGCTGGGCCGATATCCCGCAATATATCGACTGGCTGAACGAGGCGCTTGGCCCTGATGCCTACCCCCGCGTGCGCGCCAAGGCGCTGCCCCTCATGCCGCAGCTTGAGCGGATGAGCCGCACGCTGTTCAACAATCTCATCGAAGGCAAGGCGCTGCGCCAAGCGGCATAGGACTTAGTGATTTGGCCAAACACAAACTGGTTGTTGTTTCCTAGCCGTGTTGCGTCGGAAACGTGAACTTATCATTGCCTACCCGATAAATTTCAGTTCCGTACAATATGTTTCCTTTATCAGGATCAGGTGAAACAAATCTTGTACAGACCTGAGCTGCGACCAGTTTTGAGTTTGGCCTGAAATCCTCAATGACATAATCGAATGTCCAGGGCACATCATCAATTTCATTCACCTGCTTCTGGTAATCGCGCAGGAGTTCCGATCGCAGGTGCCCAATTGTGTCATTTTCATTAAGAATAGAAAGTTGGTTGAGATCGAAAAATCTCATTAACTCTTTTTGCACCGCTTTGAGCGTGACGATTGGAAGACTCCGCATCTGTTCTCTCAAACATTGAAACAACTCTGGATTTGGAGAAGCAAAATAGGCCGGCAATTTGTCCATAAAGGGTCAATTTCCATCTCTTTGGGCAAATGAGGACAGTGGTTGACCTCCTTCCGCAACTCTATAGAAATACAAAACATTCTCCAATAATTACCAAAGCGTGCAATGGCTCAGTCAGACAAAGTCAACAAAACCCTCAAGGATTTAGCCCAGCACCATAAGACGCTGGCGCCGTTTGACATGCGCAAGGCTTTTGCGGGGCGGGGTGACCGGTTTGCTGAATTTTCGGCAACGCAGGATGATTTGCTGCTGGATTTTTCCAAATGCGCGGTGACGTCCAAAACCATGAAGCTGCTGCTGGCTTTGGCCAAGGCTGCCGATGTGGCCAGGAAACGCGATGCGATGTTTGCGGGCGAGATCATCAACACGACCGAAGGCCGGGCGGTGCTGCATACGGCATTGCGGAATCAGTCAAAGTCGCCTGTCTTGGTAGCGGGCCGGGATGTGATGCCGGAAGTGCGCGGCGTGCTGGCGGCCATGGCCAGATTTGCCGAGGGCGTGCGGGCCAGCGAGATTACCGATGTCGTCAACATCGGCATTGGCGGCTCGGACCTTGGCCCCGCCATGACCACGCTGGCGCTGGCGCCTTATCATGATGGGCCAAGGTTGCATTATGTGTCCAATGTGGACGGGGCCCATATTGCCGATACGCTCAAAACCCTGAACCCGGCGACAACGCTTTTCCTCATCGCCTCCAAGACCTTCACCACCATCGAAACCATGACCAATGCCAAGACGGCGCGGGCGTGGATTGTGGAGACGCTGGGCGAGGCTTCGGTTCCTTCGCATTTCGCGGCGATTTCCACCGCTCTCGACAAGGTGGCGGCCTTCGGCATCGCGCCTGAGCGGATTTTCGGATTCTGGGATTGGGTCGGCGGGCGCTATTCCATCTGGTCGGCCATCGGCCTGCCGCTGATGATTGCCATAGGGCCAAATCATTTCAAGCGCTTCCTCGAAGGCGCTTATGCGATGGATGAACATTTCAAATCGGCGGATGCCGCTTCCAACCTGCCCCTGCTCATGGGCCTCATCGGCATCTGGCACCGCAATATATGCAAGCATCCGGCCCGCGCCATCATTCCCTATGACCAGCGCTTGTCGCGCTTTCCCGCCTATCTGCAGCAGCTCGACATGGAGTCCAACGGCAAGCGGGTGACGAAAGCCGGCGTGGCTTCGCGCAATGCGACGGGGCCGCTGGTGTGGGGCGAACCCGGCACCAACGGCCAGCACGCCTTTTTCCAGTTGCTGCATCAGGGCACCGACATCATTCCGGTGGACTTCCTGATTGCGGCGGAGCCCCATGAAAAGGGCATGGCGGAGCATCACACGCTGCTGATGGCCAATTGCCTGGCGCAGTCGCAGGCCCTGATGAAGGGGCGCACGCTGGCAGAGGCCACGGCGCAATTGCTGGCGATGGGCAAGAGCAAGGCGGAAGCCAAGCGGCTTGCGCCGCACCGGGTGTTCACGGGCAACCGGCCTTCGGTGACGCTCGCCTACAAGAAGCTCGATCCCTATACGCTCGGGCGGCTTATCGCGCTTTACGAGCACCGCGTCTTCGTCGAAGCGGCGGTATGGGACATCAACGCCTTCGACCAATGGGGCGTGGAACTCGGCAAGGAACTGGCCACGGGATTGCAACTCGTCATGGAAGGCAAGGTTTCTACCGAGGGGCAGGACAGCTCTACCACAGGACTTGTAAGTTACCTACGTTCGCAAGCGAAATGAAATGCAATGGGCATTGTCAATTTAAATTGCGGAGAAGATGAATCATCATGCCCCCAGTAACTCCAATTGATTCAACTCACCCCACATACGGCACTACGTATGTGACGGGAGAGATTTATTTTCACGTTACATGGGCTGACGTGAAACTACATTATCCAGTCATCGAGAGTTTTGTGTATCTGGGAATGAATTTTTCTGATGAGGATTTGGAAGACACTTGGTATTTTCAATCTGCCATTGACTTCGCTCATTATGGAAATGCGTTAGATGGTGTTGAGCGACCTATTTCTTGCGTCACCAAAATGCAGCTTATCGATTTTGTCTCTGCTGCTGGGTTGATTGTGGAGATTGAAAAGGCGGCAAGCAGAAGGCTCGGAAGACTTTGACACCATATCTATAGGTCTCGGATCATAAAGGCATAGGGCTCGCCATCGGCGGTGCCCTGCTCCGCCAGACTCCAGCCGCACTTCAAATAGAACTTTTCCGCATGCCCGTATAGAGATGAAGCCGGGACACGCCATGTTTGCGCGCCTGATCCTCAATGGCCGCCACAAGCTTTCGCGCCACGCCGCGCTTGCGGTATTCGGGCGCAACATAGAGGCTTGCCAGCCAGGGCGAAACGTCATGCAGGGGTTCGAACTCCTGCAGGACCAGCAGGCATATGCCGGCGAGACGGCCGTCGGCCAAAGCTATCAACGCGGTTTCATATTCATCCGGCTGGGTCGCAAGCTTTGCAAGCTGCGCGCCGCTATCCAAAAGCGAATAGCCGTAGGATTTCAGGAATGCCTCGTATCGCCACGCGGCGCAGATCTGCAGTTCGGGAGAGTTAGCCTTCAGGCGGGTGATTTCGATAGTCATTGATCCATCTCAACAACATCGCCTATATTTTTCAAGCAGCTTCTTCAATATCTCCGGAAGCGCATTTGGGAATTTCTTTGTCCTATGCAATATTCCTTCTCAGCAATGGAGCGATTGGCATGATGGTTTTGCGCGCGGCGTCTGTCCTGTTGGCAGGATTCCTATGTGTCTCGTTTTCGCCGCCAGCGATTGCCGGGGAATGTGTCACGCCCCAGGCGAGGTCGTTAATGGCTGAAAATTACAAGAGCCTGTGTGTCGCCAATGTTCAGGAGCTTGCGGCCATGCTCGAGATGCGAAAAACAAAAGCCCGGGGAACTGAAAATCTGGCCCATGTCGCTTACAAGGACCTCTTGAAATGCGATTTTCATACTGATCGCTTGCTGAAAGGCTTGGAAGATCCGGACGGCTTGGTGAAAACACAGAAAGCCATCAACAAAATGGGTCTCAAAGCCTACATCCGGGCGGGCGAGGATTTACTGTCTGAGTTGCGAACAAAATACAGCATCAATGACCTAGAATATCGTGCCCGATCAGAAACAGGACTTTGGGAAGGCGAGGTAGAGACATTGGCAAAATATGCCAAAACGAAGGCAAATTCCGACGCCGTAATCGCAGTTCTGCGTGCCTGCGAGAACTAGAAAGCGGCTGGCCTGGCCCAAAAAAATCCCAGCGGCCTTTCAGTGGCGAGTTGATCAAATCCCCTCGCTAAAGCGGAGAGGGGGCGCTGGCCGGAGACTCCACGGCCGGCACCCCCTCTCCGTCTGCTGCGCAGACACCTCTCCCCCGCTAGTCGCGAGGGCGAGGTTTGGCATCTCAGCACTCAACCACATTGACGGCGAGGCCGCCGGTTGAGGTTTCCTTGTAGCGGTCGCTCATGTCGATGCCGGTCTGGCGCATGGTTTCGACGCAGTTGTCGAGCGGCATGAAATGCCGGCCATCGCCGCGAAGTGCCAGCGAGGCAGCGGTGACGGCTTTCACCGCGCCAAAGGCGTTGCGCTCGATGCAGGGCACCTGGACCAGGCCGCCGACGGGATCGCAGGTCATGCCGAGGTGATGTTCAAGGGCGATTTCGGCGGCGTTTTCCACCTGCTCGTTGCTGCCGCCCAAGGCCGCGCATAATCCGGCGGCGGCCATGGCGGAAGCCGAACCCACTTCGCCCTGGCAGCCCACTTCGGCTCCGGAAATCGAGGCATTGTGCTTGATGATGCCGCCTATCGCCGATGAGACGAGAAGCAGGGTGCGAACGCCCGCTTCATCCGCATCGAGGCAATGGTCGAGATAATAGCGGACGATGGCCGGCATGACGCCGGCCGCACCATTGGTGGGGGCGGTGACCACCTTGCCGCCCGCGGCATTCTCCTCGTTCACGGCCATGGCATAGACCGAGAGGAAATCCATGATGCGGTGGGGCTGGATGGAATTGCCGCCCTGCTCTTCCCTGAGCCTGGCGAAAATCTCACTGGCGCGGCGTTTCACTTTCAGGCCGCCGGGCAGTTGCCCGCCGAAGGTGAGGCCGCGGTTCATGCAGGCGTTCATGGCGGCCCAGATGCGGTCGAGACCCTTGTCCAACTCGGCGCTGGACATCGTGGCGGTTTCATTGGCGCGCTTCATCTCAGCAATGCTGAGGCCGGAGGCCTTGCCCATCTCCAGCATTTCCTTGGCGGTCGAGAAGGGATAGGGCACAGCGAGCTTGGGCTTCGCGGCCGCGCGGTCCTGGGATTTTGATTCCAGCCGTTCCGCTTCGGTCTGAACAAAACCGCCGCCGATGGAATAATAGGTTTCGCTGAAAATTTTCGCGCCGGTCGCATCCCAGAGACTGAAGATCATGCCATTGGCATGGCCGGGAAGTGCGGGGCCGTAATCGAAGATCACATCTATGACGGGATCAAAGGAAACGCGCTTGCCGTTTGGTAGCGTGATATATTTGTGCTCAGCTATTTCCTGAACAACCGCCTCAACCCGGTCCGGCTCGATTGTCTCGGGGGCTTCTCCCGCGAGGCCTAACACAACGGCGCGGTCAGTGCCGTGGCCTTTGCCGGTGAAGGCCAGCGAGCCGTGGAGCGAAACGGTGACGTGGGTGGCGTTTTCGGCTTTTGCATTCGACAGGAAGCGGCGCGCCGCAACCATGGGCCCAACCGTGTGGGAGCTGGACGGGCCGATGCCAATCTTGAAGAGTTCAAAGACCGAGAGAAACATTCAGCCCACCGTGCGATGGTAGCCGCCGCGATAAAACACCAGCGGCTTGCCTTTAGGGTCGTGATCAAATTTCAGCACTTCGCCCACGAAGATAGCATGATCGCCGCCATCATAGGTGTAAAGCTTGCGGCATTCAAAAATGGCCAGCGCGCTTGGCAGAACGGGGCAGCCGGTTTCCCAGAACTCATAGTCAATACTGCGCCACTTGTCGCCGGACGACTTGGAAAAGCGCGCCGAGAGATCGTCCTGGCCCTCGCGCAGCACGTTCACGGCGAAGTATTTGGCCGCCATGTAGGTTTCATAACTGTAGGCCTTGCGCGCCAGGCTCCACAGAACTAGGGGCGGATCAAGCGAAACGGAATTGAAGGAACTGGCGGTGTTGCCCACCATCTCGCCGGAAGCCGTCACAGTGGTCATCACGGTAACGCCGGTTGCAAAGGTTCCCAGGGCTGAGCGGAAGGCTTTGGGGTCGAGGGTATTGGACATGGCCCCTGTTAAGCCGATTTGAGCCGGTGGCTCAAGGCATGAACTGGCCGCCGTTAACATGAAGGATTTGGCCGGTGACGTAGCCCCCCATAGAGGTGGAGGCGAGAAGCAGGATGGGGCCGACGCAATCCTCAGGGGTTCCGGCGCGGCCGAGGGGAACTGACTTTTTCATGGCTTCCATGCGCTCCGGCGGGGTGGCCGCATGGAAGGCGGTTTCGATGACGCCAGGTGAGATGGCGTTGACCCGGATTTTGCGCGCGGCCAGGTCGCGGGCCATGTGGCGGGTGAGATTATGGACATAGGCCTTGGCGCAGGCATAATGCCCGGAGCCCGGGCCGCCACCGTCAGCTCCGGCAATGGAGCCCACATTGATGATGGCGCCGCCGCCCTGCTTTTCCATGTGGGGGACGGCGGCCTGCGAGGCTTCGATGACGGATTTCACGTTCAGGTTCATGGCGGCGTCGTAGAGATCGGCATCAAGTTCGAGGAATGGCGCCCGGCGGATCATGGCGCCGGCGTTGTTCAGCAGAATGTCGAGCCGGCCCAGTTGCTTTGCGGCCTCTTCGACAACCCGCTTCGCGGTGCCCGGAATGCCGAGGTCGCCGCCGATGGCAACGGCCTTGCTGCCAAGCTTCCGGATGGCGGCGCAAACGGCCTCGGCAGCCGCGGCATTCTTGTTGTAGTGGACGGCGACATTCGCCCCCAGCCTGCCAAATTCCAGGGCAGCGGCGGCCCCGATGCCGATGCTGGCGCCGGTGATCAGGACGGCTTTTCCACGCAGGTCTTCAAGCATGAGCAATCCCTTTGAATTTTTCGGAGCGGTGAACTTCCTTGCCGCCCAGAAGGGTGAGGAGCACTTCCGTATCACCGATATCATAGACATTACAGGTGAAAATATCGCGGTCGAGAACGATAAGATCGGCATATTTTCCGAGGCTCAAGGAGCCCGTGTCGTGGCTGCGCCAGGCGGCTTCGGCGGCGAAAGTGGTGTAGCCTTTGACGCATTCCTCGCGGGTCATGCGCTGTTCGGGGAGGAATACGGGATGGTCGCCCTGCTTTTGCGGCGGCTGGCGGGTGATCGCGGTTTCCATGATCGGGAAGGGATTGAGGGTTGAGACACCCCAATCGCTGGAAATGGCATAGGGAGCGCCAGCATCGATGAGCGAGCGGAAGGCATACATCCATTTGCCCCGCTCTTCGCCCACCATGGGCAGAGCCACATCGGTGACCGAGGGTTCATAGCGAGCCCACAGGGTCTGGATATTGGCCACCACGCCCAATTGGCGGAAGCGCGGAATATCGGCGCGATCGATGCACTGCACATGGGCCAGCTGGTGGAGGCTGGGCCAAGGGCCATTGGCGGCGCGGGCCGCTTCAAGGGCATCCAAAGCGGCGCGCACGGCGCCATCGCCGATGACATGGACATGAATTTGAAAACGCGCGGCATCGAAGGCGGTAAAGAGTTCCTTGATCTGGTTGTGGCCGAACATGAGTTCGCCATTGCCGCCAAGGGCATCGGAATAGGGCTCGATCATGACGCCGGTGCGGTTTTCCAGAACGCCATCAAGAAAGAATTTCGCCGAATGGATTTTGAACAGGCCGGAGCTGGCGTTGCGGCGCAAGTCCTCGAGGCGGCGGAGCGCGTCTTCGGTTTTTTCGGCGGACACGACCTTGGCGGTGGCGGCGACGCGCACGGTCAAGGCGCCGGCGCGTTCCAGGCTGCTGTAGATGCGGGCATGGCGCTCATTCACCATGGCATCAATGACGCCGGTAATGCCATGGCGGTTGCACAGGGCCTGGCCATAGCGCACGCCATTGGCGTAATCCTCATCGGTGGGCACAGGCATGAAGCTTTCAGCCCAATAGGTGGCGGTTTCATGCAGCATGCCGGTGGGCTCGCCATTGGCATCCAAAACAAAGTGGCCGTTTTCCGGATCGGGCGTACCGCGCACGAGGCCAACTGCTTCACAGGCCTTGGAATTCATGCAGGCATTGTGGCCATCGCTGGCCACGATGTAACAGGGCCGGTCGGGCACGGCGGCATCGAGCACGTGGCGGTTGAGGTTATGGTCGGTGAAAATGCCGGTGTACCAGCCGACGCCATTCACCCAGGGTCCGGTATGGGTTTTGGCGAAGTCGGCCAGGACTTTTTGCAATTCGGCGATGGTCGAGACGTTGTGAAGTGCAGCACTTTTGCTGTGGTCGTAGCCGCTATCCTGCAGATGGATGTGGGTGTCCTGAAAGCCCGGCAGGACGAGGCGGCCGCCGGCATCGACGATGCGGGTTGAGGGGCCTGCAAGGGTGGCGATCTCGGCAGCGGTGCCGAGGGCGGAGACACGGCCATTGGTGACGGCCAAGGCGGCCACGCGCGGGGCAAGCGGGTCCATGGTGCAGATATCGGCGTTGGTGACAATGAGTTCAGGTGTTTTCAAGACACGTTCTCCAGAGTGGGCCAATCGGGTGAGGGAATGATTCTTGCGGGCTGGGTCGTGTCCCTGGTCCAGCAAAAAACTGCGAGAAATGGCGTGTCACCGGTCATGGTGGCGTGGGGTTCCCACGGGTTGTTCCAAACGGGATCATCAGCATCTTTCCAGACAAGGGGTGCGCCCGGCTTGAAGCGCCAGCCATGGGGGCCGGTAAGCGGGGCGTAAAGCTCCGGGGCCGCGTGGTGATGGTCGCGGTAGAAAAGATGGGGCGCGATGATGAACAGGCCCAGATCAAAATCCACCGCTTCGATGGGGCAGCCCTCACCGATGATGGAGGCGAAGGCGTGGTTGTCGGCAAAGCCCGCGCCAATGTCCTCGCGGGGGTAGGCATCATAGGAAACCCAATGGAGAAATGGGCGCGCATCAGCGATGGCCTTCGCGAGGGAGAGTTTGCCCATGGCCCGCAAAGCCGGATCAAGATGCTCGCAGGCCGGAAGACTCCGGCTTTTGATTTGGCCAATCGGCCCCCTCGCCCATTTGTTCATTCCCTCGAGAACTGAAGCAATCCCCGCCCCCTTCAAGCGCGACAGGTAGGTTTCGATCTCGGCAACAAGCATGCGGAAGGCGGTTTCTGCGGTGTTTCTCTGCATGGCAATCAATGGCTGAGCACGCGGCCGGTGGTCGCCGGCCAGGTGATCCAGACCTTGGCGCCCACATTCATTGGCGTTGATTTTGTGTCGCTGTCATTTTGCTGCGAAACCGAAATGGGGCGGTCGTGGCCTTCGGCGGTCACCAGGAAATGATGGCGGTCGCCGCGGTAGGAAATGGCGCTCACCACGCCGGCGATGGCATTCATCGATGCGGCAGGCTTTTTCGTCATCAGTTTCAGCTTCTCGGGACGCACCGCAAGGAAGGCGTAGTCCCCCTTGCGGCTGGTCCCCCGTGCCTGCAACTTCCCCAGGGCTCTTGCATCAATTGTTGTCGCGCCCTTCGCGGAAGCCGCAATCCTGCCAGAAAAAACATTCATCGTGCCGATAAACTCGGCAACTTCGCGGCAATTGGGGTTTTCATAGAGGGCTTCCGGGGCGTCGATCTGCAGCACCCTGCCCTTGGACATGACGGCGATGCGGTCGGACAGGGTGAGCGCTTCTTCCTGGTCATGGGTGACGAACACAAAGGTGATGCCAACGGTTCGTTGCAGGGCGCGCAATTCGATTTGCATTTCTTCACGGAGATTTTTATCGAGGGCGCCCAGCGGCTCATCAAGCAAAAGCACTTTCGGCCTGCAGACAAGGGCCCTCGCCAGGGCCACCCGCTGCCGTTGCCCGCCGGAAAGCTGGTGCGCGGCACGCCCACCGTAGCCCGACAACTTCACCAGTTCCAGCGCGTCACTCACGCGTTTGCCCGCCTCATCTTTTGAGATCGCCGCATTGCGCAGACCATAGCCGATGTTCTCACCGACATTGAGATGGGGGAAAATGGCATAGCTCTGGAATACCATATTTGTCGGACGGTGATTGGCGGGAACACCGGCCATAGGCTCTGAGTCGATGAAAATTTCGCCCTCGGTTGGTTGTTCAAAGCCTGCCAGCATGCGGAGCAAGGTGGTTTTGCCGCAGCCGGAGGAGCCGAGCAGCGAAAAGAACTCGCCGCGACTGATATCAAATGAAATGTCGTCGACGGCGGTCACGGGTCCGAAGCGCTTCGTGACTCCTGAAATTGAGATGATGCTGTCGGCTTTTGCCATTATTTCAAAGGTCTCCCGGTTTGGCGGACTGGACGCCCAGTTTGCGCAGCAGGTCTGCCGCCACAACCAGAATGGCGGAACCCAGTAGAATGGCTGAGCCGAGCGCCAGCGTGCCCGGCAGCTTGTTGGGAAAACGGAGCTGGCTGAAGAGATAGACAGGAAGGGTGTTTTCGGTGCCGGTCAGGAAGAAGGCAACGACAAATTCATCGAAGGAAATGATGAAGCAGAGCAGAAGGCTTGAAATCACGCCCGGTGCTGCAAGCGGCAGGGTCACGCGCACGAAGGTCATCCAGGCGTTCTCGCCGAGATCGCGCGAGGCCTCCTCGAGGCTTTTGTCGAAGCCTTCAAGACGCGACATCAGAACGGTCATCGAGAACGGAATGCAGAGGAGAATATGGCCCGCGCCCACCGTCCAAAGGGAAAGATTCATGTGCAGGAAACGCAGGACGATGACAAGCAAGGCGACGGCAATGACAATGGAGGGAATGACGAGCGGCAGCATCATGGCGCTGAGCACCGGCCCGCCACCCGGCAACCGGTAACGCGTGAGAGCTATGGCGGCGGGAAGGCCAATGGCCGTTGCCGTCACCGACACAATAACGCCAACCACCAGGCTGTTCTTCAGCGAAAGGATCATGCTGGTGTTGGCCAGCATGCTGGCATAGTGGCGCGTGGTGAAACCCTTCAAGGGGAAAGTCGCGAAGGTGCTGTCGTTCAGGGAAAAAACCGGCATGAGCATGACCGGGCCGTACAGAAAAATCATGAAAGCAATGGCATAAATGAAAAGGGCGCTCGGCTTTCCCAGCATCGCTAGCGGCTCCTCTCGCGCATTTTGGAATAGCCGACGGCCCAGAGGAACAGGGCTACGATGCCCGCGATAATGGCCATCATGACGATCGCCAGGGCAGCGCCAAGCGGAGCGTTATCCTGGCGGAGAAAGAGCTCCTGCATTAATGTGCCGATCATCGTGCCGCCGGGGCCACCTACGAGGGTTGGCGTGACATAATCCCCAACGGTGGGAATGAAGACGAGAAGTGCTGCGGCGATGGTGCCGGGGGCTGAGAGCGGCAGGGTCACGCGCCAGAAGCGCTGCCAGCGGCTGTCGCCAAGATCGGTTGCCGCCTCAAGCAGCGAGCGGTCAATTTTCTCCAGGGAGACATAGATGGGAAGCACGGTGAAGGCGATCCAGGCATGGGCCAGGGTGATCATCACCGCAATCGGATTGTAGAGGAGGAATTCCAGCGGCGCCTCAATGATGCCGAGTGATTTCAGCCCGGTGTTGATGGCGCCATTGTAGCCCAGCACAATTTTCCAGGCGAAGACGCGCAGGAGATAGCTGGTCCAGAAGGGAATAGTGAGAAGGATAATCCACAGGGCTTTGTGGCGGGTGACGCGGAAAGCAAGGAAATAGGCCATGGGATAGGCCATGGCGATGACCACAACAGTGGCCACGAGCGACATGACGAGCGACTTGAGCATCAGGATTGCGGCAACGGGATAGGCAAAGGGAAAGGGTATGCCCATCCAAACCATCGGCTCCGACGAGGGTTCGATCAGCTTCCAATAATTGGCAAGCGTAAAACTGCGGTCGATGTCGAAGCCCGTTTGCGACCAGAAACTCAAAACGAAAAGGGCGATGACGGGGGCAGCAAGCGTTGCCGCCATGACAAGCAAGGCGGGGGAGAGAAGCGCATAGCCCGCAAGCCAATCCGGCCACTGACGCCTCGGTTTAGGGCTGGTCATCGCGACCCTTCCAGTCATAGTCCGGCCATTTCCTTTTTCTCTCCATGGTCGCACTTGATGCGACCACCCAGGCTTCGTTCAACGAAGGGCTGGGGGGTCGGGTCGCAGCCCGACCATGGAGAGATTTTTAACACTTACGCTCACCCTACTGCTTCAAGGCCTTGAGTTCACCCCAGACCTTGTTCTGCTCGTTCTGCACCGCATCGGTAGGGGTTTTAAACAGGATGGCCGATTTCATGTGCTCAACCGGGTCCAAAATGCCCATGGCCTTCACATCGTCGGGATTAGCCGCTTCAAAGGACTTGATGTTGGCGTGGCCATAGCCGGATCCTTCAATCAGCGTCTTGCCGGTTTCGGGAGAAAGCCAGGCATCAATGAAGTCATAGGCGAGCGCCGGGTCGGCCTTGCCGGTATTGAGCAGCGTAAGGCCGCAGAACCAGGTGAAGTAACCCTCCTTCGGCTTGGCGTAGGTAACCGGGATTCCTTCCCTGGTCAGGTTTTTCACCACATCGTTCCAGGCATAGGCTGCCACGACTTCGCCGGAGGCCATCGCCTGCTGCAATTCGGAGGCATCGGTCCAGAGGAAGCGGCTGTTCTTCACGCCTTTTTCGCCCCAGGTTTTCGCTGCCTCAGTCAAGGCCGCGCCGGTCAGCTTGTAGGCCTCGTCATAGGGCATGCCGCCCACCATGGCGCCGATGAGGATGAGAAGCTCATTGTCCAGCATTGAAACCTTGCCGGCGTATTTGTCGTCAAAGAAAATGCCCCAGGATTCATTCTTCTTGAAATCATCATCCACCAGATCGGTGCGATAGGCGATGCTGGAGTTGCCCCAGTCGGCGGGCGCCATCATGACCTTGCCGTCAACGAGAACGCCATCGGCGGTTTGCAGGGCGGGGAAAATGTCCTTCCAGTTGGAAAGTTTCGAAGTATCAATCTCTACCGCGAGCTTGGCGCTCACGAAGCGACCCACCGAATAATTGCAAGGGTGCATGACATCGGCGGCGAAGCCGGCGCGCACTTTGGCCAACGCATCCTCCTCGCCGGAAAAGATGGAAAAATTCGGCGCTGCGCCATGCTTGTCAACATAGGACTGGAAATACTCGGCAACATCATAGCCGCCCCACTCCATGCATGTGAGCACTTCGGCAGCGGCCGAAAGCTTCGGCAGGCTGAGGAGGCCGACACCAAAGGCTCCGGCCTGGGACAACATCTGGCGGCGGGACATCTTGCCCTGGGCCATCCGGTCGATGAATTGAATGCGTTTCATGCTTTCCTCTCCTGTTTTCCGTGGCCTGATGCCACTTTCAATAATTCAAGGGCGGCACGGCCCTGCGGCGCGCCAAATTTATGAAGGGACGCGGTGTGACGCGGGCCTTCACCATGAGCTTGTGATACTGCAGTTCGCGCGAAGCGTAGATTTCAACCCAGAGATCGCCGTTGCGTTCGGCGTGGTAGGGGCGTTCCATCATCGCCAGGGCAATGTTGCGCTTGGTGGACGGCGACCAGAGGGCGGCGGTTATGTGGCCCACTTCGTCCTTCTTGTTGTGATAGATCAGCGAATGTTCGGCGGAGACATTGCCTTCGATATCAAGGCCGACAAGGGCCCATTTAGAGGTGCCTTTGGTTTTCTCTTCAAGCAGGGCGCGCCTGCCGTTGAAATGGCCCTTGCCGAAGTCGATCATCCATTCGAGGCCCATTTCGAGGGGCGATCTTGCCCTATCGCCGCGCACGGCGTGTTCGGCGGTGATGAAATCCATGTTGGCGATGATGAAGCCCGCTTCGATGCGCGCCATGTTGAGGGCATTGGTGCCGATCGGGCGGATGCCGTAAAGGGCGCCCGCTTCGAAGAGGATGTCCCAAAGTTCCAGGGCGCGGCCCGGCGAGGTCCATAATTCATAGCCGAGATCTCCGGTGAAGCCGGTGCGGGAAATCGTGGGGGCGCCGGATTTTCCGAATTTGAAATCGGCCATCTGGAAAGGCTTGAGGGCAGCGGCCTTCTCGAATCCTGCGGCTTTCAACACGGAATAGGAGCATGGGCCTTGCAGTGACAGCGCGGCAATTTCTTCGCTGATCTCGCTCACGGCCACATCATAGCCGATGGCGCTGTCGAGGAGCCACGGGAGGTGGCGCTCCTGGCAGCAGAGCATGAAGTCACTGGCGCCGCGGCGGAAAAGTGTGCCGTCGTCCAGCAGCTTGCCCCCGTCATCGCACCAGGCAGTGTAGTGGACGTGGCCCACTTTCAGCTTCGCCACGCTGCGAACCATCAGGCGGTCGAGATAGGCGGCGGCATCCCTGCCGGCGATCTTGTATTTCACCATGGGCGAAAGATCGTAAACGCTGGCCTGATTTCGGATGGCGGTATATTCCATGGGCTCGTCGTCGAAGGCTAGCACCGTGGTGTAACCGCCCCAGGGGCCCCAGGAATTGAGCTTGTTCAGCGCCGAAGTGCGTGCATGGAAGGGCGACGTGAGCAGCGGTTTCTTGAAATGGAGGCGCGGATCGTTCATCGCCTGCCCTCCAGCTTCAGAATACGCTCGGCCACGTTCCAGCCGGCCGCGCCGGAAATGCCGCCGCCGGGATGGGAACCGGCACCGGCAAGCCAGAGTCCTGGGATTGCGGTTTCGTACTGGGCGGCACCGATGAAGGGCCGGAGGAAGAGCATTTGCTCGGCGGCGAGTTCGCCATGGTGCCAGTTGCCGCCGATGAAGCCATATTGTTTTTCGAGGTCTTCGGGGGTGAACAGTTCGCTTTTCACCACAAGTTTGCCGATGCCTGGGGCATAGGTTTCGAGCGTCGCCATGATGCGTTTGAGGAAGGCGGCGCGGGCCCTGGCGTCCATGACGGCAGGCGCATATTGCACGATGGCCGACAGCACATGGTGGCCCATGGGGGCGAGGCCTTCTTCGAAGGCTGACGGAATGACTATCTCCATCACGGGGTTTTCCGAGAATTCGCCGTACTTCACGGGATTGAAAGCATCTTCCACGGCGCGCACCGAGGGAGCAATCACCAAACGGGTCTTGAGATCAGCGCCCTTGAAGTTGGGAGCGCCGTTCAGCGCCAGATGCAGTTTCACGACATTGCCGCGCATCAGGATATTGCCGGCGCGGCGGACCATGCCCGTATCGAGGTGGCGGGGGCCTACGAGGTCAAGAAAGGTTGTCCTGGGATTGATGGCGGAGATTACGGTCTTGGCGTCGATCACTTCACCATTCTGCAAGGTGACACCTGTGGCCTTGTCGCCCACGATGTTCACCGATTTCACTTTGGCGTTCACACGGATGTCTACGCCAAGAGCCTGCACGGCTTTTGCCATGGCGGCGGCAACAGAGCCCATGCCACCTTTTGGAATGGAGAGAGCTTCGCCTGCCAGGCGATTGAAGAGAAGGAGAAGCGAGTTGGGCGAGCGGGGACCAAGATGGGCGCCCAGCACCGTATCAAAGGCGATGGCACCTTTCAGGCGATCATCCTTCAGTTCATCGTCGAGCACATCGGCCACATTGATCAGCATGAGGCGCATGAATTCGCGAAGGTCATCGCGGCCAAGGCCCCTGATCTTCAGGCCAAGGCCGGCCAGCTTCAACATTTCATTGCCGACGCCCTTGCCGAGGCGCGGCGGCGTTAGGGCCTTGAAGGGCTTCAATACGGCGGCAAAGCGCATGAGTTTCCGGCGCAGTTCGGCCCATGAGGCGCGGTCCGCATCCGAAAGGCTTCCCGCTATTGTCTCGCCGTAATTGCCCTCGAGCACGAGATGACCGCCGGTTCGCGACAGTGCCGTGGTCGAAAGATTGGTGGCCGCAAATTCGAGACCATGACTTTTCAGGCCAAGCCCCTGCTCCACCCGGGGATCAAGCAAATTAAGGAGATGGGCGACGGCGCTGACTTTGTAGCCTTTTGTGAATTCCTTGGTGGTTGCGCCGCCGCCTGCAACAGCAGCCTGCTCCAGAACCAAAACCTTGCGGCCCGCCTTGGCGAGGCGGCCTGCGGCGGCGAGGCCGTTGGTGCCGCCACCGATGATGATGGCATCACAGGACGGCATAGGCGTCACTCATGGGAAGGGGCTTCTTCAAATCGCGCAGGATTTCGGCGGCCGCATTGCGGCCGGGTGCGCCCATGACGCCGCCGCCGGGATGGGTGGAGGAGCCGCACATCCAGAGATCCTTGATGGGCGACCGGTATTGCGAAGCGCCGGGCACCGGGCGATTGAACAGCAGTTGGTCGAAGGTGAGTTCACCCTGGAATATATTGCCTTCGGTGAGGCCCACTTCACGCTCCAGCTCGCGTGGCGTGCGCACTTCCATGTGGAGAATGAGGTCCTTGAAACCGGGCGCATAACTGGCGATCTGGTTGATCACGGTTTTGCCGAACTCGTCACGGTCCTTGTCGGTCCATTCGCCGCCATTTATTTTCGGCGGGGCGTATTGCACGAAGCAGCTCATGAAATGCTTGCCGGGCGGCGTCATGGTGGGATCAATGAGCGTAGGAATCATCGTGTCCTGGAAAGGATCGCGCGACCAGCGGCCGGCTTTCCAGTCGTCGTAAGCCTTTTCCATGCGCTCAATGGAATCGGTGAAATGCAGATCGCCCCGGTAGCAGGGCGAATCCTTAGGGAGAGCCTTGAACTTCGGCACGCCATCAAGCGCGATGTTCACCTTGCCGGAGGAGCCGCGGATTTTGAAGTTCCTGACCTGCTTCACGAAAGCGGCGGGCAATTCCTTTTCCTCGACGGTTTTGAGGAAGGTGCGCTTTACATCCATGTTGGAGACGACAAGTTTTCCGTGAATTTCGTCGCCACCGTCGAGGACGACGCCAACGGCGCGGCCATTCTTGACAAGTACGCGGTCCACGCCCTTGCCCGCTCGGATTTCACCGCCCGATGCGGCCAGCGACTTCGACATGGCCTGGGTGATGGAGCCCATGCCGCCACGGGCAAAGCCCCAGGCGCCGATATTGCCGTCAACATCGCCCATGTAATGATGGAGCAGCACATAGGCCGAGCCCGGCGACATGGGGCCAAGAGCGGTACCGATGATGGCGGAAACGGCGAGATAGGCTTTTATCACCGGATGTTCGAAATATTCATCGAGATAATCGGAGATGCTCATGGTCCAGAAGCGGACCATTTCGTAGCGCTCGGTTTCGGTCATGCCGAAGAACTTTTTGCCGATGTACATCAGTTCATTGAGATCGCGGGGGCGGAACGAGGTGGGATCGGGCGGGGTGCGCATCAGCATCGGGCGGATGAAGCGGCAGTGGCGCAGGATATCGCGGGAATAGCGGTCGTAGGCTTCGGCGTCGCGCTTTGAATGGCGGGCGAATTCGCGGCGGTTGGCGTCATGGTCGCGGTACATGGCGAGATAGCCGCCGTCCTGCTGCAGTACCGCGCCGCCTTCATACGGCAATATCTGCAAGCCGTATTTCGGCAGCTCCAGATCGCGCATGATTTCCGGGCGGAGCAACGAGGAAACATAGGAACAGTTCGAGTAGGTGAAGCCGGGGTAGAGCGAGCGCGACACGGCGGCGCCGCCGATCCAGTCATTCTTTTCGACGACGACAACCTTGAGGCCGGACTTGGCAAGATAGCAGGCCGTCACCAGTCCGTTATGGCCAGCACCGATGATGATGGCGTCGTAGGCGGTCATGCGCTCTTCTCGGCCTCCAACTGTTCGAGCGTCAGGTCGACGGCCGTTTCAACTGCCTTCAGCGTGTCGGTGAGGCAGCTTGCGTCCGTGCCATGGGCTTCGCACATGAACCAGGGCTCGCGCGAGTCTGGTTCGCAGATGATGCCGAGGTCGTGCAGGTGATAGGCCATGGTGTCATAGAAAGTGTAGTCGGATTTTTTCCATTCGCGATAATTGTCCGGCGCATGCTCGGCGAAGAACAGGCCGAACATGGAGGGGTGGCCCGTGTAGGAATGGACGATGCCGCGGCGATTCAAAATTTCCGAGAGGCCGCGCTTCAGCGTCTCGCCGTAGTTGGCCAGCGTTTCCAACGCAGGCGTTTCATCAAGAATGCGCAGGCATTCCTCGGCGGCGGCAAGGCTCACGGAGTGCGCCGTATAAGTGCCGCCGTGGGCCGCGCCGCCATATTTGAAAGTGCGCATGACCTTTTCGCTGCCAGCGACGATGGCGATGGGATAGCCGTTGGCCACCGCCTTGGCGAAAGTGGTGATGTCGGGCGTCACGCCATAGAGGCCCTGGATGCCGCCCTTGCCGACGCGGAAGCCGGACTTCACTTCGTCGATGATCAGCAGCACGCCATATTTGTCGCAGAGTTCGCGAGCGTATTTCACATACTCGACCGAGGCCATGATCGAGCAGCAATTGCCCTGGATCGGTTCGATCAGTATGGCGGCCAGCATGTGGCCGTGCCGCTTGAAGGTGTCTTCAAGGCGCTGCATGCTGTTGTTGGGCACCACATGGACGAGGGATTTCAGGGTTTGCGGGATGCCCTTGGAATAGGCCACCACTTCCGGATCGTCGTTGGAAGTCTTGTCCCAACCGTCGACATTCGACATCCACATGGCGGCATCGAACAGGCCATGGTAGCCGCCTTCGACGAGGACGTAGCTGTCACGGCTCGTATAGGCGCGGGCCAGGCGGAGAGCCGCCATCACCGCCTCGGTGCCGGAATTGGAAAAACGCACCAGTTCGGCGGCGGGCACCATCTTGGCGATGCGGTCGGCGACGATGAGTTCGCGTTCGGTGGAGAGGGCAAAGACGCCGCCTACTTCCATGCCCTTGCGGGCGGCGGCATCGACGCGGTCATCGGCGTAACCGAGAACCGCGGGACCATAGCCCAGGCGGTAATCGACATAGCAGTTGCCATCGATATCCCAGGTGCGGCCGCCCTTGCCGTGATGGACATAGATGGTGCGGTCGTCGCCCCAGTAGCGGAAGGTTGAGGCCACGCCGAGCGGCAGACGTTTCAGCGCCTTCTGGAATTGCGCGTTGGATTTGGCGAGTACGCGCGTTTTCGGACGATTCATAAATCACTCCCTGGGCCACAAGCCCTGCCCCGGCGTCTTTATCTATGCGGCCGGATTTTAGGGTCTTGCTCGATAGTCTGGCTTGATTTTGATTGAACTGTCAATCAAAATGAAAGTCATGAGATCAACTGTGAAAAAGCTCGACCCTGTTCCGCTGCCGCGCAAGGCCAGCCGCGAACACCGGCGGCAGCAGATGATCGAGGCCACCATCGAGAGCCTGGCAAGCCGTGGCTATGCCCAGACGACGATGACCGATGTGGCGGCGGCATCAGGCGTTTCGCATGGGTTGGTGAATTTCCATTTCGAGACGAAGGAAAAACTTCTGACCGAGACGCTGCTTTATCTCGCCGCCGAATATCGCGAGAACTGGAGGCACGCGCTGGCGGGCGCTGCGCCCTCCCCCGCGGCGCAGCTCAACGCACTGCTGCTGGCGGACTTCAACGGGAAAATCTGCACGCAAAGCAAGCTGCGGGCCTGGTGCGCCTTCTGGGGCGAGGCGCAGAGCCGGCCGATCTACCAGGAAAAATGCGATGCCTATGACCAGGCCTGCAACCGCGAGCTCGAAGAGGTCTGCGCGAAGCTGATCGCGGAAGGCGGCTACAGCCACAACGCGGCGCGCGTGGCCCGCCTCTTGCGCGTCATCATCGAAGGCCTGTGGCTCGACATCATGTCAATGACCACGCCCTATTCACGCGACGAGGCCATCCGCACGGTTTATGTATGTGCGTCGGCGCTGTTTCCACAGCACTTCACCGAAGGTGGATTACTAGAGCAACCCGCGCTTTGATAGATTGCGCATGAGGTCGGCGGTGCCGTAGGTCCAGGGGGCGGCTTTGTCGGTTGGGACGACACGGTTCACGAGGGCGCCGAGTTCCGCCGTGGCGATGGTCACGATGTCGCCGGTCTTGTGGGTGAAGCCGCGGCCGGGCACGTCACGGTCGTCGCTGGGGGCGAACATGGTGCCGAGGAACAGCACGAAGCCATCGGGATAGTGGTGATGGGCGTTCAGTGTCTGGCCGACGATATCGGCGGGGTCGCGGCTGATTTGCGAAATGGAGGAACTGCCGGTCATCCTGAAGCCATCGGTTCCCTCGACGGTGAGGGTAAGGTCCATTTTCCGCACGGTGTCGAGGTCGAATTTGTCATCAAACAGGCGGATGAAGGGGCCTATGGCTGTCGCCGCATTATTGTCCTTGGCCTTGCCGAGGAGCAAGGCGGAGCGGCCTTCGACGTCCCTGAGGTTCACATCATTGCCGAGGCTTGCGCCGACGATGGTTCCCTTCGAAGACACCACCAGCACGACTTCCGGCTCCGGATTATTCCAGGTGGATTTGGGATGAACGCCCACATCCATCATGGAGCCCACCGCCGACATGGGCTGGCCCTTGGTGAAAATTTCCGCGTCGGGGCCGATGCCCACTTCAAGATACTGGCTCCAGGCGCCGGCCTTGATCAGGGTTTCCTTCAGCGCGGCGGCTTCGGGCGAGCCAGGCCTCAATTTGCGCAGATCATCGCCGACGAGATCTCGGATATGGGAGCGGATTGAAATGGCCGCGTTGGCATCGCCACGGGCTTTCTCTTCGATCACGCGCTCCAGCATGGAGACGACGAAGGTGACACCTGCCGCCTTGATGGCTTGCAGATCAATAGGGGTCAAAAGCCACGGCTTGGTCTTGTTGCGGGTGTCGGGGGCGGCGTTGGCCAGAATATCGGCGACTGTGCCGAGATTGTCTCCCTTGGCGGCGCGCACGGCAGCCGCGGGATTCTTGTTCTCGCAGAGATCACGCATGGTGGGAAAACTGGCGCTGACATCCACAAGGCTTTCGCCATCGACGCGGGCAACGCAGGGGCCGACATCAGGAACGAAGACACGGGCAACCAGGCAGGCATTCTTGGGAATCACGGAAACCTCCATATTCAACGCTGCAGGCGTTCGCGCCCATATAGCAGAAGCATGGAGATGATAACGACACCAAAAACAATCTGGCGGAAGACTTCGGCAGGCACCCGGAAGCCGAGTTCAGCAAAGAACAGCTGCGGCTGAATTACCGACAGGATCGATTGCAGAAGCGTGATCAGGATGACACCGGCGACGGTGCCGATATAGCTGCCCCGCCCGCCGAGCACGTTGGTGCCGCCGAGCACGATGGCGGCGATTGTCGGCAGGAGATAGGGATCGCCCATGGCCTGGTAGGAGCGGTTGGCCCAGCCGGCGAGCAGAATTCCTCCCGCCGCCGCGCAGGCGCCGGAGATCATGAAACAAATCAGCAGGACGCGGCGCGTATCGACACCCGACAGATAGACAGCGCGCTCCTTGTTTCCAATGGCGTAAATCCTGCGGCCGAGAGTGGTGCGGGTCAGAATGAAGATGGTCGCGGCACCCACCACTATCCAGATGAGAAGCGGATTCGGCACACCGGGGATGAGGCGTCCGGTGGCGAGTTCGCGCATGATCGGAAGCCCGCGATCCTGGGGGGCGAAGCCGCCGGTGTGAAAAACCATCAGGCCCTGGGCCACGGCATTCATGCCAAGGGTGAAAATCATGGCCGGCGCGCGCAAGTATGCAACGCCAAGGCCGTTGACGAGTCCAACGGCGGCGCCACAGGCGAGGCCAAAAGGGATAGCAAGAAACGGGCCCAGCGTCTCTCCAAAGAAGCCAGTGGCGGCGGTCGCCATCATGCCGCCGATGCTGATGGTCCAGGGGATCGACAGGTCGATATGGCCGAGGAGAATGACCAGCATGACGCCCGTGGCAATAATGCCAAGAAACGAGGCGGTCTGGAGCTGCTGGAGAAGATAGTCAGAGGATATGAAGTTTGGCTCGGCGATTGCGCCGATGGCGATCAGCAGGATGCTGCAGCCAAAGGCGATCATTGTCGCCTTGTCGAGCCGCTTCATAACCATCGTCGCCATAGCCGCCCTTCCCCTACCGATAAAGATCGAGCTTGTTCTTGATGCGGAGCAGCCTGAGCGAACCGAGGCTGACCGCAAACAAAAGCACGATGCCGACGAACAGCGGCTGCAGCACCGGGTTGATATCAAAGACGATGAGAAGATCACCCACGGTGCGCATGATGAAGGCACCGAAGATCGATCCGATGGCGCTGCCCGCCCCGCCAAACAGCGAGGTGCCGCCGATGACGACGGCGGCAATCGAATTGAGGGTGTAGTCGGCGCCAAGTGAGGCCTTGGCTGCCCCCGAATAGGTGAGAGCCGTCAGCAGCAGGCCGGCAATCGCAGCAAGAAAACCGGCGAGCGCGTAGGCCATGATTTTTGCCCGGGCAATGGGCACGCCGGACATATAGGCCGCATGCTCCGAAGAGCCTATGGCGTAGGCGGCACGGCCCAGGACCGAGCGCCGGTAGGGAATCCAGATGAACAACACCACCGCCAGAAGCAGGATGACTGACGACGGCACCTTGAAAAACGAGGTTGTCATGAAATCGGCGAACTCGAAATTCACCGAGCCGCCGGGCTCCGGCCGCAGCGCCAGGGCGACCCCGAAAAAGACGGCGCCCGTGGCGAGCGTAACAATGATTGGCTGCAGGCGGCCATAGACGATGATGATCCCGTTGATGATGCCGCAGACCAGGCCGGTGATAAGCACTACGATAATACCGAGCGCCGTCATCCGGGGATCGCCGTTAACGACCGATGCCGCAAGGCAATTGGTGAGTACAAAGACCATGCCGACGGAGAGATCCAGGCCGCCGGTGAGCACCGGGATCGTTTGCGCCATGGCGACAAGGGCCAGAAGGGCGCCCTTGTTGGCGGCCGTGTTGACCATGCTGGCGGAAAGCCCCACTTCCAGTTTCCAGGCATAGAACCCAAACATGATGGCAAATATCACGAGCGAAATCAGGAGACCGCGCTGGGCGGTGAACCAATGGCCCCAGGCCTCCCATGAACGCCCGCCTTTGGTGGATAGTCCGCTTTCTACACTCATGAGGCAGCCTCCGTGGCAAATACCTGGGCCGCTCCGGCCTTCGTTGAAGTCGGCAAGTTGTGAGCGCTGGCGATGAGATTGTGCTCGGTGAGAGCGGCACCTTCAAGGGTGCGGACAACCGCACCATTGTAAAACACCAGCACACGGTCGCAGCAGCCGATCAATTCGTCGTAGTCGGTGGAATAGAACAGGATGGCAGCGCCACCTTCGGCCAAACGCCGCAACAGTTCATAGAGTTCCTGTTTGGTGCCGACATCGATGCCCCGGGTCGGATCGTTGAGGAGGATGATGCGCGGTTTGGTCATCAGCCATTTCGCTATCACCACCTTCTGCTGGTTGCCGCCGGAGAGCGAGGCAACGGGCCCGTCGATGTCGCCGACGCGGATATTGAGGAGCTTGATCATGTCATCGATGGCAACAGCTTCGGCCTTGCGGTCAACGATGCCGAAGCGGCTGAAGCCCTCAATCGAGGCAAATGAGAGATTGTCGCGGACCGACATCGGCAGCATCAAGCCCTCATTCTTGCGATCCTCGGGGATCAGCGCCATGCCAATTTCCTCCGACTTGGCGCGCCCGGGATTGGACATCTTTACGGCCTTGCCGTTGATTTCGATTGTTCCAGTCACGCCGATCAGCGTTCCAAACAGGGCCAGCAGGAGCTGGCGCTGGCCCTGGCCATCGAGGCCGCCGAGGCCCACAACTTCACCGGCCTTGAGGTCAAGATTGATGTCGTTCAACTGGCCTGCCCAGGACAGGCCCTTAAGGCTCAGCATGGATGGCCCGCCGCTTTTCTTTTCCGGCAGCGGCGGGAATACGCTGCTGTATTCGCGGCCAATCATCATCTCGACGATGGCATCATCGCTCTTGGTGCCGGCGGCGAACGTTTCGACGTAGCGCCCGTTGCGGAAAACCGTGCAATCATCGGCAAGCTCGGCGATCTCGTGCATGCGGTGAGAAATATAGATGATCGCCATGCCATCGGCCTTGAGCTGCTTCAGCATCCTGAAGACCTTGGTTACGTCCGCCGCGGTCAGTGCCGACGTTGCTTCGTCAAGAATGAGAATTTTCGGGGTGCGGGCAAGGGCCTTGGCGATCTCAACCATCTGGCGCCGCGACAGCGGAAGATCGCCAACCGGCGCCAAGGGGTGAATGTCCTCGCCGCCGACCCTGGCCAACGCCTCTTCGGCAAGGCGGCGCTGGGCCCCCTGGTCAATCAGGCCGAAGCGCATGGGCGGACGGGTGATGGCGATGTTGTCGGCAACCGAAAGGTCGGGAAGAAGCGAAAGCTCCTGGAAAATGCAGGCGATGCCCGCCGCATTTGCCGCCGCAGGGCTGTTGAATGATATGGGTTGTCCATCAAGGGTTATTTGACCCGAATCCGGCTGAACAACGCCTGCGAGAATCTTGATGAGCGTGGATTTGCCTGCCCCGTTTTCGCCGAGAAGCGCGTGGATCTTGCCCCGATCACACTCAAACCTGACGTCTTCGAGCGCCCGCACGCCGCCATAGCGCTTGGTAATCGCCTCCATGCGCAGCAGGGGCGCTGTCCCAACAGTCATTTTTCCTGCCTCCCTCCAAGGAAATGGGCACTACGGGCTATATTATCTCTCGTAGCGCCCAATTTGTCATGACTGTTTAGTTGTTGTCACCACTCTGGGCTGCGATTTCCTCGGCGGTAAAGCCGATATTGCAGGCCTCGAAGTTGTTGCCGGCGAAGAAGCTTGCTGCCAGAGCCGGGAAAACATCCACGCCTTCCTTGAACTTCGAGTAGGAGATCGAAGTCGGCAGGGCAATGACCTGCGGGATCTTTTCACCCTTCAACGCAGCAATCGCGGTCTTGATCGTCACCGACGACTGTGCGGGGCCGGTACCACCGGACGAGCACTTCAGGTCTTTTTCGTTACAGATCATGCGGAAGCCATTCTCGGTTTCACCCGACATCGGCACGACGAACTTGCCAGCGTCGAGCATGGCGGTCGCTGAACCATGGGAGCCACCCTGCACGTAGATGCCATCGAAGTTGCCACCTGCCGCAATAGCATCGGCGGTAACTTTTTGTGCATCACCCGGAGCCCAGTTGCCAACTACTTCGACGACGTCGAACTTGCGGCCGGACTTGGCAAGCGCCTCATGGAAGCCCTCATGACGGGCCGCATCGACTGGCTGACCAGCCGGGCCACGCACTTCAAGCAACTTGGCCGGATCGGCGCTGACTTCTTTCAGCAGAAAGTCGGCGGCGAGAACCCCCAGCCCCTTCTGATCGACGTTGATCTGAATGTTCATGGGGTCGTCGATGACATTGTCGAACGAGAGCAGGACTACGCCCGCCTCGTTGGCTTTCTTCACGACGCCACCGAAGGCCGCCGTATTGTTGGCGTTGACGATGACGGCATCGAAGCCCTGGTCAATGAAGTTGTTGACCGCTGCGATCTGGGCGGCAATGTCCTCGCCAACCGAGATAACCTTGAACTCCTTGATGTCCTCCTTGACGCCCGGCTGATCGGCGTAAGCCTTGGCAACGCGGATCATCTGCACGCGCCAGTCGTTGGCGATGAAGCCGTTGGCAAGCGCAATGCGATATGGCCCCTTCTTGGCGGGCCACTGGAAATACTTGGTGTCGGCGGAGCCCGGCTTGAAGCAATCCGGATCAGCGCCCGGCCCCGCAACAATTTCAGGGCCCGCTGCCTGTGCCATGGTTGAGAACGCAAATGCTGCTGCCAATATGGCGCCAATACTTGCAAAACGGCGTAGTTGTGATGTTGGTTTCATTTAATTTTCTCCCATTGGTGTTGCACTGCCTCATCTTCAGGACAGAAATTCACTAGATTTTCTGCCGTCAGCGGACGTGTTATTTTTATTTAAACCAAGCATTTTTTCGATACTTGATGACAGGAACATATTGTATGATGATTGCGCTGTCAATTGTTCCGGTAGGCGTTTGCGTGAAAAAAGAAGCCACATGACCTTGCCGAAAAACAAATCCCGCCGCGTTACCCTTGATGACGTGGCCACACGCGCCAGGGTGAGCGCGGTAACGGCTTCGCGGGTGCTGCGCAAGCCAGAGATGGTTTCCGCCGATCTCCGGGCACGGGTGGACAGCGCGGTGCGCGAGCTTGCCTATGTTCCCAATCAGCTCGCAAGCGCGCTTGCCTCGTCACATACGGGACGTATCGGGGTTATTGTCCCCTCCCTCACCAATGGGGTGTTCGGCGACTACCTGCGGGCCCTGCATGACGTTTTCATTCCGGCGGGATTCCAGGTGCTGGTTCTCAATTCGCACTATCTGCCGGGGCGCGAGGAAAAAGCGATTGCCACCATGCTCGGGCAATTTCCGGAAGCGATAATCCTCGCGGGAATTGGCCAGACGACGCAGGCACGCAAATCATTGCAGCAGGCAGGCGTCCCCGTGGTGCAAACCATGGAGATGACGGACGATCCCATAGATATCAATGTTGGCCTGTCACAGGTTGGAGCCGGTTATGCGGCGGCGCGCCACCTGTTTGATCTCGATCACATCCACGTCGGGCAAATTTCAGCACCGCATGATTCACGGTCGCGCAAACGCGTCGAAGGATACATGCAGGCGGTAGGTGAATTTAACGCGGTTCCCATGGTGATCTCGGCCGATCAGCCCTCGAGCGTTCCCCTCGGCGGCCAGATGCTGATAGAATTGATGTCACGCTGGCCAAAGGTTACCGCAGTCTTTTGCGGCAATGACAATCTGGCATTGGGCGCGCTTTTCGAATGCCAGCGGCGCCGGATCCGCGTACCCGACGACCTATCAATCATTGGCTTCAATGATCTTGAAGTCTCGGCCTGCGCCTATCCTTCAATTAGTTCCATTGCCACGCCGCGATATGAAATGGCGCAGCGTGCAGCCGAAATCATTCTGGAGATTATCCGCGGCACGGGTACCAGACCGAAACAGCGCCAGATTGATTTGGGTTTCCGGCTGATTGCCCGTGACAGCACAGGCAGAGCAGGCTGAACCCCAGGTTCAGCATGGGCGTTTCGCGGTAAACCGGTCGAGAAATTCTTTTACTTTTCCGGCACTGAAAACATCATCGAGAACGAGGTGGGCAGCGCCGATCAAGGCTGAATCCGTTTTTGGCTCGGCCAATATGATTTGCAGGTCGCTGGTGGCCAGCGGAAGGCAGCGCTGATAGACGAGTTCGCGTATGCCTGAGAGGAGAAAATCCCCGCCGCGCGCCAGCATGCCGCCAACGACAATCAGGCTCGGATTGAGGATGCTGACAACATCGGAAGCCACTTCGCCAATGGTCTGCCCGGCACGGCGCAGCAGCATGATGGCTTCGGGCTTCTGCATCTCGACAAGGGCCACCACGTCCCGGGCCGTTTCCGCCTGCAAGCCTTTTTCGGCAAGATCGCGGGCAATGGCCCAGCCGCCGGCGCGGGCCTCAACGCAGCCCAGCTTGCCACAGCGGCAAAGGGGGGCATCGGGAGAATTGAACTGAATGTGGCCAATGTCGCCAGCCGCACCCTGGGCGCCGCGGAAAATTTTTCCGCCAGCGATGATGCCGCTGCCAATGCCGGTTCCAGCCTTGATAAAAATCATGTCATCGACATCGGGGAAATTGTGGCGGTGCTCGTAGATGGTCATCAGATTCACATCGTTCTCGACATAAATCGGCGCGTCGTAATGCCGGCCCAGCCACGAAACGATATCAAAATCATCCCAGCCGTAGAGAACTGAGGGGCCCACGACTCTTCCGCGCTTGAAATCCACCGGGGTTGGAATGCTGAGGCTGACACCGACAAGAAAGCCATGACTGGCGCGCACCTCGGCCATGAGCCTGTCGAATTCATCCTTGATGCGCTGCAAGGTAGCCGCCGGCCCTTCCGCGATGCTGAAGGCAATCGTGCTCTGCGCCAGAATATCGGGGACGAGATTCATGGCGGCGAGATGGATGTGGGTTTCGCCAATGTCGGCAACAAGCATGAAGCCTGCAGACCCCTTGATACCAAGGACACGGGTTGGCCTTCCGCCACTGGGCAAGGTGCGCAGCGTTTCTTCGACGAGGCCAACGCTTAGCAGCACATTGAGGCGCTGGGTTACGGTTACCCTGGACATGCCCGACGCAACAAGCAAGGCGGCGCGCGAATTGGCGGCGCCGCTAGCAATCAGCGAAAGAATTTCGCTGGCATTTGCAAGGCTAGCCTGCTCTCTCGTAGATTTTACCATTTACCATTGCTCCCTGCCCAAAGCATAAGCTTTGCTACATAATTTCCGGAGCCACCGATTTCATTGCAGGCAAAGGAAATCATATATGTCCAAAAATATACATATACATCTTGCGGCGTGGAAATCTTAGAAATATAGCTCCTGTTAAGACACCGCCGGACCATTTATGTAAAATAACATACATAAAAGCTAGTAGATATGATTGACTATATGCATAATATGCGCGTAACTTAGGCACTGTCTTCCCAGGCATCCCAAATCAGCAACCCACAGGCTCATAATGTTCAGACTTGATCAAAAACTCTCCCGTATCCGCGCCGGCAAATACAAGCGCAGCGATTTCATTATTGCCGACGCCAAGGACGGCGACATGGGGCCGAGCATTCCCGGCTGCGGGCCGAAACGGAACAAGGATGGCAGTTCGACGCGCTTTGTGACCCGGCCGGAATTTCTGGCCAACATCAGCGCAATCGTCAAACAGGACATCGTCGATATCATGCTGCTCTCGGCTTCCAATCTGGAGGCCCTGGCCGACAAGGGGGTTTTCAAGAAAAGTGCGGTCAAACCCGCCATCCGCGCCAATGATACGACGGACATCTGGGTGGTGCGGGGTGCGGGTTATTCCAAGCAGCCGAGCCGCCCTTTCCGCAGCGCTTCGCTTTCGCGCGTGAAAAAGAATACAGACCTCGGGCTTTACTCAATCACCTTTAACAATGATCTCGCCCAGGATTACAATTCGCTTGAACATTTCAGCGCCTTCCGCGAGGACGCAGCGCGCCACAAGTTCAAATATTTCCTGGAAGTGTTCAATCCGAATGTTGATTGCCGCATCGATCCGGCAATGGTGCCCCACTACATCAATGACTGTATTGTGCGCTGCTTGGCCGGCGTGACCAAGGCGGACCGGCCGCAATTCCTGAAGATCGCCTATAACGGCCCGAAAGCCTTGGAAGAGCTGGCTTCCTTCGATCCCAGCATTACGGTGGGTGTGCTCGGCGGCGGCGCCGGCACCACGCGCGACTGTTTCGAGCTTTTGAACCAGGCTGAAAAATACGGCGCACGGGTTGCCCTTTTCGGACGCAAGATCAATCTGGCGGAAGACCCGCTAGCCATGGTTTCCTTCATGCGGGAAGTGGCGAGCGGCAACATTCAGCCGCTTGAAGCAGTGAAGGCCTATCATGGCAGCCTGCAAAAGAGCGGCCTCACAGCAATCCGCGCCCTCGCGGTCGACAGCGAGATCACTGAAAAGGTCCTCAAGGCGGGCTGATCATGATTAAAACCCAGCGCCGCGGTTTTATCACCGGCGGCACATGGTGCGTTGACAACAACCGCATGGTGACGCACTGGCCTGACGAAGACGGCATTGCAGAATTCATTGAGGAAGAACGCCATGGCGGCGGCTCAGGCTGTAATTTTGCGCTGAACATCAAACGGCTTGATTCCGCCATGCCGGTGGAAACGATTGCCGTTGTCGGCGACGATGAGGGGGGGCGCTTCCTGCGCTCGCTTGCAGAAGGGGCGGGCATCGGTTGCGAGCAAATGCACGTCACGTCAGACGCTTCCACCCAGTGGACCGATGCTTTCATTTCAAGAGCTTCAGGCCGCCGCACCCATATCTTCAACGCCGGGGCTGCCGTTGCGTTGACGCCGGATCATTTTGATTTCAGTTCGACGACGGCGCGCTATCTCCATCTTGGCCTGCCTGGCGTTCACAAACAGATGGATGCCCCATGGCACAGTGATGTCAACGGCTGGGTTACGGTGCTCAAACGGGCGCGGGCCGCCGGCCTCAAGACAAATCTTGAACTTGCCAGCATCAAGCCTGAACGCCTGGCGGAACTGGTTCGCCCCTGTCTGCCACACCTTGACCTCATCATTGTGAATGACAGCGAAATCGGCGCCCTCTCGGGCATCGACACCCTGCCCGGCGGCGTGACGGATATTGCGGCCTGCCAGCGCGCGGCGCGGCATGTGCTGGAAAATGGCGCCATGGATATTGTCGTGGTGCATTGCCCGGTCATCGCCATTGCGGTTACCCGCGATGGCAAGGTTTTCACCAAGCCATCGACGCAAATACCGCGCGAGCTTGTCGCCGGGGCCAATGGCGCGGGCGATGCCTTTGCAGCGGGCATGCTCTATGGCGTTCACGAAGGGTGGAGCGTCGACGATGCGCTCACCCTTGCGCATGCATCGGCGGCCGCCTCGTTGCGCAGTCTTTCCACCACGGGCGCGGTGGAGCCGTGGCGCAAATGCCTTGAACTTGCGAATGAATGGGGCTGGCGGAAAGCCAACTAAACTTTAGCAATATCAGCTATTTGCTGGAACTTGATAAAGCGTTTCATCAAGACCGCCGTTTCACACCGGGCAGAACGCAAAGCATTTCAAACAGGAGATTGGCTGCGGTAAGCGCGGTGTTGCCCGAAGGGTCATAGGGTGGCGAGACTTCAACGAGATCGCCGCCCACCAGGTTCAGCCCCCAGCAACCGCGGATGATTTCCAGAGCCTGAACCGTGGTGAGGCCGCCGATTTCCGGGGTGCCGGTTCCGGGCGCGAAGGCAGGATCAAGGCTGTCAATGTCGAAGCTCAGGTAGACGGGGCCGGAGCCCATCTGCTTGCGCACTTCTTCCATGAGCGGGGTGAGCGATTTGTGCCAGCACTCTTCGGCCTGCACGACACGGAAGCCCTGCTGGCGCGGCCAGTCGAAATCGTCGGCCGCATAACCCGTGCCGCGCAGGCCAATCTGGATGCAGCGCTTGGTATCGAGCAGCCCGTCTTCAACGGCGCGGCGGAACGGCGTTCCGTGGGCTATGGGCTCGCCGAACATGGCCTCGTTGATATCCGCGTGGGCATCCACATGGATGAGGCCGACGGGGCCATGCTTCTTGGCGATGGCGCGGAGGATGGGATAGGCAATGGTGTGGTCACCGCCCAGCGTCAGTGGCTTGCAGCCTTCGCTCAAGATTGCGTTATAGGCATTGGTGATGATGTCCATGCACTTGGGCAGATTGAAAGTGTCAATCGCCACATCGCCGATATCGGCCACCATGAGGCTGTCATAGGGTGCGGCGCGGGTTGCCATGTTGTAGGGGCGGATCAAACAGGACTCAGCCCTGATCTGTCGCGGCCCATGACGTGTTCCGGCGCGGTTTGATGCCCCGATGTCGAGCGGGATGCCGACAAAGCAAGCATCCAGTCCCTTGGCCGTGGGTTGCGCTGGCAGGCGCATCATGGTGGCGGGGCCACCGAAGCGCGGCATTTCATTGCCGCCCAGGGGTTGATTGAATTTCCGGCTTGTCATGACTGCCTTTCCTTGAACATAGCGATGAGTTCCTTAACCTTATCCCATCGTCATTCGAAGCACATCACGCAGTTTGCCCATGGCTTTTTTGGTGGTTTTTTCATCGGCTGCGGCAAATCCCATGAGAAGGCCTCGTTGAACCTGGCCGTGACGGTATTGGATTGAGAGCGGCGAGACGTTTACGCCGTGGCTGCGGGCCGCTGCCGCCACCGTTTTGTCGTCGTGGTTTTCGTGAAATAGCCCGACAAGCTGTATGCCTGACTCGGTGTGGCGCAGGCGCAGCCAGGGGCTGAGATATTCTTCACATATTTCCATGAAGTATTGGCGGCGTGTTGCATAAAGCCGGCGCATGCGGCGCAAGTGCCTGGCGAAGTGGCCTTCATTGATGAAGTCGGCAAGGGCCGCCTGGGTGAGGAGCGGCGGAAACTGGCCGGTTACACTGAGTGCCGAGACGAGGCCTTCGCGAAAGGCTTCCGGCACGACGAGAAAACCCAGCCGCATCGCCGGGAACAGAAGTTTGGCAAAGGTTCCCACATAGACAACGCGGTTTGAAGCGCTGATGCCTTGCAGGGCTGGGATGGGCTGGCCTTGAAAGCGGTATTCGCTGTCGTAGTCGTCCTCGATGATCCAGGAGTTCCAGCTTTCGGCCATGTGGATGAGATTGAGGCGTTGTTCCATGGGCATGGTGATACCCAGCGGTTGGTGGCAGGAGGGTGTCACAAAGATAAGGCGTGGCGGCACAGGCGGCGGCTCAAGGTCCCAGCCGTTGTCACTTACGCGCAGCGGCGCGAGGTTGGCACCCGCCGAGAGGAAGGCGGAACCGGCACCGTAATAGCCGGGCTCCTCCATCCAAACGGTGTCACCGGGATCGATGAGTATCCGCGCCAGCAGATCAAAGGCTGATTGCGCGCCATTGGTGATGACGATCTGCTCCGGCCTGCAGGTCATCCCGCGCGACGCGGTGAGATAGCGGGCGATTGCTTCGCACAGGGGCGGATAACCGCTGACGTGATAGGTGCCAAAAAGATCGTGGCGGGCGAGCTTGGCCCGCTTGCTGAGCAGCTTCGACCAGGTGGTGAAGGGGAAATTGTCTGAATCGGGCAAGCCGGGATGAAAGGCAAGGAGGCCGGGGCTGCCGTGATGATGGGGTTGCGCCAGCATGATTTTGCCGCGCGCCGATATGGTGCTGCCAATTTCAGTGGGCGGCTTCTTCGTTGCAGTGGCAGCCGTGGGAAGGTCCATCACCAGGGGTGGCGCGCCGCGCCGCATCAGCAGATAGCCTTCGAGCGCCAGTTGTTCGTAAGCGGCGATGACGGTGTTGCGGCCAACCGCGAGGTCCTTGGTTAAAAGGCGCGTCGAAGGAAGTGCCGTGCCGCTTGGCAGAACCCGGCGTTCGATGAGACCGCGGAGCTGGCTGTAAAGCTGGCGATGCAGATTGGTGGCGATGCCGCGGTCAATGACAATGCCGTCTATCGGGAAAGCTGTTGCCACGGTGGTTCCTAAAAATGATCGCGTTCTGGTTCTAACATTAGAACCAATCCAGTTATAGGCTCAAGCCAGATAAAGAGACAAGTTTGATGTCCGAGGTGGATAGGGATGCAGCGGTTGAAGGTTGGCGTCATCGGCGCAGGCGGAATTGCCCAGATTGAGCATATTCCGAACCTGATGAAGCTTAAGCATCAGTTTGAGATTTTGGGCGTTTGCGACCCTTCCGCCAAAGCGCGTGCCTTTGTCCGCGAAGAGTTTGGGCTTGTGGCGTTTGAAAGCATGGAAGACGTTTTGGCTCTGCCGCTTGACGCGGTTGTCATCGCTTCGCCTGATCCCCTGCACCATGAACAGATACTTGCCGCCCTGGGGCGCGGGTTCCACGTGTTCTGCGAGAAGCCTTTGTGTTACGCGCCCGGCGATATTGACGATCTCATTGCGGCCCGTGACAGGGCGGGAAAAGTCCTGCAGGTCGGCTACATGAAACGCTTCGACCCGAGCTACGAGGCAG
Organism: Aestuariivirga sp.; assembly: GCA_030680855.1. Taxonomy (GTDB): domain Bacteria; phylum Pseudomonadota; class Alphaproteobacteria; order Rhizobiales; family Aestuariivirgaceae; genus Aestuariivirga. Next base: position 36,268 of record JAUXUN010000025.1, read on the forward strand.
CCCTTGGGCGCATGCCGGGAACGGCGAAAACCTTGCGCTATGTGGCGGTTGAAGTGAATGATCCGGATGCCTGGCCCTTCATCAAGCACCACACGTGGCGCCAGGGCGATGATGTGGCGCCGGACCTGATTGCTTCCGTAAAGGCCAAGCAGCAGGAACAGGTGGCGCGCGCCGTGCCGGCGCCGCTTGATGCGGTGAGTTACCGTGGCTTTACGGCGGCCTACTGCTCTTCACTCGTGCACGATGTGAATGCGGTTCACGGGCTTCTCGATGGGCTTGGCGTACCGGATGGGGAGATCGTCGGGGCGCAAATATTTGCGGGAGGCGAAGGGGGCCAGGGTGCGGTGCGCCTTCTTGACGGTCGGGCGCTGTGGAACATGGTGCATCTCAAGGTCCCTGCCCTTGCAGACTACAGCGAGAAAATTATCTTCTATTTTGACGAAGGCATACTTGAGCTTGAATTTCCGTCGCCCTGGCTCAACCACCAGCCCACACGGCTGACGGTCACGAAGAGCGACGGTTACGCGCTGGTCAGGGAAGACGTAAGGACCGGATATGAGGAAGCCTTCATTGAGGAGTTGAAAGGCTTCTGGTCGGCGATTGTGGAAGGCAAGGGCGTACGCAACACCGCAGAGCAGGCGCGCCGCGACATGGCACTTCTCTGCGGACTCGCCCAGTTTTACGCAGGAGCCCGTCCATGAAAGTCCGCATCGGCATCAATCCAATCACCTGGAGCAATGACGATGCGCCGGAGCTTGGCGGCGACATTCCGCTCGAGGTGTGCCTGAGCGAGACGAAACTGGCGGGCTATGCCGGGACGGAACTTGGCGGGAAATTCCCGCGCCGGTCGGCTGAACTCAAACCTATCATGCAATGCCATGGGCTTGCCGTGATTTCGGGCTGGTATGATGGCCGGTGCGATGAAAAAGATGTGGACGCAGAAATGGATGCGATCGGCCCCCATCTCCAGCTTCTGAAAGACATGGGTTCGACCCATGTGGTCTATGCTGATACATCGCGTGGCCGCCATGGCGCAATCTGGGATCCCATTTCCCAGCGCCCGCGACTGCAGGCGGAGGAATGGCCGGTCTATGGACGCAAGCTTACGCAGCTTGCCGAACGCATGGCGGATTTCGGCGTGCGCATGGCTTTCCACCACCACATGGGAACCATTGTCGAAACGGATGCCGAAGTTGGCCTGCTGATGAAGCGTACGGGCGAGGCGGTTGGACTTCTCTATGATACGGGACATTCGACTTTCTCCGGCGGCAATCCGTTGCAGCTTATCAAAGATAGTGTGAAGCGCGTGGTGCATGTGCATTGCAAGGATGTGCGCGAGCCGATGCTTGAAAAAGCCCGCGCCGAGGACATGAGTTTCATGGGTGCGGTGCTCGAAGGCATTTTCACGGTGCCGGGCGATGGCTTCCTTGATTATGCGTCAATCCTGCGGATTCTGGCGGAGGCAAATTATTCAGGCTGGCTTGTTGTGGAAGCCGAGCAAGATCCAAGAAAGGCCCACCCCCTCACCTACGCCACGATGGGTTTCAAGAACCTGTCACGCTTGGCCACGGAGGCGGGCTTTACGGTTGAAAATTAATTGGGGCGGAGGTTTCCGCCCGCAGATGGAACCAGTGCGAAAGCGTAACCTAGAAACTGAAAATGCAACTGGTCCGTTGGCCGCGATCATGGCCGGCGGAGACAACCAAAAGGAGGAAACATGTTCTCGCTTGCGAAAATAATGAAACCAGTGCTCGGTCTTTTGGCCGGGTTGACGATGCTATCCGCGGCGGCTGGGTTTGCTGCCGCCGACGAAACCCGTGTGGTGTTTGTGACCCATGGCCAAAGCGGCGATCCCTATTGGTCAGTGGTCAAGAACGGCATGGACGATGCTGCCAAGACCCTTGGTGTGAAAGCCGAGTATCTGGCACCTGAAACTTTTGATATGGCCAAGATGGCTCTTATGATCGACGCGGCGGTGGCTTCGAAGCCTGATGGCCTCGTGGTTTCCATTGCCGATCCGGCAGCGCTTGGCGAACCCGTCAAGAATGCGGTTGCTTCAGGCATCCCCGTTATCGTTATTGATTCCGGCGGCGGCGCGCTCACCAAGGAACTCGGTGGCCTGCTCTATCTCGGGCAGAGCGAATACGAGGCTGGCGTCATGGCTGGCGAACGCATCAAGAAGCTCAACGTCACCAAGGCGGTGTGCGCCAACCACGAGGTCGGCAACGTCAGCCTGGATGACCGCTGCGCCGGTTTTGCCAAGGGACTTGGGGTTGATGTGCCGGTTCTCAACGGCGTGATGGACCCGACGGAGATGAAGAACCGCCTTATTGCCTATCTCAAGACGAATGCGGATACGCAATTCGTTTTGACGGTTGGCATCGGCGGCGCCGAGCCTGGCCTGGTTGCCCTCGAAGAACTTGGCCTTACGGGCAAAGTGAAGATCGGCACCTTCGACCTTTCGCCAACCATTCTGCAAGCGACAGCCGATGGCAAAATGGAGTGGGGAATCGACGCGCAGCAATATGCGATGGGCTACATTCCCGTTGTCATGTTTGACCTGTGGAAGAAGTACAAGATTGCGCCAATTGCCGATTATCCTACGGGACCGGGATTTGTGACCGGGGAAACGGCAGCTTCGGTTATCGATCTGGCAAAGCAAGGCAAACGCTAATCTCTGCATGGCGGCTGGCAATCTGCTGGCCGCCATGTAAATAATTGCTTGGAGGATGGCATGAGCCTTGAGGTGAAGGACGAGCGAGTCCGCACTGTTCCGTTGCTTGGCCGGTTGCTCAGCCGGCCGGAGCTTGGGGCGATTGCGGGAACGGTTCTGATCTTCTTGTTCTTTGGTATTACCGCAGGTCATAGCGGCCTGTTCAGCGCCAAAGGCATCGTGAATTTCCTGGAGGTTTCAGCCCAGCTCGGGATTCTGGCAGCGGCGGTTGCCCTGCTCATGATTGCCGGTGAGTTCGATCTTTCGATTGGTTCGATGATTGGCTTTGCCGGCATCATCATCGCCATCCCGCCCATCATGTGGGACTGGCCGGTGTGGGCTTCAGTGTTGCTGGCCTTCGCAAGCTGCGCCTTCGTGGGTTATCTGAACGGCCTCATTGTGGTGCACACGGGGCTTCCCTCTTTCATCGTAACGCTTGGCAGCCTGTTCATGCTGCGCGGGCTCACCCTCGGAGTGACGCGCGGCATTACGGGACGCACCCAGGCCTCCGGCCTGCATGAATATTCCACCGGGGACTGGATTACCCCTTTCTTTGCCGGCCAGGTATTCAAGACGCCCATTCGCTGGCTGGCGGAGCTAGGCGTGATCGGCAAACGGGCCGATGGCTTGCCGGCGATCAGCGGCATTCCGGTTTCGATCATCTGGTGGATAGGATTGACATTGTTTTTCACCTGGCTGCTGATGCGCACGCGCTTCGGCAACTGGATATTTGCATCGGGCGGCGAAGCCAATGCGGCGCGCAACATGGGGGTTCCCGTGGCCCGCACCAAGATCACGCTTTTTGTCATGACGGCACTTGCCGCCGCCCTCTTCGCAACCATTCAGGTTTTGGTCACGGGCTCCGCCGACACGCTGCGCGGCAACCTGAAGGAATTTGAGGCGATCATTGCGGTGGTCATCGGCGGCACCTTGCTGACCGGCGGCTATGGCTCGGCGATTGGGGCCATGTTCGGTGCTCTCATCTTTGGTGTGGTGCAAATGGGCATTTTCTATACGGGCATCGACACGGACTGGTTCAAGCTGTTCATGGGCGCCATGATGGTGGTCGCGGTGCTGTTCAACAGCTATGTGCGGGCCCGCGCCATGAGGAGCCGGTAATGGATACGCCCCTCGTTGAGCTCAAATCCGTCAGCAAGTATTTCGGGTCGGTCATAGCGCTGAAGGACGTGTCCTTCGATGTGCGCCCCGGCGAAGTGCATTGCCTTCTCGGCGATAATGGTGCGGGCAAATCCACCCTGATCAAAGTTCTTTCCGGGGTTCACAGCCCCGATGAAGGCGAGATTCTGGTGGGTGGCACACATACAAGGTTCAATTCCCCAAAGGACACGCTCGATAAGGGCATTGCCACGGTTTATCAGGACCTGGCGCTGGTTCCATTGATGAGCGTTGCACGCAATTTCTTTCTGGGCCGCGAGCCCTTGAAGAAAACCTGGTTCCTTCACCAGTTCGACATCGAATATGCCAACCGCACAGCCTATAAGGAGCTCTCGGATATGGGCATTCAGCTGCGCAATCCCGAGCAGCCCGTAGGCACGCTTTCGGGCGGCGAGCGGCAATGCCTAGCCATTGCGCGGGCCATTCACTTCGGCGCCAAGGTGCTGATCCTCGACGAGCCGACATCGGCGCTGGGGGTTCACCAGGCATCAGTTGTATTGAAGCTTATTGTGCAGTCCAAGGCGCGGGGTATTGGCGTTATCTTCATTTCGCACAATGTGCACCATGCTTATGTGGTGGGTGACCGCTTTACGCTGCTGAAGCGGGGCAAGAGTGCGGGAACCTACCAGAAGAATGAGATCAGCCGCGACCAGCTTCTCAATCTAATGGCAGGCGGCAAGGAACTGGTCGATCTTGAGCAGGAAATCATCAAACTTAGTAACGGGAAGCGCTAATCATGGACCGCATTGGCGTTGGCCTGGTGGGCACCGGCTTCATGGGCAAATGCCATGCCATGGCCTTTGGTGCGGTGAAGGCGGTATTCGGCGACGTTCCACATATTGACAGGGTGGCACTTTGTGATGTGGACACTTCCCATGCCAAGCTGAAGGCTTCCGAGTTTGGATTTGCCCGCGCCACAGCAAACTGGCGTGACGTCCTCGCTGATCCGGCCATTCACCTCATTTCAATCACATCACCGAACGGCATGCATCGTGAAATGGCTGTTGCCGCACTTGAAGCAGGAAAACACGTGTGGTGCGAAAAACCCATGGCGCTGACGCTCGCCGATGCGGAGGCAATGACGGCTGCCGCGGCAAAAGCCAAGGGACAGGTTACAGCTTTGGGTTATGCCTACTTGCGCAACCCTGCGCTGCAATATGCAAAACAGCTTATCGGCGAAGGCGCTATCGGCGAGGTATTTGATTTCCGCGGCAGCGTTGATGAAGACTATATGGCTGATCCTTCGCTGCCGTGGTCATGGCGGCTGACCCGCAGGGATGCGGGCCTCGGCACGCTGGGCGATTTGACCTGCCATCTGGTTTCACTGGCCCATGAACTCATGGGAGAAATCAGCAGCCTTTGCGCCATGGCCGATGTCGTTCACGGCAAAAGGCCTGTTGCGGGCGAATCCGGCAAGCTGGCGCGTGTTGAAAACGATGACATTGCCCATGCGGTGGTGCGCTTTCGCAGTGGCGCGCGTGGTGTGCTCAGTTCAAGCCGCATTGCTCATGGCCGCAAGAATGGACTCAGAATTGAAGTGCACGGATCGAAAGGCATGCTGTGGCTCGACAACGAGCGCATGAATGAACTGAACCTGTATGTGGCGGAAGGACCTGCCGCTGCCCGCGGCTTTCGCCGCATCCTCTCGTCGCCCGCCCATCCGGCCTATGGCAAGCTCTGCCCGGCGCCGGGGCACGGCCTGGGGTTCAATGAGTTGAAAGTCATTGAACTGGCGGAAATTCTACGTGGCATCCAGGGCGAGCCTTCAAACCAGATTGATTTTGCAAGAGGCCTCGGCATCGAAAAAATCATCCACGCCTTCGCTCAGTCCTCAATGGCACGGGCTTGGGTAGATATTGCGTGACCAGAAAACGGCTCAAACGCGTTTCCGCAATGCGACTGCGGTTGCGTCGTCGGCTGGCTTGAAACGCAGGTATTTCACGCAGGCAGGATCACTGGCTTCGACGCTGTGGATGCTGTCCAATACGCTATCCACGCCCCCGGAAGCCAACGACGCTTCCAGCAGGCTCTGTTCGGAATGCAACCCGTAGTAATCCACAGCCCGAAAGTAGCCGTCGGTGCAAAGCAGAATCTCCCGGGGCGTGCCAAGATCGAAATACTCGGCAAACTCGGTCGCTGATGGGCTTGCCTCCAGAATGCCATAGCCACTCGGAGAATTGCGCAATTTCCGGCCTTGCATGAGCTGTGGACGAAATTCGGCGAGAAGCTCTTTGACATCAAGCATGCCGGCATCACGGCGCTTGAGCGCTTCGGCTGAAAGCCAGTGATCAAAGGCGTTGTTGGGAGAGGCCGCAACGCTTAGATGCGCACCATCGCCGCCGCGCGCCAGCAGGCAGGAATCACCCAGGCGCAGCGCTTGCCATGTCTCGCGATAGCGTTTCACAATAGTCAGGCAGGCGGCAGGAGGATCATAATCCTCAGGAAGATCAAGGTCTTTAGTGGCCGTTTTAAAGTCAGCTATCAAGGTCTGCACGAGTTTGGAGAGAATCTCGCGCAGGGGAAGGTCAAGACTGGCAAGCGCCTTCAGATGATCATGGGCCTTGGCAACGAGCCAGGCCGCATCGCTTCCGCCGCCGAGAAAATTCTGTCCGTTTATGCCCGTGACGCCGTCGAAGATCCATGCGGCGGAAACATCTTCGGCGTTGCCGAGGTATCCCAGGCCATCCTCGTTGATTGCGCCTGACCCTTGAGTTACAGCGCCTACAAGCCTCAAAGGGCCACCACCTGGCCGGTGCGCACGCTTTCATCGGCAGCCAGCACGATGCGGAGCGAATTGATGGCATCTTCGACGTGTCCGCTCATGTCCCGGTCATGGCGGATCGCGTCAAGGAAGAGTTCCTGCTCGCGGTTGCAAAGTTCCTGGTGGCCGGGCTCATCGTCCATGCGGATGATTTCATCCGGCGTGGCAAAATTCCCCTTAGGCGTGAGGAGAGCATGATGCAGGCGCAGGGCACTGGTGCGTGTGTGGCTATCGACGTCAGAAGACGCTGTCTTCGACTCTTCCATGGCAATCGACACGGAACCCTTGGGGCCGATCATGTCTTTCACGAAAAAGGCCGTCTCGCTCATCATCGGGCCCCAGCCTGCTTCGTACCAGCCCACGGAGCCGTCATTGAAGGCCACGTGAAGGTGGCCATAGTTATACATGTGTTCGTCCACTTCGTTGGTGAGGCGCGCTCCAACTGCGTGGACGCGAATAGGCTTGGCGCCTGTCACCTGGCACATGACGTCGACATAGTGCACTCCGCAATCAACGATAGGACTGATGGAATTCATCAGGTGCTTGTGCACCGCCCATTGGGCGCCGGAGGACTGCTGATTGAGGTTCATCCGCATGACCAGCGGCTTGCCGAGAGTCTTTCCGACTTCAACAAACTTCACCCAGGAGGGATGAACCCGCAGGATATAGCCGATCACCAATTTCTTGCCGGAAGCCTTGGCGAGTTTCGCGATCTCCTCGGCCTCGGCCACCGTATCTGCCAAGGGTTTTTCGATGAAGATGTGACAGCCTGCCTTCAATGCCAGCTTGGCATAGGTGGCGTGGGTATCGGGCCAGGTGTTGATGGATACGGCGTCGGGCTTCAGCGCTGCAAGCGCCTGCACATAGTCCGCGTAGAGGGGAACCTCGGGAAATTCCTCCTTGATGTCATTGCGGGCAGCAACGCCCCGGCTACACAAGCCCGCAATTTCAAATCCCTTAATGGATTTGTAGGCACGGGCGTGGCCCAAACCCATATTGCCGAGACCTACAACAAGCACTTTGATTTTTTTCATTTGCCGTCGATCCATGTTTCGAGAACCTGCAAATCATCACTCAAATGCACCAGGCTCGCAAGATAGCCGGATTTGATGCGGCCAAGTTCGTGATCGCGCCTGAGAAATGATGCGGGATTGAGCGAAGCCATGCGCAAGGCATCTTTCAGGCTGACTCCGAGCCGCTCCACACAATAACGCACGGCCTCATCCATTGTCAGATTGGAGCCGGCAAGGGTTCCATTATCCAGCACCAGTTTGCCTTGCACAAGATGAACGGCACGCCCTTGCAATGCGAAGCTGTCAGGGCCGCCCGCGGCAGTCGGCATGGCGTCGGTGACCAGCATGATGCGGCTTCGGGGCTTTGCGGCAAGGGCCACCTTCATGGCGGCGTCATGCACATGATAGCCATCGGCGATTAATCCGCAGTAGCTTTCCGGGTCTGCAAGTGCGGCACCGACCATGCCGGGTTCGCGGCCATTCATCTGGCTCATGGCATTGAAGAGATGGGTAAATGCCCGCGCTCCGGAAGCCATGGCTTTCGTAACCTCTGCATAGCTTGCTTCGGAATGGCCGAGGCTAACAAGCACGCCCTTTTCGGTAAGCGCCCTGACCAGGTCCGGAGAAACACGATTGGGTGCGAGCGTGAGCATAACGTTGCCGCAATCGGCATTCGCAATCCAGGTCAGGTCCGCGGCGGTCAACTCACGGATAAAACGCAATTCATGAGCGCCTTTGCGCTCCTTGTCGAGAAAAGGTCCTTCAATATGAATGCCGAGAACGCCCGGAACATTTTCTGCACGTGCGTTTTTCACCGCTGCAATTGCTTTCGACAAAACCTCTGGCGCGTCGGTGATGACAGTGGGCAGCATCCCCGTTGTTCCGAACTTGCGATGGGATTCAGCAATGCGGCGGACCGTATCGATTGTCGGATTGTCGTTGAGCAAGGCGCCGCCGCCGCCGTTCACCTGTACATCGATGAAACCGGGCATCAGGAGTCCGCCGTTCAAGACGCGCCGTTCAATGCCGGAAGCGAGTTTTTCCCCGGGTACGACTTCGGTGATGCGGCCACCCTCAATGACGACAGCAAGACCACTGTGGATGGTCTCGCCATCAAATACGCGGGCGCCTGTGAGTGCGAAGGCCATCACACAGTCTCCGTCACTTTTTTGAGGAGCCGGGGTTTATCAGGATTGCGGCCTCGGGCCACGGCGGTTGCCTCGACAAAACGATAAGCCGTCTGAATGATGGAGATAGGATCAAGCAGGGAATTGCCGGTGCGCGCAAAAGGAAGCCCCCCCTCCTCGGCCACCAGAACATGCGCTCCTGTCTGGCGCATCCTGCCCAGGGACTCGCGTGAAGATTTCCGCGCCCCATCTTCCGGCGAATAGGCAAGGACCGGGAAGCCTTCGCCGAGAAGCTCAAGGGGGCCATGCATCACTTCGGCGATGGAATAGGCTTCTGCGTGAATGGCGCAGGTTTCCTTCAGCTTCAGGGCCGTTTCCACGGCAATGGGCAGTGATGGCCCACGCGCCAGAACGTAAAGCGACTCTGCGTCTCTCGCGAGATTGATGGCTTCTGGCCAATCTATTTTTGCTGCCTTTGCCAGTTGATCAGGCAAGCCATCAATTACGGCAAGCAGTTCCTTATGGTCCAGCCAATGGGCCACGATTGCCGCACCGGCCACCAATGACACAATAAAGGACTTCGTGGCCGCCACACTCAGTTCCGGACCAGCATGGAGCGGCAGGCAAATATCCGCGGCATGGGCCACAGGCGAATCCTCCACATTGACCAGCGCCACGGTCAAGGCACCTGCCTTACGGGCTGCATCCTGAAGCGCCACGATGTCCGGGCTCTTTCCTGATTGTGAAACCGTCACGCATAATCCGTTTTTCAATTGAAGCTTTGCGCCGTAGACGGATACAACCGATGCTCCCACGGACGAACACGGAACTCCTGTCAGAATTTCTGCGAGGTATTTAAAGTAGCCGGCGGCATTGTCGGAACTTCCACGCGCTGATGTGATGATGACGGGCGGCGGCTGGCGCCTGAGATGGGAGCCGATTTCAGAAAGTACTTTGCCATTGCGCTGAAGGAAACGGGCAACGGCTTCCGGCGCCTCAGCAGCTTCGCGGGCCATGTGGCTCATGGCTTTGCTCCCGGTGAAATGGTGAGTTCGGCCACGAAATCATAGCTGTCGCCGCGATAATGGGAGCGGGTGAATTCGATGATGCGGCCATCAGGCAGATAGGAAATGCGCTCGATGAATAATGCCGGGCTGCCGTCCGGCAGATCGAGGAGTTTGGCCTCCTGCATTGTGAGCGCCGTTGCATGCAAACGCTGCAGAGCGCGCACGGGCCTGACGCCACGCGCCTCGAGAGCTTCATAGAGCGATCCCCTGACACTGGCGGGATCAGGCAAGAAATGCTGCGGGATCACGGCCAGTTCAATGGCCATGGGAACCCCATCGGCGCGGCGCAGGCGGTGGAAGCGCGAGACATGCTCGCCCGGTGAAATTGAAAGCTTGAGCGCTTCTTCCGGTGTCGGAAGGCCAGTTGAGCGCTCAAGCCAATCGGCATCGGTTTTAAGGCCACGGAGCTGCATGTCCTGGCTAAAGCTGGTGAGACGCGACAGGGGCTGTTCAATGCGCCGCGCGGGCCCACTCACATAGGTGCCAGAACCCCGGCGCTGCACGAGCACGCCTTCGGCCACAAGATCAGTGAAGGCCTTGCGCACGGTTACACGCGAGATGTCGAGCAGCACGGCCACGTCGCGCTCGCCGGGGATGGCATCACCTTCCTTGAGATCACCGGAAGCAACCGCATCCTGCACCAGCTTCTTCACACGCAGATAGCGGGGCGCAGTATTGTCACGCTCAAAGTGGCTGCGTTGGAAGATGGTTTGGAAAGCGTTCATGGCCAGTTCACCGAAAGGCCCTGAGAACGGCGGGCCATCATGATCGCGCCATCCAATGCATCAGCGCCGGGTGCGGTAAGCGCCTGTTTCACGTCGGCATCGAGATAGGGTGGATAAACCTTCGATATGCCGCCGAGCAGGCAGAGTTTTCCGGCGCCACGCGCCAACAGGGCGCGACCAAGGCTTGAAATGGCTGCCGCTCCCTCAATGACAATGGTCATGCCAACCACATCGCCTTTGGCAGCACATTCAAAAACCAAGGGCGCCATTTCGGCATAGTCCTTCGGCGTCGCCTGCTCGGACCAGCGCGAAACATCAAACCTTGTACGGCCAACACGCGACAATACTTCTTCGATAAGTGGCGTCGGTTGCAATAAGCCATCAATGGCAAGTGCGGCGCGGCGCACCGCATGGTGGCCGAGCCAGGCGCCCGAGCCATGATCGCCAAGGGCAAATCCCCAACCGCCCACCATGTGGCGAATACCATTGATGGAAGCAAAGCCAATGGAGCCGGTGCCCGCGATGACAATGCCGCCATCACTTCCGGCAAAGGCGCCAACCCAGGCCGCATAGGCATCATTGTCAGCAATGACCGAAGCGAACGGCAGTTTGGCCTCAACAATCCTCTCTGCTCCAACCGAAGTCACGATGCCGGCAAGACCTAGTCCGGCATGAAGATCGCATGTCTTGAGATTAGCCTTGCCCGCTGCTTCTGCGGCAGTTGCGATAATGCTGGCCAGCGCACCATCAAAATCCTGATAGATATTCGAAGAACCACCAATGGCTTCGCCCAACATGCGCCCCGCGGCATCCCGAATGCGGGCCCGGCAACGGCTTCCGCCGCCATCAATGCCAAGAAAATACGCGCTGGCTTGCTTCATAACCGCATAATACCAAAACAATACCAAATGTGAAGAGTTTTGTTAATAAATATCAAAATTTCAACAAAATTCGCGATTATTCAATGGTTAACATTTTCCTCTAGACAAGTGGTATTTATTTGGTATTGTCAGGTTTATGGGAGCATCCTTGCGAAAAACTGAGAATAATTTACCGGAATCGGCGGGCATCGACACCTGGAATGATGCCAAGATTTTAGCAGCATTCGTCGGCGGGCAGGAGCGCGCAATTGTCGCCGTCAAGGCGGCCATTCCACAAATTTCGGAAGCGGCTAACGCCATTGCTGCCTGTTTGGCTGGAGGTGGCCGTCTCTTCTATGCAGGTGCCGGAACCTCAATCCGCATTGGCGTACAGGATGGTTCGGAGCTCCCCGCAACCTTCGGCATGGCTGAAGATAAAATAGACTACCTTATTGCCGGTGGTCGTGCAGCGATGTTCGAGACACTCGCTGATGCAGAGGATGATGCCAATGAAGGCAGCCGTGCTGCGTCGGCCTGCAAAGCCGGCGATGCGCTGATTGCCATCGCGGCGTCCGGCTCTACACCTTACACGATCGCCGCCGCCAAGCGCGCCAGGGAACTCGGCGCAAAGGTCGTTGCGGTCGTCAACAACCCGAACTCCTCCTTGGCAGCTGCAGCGGACATCGAAATACTTCTCGACTCCGGTCCCGAAGTCATCGCGGGATCAACACGCATGGGCGCTGGCACGGCACAAAAGGCCGCTCTCAATTTTCTCTCCACGCTCGCCCATATCAAGCTGGGAGCCGTGCATGATGGCATGATGGTCAATGTGCGGGCCGACAATCTCAAGCTCAAGGCCCGCGCTGGCGGCATTGTTTCGCGCATTGCTGGGGTAAGCGAGAAAGATGCTGCCGCCGTACTCGAACTTACCAGGGGCGAGGTCAAGCCTGCTGTCCTGATTTGCGCTGGTGCAAAGTCTCTTGACGCGGCGCAACAGCTGCTCCTCGAAAGCAAAGGCAATTTACGGCTGGCCCTTTCACGGCTGGCCGCGGCACGTTAAGTTTTGAAGTGACGTCAAATAGAGGAAAGGGAGAAACCCATGTTAAAGACTGGACTGAAGACAATGCTGCTCACGGCCGTTGCCATGACGGCATTTGCAAGTGTCGCATCGGCCGGCAAGATCACCATTGAGAGCTGGCGCAATGACGACGCCACGATCTGGAAGGAAAAAATCATTCCAGCCTTCCAGGCAAAGCATCCCGACATCACGGTGGAATTCACGCCGACCGCTCCCAAGGAATACAACGCGGCCTTGAACGCCCGCCTTGAAGGCGGCACTGCCGGTGACATCATCACCTGCCGCCCCTTCGATGCTTCGCTTGAGCTCTTCACCAAGGGCCACCTTGCCAGCCTGAATGATCTTTCGAGCATGGCGGGGTTTTCGGATGTGGCCAAGAGCGCCTGGACGACAGATGATGGCAAGACCACCTTCTGCGTGCCGATGGCTTCGGTGATTCACGGATTTATCTACAACAAGGATATCTTCGCTGAACTGAAGCTTGCGGAACCCAAGACCGAGGAAGAATTCCTCGCCGTTCTCGAGACAATCAAGAATGACGGCAAATATGTTCCGCTGGTTTTGGGCACCAACGACCAGTGGGAAGCCGCGACCATGGGTTTCCAGAACATCGGGCCCAACTACTGGAAAGGCGAGGAAGGCCGCAAGAAGCTGATTGACGGAACGGCCAAGCTGACCGATCCGGAATATGTGAACACCTTCGCAGCCCTGGCAAAGTGGGGCCCCTACATGGGTGATGGCTACAAGGCCCAGACCTATCCTGACAGCCAGAACCTTTTCGGTCTTGGCAAGGGTGCAATCTACGCGGCGGGCTCGTGGGATATTTCCACCTTCCGTGGCCAGGATGTGCCCATGGGCGCTTTCAAGGCCCCGCCTCCAGCCGGTTCAGCTGATTGCTATATTTCGGACCACACGGATATCGGCATCGGCATGAATGCAAAATCGGCCAATGCCGCTGACGCCAAGGTCTTCCTTGACTGGATCGGCTCGGATGAGTTCGCCAACATTTTCGCAAATGCGTTGCCGGGTTTCTTCCCGCTTTCGAGTGCCAAGGTCACCATTTCCGATGACGTGGCGCAGACCTTTGTGGGCTGGCGTGGCGAGTGCAAGTCAACCATCCGCAATTCCTACCAGATCCTGTCGCGCGGAACGCCAAACCTCGAAAACGAGATGTGGAACGTCTCGGCCCAGGTGCTCAATGGCGCCATGGCGCCGGACGCCGCCGGAGCCCAGCTCCAAGACGGGTTGAAAAAATGGTACGCACCGCAGCAGAAGTAACGTAAGTAAATTGGGGCCGCCGGCTGTCCGTCGGTGGCCCCTTTTCATGAGGCGGGGGAGCATGGCGGACGCAAAGGCAGGAGCTGGCAACGCTATCGTTGGAATGGGCCGCGGATCCTACGCCATGCTGCTGGCGTTTTTCCTGGGTCCCGCTGTCGTCATCTACACGGTCTTTTCAATCTATCCGCTCTTTGCCACGATATTCAACTCGCTCTATTTGCGCCAGCCGGATGGCGCTTACCTCTTCAATGGCCTCGGCAATTTCCAAACGCTGCTCACCGACACCACATGGTCGGTGCCGTTCTGGAATGCCTTCCGCAACAATTGCTATTTCTTTTTCATTCATATGCTGGTGCAAAATCCCATTGGCCTTGCGCTGGCCGCGATGCTGAGCCTGCCACGGCTGCGCTTGCGGGCCACCTATCGCACCCTGATCTTCATGCCCACGATGCTGTCGGTTGTGATTATCGGTTTCAGCTGGCAGTTGATCCTCTCGCCGCTCTGGGGTATTTCCAAGATGTTCCTGAATGCACTCGGCCTGGGGTTTCTCTTTGCACCTTGGCTTGGTCAGGAATCCACCGCCCTTATCACCGTCTCGCTCATATCCGTGTGGCAGTTCGTTGGCATCCCGATGATCCTGATCTACACCGCCTTGCTGGCGATCCCCGAGGAGCTTATCGATGCGGCGACGGTCGATGGCCTCAACCAGTTCCAGGCTTTTGTCTGGGTGAAGCTGCCATTGATTTTTCCGACCATTGGCCTGGTGTCGGTCCTCACCTTCGTCAACAACTTCAACGCATTTGACCTGATCTATGCAATGAAAGGGGCCTTGGCCGGGCCAAATTTCTCGGCCGACATCATGGGCACCCTGTTCTACCGCACCTTTTTCGGAAACCAGTTGCAGCTTGGCGATCTCTCAATGGGCTCAACCATTGCCACCATGATGTTCCTCATCATTCTCGTTGGCGTGATGTGCTATCTTTTCCTCATTCAGCGCCGCATGCAGCGCTATTCCTTCTGAGGCGGTGATGCGGAAGTCAGCCAGCGCCATCGCAGTTCACGGCATCCTGATCCTCTATACGGCCCTGGCCCTGTTCCCGATCCTTCTGGTCATCATGAATTCCTTCAAGGCGCGCAAAGCCATTTTTGGCTCGCCACTGGCGTTGCCGACACCTACGACATTCTCGCTTATCGGCTATGACAGGGTTTTCGGTGACAGCTCAATTGTCAGCTATTATCTCAACTCGATCACCGTAACGGGCGGCACGATTTTCTTCACGCTCCTATTCGGCGCAATGGCGGCCTGGGCGCTTACCGAATACAAATTCCGCTGGAACACGCTGCTCGCTCTCTTCCTCGCTGTCGGCATCATGGTGCCGATCCGCCTGGGTTCGGTTTCCATTATCCAGCTCATCGTGGAATTGAACTTGATCAATACCCTGACGGCATTGATCCTCGTTTACACCGCACAGAACCTGCCGCTGTCGATTTTCATCCTTTCAGAATTCATAGCCCAGATCCCGAAAGACTTGCGCGAGGCCGGGCGTTGCGACGGCCTCAGTGAATACAGCATCTTTTTCTACATTGTACTGCCCCTGATCAGGCCTGCCATGGCAACGGTTGCCGTATTCACCATGATCCCCGTGTGGAATGACCTGTGGTTTCCGCTGTTGCTGGCGCCCACGGGCGGCAAACAGACGATCACACTCGGCATCCAGCAGTTCCTTGGACAGTACATCACCGACTGGAACGCCGTTCTCTCCGCGCTTTCGACGGCGATCATTCCGGTCCTCATTCTTTATGTCATCTTTTCGCGTCAATTGATCCGGGGCCTCACCTCGGGTGCTGTAAAATGAGTGCCCCATGTCAGAAGTGAAGATTGAAAAACTCTGCAAATCCTATGGCCCCGTCGAGGTGCTGAAGGATATTAACCTCACGGTGGGGGATGGCTCCTTTGTGGTGCTTGTCGGCCCTTCGGGCTGCGGCAAGTCAACTTTGCTGCGCTCAATCGCAGGGCTTGAGCCCGTCAATTCCGGGAACATGACCATTGGCGGCAGGCAGGTGAACGACTTGCCGCCGGCGCAGCGCGAGATCGCCATGGTGTTCCAGTCCTATGCGCTTTATCCGCACATGGATGTTTACAATAACATGGCCTTTGGTTTGAAATTCGCAAAGACGCCCAAGGCGGAAATTGAAGCGCGGGTGAATGAAGCCGCCCGCATTCTGCAGCTGGAGCCCCTGCTCAAGCGCCGGCCGCGGGAACTTTCCGGTGGCCAGCGCCAGCGTGTCGCCATTGGCCGTGCCATTGTGCGCAAGCCACAAGTGTTCCTGTTCGATGAACCCCTGTCGAACCTCGATGCGGCGCTGCGCATCAATACGCGCGTTGAAATCGCCAAGCTGCACAAGATGCTGAAGGCCACCATTGTTTATGTGACCCATGACCAGGTTGAGGCCATGACGCTTGCCGACAAAATCGTGGTGATGAACAAGGGCCGTGTTGAACAAGCGGGAAAACCGCTTGAACTATACTACAAACCCAACAATCTGTTTGTTGCCGGTTTCATTGGCTCGCCGGCCATGAACTTCCTGCCTGCACAGGTGAAAAAGGGCGGCATCCTCGCACTGTCCGACGGCCAAGAACTGAAGGCTGCACTCCCCTCCTCTTGCAAAGCAGGCGATACGGTCACACTCGGTTTCAGGCCGGAGCACATGACACTTGGCGGAGCAGGAAAGTTCGCGCTTACGGGGATAATCGATATCATCGAGCGGCTGGGAGAATCGGGCTTTGCCCATGTGCGGCTGCCTTCCGGTCACACGGTTGTCGCTGAGGTGCGCGGCGACCCTCGCACTGGTTCCGGCCAATCTGCCAAATTGACCTTTGATGCTGATTATCTCCATATCTTCAATGCGGAAGGCCAGCGCCTGGACTGAAGTGAACTAATATCCGCTATATCAGAAGCATTCTTGGCGCTGGTCCAAACCTTGCTTGAACTTGATTTACTTGGTAAGCGAAATTCATGAAAAGCTTGCGCTGGGGACTTATTGGAGCATCCACGATCGGCCGTGAACGGGTGATAGATGCAATCCGCCAGACCGGCGGAGAAATTTCCAGCGTCTTCAGCACTGATTCACAGCGAGGTGCTGCATACGCCAATGAATTTGGAATTTCGTGGTCTACAACAGACCTTGGTGACTTTCTGAATTCTCCGATTGACGCCGTCTACATCTCCACAACCAACGATTTGCACCACGACCAATGCATTGCCGCAGCCAAGGCAGGCAAACATATTCTTTGCGAGAAGCCGCTTGCAACACATTTGGCGGATGCCGTGAATATGGTGACGGCCTGCAAGGCGGCCAATGTCGTGCTCGCCACCAACCATCATTTGCGGGGGGCCGCAACCCATTGTGCAATGCGGGATGCCATTAAAGCCGGAAAAATCGGCAAGCCTCTCGCCATAAAGGTGGTCCATGCGGGCTATCTTCCCGTTCATTTGCAGGGCTGGCGCTTGACCAATCCCACGGCTGGTGCGGGAGCAATACTTGACCTTACGGTTCACGACGCCGATCTCATGCGGTTCGTTCTCGACGACGATGCGGCAAGCGTTTCGGCAACGGTCCAGAACAGCGGCATGGCAATTGCTGGCGTGGAGGATGCGGCCATGGGCGTGATTACATTCCGCTCAGGGATACTCGGCCAGTTCCATGACGGGTTCACAACAAAGTATGTTCAAACCTCCGTTGAGGTTCATGGCGACTCGGGTTCACTGATCGCCACCAACTGCATGACCCAAGCTCCAATTGGTGATGTTCTACTGAGAACTGCGGAAGGCGAAACAAAACTCCAGCTCCAGCATGAAAATCTTTACGTCCGGACGATCAATGCGTTCAAGTCCGCCATTGCGGGCAATGGCAAACCGCTTTCAACCGGCGAAGATGGTGTGGCATCACTTGCCATTGCCCTTGCCGCGCTTGAATCCGCGCGCACGCATTCAGTGGTGAGTATCCCTGCCTGACCGGCGTAAGTGTGTCGTGAGGAGAGACTGGAATGCCTGAGTTTGCCATCGTTGACAGCCACGTTCACCTTTGCGACCCGAAGCAGTTCGCATATGGGTGGACCAAGGATGCACCTTCCCTGGCGCGGCAGGTATTGCCCGGCCACCTGACCAAGGCCGCAGAGCCCGTCAAGATCGAACAGTTTGTGTTCGTTGAAGTCGACGTGGACTTTCCCCAGCACTTGAAGGAAGCGGCTTGGGTCGCAAACCTTGCCAAGTCTGACCCGCGGCTTGCCGGCATGGTCGCGGCATTGCCCCTGGAAAAAGGCCGCTCCATTGAGCCTGAGCTCGAAGAACTGCGCAAGCACAAGCTCCTGCGCGCCGTGCGGCGCCTGATCCAGAGCCAACCCGATCCGGATTTTTGCATCCGTCCGGAATTTATCGAAGGTTTGAAACTGCTGGCACCCCATGATATCGCCTTCGACATCTGCATCTTTCATCATCAGATGCCAAATGTGATCAGGATGGTCCGGAAATGCCCGGACGTCCGCTTCGTGCTTGACCACATCGGCAAGCCCGCCATTAAGGCCGGCATTTTCGACCCGTGGCGGCAGCACTTGAAAGAGTTGGCCTCAATGCCGAATGTTCACTGCAAGATTTCGGGCGTCATGACTGAGGCTGATCACCAGAACTGGACACGCGAACAGCTCAAACCCTATATCCTCCACACCCTAGAGACATTTGGCATCGACCGTTGCATGTATGGCGGCGACTGGCATGTCTCGGAGCTTGCCGGCACCTATCCCCAGTGGGTGGACATCGTCGATTGGGTCACCGAAGGCGCAAGTCCGGGAGAAAAACGCAAGCTTTTCCGCGACAACGCCATCAGCTTTTATCGCCTGGACAGCGCCCGATGAGCGGACCGGTGCCGTTTGGGGAACTGAACAAAGCCTGTTTTCTACAGGCAAAAAATGGATAGTCAGGGCCAAAAAAATTGGCTGGGGCGGGAGGGATCGAACCTCCGTATGGCGGAATCAAAATCCGCTGCCTTACCGCTTGGCGACGCCCCAAACGCTGCCCCCTATAGCTGAGCCACCCTGCCCCCGCAACAACTTGCGCGCGGAATTGCCTGTGACTATAAGCGTTGCACAAATGTCGGAGTGTAGCGCAGTCTGGTAGCGCACCTGCTTCGGGAGCAGGGGGTCGGAGGTTCGAATCCTCTCACTCCGACCAAACTTTTGGATTCAGCGGCGGCTTAGAAGCGAGAAGGCCGCCGGGAATGCAAGGGCCGCCAGGACGGCCTTGATGATATCGCCAATAATGAATGGCAACAGGCCGGTGCTAAAAGCAACAGCAATGGCTGATGTGACTTCCATGCCTTTCATGACGATGAGCCAGCCGACCAGCCATATGAGGCCGGGGACGTAGATAATTGCGGCGCCCAGCAGCATGGCGCCGCTAAGCTTGAGAACATTGGCGCCCCAGCCTTTTTCAACGAGGTGGCCCACCAGGCCTGCGGCCAAAATGAAGCCAATGATATAGCCGCCCGTTGCGATGATTTCTCCGGTGGGCAGGAACAGACCGGCCTGGAAATTGGCGAAAACCGGAAGGCCGGCAGCACCTTCAAGGGCATAGAGCGCGAGCGTAATCGCGCCGAGCCTTGCGCCATAGGCGGCACCCACGGCCAAAACAGCCAGGGTTTGCAGGGTCATGGGCACGGGGAGCATGGGCACGCTTGCCTGCGCGGCGATGGCGACAATGGCGCTGCCAAGAATGGCCAGCAAAATCGTGCGGGTCCAGTTCAGGGATGAGGCGGGCCAGAGACGACCAGCAAGCGTAAGATTTGAAGTGCCCATTCGCGCCATTCCCTCTAACCTGGTTGTTCGTGGCAACTCCTTTAGTTGGGTTGGCCAGCAGGTGCAACCATGTCTTTGGCTTTATGAATAACATTGCGTTCGACAGGAATTTTGAACCGCCGTTCGGAACGGCGGTAGCACTTTCACCACTTGTCAGACGGATAACCTGCAACAATCCAGGGCCTTTTACATTCACTGGGACGAACACTTTTATCGTGGGACATCAAAGCGTTGCGATTATTGATCCGGGGCCCGATGACGCGGCGCATCTCGCGGCTATCCTGAACGCAGTGCGCGGCGAAACGGTGAGCCATATCCTAGTGACCCACACGCATATGGATCACTCGCCACTGGCGGCGAAGCTGAGTGCGGCCACGGGAGCGAAAATCTACAGCGCAAATTCGCCAGAAAAACCAACGGTGATTTCTGAGATTCGGTTGGATGCCAGCGTTGACCATGGGTTCGTGCCGGATGTTTCGCTGAGCGATGGCGACGTTGTGGAGGGAAAGGATTGGGCCTTGGAAGCGGTGTTCACGCCGGGGCACATGGCCAATCACATGAGCTTTAGTTTGAACAGCGAGAAGGCCTTGCTGGCGGGCGATCATGTGATGGCCTGGGCCACCACGGTGGTGGCCCCGCCGGAGGGAAACATGAATGATTACATGGGCTCACTGCGAAAACTTCTGAAACGGGATGAGGCCATTTACTATCCGGCGCATGGGCCGGAAAAGCGCAAACCCCTAGGCCTGGTGCGGGCTATTCTGGCGCACCGGAAGATGCGCGAGGAAGCTATTTTCAACCGGGTGAAAACTGGCGACCAAACGATTGGCGAGATCGTTGAGAATATCTATACGGATGTTGACCCGCGCCTGCATGGGGCGGCCGGACTTTCGACCCTGGCGCACCTCGAACACCTCATGGAAAAGGCACGCATTGAAGTGCGCAATGGGCGCTATTTTTCGACAAAGTAACGATCAAAAGTGGAGCTTTCGCGAACCCTAGCACGGCAAAACATGGTCCAAATCGCGTGGGCGATTATTCATACTAACATGTTAGTATGAATATTAGAGTGCACGAATCCACAATCTATAGTTGAAATTTCTGCTTGATAAGCGTGGCGCATTCCAGCGGGTCCTGCCTGCCGGAATCAACCTCAAGGTCATATTTTTTGCCACGGTGAATTGGGGACCCATAAGGATAAGTCAGTATGAAGATTGGAGACAGAGTACGCATTATCAAAGTACCGGCAGGGCTGCGCGATGACGACGATCTGCGCACCAGAACCCTATTCGATCTTTGTCTAGGCAGGATTTTTCCAATAGCCGGAATCGAAGCCAATCGGATTGAACTTCATGTTGGGGAAGTGCTGGGGGCGCCCGCTTATATTCATTCCATTTATATCGAACCTGAGAATGTTGAAGCAGTCGAAACTTCAGGCTGAGACACTTCCTGAAGTTCCCCACTTTGCCAAGCCGAAGCGGAGGGGATAGTTTGCCGGGAATGACATTACATCCTGAGATCACACTTGAACTGGCGGGGCCGGCGCAGCTTGAAGAGCTGCTGCCACTTGTTGCGGCCTATCATGCGTTTGAAGAAGTTGAAACTTCGACGGAGCGGAGAAGAGACTCTGCCGGCAAGCTGCTGCACGACAAGAGCCTTGGCGAGATATGGCTGGTGCGGAAACTGGATAGCCTCATCGGCTATATCGCAATCTGCTACAGCTATTCCATTGAGTTCGGCGGGCGCGATGCGTTCGTCGATGAATTTTATATCGCGGCGGCCGAACGCGGCAAGGGTATCGGCGGACGCATGCTGAAGGAGATCGCCGCGCTGCTGCGGGCGCGAGGGATCGTTGCGATTCACCTGGAAGTGGACGGAACGAATGAGCGGGCAAGAGCAGCTTATGCGCGGGCCGGATTTTCAAGCCGCGATAAATATCATGTGATGTCGCTTGAACTTTCGCAGCCGAGAACATGAACTAAGAAGTTAGACATTTCCGTAGCGCCTCACGAGATCGGCCATTGCCGGGTTGGATTGGGATAGCCCGTCTGCCACTCCCCTGCGGTCAGCCTCCGGCCTGTTCTGGCTCACCTTCCACTTGCCTTCGATGGCGGCAATCTCGATCTCTATGCCCACAATGCCGCGAAGCTGGCTTTCGATGTATGTGCGCGGTGCATCGCTCACTGCCCATGAAGGAGTCCGACCCTCTTCATGCCGGGTGGTAAGGGCATCAATCTGCTTGCCCAGCCAATCGGGATCGGAGCGCAGCCGCGCAACGCCCCGGACCTGCACCATGGCGTAGTTCCAGGTTGGAACAACCTTCCCTGTCTCACGCTTTGTTTCATAGAAGGATGGGCTGACATAGGATTGCGGACCCTGAAACACGACAAGAACCTGTTGGCCATCAATTTCCCGCCATTGGCCATTTGCCCGCGCCATGTGAGCTTCCAACGCTCCAAGTGGTCCCAGCGTTTGCTGCAACAGAAAGGGGATTGCATTGGCAAGCAGGCCATCGGTTCCAGACGAAGTGAGCAAACCGAACGGATGGCTTTGAATGAGTGCGTGTTGAACCTCGAGGCGATCTTCGCGGTGGTGAGGAGGCTGATACATGGCGACCTATGGTGCTGATGCGGGCTCGTGAACGGTCATCACAAAGTGAACCGGGGATTTGCCCAGATTTGCGTAACCATGGGGACGGTCAGTCTGTGCAACGGCCGTTGCACCGGCGGCAATGATAGTGCCTTGTCCATCGACCTCAAGAAACAGCTTGCCGCCTGTGACATGAATGAGTTCGCGCGTTCCGCGCCCATGGCCATTCGCCTCGAAGCGTTCGCCGGGCTTCAATTCCCATTGCCACATTTCCAGCATGTCTGGCCCTTTTGTTCCAGCGAGCAACACGGCAGAACCGCCATGAGGTCCGGTCCACAATGTCCTCGTATCGGAGGGCTTAACAATCTGAACACTTGATTGGGTCACGCCTGCGGGTGCCACGAGATCAGCAACCGACACTCCCAGTGCCGCGGCAAGGCGGCAGAGGGTGGCGATGCTGGGGTTGGCGCGTTCTTGTTCGATTTGCACCAAAGTTCCCTTGCTCACTCCCGCACGCCGTGCGAGGGCATCGAAAGTCAGTTCCTGTGCCTTGCGAAGTGCGGAAATGCGGTTCGCTACCGCCGCAGTGATGATACTCTCAGGAGACTCCCCAGAGAATTCATCACGTTTTATATTGACTTTTTTGGTCATTATATTGATATACAGGCATTCCATAAGAACGTCAAGGATCACCAAGCATGGGAGTTTTTGCACCTATAATCTCGCCAGACATCTTTGCGTTGCGACCTGATTTCCGCGCGCTCAGCATTCATGCCCTTAACGTGAGCAACGCAGAGTCAAATCCTGAAACGAAAACTGCGCTCGTGAATGCCTGCAACTCACCTTGTTCCGCACCTTGGGCTGAGGCGCATCGTGAAGCCTGGCGAGAGGCCTACCGGGCGTTTGGGGCAAAGCCGCAGCGAACCCCATGCTCGGCAGAGGCACTTTTAAAGCGCGCATCGCGGGATGGTGTTCTTCCAAGTGTCAACGCGGTTGTTGACCTCTACAATGCCGTAAGCCTGCGCTTTGCCATTCCGGTTGGCGGCGAGAATGCCGAGACCTATGTTGGCGCA
Source organism: Aestuariivirga sp. (assembly GCA_030680855.1). GTDB lineage: Bacteria > Pseudomonadota > Alphaproteobacteria > Rhizobiales > Aestuariivirgaceae > Aestuariivirga. Next base: position 59,579 of record JAUXUN010000025.1, read on the forward strand.
CCCCGCCTTGTTCGCGCCCAAGGTGACGAGCCATTCGAGACGATGCAGACCGGAGGACCCTCCAGCGAAAACCCTGAGCCCGGAGAAGTTATATGGCGCGATGATATTGGCGTCACGTGCCGCCGCTGGAACTGGCGCCAGGGCACGCGGACGCGGATTGAACCTTCTTCCCAACATATGTGGTTCATCCTGGAAGCGCTTTATCCGATGCCAGACGCCGCGTTGTTTGAGGCGGGAGCAGAGCTCCATCGTGGATTGAAGTCGTTTTCGCAGAACTCTGAATTTGAGATGAGGCTCGTGACGGCAGGCGGTTCGACAATACTGTAATTGGAGAAAGCCAGCTCTGTCGGCTAGTACAAGTCATCTTTACAGATTCATCTCTGCGGGCTAACGCCCTACTCTCATGAAGGTTGCTGACGTTTCACAACAGTATGCGGCGCTGCCCTGGCGGCAGGCGCAACGCTTTGAAATCCTGCTGATCACGTCGCGCGAAACCAGGCGCTGGGTTATTCCCAAGGGCTGGCCAATGCCGGGGCACAGCGCCGCCGAGAGTGCGGCGCAGGAAGCTTATGAAGAAGCGGGCATTCGGGGGCAAATGTCGGCACAGGCCTTGGGTCATTACACCTACAGCAAGCGCCTGCGCGGCGGCGCGAAGAAGCGCTTCCGGGTTGAGGTGTTTGCCATTGAAGTGACCGAAGTTCTGGACCTGTGGCCGGAAGCCCACGAACGCGCGCGGCGATGGTTTTCACCGCAGGAGGCTTTGGCCCTCGTGGAAGAGCCAGAGCTTGCGGCACTTATCCGGACATTTGCCGGGGATCGATTGGGACAAGCGCTGCCAGCCCCAACATGGTCTCAAGCAATCTGGCAGAGGCTAAAAGCCTTGCTTCGCCTCCTGGGCCTGCGCTGAGCTGAAACGCGGGAACTTCTGCTCCCTTCCCGCGTTGTGGTCCTAGCAACAAAGGAGAGTTCCCATGAGTGCACGCATATACATCACCATTCTGCTATCGATTATGACCTGTGCGGTGCTTTTCGGTATCGGCGCGGTTACCGTGCTTTCGGTGCCGGCACTCAGCGAACAGGCCAAGTTCCTGCTGCCAGCCGTCATTGCGGCGAGTTTTGTGCTCGGCCCCATCATCGCCTGGTTCATGGCGCCCAGGCTTCGGGCGCGTTACTGGAAAGCCCGCGACGGGGCTGTGGACGCTAAGCCTTAGGCGAAACCGGATCAATCGGCGTCAGCGCGCCAAACCCCAGAATATCTTCGAGCATTTTAGCGCCGGCCAGCAGGCGTGCCTCACCGCGTGGCGGGGCCACGATCTGGATGCCGACGGGTAGACGTTCCATGGTGAAGCCAGCAGGGATTGAGATGGCCGGGCACGCCACGAGCGTGATGGCGGAGACGATGAGCAGCCAATCCACGTAGGTTTCGAATTTCGTTCCATTACATTCGGTTACGTAGCGCTGTTCAACCGGAAAGGGAGGAACGATGGTGGTGGGGCACAAGAGCAGGTCATAGGTTTCAAAGAACTTCAGCGTGCGCTGGAACATGGCTCCGCGCTGGGCCTCGGCGCGGGAGATTTCCGCTCCGGTGAGCGCCATGCCCTTCTCGATGTTCCAGATGACTTCGGGCTTGAGCTGGGCGCGGTGGTTTTCCAGAAGGCTGCGCATGCCCACGGCATAAGACAGGGCGCGGAGGGTTTGGGCGCATTCCATGGCTTCATGAAAATCCGGGTGGGCTTCCTCGACGATGACGCCTGCCTGCTCAAACCGGCGGGCCGCCTTCATGACGATTTCGGCCACTTCCGGATCGACCGGGGAGATGCCGAGATCGCGGCTGATGGCGACACGCTTTGGTTTCCAGCCGGAGCGGGCGGCTTTCAGATACGAGGTGCCGTCCGAGGGCAGCGAAATGGGATCGGCCGGTTCTTCGCCCACCATGGCGTCGAAGAGCAAGGCCATGTCTTCGACGTTTCGGGCCATGGGGCCTTCGATGCCGAGGGTTGAATCAATCTTGCTGTGAACGCTGGCGGCGACGCGGCCGGGCGACGGGCGCATGCCGACAACGCCGCAGAAACTTGCGGGGTTTCGCAAGGAGCCGCCGAGATCGGAGCCATGGGCCAGCCAGGCGGTGCCGGTTGCAAGGGCCACCGCCGCGCCGCCCGACGAGCCCGCGGCGGAACGCGAGGTGTTCCATGGATTCAAGGTGCGGCCAAAGACTTCATTGAAGGTGTTGGCCCCCGCCCCGAATTCGGGCGTGTTCGACATGGCGTAAACAATGGCGCCGTTTTTTTCCAGATGGGTGACCATCACGTCCGACGTTGGTGCGATGCGATTGGCGAAAATGGGCGAGCCTTGCGTTGAGCGAACGCCTGCCACGTCATTCAAGTCCTTAATGGGCACGGGAAAGCCCGCGAGCAGGCCGCGTTCGCCCATGGGTTTTTTCATAAGCTCGCGGGCATGTGCCCGGGCCCGGTCAAAACACAGGGTGGGCAAGGCGTTTACCTTGCTGTCCACGGCGGCAATGCGCTGTTCCAGCGCGTCAAGGCAGTCCAGCGGGGAAATTTCGCCGCTTTTCAAGCGTGCGTGGATTTCATTGGCGGTGGACCTAAAGAGTTCGGACATCTGGCATTCCTGAAAAGTTAAACTGTTTGCCCTTATGGGGCGGGAAAGAGTAAAGAGTGCCCACATTTTACCCAGGAGACAATCATGAATGCACCTGTCACAGCAGCCCCCGGCATGAACAAGCAGTGGGTCGAGCGGCGCGCCAAGGCGGTATCGCGGGGCGTCGGCATGGGCGCCGCGGTTATGGCGGCACGGGCCGAGAATTCCGAAATCTGGGATATTGAAGGCAACCGCTATGTGGATTTCGGCGGCGGCATCGCGGTCGTCAACACGGGCCACCGGCATCCGCTGGTGATGAAGCGGGTTTACGAGCAGCTGGAAAAATTCACCCACACCTGCGCCATGGTGATGCCTTACGCGCCGTTTGTTGAACTCTGCGAAAAGCTGAACGCCATTGCGCCGATGAAGGGCGAGAACAAGTCGGCGCTTGTGACGACGGGGGCCGAGGCAGTTGAAAACGCCGTGAAGTATGCGCGCTGCTATACGGGGCGTTCCGACGTCATCGCCTTCCATGGCGGCTTTCATGGCCGCACGCTTCTCGGCATGGCGCTGACCGGAAAGGTCTTGCCCTACAAGGCCAAGTTCGGGCCGATGCCCGGCGGCATCTGGCATGTGCCGTTTCCAGTGGAGCACAAGGGGATCAGCGTTGAGGATTCAATCCACGCCATCGAACTGCTGTTCAAATGCGATGTGGAGCCATCGCGGGTTGCCGCCATCATCATCGAGCCGGTGCAGGGCGAAGGCGGATTTTATGTGGCGCCGAAGGAACTCATGGTGCGGCTACGCAAGCTTTGCGACGAGCACGGCATTCTACTGATCGCAGATGAAATCCAGTCGGGTTTCGGGCGCACGGGCAAATGGTTTGCGATGGAACACTTCGGCGTTGAGCCTGACCTGGTGACGGTTGCAAAGTCACTGGCGGGCGGCTTTCCTCTGGCGGGCGTTATTGGCCGCGCCAAAATCATGGATGCGCCGGAGCCCGGCGGCATCGGCGGCACCTATGCGGGCAACCCCGTTGCATGCGCTGCGGCCCTCGGCGTGTTTGATGCGTTCGAACAGGAAGGCCTGATGGAGAAGGCCATGGCGCAGGGCAAGAAAATCATGGCGCGGATGAAGGCGATCAAGGCCAAGGGGCGCGGCATGGCGATTGGCGATGTGCGCGGGCTTGGCGCCATGTGCGCTTTCGAACTGGTGACCGAGCATGGCGGCAACAAGCCGGATGCGGCGGGCGCAAAAGCGCTGGCGGCGAAATGCCTGGAGCGGGGCTTGCTCATTCTCACCTGCGGAATTTACGCCGATACGGTGCGGCTGCTGACACCGCTTACGGCATCGGACGCGGTGCTGGACGAGGGACTGGATATCCTGGAAGCGGCGCTGCTGGGGAACTAAGCCCGCGCAAGCCCGATGTTTGTTCTTGCCATTCTGGGGGCGGGCGGGCTCATTGCCCTGATTTTTGGTCCGCAGTTCTGGATCAAGTGGGTGATGGAAAAGCACGCCAGGGAACAGCCGGAGTTTCCAGGAACCGGCGGCGAACTGGCGCGGCACCTGCTGGACAGGGCGGGGCTTGAGGCGGTCAAGCTTGAGCGCATCGATGGCGGCGACCATTATTCACCGGAAGAAAAAACGGTGCGGCTTTCGGCGCGGAACTTTGATGACCGGTCGGTGACGGCGGTGGCGGTGGCGGCGCACGAAGTGGGCCACGCGCTGCAGCACCAAGACAATTACGCGCCGCTCATGCTGCGGCAGAGACTGGCCAGCACCTGCATCATCATTGAGCGCACGGGCGGCATTTTGCTGATGGCGACGCCGCTGGTGTTCGCGGTGACCCATTCACCCGCCGTGCTGGTGGCGGAACTGGTGCTGGGGCTGGGCATTCTGGCCTCGACGGTTGTCATTCATCTCTTCACCCTGCCAACGGAATTTGACGCGAGCTTCAAGCGGGCCCTGCCCATTCTCGAGAGCTACCTGAGGCCGGAGGACATGCCGGGAGCGCGGCAAGTGCTTAAAGCTGCGGCATTCACCTATGTGGCGTCAGCGCTGGTCAGCATTTTGAACATAGCTCGGTGGTTACGTATCCTCCGCTTCTAGGCTAGCATGGCTTTTTCAGGAGGAATCCCTTGTCAAAACTTTCCAATATGGCGCACCGTGACATCGAGACGGTGCTGCATCCCTATACGAACCTGGCACGGCACCGGGAGGTGGGGCCGCTGATCCTCAACGAGGGGCGCGGCATCTATCTCTATGACGACAAGGGCAAGCGCTACATTGAAGGCCTCGCCGGGCTTTGGTGCACGGCGCTGGGCTATGGCAATGAAGAAATTGTCGATGCGGCGGCGCAGGCGATGCGCAAGCTTTCCTTCACCAATGTGTTCGGCGGCAAGTCGCATGACGGGGTGATCGAGCTTTCGGAAAAGCTGAAGGAGATTGCGCCCTGCCCCACCTCCAAGGTCTTGTTCGGCACGTCGGGCTCGGAAGCCAATGACATGCAGATGAAGCTTACCTGGTATTACAACAATGCGAGGGGGAAGCCGGAGAAGAAGAAATTCATCGCGCGGATGCGGGGCTATCATGGCGTGACCATCGCCTCGGGATCGCTGACGGGACTTCCCATGGTGCATACGGATTTTGACCTGCCGATCAAGAATGTGCTGCACACGACATGCCCGCATTATTACCGCGGCGGGCAGGACGGCGAGACGGAGGAGCAGTTCACGGACCGGATGGCGAAGGATCTTGATGATTTGATCCAGCGCGAGGGGCCGGAGACGGTTGCGGCGTTTATTGCCGAACCGGTGATAGGGGCCGGCGGTGTTGTGGTGCCGCCGATGAGCTATTTCCCGAAGATCAATGCGGTGCTGGAAAAATATGACGTGCGCTTTATTGCCGATGAAGTGATCTGCGGTTTTGGCCGCACCGGCAACTGGTTCGGCACGGAGACCTTCGGGATGAAGGCCACGTCCATCTCCATGGCGAAGGCCATCACCTCCGCCTATTTCCCGATGAGCGCCATCACCATCGAGGAAGAACTTTATCAGGCGATGGTGGACGAGAGCAAAAAGATCGGCACCTTCGGCCACGGCTTCACCTATACGGCGCATCCCGTGGGCTGCGCTGTGGCGCTGAAGACGATTGAAATCTACCAGCGCGACAAGATCGTCGAGCATGTGCGGAAGGTGGCGCCGGTATTCAAGGCGCGGCTGGACAAGCTGGCGGAGCATCCGCTGGTTGGCGAAGCGCGGGGCGTTGGCCTGATAGGCGCGCTCGAACTTGTGGCCGACAAGAAAACCAGGGGGGCCTTTGACCCGAAGAAATCCGTGGGCGCAACTTGTGTGAATTTCCTGCAGGAGCTTGGGCTGATTAACCGCGCCATGGGCGATTCAGTTGCCTTCTGCCCGCCGCTCATCATCACGACGGAAGAAATCCATGAGATGTTCGACATGGTTGGCGTGGCGCTTGACCAGACTGAAGCGTGGGTGCGGAAAGAAAACCTGCGTCAATAGTAAAGCATGGTGATTGCGGCGAAGTGGCAGGCGGCTGCGCTGGCCACGAAGCCGTGCCAGATGGCGTTGTGGAATCTCAGGTTTTCCCAAATGTAAAAGATGACGCCGGCGGTATAGAGAATTCCGCCGGCGATGATCAGGTTGATCACGAGCGGCGGCAGAACCTGTGTGAACGCGCCTGCGGCGGTGACGCCGACCCAGCCCAGGGCGAGGTAGACCAGAATGGCGAGACGGTCGAAGCGGCCGGGGAAAATGAATTTCATTGCGATGCCGAATGCAGCACCCAGCCACGTGACAAGTCCCAGCGTCCAGCCTTGCGCGGCATCGGGCAGAAACGGCAATAACGGTGTGTAGGTACCGGCGATCAGCAGGAAAACGGCGCTATGATCGAAGCGGCGCAATATCCATTTGAGCTGCGAGGGCGGCGTGAGGTTATAGGCGGCGGAACAGGCCAGCATCACAAGCAGGCCGAAAAGATAAGCCGCCAGCACCCATGTGACGCCGGCATGGGCGAGCAGCGCGATGCTGCCGGCAAGCGCTGCCAGAATGCCTGCGCCATGAACCAGGGCATCAACGCGGATTTCGTTCCGCGTATAGACCTTCCGGCTTTCAAAGAAGGGATGCATGTTTCCTAATGCCGCTCGACGGGGATGATGAAGCGGTCGCGCCGCTCGCCTTTCCGCAGCAGGCTGACACGCACGGATTGATTGACACGCTCATGGTTGAGCAGGCGCAGAAGATCATCAACGCCCAGCACCGGCGCATCATCGATGGCAATCAGCAGATCGCCGGACTGGAAGCCAGCGGCTTCGGCGGGGCCATCCTTGATGACATTCAACACGCGCACGCCGGCTGCCTGTTCAACGCCGGAAAAGCGCGCGACATGGCGGCGGATGGGCGTGGTGGCGCCTTCAATGCCGAGGCTGGCGCGGCGCACCCGGCCATGCTGCAGGACCTGGGCCAAAACATAAAGGGCGGTGTTGGCGGCAACCGAAAAGCAGATGCCCTGGGCGCCGCGAATGACGGCGGTGTTGATGCCGATGACGCGGCCACGGGAATCAACCAGCGGCCCGCCGGAATTGCCGGGGTTAAGCGCGGCATCAGTCTGGATGACGTCATCAATCAGGCGGCCGGTCTGGCTGCGCATGGAGCGGCCGATGGCGCTCACCACGCCGGCGGTCACCGTCTGCTCAAAGCCCAGGGGATTGCCAATGGCGATGGCGAGTTGGCCCTTGTGGATGGCCTTTGAATCAAAGAACGACAGGGCGGGAGCCGCGAGATGAACATCGGTGCGCAAGACGGCGATATCGCTGTGCGGATCCTCACCGATGACGCGGGCGCCGGACTTCTGGCCATCGGCCATGCTCACCCTGATGGCACCCGCACCTGAAACCACGTGACTGTTGGTGAGGATCAGGCCATCGGAGGCGACCACAAGGCCCGAGCCTGCGCCGGCGGGCTTGTTGCCCTTGAGCACGCCAATATGGACAACGGCGGGCCCTGCCGTTTCAACCGCACCAATGACGGCGCTGGAATAGGCATCCTGCAATTGGGCTTCGTAATCTCCGGACTGGGATGCGGCAGGACCGCTGTCATCAAGCATCGGGGCACTCCTCTGCAACTATATGGGGAGGAGTCAAATCCCTGCCAAGGCCCGATCAAATGGGAAGAGCGCGCGACGCCCCGGGATATGCCCAAAGAGCTTCGCGCGCCGTTTACCCGCGTATCACTTTCCGGCGAGGAGCTGATCGACCGCGTCGCGGACTTCCTGATCCACCGGCTTGTTTGCGGCCGCATTGAGCGCAGCCACCGCGGCAGCTTCGGCTTCGGCAGCGGCAGTTGCGGCGTCGGCCGCAGCAGTGGCGGCAGCGTCAGCTGTGTCTTGCGCCGCCTTAGCACTGTCTGCTGCTGCATCGGCATCGTCTTGGGCCGTCGCGGCAGCGGCCGTGGCCGCAGCAGCGGCGTCGGCCAGAGCAACATCTTCCGGAGCCGCCTCAGCGGCGGCCACGGCATCGGCAGCAGCCGAGGCGAGCGCATCAGCGGCGTCTTGCGCCGCAGTTGCTGCGTCTGCGGCCTCAGTAGCGGCGTCTTGCGCTGTCGCCGCAGTGGCCGCGGCAGTGGCCGCATCTTCAGCGGCAGTCTCAGACGCGGCATTCGCATCACGATAAGCGGCGATTTTTCCAACACGGGAGTTAGGCGAAGCATTGGCAAGCGCGTTTGCCGAAGCGTGGGCGGCGTTCAGGGCACCAAGCTTTGAGGCAATGTTGCCATTCGAAACTTTCTCAGTTTTTTCGGCTTTGGCAGAACTCGACTTTTCACTCTTTGAGCTGGAGCTGCTGCTTCCACCTGAGTTTCCACCTGAATTTCCATTGCCGTTGCCACCGGAGTTTCCATTGCCGTTGCCACCTTTCGCGGCGAAGGCGCTATCAGCCGAGAAGAGGCTTGTGGAAAGAAGAAGCGCCGGCGTTAAAAGAAATGCCACGCCAAGGGCGAGGGTAGCTGCGGGTTTTGAAAGCCTGATTGCCATGATGCCTTACCTTTCATGAATAAGAATGGTTTGATCATCCGGATTCGCTGAGGTTAACGCAACGTGAACCCATCGGCGCAGTGAACCACGCGTTACGCCAATGCCTTCAATTTTTCATAAATTGCCGACTGAACCGCGGTTCAGGTATTAAACTTCCGCCAAGGCCTGTTCCAAGTCGGCAATCAGATCGCCCACATCCTCGATGCCGATGGAAAAGCGGATGAGATTCGCAGCCACGATGCTGTGCGGACCTTCCACGGATTTGCGATGTTCGGCAAGGCTTTCCACACCACCCAGCGACGTAGCGGGAGTGAAGACCTTGAGGCGGCCCGCGACCCTGCGGGTTTGCGCTTCATCGCCCTTCACCAGAATGGACAGCATACCGCCAAAGCCGCTGGTCATCTGCTTCCTAGCGATCTTGTGTTGCGGATGATTTTCCAGGCCGGGATAGAGAACGCCCGCAAGCCTGGGATGTTTTTCAAAATGTTTGGCCAGCGCCAGGGCATTGCGCGAGGCCTGTTCGACGCGGAGGAAAAGGGTGCGGAGGCCACGGATCAGGAGATAGGCTTCAAAACTTCCCAGCGTGGCGCCCAGGCCAATTTGCACCTGCTTCAATGACTCCCAGCGCGGGCTGGCTTCACGAGCGGTCAACACACCGGCGGTCACGTCACTGTGGCCGTTCAAATATTTCGTAGCGGAATGGAAAACAATATCGGCACCAAGGGCGAGCGGCTTGCTGATCACCGGCGGGGCGCAGGTGGAATCAACGACAAGAATTGCCCCCGCCGCATGGGCGGCATCGGCGGTGGCCTTGATGTCAATCACATCCCAGGTGGGGTTCGCCGGCGTTTCAATCCAGACGATGGCGGTTTTACCGGGGATGATGGCGCGGGCGAGGCTGGCGGGATCGGCGGCATCGAACAGATCAAGGCCGACATTTCGCATGGTCTGCTGGCGCAGCATCCAGGACTTCACACCGTGATACATGATGGTGGGGGCGGCAATGCGCTGGCCCGAGTCTACCGTTTCAACAAGCGCCGAAGCGGCTCCCATGCCTGAGGAAAAAAGCCGGGATTCAAAACCTTCTTCCAGTTCACAGAGCAGGCCTTCGGCGTGGGCCACAGTGGGCGAGCCATTGCGCGAATAAATATAGTCCCCGACGAGGCTGTAATCTTCCTTGCGGGCAAAGGTGGTGGAAGGCTGAATGGCGGGGATCACTGCGCCGGTTTCGCTGTCGATGAAGTGGCCGGCCTGGGCGATGGTGGTGCGGATCGATGGCTTCGAGTTCGAACGGTCAGACATGCTGGCCGCCGTTGATGTGGAGTTCGGCGCCGGTTACATAACTGGAACTGTCCGTACACAGAAAATATATGGCCTTGGCCACTTCTTCCGGCTGGCCGAGGCGGCGCTGCGGAATCTGCGGGATGATCTTCTCGGTGCCCGGCGAGAGGATCGAGGTTTCGATTTCGCCGGGCGAGATGGAATTCACCCGCACGCCAATGGGGCCGAAATCGGCGGCCATTTCGCGGGTGAGCGAGGCGAGCGCTGCTTTGGAGGTGGAGTAGGCCGCGCCGGCAAAGGGATGGACACGGGAGCCGGCGATGGAAGTGACATTCACCACCGCGCCCTTGGCGGCTTCGAGTTCATTGATGAGGCCGCGGGCCAGCATGACGGGGGCAAAGAAATTCACCTGGAAAACGGTTTTCCAATCGGCTTCATCGGTTTCGATGGTGTTGAGCCGTCCGCCATCGGGCTTCTTGGGGCTGATGGCGGCGTTGTTGACCAGGGCATGAAGTTTTGAGCCCTGCTCTTTCAGCTTTTCTTTCATGCGCAGTATGGCGGCGGCGGTGTCGGCGGAATCGCTGAGATCGACCTGAATATGATCTTCCGGCCCCGCATCCCACGGACAATCCTCCGGAAAGGGATGGCGCGAGCAGGAAATCACCCGCCAGCCGGCAGTTGAAAAGCGCTTCACGGTGGCGTGGCCAATACCGCGCGAGGCGCCGGTGAGGATAAGAGTTTTGCGTTCAGCGTCGGGGGTTTGAGTCATGGCTTAGGGATATAGCCTTGTCTTGGTCCAGCCGCTATCGGGATCGGGACGGCGGAAAACCACGCGGTCATGCAGGCGGAAGGGGCGATCGTGCCAGAATTCGATTGCGAGCGGCTTGATGCGGAAGCCGGACCAGTGGGGCGGGCGGGGCACTTCGCCCAGGGCAAATTTTGCCGCGTGCAGGGCAACGGAGGCTTCGAGGGCGAAACGGCCTTCGAGCGGACGTGATTGCTGGGAGGCCCAGGCGCCGATGCGGCTGTCCCTGGCGCGGGAAGCGAAATAGGCATCGGCTTCCGCCGCCGTCACCTGCTCAACAATGCCACGCACCCGCACCTGGCGGCGCAGCGACTTCCAATGGAAGCAGAGGGCCGCCTTCATCGTTCCCAGAATTTCCTGGCCTTTCTGGCTTTCGCAGTTGGTATAAAAAACAAAACCGCGCTCATCGGCATCTTTCAAAAGGACCATGCGGACATTGGGCAGGCCCTCCTCATCGACGGTGGCGAGCGCCATGCCGTTGGGATCATTGGGTTCGGATTTTTCCGCGTCGGCCAGCCAATCGGCAAAAAGCTGCAAAGGATCATTGCGCTCGGTAAAACCGTAGGCGGCGGTCAGGGTCGTCAGGTCGCTCAGGCTCATTGCATTAACCAAACCTTTTCGGAGTCCGATGTAGCCCCAGACTGATCACAATTCATCCCACTTTGGCCACGGGATACGCTTATTTCCTGCCTAGATGGTTAAACCAATATGGCACTCAAGTCGCGGGGAATTCACCAGATGATCAAGACCTATGCAGCAGTTGCAATGACGGGCCTCATGCTTGCCGGGTGCGCCCAGGACGCCGGGCCGAAGGAAACCTCAGGCGCCTTGATCGGCGGCCTTGCCGGCGGGTTGCTGGGCAACACCGTTGGCCATGGCAAGGGCCGGGCGGCGGCCACCATTCTGGGTGCCACTCTCGGCGCCGTCGTGGGCAGCAAGGTTGGGCGGAGCCTGGATGATGAGGACCGCAATTATGCCTATGGTGCGGCCACCCGCTCGTTTACCTCGGGGCGGGAAATCACCTGGGAAAATCCAGACAGCGGGCACCGCGGACGCTTCCGGCCAAAGCGCAGCTTTCAGCGCGATGGTGGCCAATGCCGGGATTTTGAGCACACCATCTGGGTCAACGGCGAGCCCGATGTGATTGAGGGCACCGCCTGCCAGACGCCGGATGGCCGCTGGCGCGTGGTGGGGTGATTTCAACCTTTTGCGCTGGGCACCACCAGCGCGTCCAGGGCTTGCACACCAGCAACAGTGACGTTGACGGGATTGACGTCGATTTCCTGAATTGCACCGGACAGCGATGCACACATCCTGGAAAATGCCGCAAGGGCTTTGGCCGCCGCTGGCTTGTTCTTAGGGTGGCGCTTGGTTGGATCGGCGGGCACGGGAATTTGTCAGGCTGAATCAATTGGAAGAAATTTCCGAGGACAGGCTCAACGTTGATGGCGGCGTATATCTGGTAACGCGGGCCGATACACTTCCTTCTCCGGAACTGGCACTTTTCACGGGCTGGATAACTGATCTTAAGCACCGCCTGCCAAACGCCTGACGGCTGCCGGCGCGTGGTGGGATGAGACGGGTTTGAATTTCGCCTTTTTGCCTGGTAGCTTCGCAGGGAGCTAGTCCCGGACAGAAGGAATATCGATGTTCAGCGCAGGTTACACGGAAGGAATGGCCTCCGATCCGGCACGGCCAGCCTGGCGAGCCAGCGCGCCGCGGCCCCTCCGCTGGGCGGCGTGGTATCCAGCAGCAGATGACGCCATGGTTACGGACAAGGTTATGGGCGCTGCGGGCGCGGCGTTATTCCGGATGGGCCGGGTTGCGGAAAATTCAGCCTTAAATTCGCTTCAAAATCAATGGCCTGTCGTCCTTCTCTCGCATGGCACTGGAGGAACGGCGCAAGGACTTTGCTGGCTCGGCACCCGTTTGGCCGCCAAAGGATTTATTTCGATAGGCGTTTCGCACCATGGCAACACGGCTGCCGAACCCTATTTGCCCGAAGGGTTTTTGTGCTGGTGGGAACGGGCGCGTGACCTCACCATAATCCTGGACTTACTTGCAACGCGTGGGCCGTTTGCTGACCGCCTGGACCTCGACAGGGTGGTTGCGGCTGGTTTTTCACTTGGGAGTTATGCGGTCCTGCAACTGGCAGGAGCTGTATCCTCGCGGAACCTGCTTGATGAGTGGCTGGCCACCATGGGCGCGCATGTCGGGGGACCACGCGAGTTCCCTGACCTTGCTACTCACATTCCGGAATTAAGGGTGAAGAGCACGCAGTACCGGCAATCGCTCGAACGCAATTCGGACTCATACCTTGATCCAAGGATCAAGGCTATCGTTGCACTGGCTCCTGCCCCTCCGGTCAGGTCATTCAAACCGGAGAGTGTTGCGAAGATCGCGGTGCCTACAACACTTATTGCCGGCCAGAATGATGTGGAAGCGCCGCACGAGCAGTGCGCGCTTTGGTTAAAAGAAAACAATCCGTCGTTTCAAGTGGAATTGCTCGGCCGTGAGGTCGGACACTATGTTTTCCTTCCCGAGGCGACGAAAGCCGGCAAAGCATGGGAGCCCAATATTTGCCGTGATCCAGATGGCGTTGACCGTGCTGCAATCCATGCTTCTGTCGCAGCGATAACCGAAACCAGGTTTAGAGGGGCGCTGTGATCAAAAACGCTATTTTAAACTGCCCCGCTCCCGCCCTTTCCTTCCCTGCTTAACTATGCCAAATAGCGCTGAGGCGGCTGGTTGCGGGCCGCAATTCGCTATGATCAGGGAAAATCATGAACGATACCAAAGGCTTGATGGCTGGCAAACGCGGGCTGATCATGGGCGTTGCCAACAATAGGTCCATCGCCTGGGGCATTGCGCAGGCCTGCGCGCGGCATGGGGCGGAACTGGCCTTCACCTACCAGGGCGACGCCATCAAGAAGCGGGTTGAGCCGCTCGCCGCCGACATCGGCGCCAAGCTTGTGGTTCCCTGCGATGTGACGGACATGGCCTCGGTTGATGCGACGTTTGCCGCCATTGAAAAGGCCTGGGGGCGGCTGGATTTCGTGGTTCACGCCATTGCCTTTTCCGACAAGGACGAACTCACCGGGCGTTACGTCGACACCAGTGCTGACAACTTCAGCAAGACCATGTTTATTTCCTGCTACAGCTTTACGGCCATTGCGCAGCGCGCCGAAAAGCTGATGAAGGACGGCGGCTCGCTGCTGACGCTTACCTATTACGGCGCCGAGAAATGGATGCCGCATTACAATGTGATGGGCGTGGCCAAGGCAGCGCTTGAAGCCTCGGTGCGCTACATGGCGGCGGACCTCGGGCCGAAGAACATTCGGGTGAACGCGATCTCCGCAGGGCCGATCAAGACGCTTGCCGCTTCCGGCATCGGCGACTTCCGCTACATCCTGAAATGGAATGAATATAATTCGCCGCTGCGGCGCACGGTGACCACGGAAGAAGTGGGCGACAGCGCATTTTATCTGCTGTCCGATCTTTCGCGCGGCGTGACCGGCGAAGTTCTCCATGTGGATTCGGGCTATCACATTGTCGGCATGAAAAATCCGACGGCTCCTGACATGAGTGTTGCCAGCAACGGTGAGTAAGCCGCTGCCGCCCATTTATTTCGTGCGCCACGGAGAGACCGAATGGAATCGCCTGGGCCTCATCCAGGGCTGGACCGATATTCCCTTGAATGATACGGGCCACGCGCAGGCGCAGGATGTGGCGCGGGCATTTGCAGCGCATCCGGACGTGACGAAGAAGTGCCGCTTCGTGGTGAGCCCACTGGGCCGGACCCAGCAAACCATGGCTTATATTTCGGAGGCGCTTTCCCTGCCGGAGAGTCATGTTTCGGTTTCGCCGGCGCTCAAGGAGCTTGGCTTTGGAGTTTGGGAAGGCAAGCCTTTCTGGGAACTCAAGGATGCGCCGATTTATCCCGCTGATCCGGAGACGCGTTATTCCTGGCGGCCCGAGGGCGGCGAGAGCTATGCGGACGGGCAGGACCGCCTACGGCACTGGCTGGCCGGCATTCAAGACCCAACGGTGGTGGTTTCGCATGGGGCAATCGGGCGCTGCCTGATCGGGCATCTCAGCAACATGACCATGCGCGAACTGGTGGAAATTCGCATGCATCAGGGGCGGTTTTGCCGGATTGCCAATGGCGCTGCGGAGTGGTTTGACGGGACGCCACTCCCGCCCTAAAACATTTTCATGTCACACAACACTTTCGGCCATCTCTTCCGCATGACAACCTTTGGGGAAAGCCACGGGCCCGCCATGGGCTGCGTGGTTGACGGCTGCCCGCCGGGGATCAAGCTTTCGGTTGATGACATTCAGGGCTATCTCGACAAGCGCCGGCCGGGGCAGAGCCGCTTCACCACGCAGCGGCAGGAGCCCGATGCGGTGAAAATTCTTTCGGGCGTGTTTCAGGATGACCGCAGCGATGGCCAGGTGACCACGGGCACGCCGATCATGCTGATGATCGAGAATGTGGACCAGCGCTCCAAGGACTACACGGAGATCCGCGACAAGTTCCGCCCGGGGCACGCGGACCTGACCTATCAGGCGAAATATGGCTTGCGCGATTATCGTGGCGGCGGGCGCTCCTCGGCGCGCGAAACGGCGGCACGGGTGGCGGCGGGTGCGGTGGCGCGGAAAGTCATTCCGGGTGTCACCATTCGTGCGGCCCTTGTGCAGATGGGCGAACACAAGATCGATTACAAAAACTGGGACTGGGCCGAGGTTCACAACAATCCCTTTTTTGCGCCTGACGCAAAGGCTGCGGCGCAGTGGGAAGGCTATCTCGATGGGGTGCGCAAGGCGGGGTCTTCCTGCGGTGCGGTTGTTGAAGTCACTGCTTCCGGTGTGCCTGCCGGCTGGGGCGCTCCGGTTTATGGCAAGCTAGACCAGGATCTGGCAGCGGCGATGATGAGCATCAATGCGGTGAAGGGCGTGGAGATCGGTGCGGGCTTTGCGGCGGCGGCATTTTCCGGCGAGCAAAACGCCGATGAAATCCGCATGCGCCATGGCAAGCCGGAGTTTCTGTCGAACCACGCGGGCGGCATCCTCGGCGGCATTTCCAGCGGCCAGGACATCGTCGTGCGGATGGCGGTGAAGCCCACCTCATCCATCCTCACCTCGCGGCAGACGATCACGGCGCAGGGCACGAATACGGATATCTCCACCAAGGGGCGGCATGACCCCTGCGTCGGCATCCGCGCCGTTCCAGTGGCGGAAGCGATGATGGCGCTGGTGCTGGCGGATCATTTCCTGCGGCACCGGGCGCAGATGGGGTGAGTACTGAATCCACATCGCAAATTGGGAGGTCGACAAATGTCAAACAGGCCCAAATCTGGTTTTTGTTGAATGTTGGTTTGGTATATTTTTGGATTTTCGTTTTAGACTACGTCTTCCAGGGAATTCACTTCAGCCAGCAAATGCGGTTTAGCTTGTCCATCTTTGCAGTGGCGACAGTTTCAATTTTGAATTTCTATCTGGCCTTCAAAACGCGAGGCGTTTGGTTGCTCGCGTATCTAACGACGGGACTTTTAACGATTGTCGCCGCAATCGCTATTGGCTTCATTGGCATTGTTCCAGTGATACCTCACCTGCCATTGCTCATTCGGGCAATTTTCAATTTCTGAGTATAGGCCTTAATCCCGTTCGAGATTGAAAGAATGCTATGATTCTGTTGGTGCTGGTGGACCACTTCCTGCGCCACCGGGCGCAGATGGGGTAGCTTCGCTGTACTTGCTTCTTTTCACCTCCCCACTAGGGGAAGGGGTTAAAAATATGAATAAATCCCCTTGACAAGTATATTCCTATGATGTAGGTCTGTTCCTGTTCATCCCGGAAGGGGTCTCGGTCGCGACGGTGATCATAGATGGGGTGGATGCGGCGCCTGCGGGTCTGGTGAAACGTTCATCAGGCACCCGGGAGCTAAAGGGAAGGCCCGTGGATACTACGGTCCACTGCGCCTTAAATGGCTAAACAACCCTAGCGGAAAACCTCAGACACCGTGCGATCTAGGGCTCTGCAAGATCTTCCCCGAGGCAAAAATCGCCGCAAAAGCGTGGGCGCGGATTTCGCGTCACAGCCGGACTACCACGACCGGCATTCTTGCGAGAGCTTGCGTCCACGCAACCCTTCGCTTCCCTGCCCCGGAAACGGCATAACCGTTTTCACCACTGGCGAAGCTATGCCCGATGCTCATTGAAAATTGAATCAGCTCAAAGCACGTCGGATTCGTCCTGCAGGAGGACGCGGCGGGTGTTGGAGCGGCGCATTTTCTGGGCGAGGTCGCGGCCCAAGAGCTCGTAGATGATGCCGGCAATCCGGCTGTCCTTATCGGTGACCTTCGCCATGCGCTGTTTCGAGAAGGCCAGAACGCGGCTTGGCTCATCGATCACTACGGTGGCGGTTGCAAGATTGCCGGTGAGATAGGCGATCTCGCCAACAAACGAGCCTTTTTCAAGATAGGTTTCGAAAGAGCCGTTGACCTCAACGCTGGCGCGGCCCGAACAGAGAAAATACAGCGAGTCCACCGCATGGTCCTGCTTGGTCAGCGTCTCGCCGGGCTGGGCGTCGCGCCAGTCGGCGGCCTTGAGCAGCCTGGCGATCTGCGCGTCATCGAGGCCGGCAAACGACTGGCGCAGCATCGGCGCGTCTTTCTCCGGCAGCGTGAGGCTGGCACGCTCGCGCACCAGCTGGAGAATCATGACGAGATTGATGGCGATGAAGATGGCGTCCCAGCCGATGCCGACTGTCATATCCTCACCGCTCAGGCGGAAAAAGGCGATCTGCAGAAACAGGCCGATTACGGCAGCAACACGCAGCCAGAAAATCCTGGTCATCAGGTAGGACAGCGCAATGACGGCATAGGACAGCGTGCCGGTCAGGTCAGTCAGGGAAAAAATTTCCAGCATTTTGCGCTCAATTCCTGTTCGGCGGCCAAGTTCGCTTTTTAGCTTGTGGCTTGTCAAGCCAAGAGACGGGGGGCTAGAAGTGTTTGAATTCAAGGGAGACTGCAATGGCGAAAACGCCGAAACTGAAAAAACCCGTCAAAAAACCCATAGCCGCGAAAAAAGCCAAAAAAGTGGTGGCGCTTTTCCCCGAAGCGGCCTTCGGGCCGGCGCTGAATTCAGTTGGCATTGGCCAGGCGCTGAAGAAGCTCGGCCACAAGGTGGTGTTCCTGTCGGACCCCGGCTTTCTTGATGTTTACAAGGGCTATGGCTTCGAGGCCCATGCGGTTAATCTTTCCGAGCCCATGCCGGCCGAGGAAATGGCCAAGTTCTGGGTGGATTTCATCAACGGCCACATTCCGAATTTCCGCAAGTCGCCTTACGACCAGATCGACAATTACGTGAAGGGCTGCTGGGAGATGATCGTCGAGACGGCGAAATGGGCGGAGAAGGATTTGCCCGGCGTGCTGGCCAAGGTGAAGCCCGATGTCATCTGCGTCGACAATGTCATCCTGTTCCCGGCGATCAAGCGCTACGGGCGCGACAACAGGAAGCCCTGGGTGCGGGTGATCTCTTGCTCGGAAAACGAGATCGAAGATCCGGATATTCCGCCCCATCTCTCGGGCTGCGGCGAGAAAGACAAAAAAGGCTTTGCCAAGTACCGCAAGCATTTCAACGCCACGATCAAGCCGATCCATGACGCCTTCAATGCCTTCCTGAAATCGGTGGGCGAAAAAAAATATCCGCTGGGGCAATTCTTTGAAGCAAGCCCGCACATGAACATCCTGCTTTATCCCACGGCGGCCAAATTCAAGCGCCGGCACAAGCTTCCGCCCAGGCAGTTCCAGTATCTCGAGGGCTGCGTGCGCAAGGACGCGCCCTATAAAGTGCCGCAGTTCCAGGCGAACAACGACAAGCCCCTGCTCTATGTGAGCTATGGCTCGCTGGGCTCGGGCGACACGGAATTGCTCAAGCGGGTGATCAAGGTGATCGGGAAAATGCCGGTGCGGGCGCTGGTCAATGTCGGCGACTATCTTGATCAGTACACGGATATTCCGCCCAATGTGCTGATCGACAAGTGGTATCCGCAGCCTTCGGTGATCCCCAAGGTCGACGGCGTGATCCACCATGGCGGCAACAACTCCTTCACCGAATGCCTGTATTTCGGCAAGCCCGCTATCATCATGCCCTATGTCTGGGACGGCCATGACAATGCCACGCGGGTTCAGGAAACCGGCCATGGCTTCAAGGTGGATCGCTATACCTGGAGCGAGGATGAGCTGGCGGCCAAGATCATGGCGATGCTGACCGACAAGAAGATGAAGGCGAAGCTGCAGAAAACCTCAAAAACCATGCGGGGCCAGCATGGGCCAACGAAAGCAGCCAAGATCATTGATGGTCTCACCCGCCGGAAGATCGCCTGATGCCGACAAAGCTCTACAGTTCCGCGCCTCATTTGCAAGGGCCAGCGAGTTTCGCTGGCCCGCTGAAGGATTGGGGCCATCAGCCCAATCCCATCGCCGGTAACTCCAAGAATGACGGGGTGCTGCTGCACAAGGGGCCGGACGGCCAGCCGGAAGTGGGCCTGTGGCAATGCACGGAAGGTTCATGGTCATTGGAAATTCCGCGCGATGAACTTTGCCATTTCGTTTCGGGCCGCGCCACTTATACTCATGAAAGCGGCGACGTCATCGAGGTGACCGCCGGAACCATGGTGCTGTTTCCAGCGGGCTGGAAAGGCACCTGCACGGTTCACCAAACCATGCGCAATGTTTACATTTTGAGATAGATATGAACCTGACATCTTCCGCACCGCACTTAAAAAACCCCGCAACCTTTAACGGCCCGTTCAAGGATTGGGGTGTTATTCCCACCATGATCGAAGGGGAATCGCGCACCAGCGGCGTGGTGATCTTCAAGGGCCCCAATGGGCAAAGCGAAAGCGGCATCTGGATCTGCACGCCAGGCTACTGGAACTGCCATGTGACCAGCGACGAGTTCTGCCACTTCCTGCTGGGCCGCTGCACCTACACGCATGAGTCAGGCGAGGTGATCGAGATCGTGCCGGATACGGTGGCGTTTTTCCCCAAGGACTGGCGCGGCACCTGCAAGGTGCATGAAACCATCCGCAAGGTTTACATGATCAGGTAGATGGCCGACGCTGTTGGCGCATCAGTCCCAGCGGCATGAGTGCAAAAATGATTTGCCCGGCAAATCCTAGCAGCCCTGGCGCAGTTTGGTAGTGTGCGAGATATTCGGGCCACGACCGGCCAAAAACAAGAACCGACAATCCCAGCTCCGCCAGCATCAGCAGTCCGAAGGCCAAGGCGCCCATCGCGGCCCGGTATGACGCCATTGCCGGAACGGAAAACTGCGCGACCAGCCTGCGGCACACATTCCATGAAATCAAAAGTATAACCGGCAGTTCAAGCGCAACTGCGGGAAGCTCACCAAAGCGCGGCATGAGAACAGTCACACGCAAGACACCGAGCAGGAAACCAGCGGCAAACACAATTGCAAAATAGAGAACTCCAGCCTTGATTGCTGAAAGCATATCGGCGTTCAACCCGCGATCAGTTCCCATGCAACATTGCTTTCGTCATGGGCGTGAAGCTCGCCCATGCTGATGTCGAACCAGATGCCATGCAGCGAAAGTTCCTTGCGGGCCTCCTTCATGCGGATCCACGGGAAAGTGCGGAGATTGGCCAGCGAATGTTCTATTGAAGCGCGTTCGATATGGCGTTCGTGCAGGGCTGCATCGCCGGAGCGGGGAACGGCGCGGGCCACGTCCTTGATGGCGCGCATCCAGCTGCCGATGAAATCCGTGTGGCTCAGGGGACCTCCATCGCCCACGGCGGCGCGAATGCCGCCGCAGCGGCCGTGGCCCATGACCACGAGATGCTCCACGCCGAGCGAGAGAACCGCAAATTCCAGTGCGGCACTGGTGGCATGGTGGCCGCCATCGGGCGTATAGGGCGGCACGAGATTGGCCACATTGCGCACCACGAACATTTCGCCGGGGCCGGCATCGAAGATGGTTTCAGGGGCGGCGCGGGAATCGCAGCAGGCGATCATCATGATGGTGGGTTTCTGCTGGCCTTCACCGAGCCTGAGATAGCGTTCCGATTCGGAGGCGTAACGCCCTTTGCGGAAATTCGCATAGCCATCGAGAAGCCGCTTTGGCAGGGACATTGATCACTCCGGAACTGTGGCCCCGTCTTGAACGAGGTGGTTTACCCTGTCAATTGCCGCTGCCCCAGGGGCCATGGAAGTCGCCTTCCGCGTCGAGGCGCTTGAAGCCGTGGGCGCCGAAGAAATCGCGCTGGGCCTGGATGAGATTGGCGGTTCCGCTGGCCTGGCGGTAGCTGTCGAAATAGGCCAGCGCCGAGGAGAGAGCCGGAAGCGGCAGGCCTTCCTGGGCTCCACGGGCCACGATATGGCGGAGTGCCGGGGTGGCACCCTGCATCATGGTGACGAATTCGGGGGCGAGCAGAAGATTGCTGAGGCCCTTATTCTGTTCGAAGGCTGAGGCGATGGTATCCAGGAATTGTGAACGGATGATGCAGCCGGCGCGCCAGATGCGGGCGATGGTGGCCATGGGCAGGTCCCATGTAAATTCCTTGGAGGCCGCTTCCATAACCGCAAAGCCCTGGGCATAAGCGGCGATTTTTCCGGCGAAGAGGGCAAACTCCAATTTGTCGATCAATGAATTGGGATCGCCCAGTGAATTCGAGCCGGCCTTGGCAAATATCGCCGAGGCGGCCATCCGCTCATTTTTCATGGCGGAGAGGCTGCGCGCCGCAACGGCGGCTTCAATGGCGGTTGCCGGAACGCCCATCATCTGCGCCTCAATCACGGCCCAGCGGCCGGTGCCCTTCTGGCCGGCGGAATCCAAGATCATGTCGACCATTGGTTTGCCCGTCTTGGGATCATCGGCGGCCAGTACGGCGGCGGTGATTTCGATGAGGTAGGAATTGAGCCTGCCCCTGTTCCATCTGGCGAAAACCTCACCAATGGTCTTGGGTTTCATGCCCAACCCATCGCGCAGCACGCCGTAGATTTCGGCGATCATCTGCATGTCGGCATATTCAATGCCGTTGTGGATGGTTTTGACAAAGTGGCCGGCGCCATTGGGGCCCAGCCAGGCGCAACAGGGTTCGCCCTTGAATTTTGCCGCAATGGCGGTGAGCACTTTTTCAACGCGGGCATAGGACTCCGGCGTTCCGCCGACCATGATGGAGGGGCCGTGGCGGGCGCCCTCCTCGCCGCCCGATACGCCCATGCCGATGAAGGTCAGGCCGCTGCCCTCAAGCTCGTGGAAGCGGCGCATGGTGTCGCGGAAATTGGCGTTGCCCGCGTCGATGATGATGTCATTTTTTGCCATGAGGTTTTTCAGGACGGCAATCTGCTCATCCACAGCCTCTCCGGCCTTCACCATGATGATCACCGGGCGCGGCGGGCGGATGCTGGCAATGAATTCTTCCATGGTTTTCGCCGGAATGAGATCGGCGGCGAGATTGCCTGCCGAGGCCATGAAGGCATCAGTTCGCCCGGGTGTGCGATTGAACACGGCAATGCGGTTGCCCTTTTCCGCGATGTTGAGCGCAAGGTTGGAGCCCATGACGCCAAGGCCGATAAGGCCGATTTCCGCTTGTGACATGTTCAGGTCCTCAATCCCGATTATCGGTCAAATAGGCTTTAGAGCGTCTCACCAACTCGTCAACTGGCAGGATAACGTCGAGATGAAGCGCTGTCTCGTCGAGGCCTGGAATTTCAATGGTTGCAAGCTGGCTGTCGAGCAATGATGTGGGCATGAAATGGCCCTTGCGGTCGGCCATGCGCGCCGCCAACAATTCACGGCTGCCGTACAAATGGATGAAGGTAATCGGCTGTCCGGTGGCGTCCGCAAGTTTCTGGCGATATGCTTTCTTCAGGGCCGAGCAGGAGGCTACAACGCCATGTCCCTTATCGCACTCAACCTTCATGGCCTTGCCGATGATGTCCAGCCAAGGCCAGCGGTCAGTATCGGTCAGGGGCGTTCCGGCGGACATTTTCGCAATATTGGAAGCGGGATGAAGCTTGTCGCCCTCGATGAAGGGGCAGCCCAGTTCAGCAGCCAGGCCTTCGCCCACGCTGGTCTTGCCGCAACTTGTCACCCCCATGACAATGACCGCGCCCTTGAACACATCAGAACTCCGCCAGACCGGCACTTTCACTTCCGAAATTAGTTTGTTATCAAAGACGTATAATCGATAAAAAAAATCAGTGGGAGTTGCAAATGTTCTATGGCGCAATCGAGGGTACGGGTTTTGAGGTTCTTGATCCGCGTTTCAATGAATGTTTGACCGGCCACGGGCGGGTGGAGCGGTTGTGGAGCGGGGCGCGCTGGGCGGAGGGGCCGGCCTGGTTTGCAGCGGGGCGCTATCTGGTCTGGTCCGACATACCGAACAATCGCATGCTGCGCTATGATGAAACCGATGGCTCGGTTTCGGTATTCCGCAACCCGGCAAACAATTCCAATGGCAATACGGTGGACCGGGAAGGCCGCCTGGTCTCGTGCGAGCACCTTGCGCGGCGCGTAACCCGCACGGAGCACAATGGCTCGATCACCATTATTGCCGACAACTACGAAGGCAAGCGTTTCAATTCGCCCAATGACGTGGTGGTGAAATCGGATGGCTCGATCTGGTTCACGGATCCGCCCTATGGCCATCTCACTGACTATGAAGGCGAGCAAGGCATCAGCGAAATCGGCAACAGCAATGTTTACCGGGTTGATCCGATGAGCGGCGAGGTGACCCCGGTTTGCGTTGACTTCGACAAGCCAAATGGCCTGGCCTTTTCGCCAGACGAAAAATATCTCTACATCGCCGATACAGGCGCCAGCCACAAGGAGGGCGGCAACAAGCATATCCGCCGCTTTGACGTCAAGGAAAGCGGCCAGGCCCTGGGCAAGTCCAAAATCTTTGCCGATAGCACGGCAGGCTTGTTTGATGGTTTCCGCCTGGACCGGGACGGGCGCATCTGGACCAGCGCTGCGGACGGGGTCCACTGCTACCTTCCCGACGGCGCCTTGATCGGCAAAATTCTCATTCCCGAGCTGGTCGCCAATGTCTGTTTCGGGGGCGCCAGGCTGAACCGCCTCTTCATCTGCGGCACCACTTCCCTCTACTCGGCATTCCTTGCCGTTAACGGCATTTCTCCCTGCTAAATTAACTTTGATAGACGCCTATCAGGAATTGACAAAATTCCAGCGCGGGGTCCATATGGGCCATGGCTAGAGTGACCATCGAAGACGTAGCCCTCGAAGCGGGCCTCAGTGTTGCAACGGTTGACCGGGTGCTGAACGGGCGCGCGGCGGTGCGGCCGCAAACCGCGCTTCGGGTTGAGAAAGCTATCCGCCTTCTGAACTACCAGCCGGACCGGCTGGCGGCGCGGCTGGCCAAGGGCCAGGAATACCGCTTCTGCTTCGTGCTGCCGGAAGGCAACAACAGCTTCATGATCGAACTTGGCGAAGAGGTGCGCGCCAATGCCTCGCGCATGGTTTCCGAGCGGGTTCATATTGATCTCCGGCTCACCGATGTGTTCGACGCGGCGACACTTGCCGCAACCCTGGACAGCATCGGTGATATCTATGATGGGGTCGCGGTCGTTGCCCTTGACCATCCCCGGGTGCGGGAAGCCATCAACGGATTGGTGGAACGCGGCGTTTCGGTGGTGACACTTGTGTCTGACGTGCCGAGTTCGAAGCGCTCCCATTATGCAGGCATTGACAACTCCAGCGCCGGGCGGACCGCAGCCACCCTGATGGGGCGCTATCTCGGAAACAAGAACGGCAAGGTCGGGTTGATCGCGGGCTCACTTTCGCTCCGGGACCACATTGAGCGGCGCTTTGGCTTTGAGCAGGTGATGCTGCATGAATTCCCTCATCTCAGCATTCTCCCCGTTCTGGAGTCGCGCGATGACTGGCAGCGGGTGGAAAAAGTCACCGCCCAGATGCTTGCCGACCATCCCGATCTCATCGGCATCTACAATGTGGGCGCCGGGGCGCGCGGCATTGTGACGGCGCTTGAAAATGCCGGGCGGCAAAAGCAGGTCACCTACATCGCCCATGAACTTACGGATTATACCCGCCGTGCCCTGGTTGACGGCACTGTCGACGTGATCATCAACCAGAATGCGGGCCACGAGGTGCGCAGCGCGGTGCGTGTGCTGATGGCCAAGGCCGACCGGACCCCCCTCATCGAAGCGATGGAACACATCCGCATCGATATCTTTGTGCGCGACAATCTTCCTTAGAAAGAATCTTCATGTATCTCGGTCTGGATTTTGGAACCTCTTCCGTCAAAGGCGTGCTGATTGACGACCGGCAGAAGATTATCGCCACGGCGAGTTCGCCCCTCAAGGTTTCACGGCCGCATGACGGCTGGTCCGAGCAGAAGCCGGAGGACTGGTGGAAGGCGGCCCATGCGGTGGTCAAAACCCTGGGCAAGTCAAAGCGGAAGGCCATTGCCGCCGTTGATGGCATTGGCCTTTCCGG
Organism: Aestuariivirga sp.; assembly: GCA_030680855.1. Lineage (GTDB taxonomy): Bacteria > Pseudomonadota > Alphaproteobacteria > Rhizobiales > Aestuariivirgaceae > Aestuariivirga. The sequence goes on from JAUXUN010000025.1 coordinate 84,816, forward strand.
CCAGCAGCATGGCGCCACGCTGCTTGACAAGGCCGGCCACGTGCTTCGGCCCTGCATCCTGTGGAACGATGCGCGCTCGTTCGAGGAGTGCAACGACATTCTGGCGCGCGAGCCCAGGGCCCTTGCGATTTCCGGCAACATACCGCTGGCCGGCTACACCGCCCCCAAGCTCGTCTGGGTCAAAAAACACGAGCCCCGGATTTTTGACGCGGTCGACAAGGTGCTGCTGCCCAAGGACTATATCCGCTACCGCATGACCGGTGAATTCGCCTCCGACATGTCGGACTCATCGGGAACCTACTGGCTCGACGTCGCAAAGCGCGAATGGTCGGATGAGTTGCTGCGGGCTTCGGACATGCGGCGGGAGCAGATGCCCCGCCTGTGCGAGGGCACGGACGCGACGGGCAGGCTTACAGCCGCCGTGGCCAAGGCCTGGGGCATGCCGAAGCGCCCGGTTGTGGCGGGCGGCGGCGGCGACAACGCGGCAGCGGCCTGCGGCATTGGCGCGGTCACTGATGGGGCGGCCTTTGTGTCCATCGGCACGTCGGGTGTCATGTTCGTCTCCAACGACAGGTTCAGCCCCAATGCGGCGCGGGCGGTGCATGCGTTTTGCCATGCGGTTCCGGACACCTGGCACCAGATGGGGGTTATCCTTTCGGCAACGGCCAGCCTGGAATGGCTGGCGGGAGTTCTGAAAACGCCCGCGCCACTCCTTACCAAGGCCCTGGGCACAAAGCTTTCCGGGCCTTCACCGGCGCTGTTCCTGCCTTATCTTTCCGGCGAACGCACCCCGGTGGGCGACGCGCAGGTGCGCGGGCTGATGATGGGGCTTGGCCATGAGACGAATGCCAGGACCATGACCCATGCGGTGCTTGACGGGGTGGCCTTTGCCTTCCGCGACAGCCTTGTGGCGCTCCAGGATGCGGGCACAAGTGTCAGGCGCGTGATGGCGGTGGGCGGCGGCACGAAGTCCGAATTGTGGCTCAGGATCATTGCCACGGCATTGGGCGTTCCGGTCGATCTTCCGGCGGCAGGCGATGTGGGGGGCGCGTTCGGGGCGGCCCGCCTGGGAGTGATGGCGGCAACCGGCGCCTCCTACAGGACCGTCTGCACGCCGCCCAAAATTGCCAGAACCATTCAGCCCGAGGCCAAGGCGCGGGCGGCCTATGAAGATGCCTACGGGCGCTACCAGAGAATTTATCCAGCGATCAAGGAGATCAACCGGCCATGACGAAATTTTACTCGATAACCGACCCCATCAAGTACGAAGGGCCGGATACAAAAAATGCGCTGGCCTATCGCTGGTACAATCCGAAACAGAAGGTGCTGGGCAAGAGCATGGCGGAGCACCTGCGCTTTGCCGTGTGCTACTGGCACACGCTGTGCTGGCCGGGCACCGATCCGTTCGGGTCTGAAACCTTCAACCGCCAGTGGCACCACATGGCGGACCCGATGGCGGCGGCGGCGGTGAAGGCCGAGGTGATGTTTGAAACGCTGCGGCTGCTCGGCATCGACTACTTCACCTTCCATGACCTCGACATCGCGCCGGAAGGAAAGTCGCTGAAGGAGTTCAACAGCAATGTCACGGCGATCGCCAATGTCCTCGAAGGGAAGATGGCCAAGGCAGGAAAAAAACTGCTCTGGGGCACGGCCAACATGTTCTCGAACCGGCGCTTCATGGCGGGTGCCGCCACCAATCCGGACCCAGATGTCTTCGCCTATTGCGCGGCGCAGGTGAAGCATTGCCTTGATGTGACCAAGGGCCTGGGCGGTGAAAACTATGTGATGTGGGGCGGGCGCGAAGGCTATGAAACGCTGATCAACACCAACATCGGGCAGGAACTGAAACAGGCGGGGCGCTTCCTCTCACTCGTTGTTGAATACAAGCACAAGATCGGCTTCAAGGGCCCTATCCTCATCGAGCCCAAGCCCAAGGAACCAACCAAGCATCAGTATGATTACGACACAGCTTCGATCTATGGCCTGCTCAAATCCTACGGGCTTGAAAAGGATGTGAAGCTCAATCTTGAGCAGAACCACGCCATTCTGGCAGGCCACACTTTTGAGCATGAGATTGCCCTGGCCGCGGCGCTTGGCGTGTTTGGCTCGCTTGACATCAATCGCGGCGATTACCTGCTGGGCTGGGATACGGACCAGTTCGCCATGAACATTCCGGAGGTGGCGCTCACCATGTTTGAAATCCTGAAAGCCGGCGGCTTCACCACTGGGGGGATGAATTTCGATGCCAAGATCAGGCGCCAGTCGATTGATCCGGATGACCTGCTGCATGCGCATGTAACTTCGATGGATGCCTGCGCCCGTGGGCTTCTCATTGCGGGGCAGATGATGAAGGACGGCAAGATGGCAAAGGCGGTGGCCAAGCGCTATGGCAAATGGGAAGAGCCTGCGAACCAGGCGATGCTTGCGGGCAAGGAAAGTTTGGATAAGATCGCGGCGCGGGTGCACAAATCCGGCCTCGACCCACAGCCCAAATCCGGGCGCCAGGAATATCTTGAAGGCGTATTGAACTCTTACATTTAGGGAAGCTGCTCCATGGCAACGAACATCAAAGGCCCGGCGATTTTTCTGGCACAATTTGCAGGCGACGCGGCACCGTTCAATTCCTTCGACAGCATCACCAAATGGGCGGCGTCGCTGGGCTACAAGGGGGTGCAGATTCCAACCTGGGACGGCCGGCTGTTCGATCTCAAGAAGGCGGCGGAATCCAAGACCTATTGCGATGAGGTGAAGGGCATTGCCAAGGCGAATGGGGTTGAGATCACCGAGCTTTCGACGCATTTGCAGGGCCAGCTTGTGGCGGTCAATCCGGCCTATGACGAGGCCTTTGACGCCTTTGCGCCGGCGGCGGTTCACGGCAAGCCCAAGGAGCGGCAGAAATGGGCGGTCGAGCAATTGATGCTGGCTGCCAAGGCGTCCAAGAATCTCGGGCTGAGAGCTTCGGTGACATTCTCCGGGGCCCTTGCCTGGCCGTATGTCTATCCCTGGCCGCAGCGCCCGCAGGGCCTCATTGAAACGACCTTCAGCGAGTTGGCCAAGCGCTGGAAACCCATTCTCAACGCCTATGACGAGGCGGGGGTTGACGTGGGCTATGAAATCCATCCCGGCGAGGATGTGTTTGATGGCGCGACTTTTGAAATGTTTTTGGAGGCCCTCAAGGGCCACAAGCGCTGCCAGATCAATTATGATCCCTCGCATTTCGTGCTGATGCATCTCGACTATCTGTCGTTCATCGACATCTATCACGAGCGCATCTGCGCCTTCCATGTGAAGGATGCTGAATTGAACCCGACGGGGCGGCAGGGCGTTTACTCGGGCTATCAGCCCTGGATCAACCGGGCCGGACGATTCCGTTCGCTCGGCGATGGGCAAGTTAACTTTGGCGCCATTTTCGCAAAACTCTCGCAATACAACTATGCCTCATGGGCGGTGCTGGAATGGGAATGCTGCCTGAAGCATCCGGAACAGGGCGCGGCGGAAGGAGCGCCCTTCATCGCCAGCCATCTCATCCGTGTCACGGAAAAGGCCTTTGATGATTTTGCCGGCGGCAAGACCGACCAGGCGCAGGTCAACCGGCTGCTGGGACTATGATACTTCATAAAATTTCCCTCTCTCCATTGGAGAGAGGGTGGGGCTCATTGCGAAGCAATGGGAGGGTGAGGGGGTCTCGGTCTCTAGATTTCATCCACCGGCGCCCCCTCACCTCCCCACCGCTTTGCGGTGGGTCCCCTCCTCTCCCCCAAGGGGCGAGGAAAAAATAGAATTGGAATTTCGGGAGAACGTCATGTCAATCTCAGGAACAAGTGAAAAGAAAACAGGACGCATTCGCCTGGGAATGGTGGGTGGCGGGCAAGGCGCCTTTATCGGGGCGGTGCACCGCCTGGCGGCGCGCATGGATGATCATTACGAGTTTGTCGCCGGGGCGCTTTCATCGGACGCGGCGCGCTCGAAAGCCTCGGGCGAGGAACTAGGTTTGGCGCCTGACCGCATCTATGGGGATTTCCGTGAGATGGCGAAGGCCGAGGCCAAACGCCGAGATGGCATTGAAGCGGTTTCCATCGTCACGCCGAACCACATGCATTTTCCGGCGGCGAAGGCCTTCATCGAAGCGGGCATCCATGTGGTCTGCGACAAGCCGCTGTCGCTCAATCTGAAAGAGGCGCTGGCGCTTGAAAAACTTCTGGCCAAAAACAGGAATGTTATTTTCGCCCTCACCCACAACTACTCCGGCTATCCGATGATCCGCCAGGCCCGGGCCATGGTGGCGGCCGGCGAGCTCGGCGACATTCGCGTGGTGCAGGGCGAATATCCGCAGGACTGGCTCACCACCGATCTGGAAAAATCCGGACAGAAGCAGGCGGCGTGGCGCACTGACCCCAAGCGCACAGGGGCCGGGGGCTGTGTCGGCGATATCGGCACGCACACCTACCAGCTCGGCTGTTTTGTGTCGGGGCTCAAGCTCGCTGAACTTTCCGCCGATCTCACGACATTCGTGAAGGGCCGCCGGGTTGACGACAATGTCCATGTGATGCTGCGCTACAAGGGCGGAGCCAAGGGCATGATCTGGGCCAGCCAGGTGGCGCCGGGCCATGAGAACGGTTTGAAAATCCGGGTCTATGGCACCAAGGGCGGGCTGGAATGGGTTCAGGCCGATCCAAACTACCTCTGGTACACGCCCTTCGGCGAACCCAAGCGGCTGATCACCCGGGGCGGGGCCGGTTCAAATGCGGCGGCGGCGCGGGTCACGCGCGTTCCGCCGGGGCATCCTGAGGGCTATCTCGAAGGCTTCGCCAATATCTACACGGAAGTGGCGCGCGCCATCAAAGCCAGGCGCGCGGGCAAAAAGCCGGACAAGGACGTGCAGTTTCCGGGCATTGAAGACGGCGTGGCGGGAATGGCCTTCATCGAGGCCTGCGTGAAATCATCGGCGAAGAATGGGAAGTGGGTGAAGGTTTGAGGGAAGAGATCGGGCGTGACCAAGAAAGTCATCACGCCCGATTTTGCAGCTACCCTCTTCGGCGCTGAAGAATTGATTGAGTATACTTCGCCCCTTCAAATCCGTATTCTCGCGGGACGCTCGGATGCTTCCACCAAGAGCGCCCAGTGGTCTCGTCAATTATTTCAACCCATTCAGCGGTGATAAGGTCTTTTCTAGTCAGTTTTTGATAGTCCATGGATAATGGGTTGTTTGTCATGTCAATGCTCATAAGAAACCTCCATTGCGATTCGGCGGATTTCTCATCAGTCCATCGGGAGCCAAGCCGATGCCGGGTAATTGGTTTGGGGCTAGTATGACACGCCGGGCACCCGCTTCTACTCACAGCGCCACTTGAAGATAGCGCTAGCAATTCATCGGTCAAGGCCTAATAGGCTAACTCAAGAAACGTCACTGCGAAAACCTCGGTTTCGGTGCGGCTGCTGCGACAGTGGTTAAGGTGTCCTGGATTTCACGCCGCCTCTCGCTTGAAACTGATCCCTCCCGTCTTCCGCGACTTTGGTGCAGGGCGCACGGTGATTTCCACATCGCGGCCCAACCCGGTCAGCATCACCATCAGCCGCTCCACTGAAAATCCCTTGAACCTTCCACGCATGAGGTTTGACAGGTCCGGCTGAGCCGTTCCGGTGAGTGCTGCCACTTTGCTTTGGGTGAGTTTGCGGCTCTTCATCACATCGGCGATCTCGAAAACAATCTGAGCCTTGAGCAGCAACTCCTCAGCATCTGGCAGGCCCAGGTCAGCAAAAATATTGCCGCTGCTCTCTTCGATCTTAATGCGTTTCGTCATGTTCCAACTCCTCGCTGCAGCAGATTGCGATAGTGAGCTTCCGCAACCATCAGCCGTGATTTGATCAATTCAATTTCATATTTCGGCGTGGCGACACCGGATTTTGACTTCTTCTGAAAAACGTGAAGCACGTAGACATTTGTTGCGTATCGCACGGTGTAAACTGCGCGATAGGTGTTTCCATCGAAGTCTTCCACCACTTCCAAAACGCCGCGACCGCCAAAACCCTTTAGCGCTTTGACGTTCCCGGCTTCCTTGCCGGTTTGCGCAAGGTACAGGGAGTTGCCGACAGCGGTTTTCACTTCGTCAGGCATGGCAGACAGAATTTTCTTGGTTGGTCCAATAAAGAAGCAGCGCTTCACCAAGTTCATCGCACCATGATATAGTACAACTACTATAAGTCAATCCACGATGGCTCGTGCCGAATTTCCCTGACTGTTTGTTGCGACGCAATATCGCGGGCTGAACTATTGTGCGCTGCACCATTTTGTGGCATAAAGTGCCATCTGCTCAAATTTAGCCCGATGGTGTGACAATGACACTTGTGAACAATGTGATTGCAAGCCGTGACCAGCGCATTGCCGATCTGGCCTACCGCATGTGGGAAGAAGACGGCCGCCCCGAAGGCCGGGCCGAGGCCCACTGGCTGCGGGCCGCGGTGCTTGTCGACGAGATGGCGCTGAAAGCGCCGGCAAAGAAGAAAGCCGCCACTCCCAAAACTCCCAAGAAGAAATAATTTTTCCCCCTATTCTCCCGGAAACTCATGGCCTCCCTGCTTATTGCATGGGGGCCATTTTTCCGAGGTGCGCACCTCTTCCCCTGTGCGCCAAATAGCCTATAAGACCCGCGATCCCAAATTTAGATAACGGAGAGAGTAATGGCCAAGGTTCGTGTCGCGGTGAATGGTTTCGGGCGTATCGGGCGCAATATCGTGCGCGCCATCTTTGAATCGGGCCGCAAGGATATCGATGTGGTGGCGATCAACGACCTTGGCCCGGTTGAAACCAACGCCCATCTCCTGCGCTATGATTCCGTGCATGGCCGCTTCCCCCATGAGGTGAAGGTTGCCGGCGACATGATCAACATCGGCACGGAGAAGTTCATGGTCACTGCGGTCAAGGATCCATCGCAGTTGCCATGGAAGGAACTGGGCATTGATATCGCGCTGGAATGCACCGGCATTTTCACCGCGAAGGACAAGGCTTCGGCCCATCTTTCGGCTGGCGCCAAGCGCGTGCTGATTTCAGCGCCCGGCGAAAATTCCGATCTCACGGTTGTCTATGGCGTGAACCATGACAAGCTGACCAAGGACCACATCATCGTTTCGAATGCCTCGTGCACGACAAACTGCTTAGCCCCGGTTGCCAAGGTCCTGCATGATGCCGTTGGCATCGACAAGGGTTTCATGACGACCATTCATGCCTATACCGGCGACCAGCCGACACTTGATACCATGCACAAGGACCTGTATCGGGCGCGGGCCGCCGCCATGTCGATGATCCCTACTTCAACCGGCGCGGCCAAGGCGATCGGCCTCGTCATTCCGGAGCTCAAGGGGCGTCTTGACGGAACTTCGATCCGGGTGCCAACGCCCAATGTTTCCTGCGTGGATTTCAAGTTCGTCGCCAAGCGCACGACAACAGTTGAAGAAATCAATGCGGCGATCAAGGCGGCCGCGGAAGGCAAGCTCAAGGGCATTCTGGGCTTCACGCTGGAACCCAATGTCTCCATCGATTTCAACCACAATCCCAATTCCTCGACCTTCCATATGGACCAGACAAAGGTGATCGAGGGAACGCTTGTCCGCATCCTCACCTGGTATGACAATGAATGGGGTTTCTCCAACCGGATGAGCGATACTGCGGCGGCCATGGGCAAATTGCTCTAAGGATGACGCGGCCCCTGATCATATCGCCTTCAATCCTGGCGGCGGATTTTTCCAGGCTGGGCGACGAGGTCCGCGCCATCGACAAGGGCGGGGCCGAGTGGGTGCATGTCGATGTGATGGACGGGCATTTCGTGCCCAACATCACTTTCGGCGCGCCGGTCATGGCGAGCATCCGGCCGGTGACGAAACGGCTGTTCGACGTGCATTTGATGATTGCCCCTGCCGACCCCTACCTGGAGCAATTCGCCAAGGCGGGGGCTGATATCATCACGGTTCATGCGGAAGCAGGACCGCATCTCGACCGTTCATTGCAAAGCATCCGGGCTCTCGGCAAACGCGCCGGCGTGGCGCTCAATCCGGCGACGCCTGCTTCGGCCATTGCCCATGTCCTGGACCGGCTCGATCTTATCCTGGTGATGACGGTGAACCCGGGCTTTGGCGGGCAGGCTTTCATCAAGGCCATGCTGGCCAAGATTTCCGAGATTCGTGAAATGAGCCGCGGTCGCGATATCGATATTGAAGTGGACGGCGGGATCACGGCTGAGACGGCGCCGCTGGTGGTCAAGGCCGGAGCCAATGTGCTGGTGGCAGGTTCGGCAATCTTCAAGGGCGCGGATCACGCCGCCAACATCAAGGCGCTGCGCCAAGCGGCGGAAACGATCTCTGTTTAGGCCGATTCAGTCGCCACTTTCTTGATTGTTTCCTTTATCTCTTCAATGGTCGCTCTTTCTTCGGGACGCACCTTGCCATCCGCTTCTGCCACCAAATCCACAACCGTCCAAATTGTACTCAGACTCTCCGGTCGGCTAGCCAGAGCCTTGATAGCCAATCTGGCTTCTGGCTCCGATGGGTCTTGCAACCTAATCCAATCTAAAAGAACCATCTGAGCATTATCGTTTACTAAATGGCCCATATCCTGTGCCCGCATTGTCATGAAGCGCAGCAACGTGTTTTGTTCCGCGCGCACAAACCGATTGTCAGCCCTCGCCACAAGCACCAAAATCTGCATTTCATATCTTAGCGATTCTATTATCGGCCACACTAACCGGAATTGGGACTTCTCTGCTTTTAGTTCTCGAGCTGCTTCCATCTCGTCCATATAAGGACCAAAAAAATCAAAAGCTGGTGCCAAGATCTCACCATTTGATGGGTCAAAAAGTGTATTAATGCGGCTTAGGAGAAACGTCCGGTGCTCTTGTCTCAATTCACAGAAAGCTGTCACATAACCTTCATCATAGCCATCTGCGATACGAATAAGCCTCACAATTCTCTTGGTCACCTTGCCATTGCTATCTTTGTAAATCATTCCGACGCGCATCCCCGCCAATCGGAAGTCAGGGTCTTCGACTAGCTCCGGATCAGGAATCTGCTCATCATCTACCAAATAGCCTTCACTATCGACTTCGAAAGATTCGATTTCAGGGTATTTGTCATTCCGCCCAAAAAGTGCGCTGAACAGTCCCATATCTACTCTCTGTCGCAGTTTATGATTCGATGCTAGGCGGGCTTACCCCACACAGGCAAGAGACGTTTCAGCCTTCGTTTTCATGGAATCCGGAGGTCTTTTGCAATTGCTGCGGCCTCAATTATTTCGATGGTACGCTTTTCCAAATGTTGCCACAAGCTATCACGCTCCTTTGTTCGAGCTTGTTCTAAGGCTTCTTTTCCACCCACTCGATAAAGGCCTCCAGCCATTTGGCGAGGTATTTTCTAGTTTCCGCATCGGTCAGGTTGCCGCTGGCGTCGAATTTGTCCCTGTTGTGGTTCACGAAAATTTCCGGCCTCGGCATCACGATTGCCTGAAGCGACTGGAGGGTTTGGCGAAAGTGATATTGCGAACGGCCGGTGCCAAGGTAAACGCCGTCGCCTGCACCCAGCATGCCAACCCGCTTCCATTTGAGGAAATGAGAACCTCGCGACAGCCAGTCGACGGCATTTTTGAGTACGCCGGGAATTGAGAAGTTATATTCGGGGGTTGCGAAGATCACTCCGTCCGCAGCGCGGATGCGGGCGTCTAGGTCCTTCACGGATTGCGGCTTGCCCTCTGCCTCTTCAGCATCGCCATCGTAGAGGGGGATGCCATGCAGGGTAACGATCTCGATTTCCACGGTGGGGGGAGCCAGCTCCTGGAGCGCGCGCAGAAGTCCGGTGTTGGTGGAGGCTTTGCGCAACGCACCGGAAATGGCGAGAATCTTCATATTATTCTACTTTCTGCAATAATTTCTATTTTTTTTCTTTATTTTTGCTAAATTTGCAACAATAAAGTCATATGGAACAGTTTTCGGCGCTTCGGCTGTTTATTTCGGTGGGCGATACGGGCAGTTTTTCGGCGGCTGCAGAGCTGCTGGGCGTTTCAACATCCGTTGTCAGCCGCGGGATTGCGGCCCTTGAAGCGGAGCTTGGCATCCGCCTGCTCAAGCGGTCAACGCGGCGTGTTGCGCTTACGGAAGCGGGTTCGCTCTATCTCACGCGGGTGCGCAGCCTTCTGACGGAACTTGAAGACACCAACAAAAGCCTCAAGCAGCCCAACACCCCAGCCACGGGAAGGTTCCGGATTGCAGCACCTACGGCCTTGGGCCTTGCCCTTATCGCTCCCGCCGTGGCCGATTTCATGGCGGGGCAGCCCAATGTCGTGATCCAGCTTGATCTTCTGGACCGCGCCATAGATCTTCTGGAAGAGGATTATGACGTGGCCCTGCGGGTTGATGAAACCCTCGAATCCATGCCAAATTTGCGCAGCCTGGGGCAGTTGGAAGTGGGGTTGTTCAGTTCGCCCGCCTATCTCGCCCGGCATGGCAGGCCCCATGGTCCCGCCGACCTCGGCAAGCACCGGGCTCTTTACCCGGCAAGCCAGCAGAGCTGGAACCTGCGCGGAGGCCTAGGGGAAATGCCCAGAACGCAGTTTTGCTCGAACCGGCTGGAGGCTTTGAAAACCCTGTGCTTGACCGGGCAAGGCATCGCCCTGCTCCCCCTCTTTCTGGTGCGCGGTGAAACCGAACGTAATGAACTCGTTCAATTACTCGATGGTTTTGAACCGAAACCTCTGAATCTTGTGCTCGCAACGTCTCTGCAACGATCCGAAACCAACTCGTCACGGCTTTTTCAGCGGTTTCTGGAGGCGCGCTTTAAGCGGTTGCGGCTTTGATTTTCTTCGAACGCTTGGCTAGAAGGCCCGTCAGCCAGTCCGGATCCATTTCAGGGACGGATGAGAGGAGCAATTCCGTATAGGCGGGAAATGGCGGCGACAGGACCGTTGACTTCGGCCCCTGCTGGACCACCTTGCCCTGGTGCATAACGACGATTTCATCGGAAATGGCCCGCACGGTGGCGATGTCATGGGTGATGAAGAGGTAAGATACGTTGGTTTTCTTCTGCAGGCGCATGAGCAGCGAGAGGATTTCCTCCTGGACAATCTGGTCAAGGGCGGAGGTGACTTCATCGCAGATGATGATTTCCGGATCCGCCGCCAGGGCCCGGGCAATGGAAATGCGCTGCTTCTGGCCACCGGACATTTCGCCGGGAAGCCGGTCGATATAGCTTTCATTGAGTTCGATGGATTCGAGCAGCTCGACCACGCGGCGGTCCCGGGCTGCGCCCTTGAGGCCAAGGTAGAATTCAAGCGGCCGGCCGATGATATCGCGCACCTTCTGGCGCGGATTGAGCGCCGTGTCAGCCGACTGGTAAATCATCTGGATGCGGCGCAGCGTATCCTTGTCACGATCCTTGAGTTCCCGCGGCAGGGGCTTGCCGTTGAAATAGATTTCGCCACGCGAAGGCGGCAGAAGGCCGGTGATGGCTCGGGCCAACGTTGATTTTCCCGAACCCGATTCCCCCACAACAGCCACGGTGCGGCCGCGCGGAACCTGGACCGTGACATTGTCCAGAACCTTGATGGAGCCGCTATAGCTCGCGTCGACATTGTGGATGCGGAGCGCGATGTCATCGCTGATTGATTCCGGTTTCTGCAACTTGCGCACCGCCCAGAGCGAGCGGGTGTATTCCTGGGTCGGGGCCTTCAACATGGCGCGCGTCGTCGCCTCTTCCACCAGATTGCCATAACGGAGAACCATGATGCGGTGGGCCATCTGGGCCACAACAGCCAGATCATGGGTAATGTAAATTGCCGCGGTGTCGAACTGTTCCACGATATCGCGCATGGCGGCCAGAACTTCCACCTGGGTGGTGACGTCAAGGGCGGTGGTGGGCTCATCAAATATGATCAGGTCGGGGCGGCAGGACATGGCCATGGCCGTCATGGCGCGCTGCAACTGGCCGCCTGAGACCTGGTGGGGGAAGCGATCACCAATGGTATTCGGATTAGGCAATTGCAAACGCTTGTAAAGATCGCGGGCATCGGCCTCGGCCTTTTCGCGCGTCATGATATTGTGGGCCACGGCCGTTTCAACAGTCTGGTCGATGATATGGTGCGCCGGGTTAAACGAGGCAGCAGCACTTTGGGCCACATAGGCAATGCGCGAACCCCACAGGGCGCGGCGCTGTTCTTCGCTGGCCGCAATAAGGTCCATGCCGTCAAACACGATAGAGCCGCCGCTGATGCGGCAGCCGGGCCGGGCAAAGCCCATGGCGGCAAGCCCAAGAGTGGATTTACCCGCACCGGATTCACCGATGAGGCCCAGAACTTCGCCGCGCTTCAGGGTTAGGTCAATGCCCTTGACGATGGGATTCCAGACATCATCGCTGTAGCCGTCAATCTTGAGGCCCTTGATGTCGAGGAGGGTTTCGCCCTTGACGCGCTTCTTATCAGTGACCATCGCGAAGCCCACTTGTTTTATGGAGGAACCAATCAACTACAAAATTCACCGCAACGGTGAGAAGTGCTATTGCCGCAGCCGGGTAGAGCGGTGCTGGCCTGCCGAAGCTGATCAGCGACTTGCTTTCAGCCACCATTGAACCCCAATCGGCGGTGGGCGGCTGAATGCCCACACCAAGGAATGAGAGCGCGGAAATGGTGAGAAACACGAAACAGAAACGCAGGCCGAACTCGGTGATCAGCGGAGGCAGGATGTTGGGGACGATTTCCTTGAAAACAATCCAGCCCATGCCTTCGCCGCGCAGCCTGGCGGATTCGACATAATCCATCACCACGGAATTCAGGGCCACGGCACGGGACAGGCGGAAGACGCGGGTTGCGTCGAGTAGGGCCAGAATAATGATGAGGTTGATGAGGCTTTTGCCAACGACGGCCAGCATCATCAGGGCGAAGATCAGCACGGGGATGGCAAGAAACGCATCCACGACGCGTGAAATGCCCTGGTCAAGAAGGCCGCGCTTCAGGGCTGCGAGCACACCCAGTGACCCCCCGATTAGAAAAGACAGGAGAGTGGTGATGAGAGCAATGCCAATTGTGTTGCGCGCGCCAAAAATCAGGCGCGAGAGCGTATCGCGGCCGATCTGGTCGGTTCCCAGCCAATTTTCCGGGCTTGAGAGCTGGTAGGCCTTGCCGACGATTTCCGACTCGCCGTAGGGCGCGAGCAGGGGAGCGAAAATCGCGCATATCGCATAGAGCAGAATGACGATCATGCCAAACCACGCAGTCAAGGGCGCGGTTCTGAGGTCGCGCCTGACACTCTCGATGACTGAGCGGCGGGCCTTGATGACGCGGACAGGCGGTGTGGCTGAGTTCATTTTGGATGCAACAATCTTGGATTGGTTACAATTGAGACGATGTCGGCCAAAAGGTTGAGCAGAATGTAGGTTGCGGCAAATATCAGGGCACAGGCCTGGACCACCGGCATGTCGCGGCTGGACACCGCATCAACCATGAGCTGGCCAATGCCGGGATAGACGAACACCACCTCAACCACCACCACGCCCACCACGAGATAGGCCAGGTTGAAAGCAATAACGGTGGCAATGGGGGCCCAGGCATTGGGAAGCGCGTGATGCCTGATGACATCGGATTTTGAAACGCCCTTGAGCTGTGCCATTTCAATGTAGGGGCTTGCCAGCAGGTTGATGATCGCGGCCCGCGTCATGCGCATCATGTGGGCGATGATCACCAGCGTCATGGTGAGGGCCGGCAGCGCTGCTCGGTAGACATGCTCGACGAATGGGGTTCCGATGCTGACCGTCGAGTTGGGGTAAAACAGCCTCAGCTTAACGGCAAAAACATAAACCAGAATATAGGCGATGAAAAATTCCGGCATGGCAATCGTCGTCAGGGTGACGGAGTTTACGATGCGGTCAAACCAGGAATTGCGGTAAAGCGCCGCCATGGCCCCCAGCAGGAGAGAAAGCGGAACAGCGATAACGGCAGCCATGGCCGCCAGAAAGAAGGTGTTGTAGAGGCGCGGCGCAATGGTGGCCGACACATCGCGCTTCATGCTGCCGCTCAGGCCGGAATAGGAAGAACCGAAATCGCCCTGCACGGCTTTGCCGATCCATTCGAAATAGCGGACGGTGGCGGGGCGGTCGAGGCCGAGGTCGCGCTTGAAGGCCGCCACGGTTTCGGGCGTGGCGCTCTGGCCCAGGACATTCTCCGCGTAGCCGCCAGGCAGCATCTCGAGCGACGAGAAAATGATTACCGAAACAGCAAGCAGCGTAACGATACCTAAGCCCAAACGCTGCAGAACAGTTCTCAGAACTGGATGCATTCATCCCCCTTTTTGGGCTTCTTTTTTGGCCCCGTTTTTTTAACCCTAGCAGAACGGTAAAACACCGCCACAAAAAAACCGTATGGCAACATGCGACCCATTGCGACAGTTGAGCGACGAATTGAACATTTCAAATTCTCATCATGCCCGCGCTTGACGGGCATCTTCTCAGGAGCCGTGGCGATGACCGGGTCAAGCCCGGTCATGATGAGAAGGGGGACTCCCTATCAAAAAAGGCCCCGCCGGATTTCCGGCGAGGCCCGTGATCAAATCAGCCGCTTGCGGATTACGCCATCCACCAGCGTTCAACCATGTAGCCGCCGTCGCTATCCTGGTCAGAGTTCATCTCGCCGTGGGCAACAGCGGTGCTCAAGGCGCCGACGAAATTGTAGAACATCAGCACTACCTGGCCGCCGTCATCATGAACAATCTGCTGGCATTCGGCATACATGGCCGCACGCTTCGCTTCGTCGAGCTCGCTGCGGGCCTGAACCAGAAGTTCATTGAAGCGCGGGCTCTTGAAGTGCGTATCGTTCCAAGGTGCGTCCGCTGCAAGCGAGATGGACAGCATCGTATCGACCGTAGGACGGCCGCCCCAGTAGCACATGCTCCAAGGCTTCTTGAGCCAGACGTTAGACCAATAACCGTCATCCGGCTCGCGGATCACGTTGATCTCAATGCCTGCCGCCTTGGCGCTTTCCTGCATCAGCAGGGCCGCATCCAGGGCGCCGGCGAACGCGGCGTTTGGCGGAACCGAGAAGTCGACCTTGAGGTTTTCAATGCCTGCTTCCTTCAGGATCGACTTGGCCTTTTCCGGATCGTAGGTATGCTGCGGCTGCGGATCAATGGCATACTTCATCTGTGAGCCGATCGGGTTGTCATTGCCTACCTTGCCGTAGCCAAACAGCACCTTGTCCACCATTTCCTGGCGGTTGATGGCGTATTTGAGGGCCTTGCGCACGGCGGGATTGTCGAAGGGCGCCACATCGGTGAGCATCGGTGCTGTATAGGGCGTAGGACCGCTCTGGTTATAGATTTCCGTATTCGGCGCGCTCTTCAGCATGTCGATGGTCTTGAGATCGGCACGGTCGATGAAGTGCACCTCGCCGGAGAGATAGGCGTTGGTGCGGGCCGCGACATCGGAAATGGTGATCATTTCGATGGCGTCGAACCAGGTATCCTTGAAGAAGTTCGGATTGCGTTCGCCAACCAGCTTCACGCCGGGCTCGTAGGACTTGAGGATGTATGGTCCGGCGCCAATGCCCTTTTCCCATTCGATCTTGCCGTCCGTGGAGGGGTAGATCGACAGGTGGTAGTCGGTGAAGCCGAAGGGAAGGTCGACGTTGCCGGAAGCCAGCTCAATGACCACGGTGTCGGGGCCATCAGCCTTGACGCTCGTCACGCCGGGGAGATACTCCTTGGCGGGTGACTTCGAGTCCGGGCCGATGTGATAATTGATGGTGGCCACGACGTCGGATGAATCGAGGGTCTTGCCGTTGTGGAAGGTAATGCCCTTGCGGAGCCGGATGACCCATTTCTTGGCGCCATCGGATGGCTCGAAGGACTCGGCCACGTGCATGATCAGGTCGCCCTTTGGATCAAGCTGGGTGAGCGGCGCGCCCATGACCGATTTGCCGAACTGGAAGTTAAATCCGTTGGTCCAGGTGGCGGGATCCAGCGAGTCGGTGGTCGAGCCATGTCCGGAACCATACTTGAAGATGCCGCCCTTCTTGGGTTCGGCGCGGGCGGCGGTTGCGAACATGGTGTTTGCGGCCGCGGCGGTAACGCCGATGGACAGGGCGTAGCTCATAAAGTCGCGGCGCGACAGCTTGCCCCGGCGTACGGCCTGGGTAACCTGCTTCAATTTCATTTCAAGTTCGGTCATGCGTTTTCTCCTTGGTGACCAGATAGCTCTTGGGCGGAGAAGAAGGAAAGCTGGGCTTTAGCAGCCTTGCGGCGAACCCTGTGCCGCACATTAACTTAGCCGTTCCCCGTCTTCTTGTTATTCAATAGGGATTTTTGACTGTCCCTTTAGAATTACTAACCTCTCACGCAAATACAAATACGTCAATGGCTTATGGGCGCACAAACAGGTGAATTGATTGAACCAAAGCCGCTTCATGCAACGCACAAAAGCGACCAAAAATCCGGGGAGAGCGCCCTTACCCTTTGCCTCTTCACAGTTTCTTCTATCGGAATTAAGGTCCGGACCCAGACAGACAGGGGGAGGCTGGAAGCCGTGGCTCAGGAAACTGCCGGTCACGTAAACGAAGGGATTCTGGGCAACCTGATTGTCCGGATCGGCAAACGGCTGGTGCCCAAAACCCTCAAAGGCTCCCTTGAGCTTACCCTGCCCTCCGGAAAGCAGGTCGTGCTGGGATCCCCCGGGGAAGGCTTTGCGGCCGATCTGACGCTGCGCAATTTCAAGGTCATCTGGGCCAGCGTCAGGCGGGCGCAGCTCGGCTTTTTCGAAAGCTACATGGCTGGCGACATCGAGAGCAAGGATCCGACAAAATTCTTCCAGTTTTATTTGAACAACCGGGCGGCGCTTGACCGGGCCGCCACCGGCATTTTTTCCGCAAGCTGGTTTGACAAGCTGTGGCACCGGGCCAGGGACAACAACGCCGAGGGGTCGAAGGAAAACATCTCGGCCCACTACGATCTGGGCAACAGGTTCTACAAGCTCTGGCTTGACGAGACCATGACCTATTCGTCGGCGGTTTTCGACCGGTCGGGAAACAGCCTGGAGGCAGCGCAGCGGCGCAAATACGCCAAGGTCATGGAAGCCCTGGAACTGAAGAAAGGCGACCGCATTCTTGAAATCGGTTCGGGCTGGGGCGGGTTTGCGGAAGAAGCCGCCAGGAAGAAAGCCACGGTCAAGGGCATAACCCTGTCACGCGAACAGCTCGCCTATGCCGCGGAACGCATCGCCAAGGCCGGACTCGACAGCCACGCCAGCTTTCATTTCGAGGACTATCGCGATACCAAGGGCAGCTTTAACGGCATTGCTTCCATTGAAATGATCGAGGCGGTAGGCGAGCCCCATTGGCCGGTCTATTTCCGCACCCTTTATGACCGGCTGAAGCCCGGCGGCATTGCCGCCATCCAGGGCATCACGATTTCCGAAGCAAATTATGAGGCCTATCGCTCGGGCGTGGATTTCATCCAGCGCTATATTTTTCCGGGCGGCATGCTGCTCACCAAAACCATTTTGAAGGAACAGGCGGTCAAGGCCGGCCTGATCCTTGAGCGGGCGGAAACCTTTGGGCAAAGCTATGCCACCACGCTGCGGCTTTGGCATGAGCGCTTTGAAGCGGTTTGGCCGGAAGTCGCCCAGCTTGGCTTCGACGAAAAATTCCGGCGGCTGTGGAAGCTTTATCTGGCCTATTGTGAAGCGGGCTTTGCCGAGTCCGTTGTCGACGTCGGGATCTACAAGCTGCGCAAGCCCGCGTAAGGATATTCCTCCACCTTCTCATCATGGCCGTGCTTGACACGGCCATCTTCTTTGCCAGCAGCAGAAGATGCCCGCGTCAAGTGCGGGCAAGATGAGACTGGGGGCGTTGCTAGATTTTCAAAAACGGCTGCAACAGGCGACCCAGAAGTGTCTTGTAGTGCGATGGCGCTTCCGTTGCATAAAGGCAAATGCAGGTTTCGCCTTTTTCGATGACCGGGCAATGCTCGGTGTCTTCATCAAGATCGGCAATGTCACCGCGGGCGAACCTGCCAACCTTATCCTTGAACGCGCCTTGCAAGACCAAAGTGAGTTCTTCACCGCCATGGCCGTGCTCAAGCATGGTCATGCCGGAGGCAATTGAGAGGAGCTTCAACGAACCTTTCGCACCTTTGGACAGGGGCAACTCATAAATCGCTACACCGGGGGCTTTTCTCCGCCAGCGCAATTGCGCGAAATCCTGCCCTCCCAGAAGACGCTGAAGAGGCGCCGGCATATCGCTTTTCACCACGGCCGGTTTGGCGGCGCGCGCGTCATCAAGGCTGGCAAAGGTTGCGGCCCGGCGCACATCGGATATTGCGATGGTTTCCAGATCATCCAGGATTTCGCCACCCAGCGCTTCCGCTTTGCGAACCGCAGTCCGGCATTCCGAACACATGCTGATGTGGCAAGCCGCGGCAACGCTCAAGGCCTCGCCCAATGTCCCGGCCGCGTAGCTGAGGATGGTGGCATCATCCAGATGGTGAACAATGGTCAATTCACCACCTCCAATAACTTGCGCATGCGCCTA
Organism: Aestuariivirga sp.; assembly: GCA_030680855.1. Classification (GTDB taxonomy): domain Bacteria; phylum Pseudomonadota; class Alphaproteobacteria; order Rhizobiales; family Aestuariivirgaceae; genus Aestuariivirga. The sequence goes on from JAUXUN010000025.1 coordinate 103,360, forward strand.
TAGGCCAGGCGCATGCGGGACTTTACGGTGCCAAGAGGCAGGTTCAATCGTTCGGCAATCATACTCTGTGGTACGTCTTCCACATAGGAAAGGATCAGTAGCTCGCGCTGTTCGGGCGGAATTTGCGCCAAGGCCCTGGCCACCTGGCTGTCTTCCTGGCTCCGGTTCAAGGCTTCATCACCGGGCACATCATCGGATGGGGCATCAAAATCCTCGAGATCGGTGAAATACGCCGATGATTCACGGCGCAAGCGGTCAATGCGCAGGTTGCGCGCTATGGTAAATATCCAAGTCGAAGCAGCGCCTCTTTCGGGCGCATAGAGGGTGGCCTTGGACCAGACCGCGATCATGGTTTCCTGCACCAGATCTTCGGCCAGCTCGGCGGACGCACCCTTTCGCATCATGAAGCTTTTGACCCGCGGGGCAAAATGATCGAATATCATGGCGAAGGCGGCGCGATCACGCGCATTGGCCACGCGGAACATCAAAGCAGCAAAATCATCCTGCCTGGAAGATGGGAGAGGAATGTGGGTCTTCTCAGCCATTCGCAGCAACACGGCAATCATACAGGGAGTCCGAAGGACTTACCCACGCATATACGCAAGCCGGATGGCCGCGGATCACTGCAGCTTCCGCTCAATTTGCTCGGTCCATTCCCTGGTAAAGACTTTCTTCTTGCCTTCAAATGCGTCGATTTTTCCCCAGACCAGCCAATGGGTCTTGGTGGCGGTGAGCCGGCCGTAGGTTTCGGTGCGGGCGTGCCACGGCCCCCGCTTCAACTCCTCGGTCCAATGGGTTTCCATTTTGGCCGACAGCGGATCATCGGGAAGGATGGAATAGTTTTCGCGGCCCACCGAATAGGTGACAAGTTTATGCGGCTGAATTTCGCTTGAACCGAAGTCATCGACAATGGCCAGGCGCCATTCCCCGGTCTTTGAATCAACCGTGGCCTCGCGCTTGTGCCAGGGCTTTTTGAGCTCCTTCAGTTTCACCGGCTCGGCGGCTTCCTCGGCCTGCCAGACGACGGGGGTTTCCTTCTCAACCAACTTGCGCACCGGCAGATGCAGCGCCGACTTGCCGGCATAGACGGTGAGCGTCACCGGCTCCGGGGCTGGCCACATCATCGGGAAATAGCTGGTTGAAATCGCTACCCGGATCTTGTGGTCCCTGGGCACGCGCCAGGCGATATCATCAAGCTTGATCTTCATCGTGTAGCGCTTGCCTGGAACTAGGGCGGTGGGTGTTTCGCGGCTGTCACGCATGCACAGGTTTTGCAGATGATAGGTAATGCGGGACACCTCGCCGCTGGGCCACACATCATTCAAGCGAACCGCCACGGAAGCGACGGGCTTATCAACCGAAAACTCAATCTCAACCTGGGGCTGGCCCACGATATCCATTTCGGTTTGCAGCGCCGGGGAATCAAAAGTGATCGACTGCGCATCATCGTTTTTCTGGTCGCCGGGAAATTCGGGGCCAAGCCAGATGATGCAGTATTCACCGCCATCGCCGCCGGTTGTTTGCAGCGATGAAATAGTGAGCGCTTTTTCCGCTCCAGGTGCTCCTGAAATGCCATTCCCGGTCAAAAACCATTTCTTTGCCTCGGTATTGCCGAAGCCCCAATAGGGATCGCCAATCCAGCGGCCGGGCAAGTGGGCCTTGGAGGTGCCGGGCTTATCGGAATCCATGACATAGACGCGATAATCCGGGTCCTTTGAAACGCCCGTCTCTTCGTTCTTCAGCCATTGATCCCACCAGCGCAGCATTTCCTGGAGGAAACCGATGCGCGGTTCGGGCACGGCGAAATGCGGGTATTTATGAGACCACGGCCCGATAATGGCCTTGCGTGTGCTGCGCAGGCCCTTCATCAGGCGCGGGATTGCGTTGGAATAGGCATCGTTCCAGCCGCCGACGATCAATGCGGGGGTGTCGATGGCGGAGAAGTTCTCGCAGACGGAACCATGCTTCCAATACGCGTCACGGTGCGGATGTTGCAGCCATGGAATCAGAAGGAAGGGTTCCGCCTTCAAGCGCTCGAGCCACAGCTTCCGCCACTTCGTTCCAACGATCTTGGGATCGGGCGGGCGCGAGGAATAGGCCAGCATGGTTGCGGCCCAGCCCAGGTTTTCATTGAGCAGACAGCCGCCCTTGTAGTGGATGTCATCTTCATAGCGGTCATCGGTTGAGCACAGGGTGACAATGGCCTTCAGGGCCGGAGGCTTCCGTGCGGCAACCTGCAGGGCGTTGAAGCCGCCCCATGAGATTCCGAACATGCCGACTTTGCCGGATGACCATTTCTGCCGGGCGATCCAGGCGATCACTTCCAGCGCATCGTCCTGCTCCTGCCTGGCATATTCATCGAGCATGACGCCGTCGCTGTCGCCATTGCCGCGCATGTCGACGCGGATCGCGGCATAGCCGTGGCCGGCAAGATAGGGATGGGTGAGCGCATCGCGCACAATGGTGCCGTCACGCTTGCGGTAGGGGATATATTCGAGCACGGCGGGCACGGGCTTCTTTTCGGCGTCAACCGGAATCCACATGCGGGCCGCGAGCTTCACGCCATCGGAGAGGGGAATCCAGAAATTTTCCACTTCCTTAATTTTTCGTGGAAATTTCTTAACGGTTTTGATGGTCATGGGGTCCTCGGGTGGCCAGTCGGGAAGGCTTCAAACGTGGGCATTTCTGGGGTTTTTTGGCGAAAATGCCTGATTTTAAGAGAGTTTGGCATGGGGCGGCAGACTACCTTCCCCTTACCCGTATGCAAGCCCCGAAAATGAACGGCAGCTAAATGCCGCGCTCAGGATGAGTTCAGGCCGCTTCCCGTAAACAGTCACCATCAACTGATTTCGAGGGGAAGCCCAAATGTCTAACCTGATCACAAAAATCGCCGCCGCCGCAGTATTTGCCGGTTTGCTGGCCACATCTGCCCAGGCCCAGTCCAAGAAGCCTTTTGAAGGCGTTGTTCTGGTTGCGGCCGTTCCAATGGATGAAATCCAGCCAAAGGCCCTGCGCGAATACGCCAAGCCGAATTTCAAGCGCGGCCAGGTCGTCAAGTATTCGACAGCCATGGCGCCCGGCTCCATCGTCGTTCACAGCAAGCAGAATGTTCTGTTCTACGTACTCGACAACGGCAAAGCAGTAAAATACCGGGTTGCCACGGCCCGCAAGGGTTTCGAATGGTCCGGCACCAACAAGGTGAGCTTCAAGACGGAATGGCCGGATTGGCGTCCGCCAGCAGAAATGCGCGCCCGCCACCCGGAATTGCCAACCTTCATGGAAGGCGGCATCAAGAATCCCCTCGGCGCCCGTGCCATCTATCTCGGCTCAACCATCTACCGCATCCATGGCACCAACGAGCCAACCTCCATCGGCAAATCCGCTTCCTCGGGCTGCATCCGCATGCTGAACGAAGATGTGAAAGAGCTCTATCAGTTCGTAAAGCATGGCGCCACCGTAACGGTGCTCTAATCCGGTAAGACCTCCCTGTGACCCAGACTTCTTAAGGCTTCAACGATCCCGTTGAAGCCTTTTTTTGCAGGTTCGCTCACGTGCCTGGCGCGCATGAAGGAATGGGCCAGGGCTGGCTCTTCTTTCAGGATTGCCGGAATTCCGGCGGCCCGCAGCTTTTCATAGAAAATCACGCCGTCATCAAACAGCGGGTCATGGGCAGCCACGGAAATATAGGCGGGCGGCAGGCCTTTGACATCAAAGGCCAGATTGGGAATGGCGCGGGGGTCAAACCAATTGGGATTGCCCTTCGGCCCCAAAAAGCAATCGAGATAAAATATCATCTCGGGCTTGGTGAGGCATGGGGCATGGGCGTTGCGGATATAGGAGGGTGTGTTCACGTCAGCCCCCAGAACCGGATAGATCAGAACTTGGCCGCGGAGCTGTGGCGCGCCATGGTCACGCAGCACCAGCGCCAAGCCAACCGTCATTTGCCCGCCGGCACTGTCGCCCGCACCCACAATACGGTCGGGATCGATGCCGAAGGCCCGGCCGGAACTTCGCATCCAGAGCAAAACCTTCAGGGAATCTTCCAGTTGGGCGGGGTGGGGATGTTCAGGCGCCAGGCGGTAATCAACGAGCACCACCACGCTATCGGCCTGATCGGCCATTTCGGCGCACATGTCGTCATGGGTTTCACAGGAGCCCAACACCCAGCCGCCGCCATGAAAGTAAATCACTGCGGGCTTCGGCGCCTCGCCCGGCGGACGAAAGACGCGGATGTGAACGCCATCCACATCAATATCCTCAACAAGCAGGCGTTGCGGACGGGGGGCGCGAAACAGGCGGCAGACGTCTTCCCAGGCCTTGCGCTGATCGGCCATGGGCCAATTCGCACTTTCCGGCGGTGAATGCCTGGACAGCTCCTTGTAGAAGGCGAGCATGCCCTCATCGATATCCTGGGTTATCATGGTTGCACTGATGTAATTATTTCCGGCCAGACTTGCATGAATGACCCCAGGAAGTCTATTTGCACTTATGGAATGGCCGTGGAACAGAAAAGACCCTGAGCTTGCTGCAGCGCCGGAACAGAAATCCGCGATGGTTGATGCCGTGGACCACCTGGTCAATGCCCTTCCCGATCCCATTCTGATCCTCGACAGCAGCGGCATTGTCATCAAGGCAAATGCCAATGCGGAAGAGATGCTGGAGATGATGCCAGTAGGCCTGCATCTCAGCCAGGCCATCCGCGCGCCCGCGGTGCTTGAAGCCGTGACACGCGCGGTATCGCAAGGCAGCAGCGCCAGCGTCGACTATGAGGTGCGGGGGCCCCTTCCCCGGAATTTTGAAGTTTATGTTTCGCCGATCATGCCGGCCCAGCCGGACAGCCCGGCGGTGCTCCTGGTTCTCAAGGACCTGACACGCGAGCAGCAGATCGAGCGCATGCGCTCCGATTTCGTGGCCAATGCCAGCCATGAGCTGCGCACGCCGCTGGCTTCGCTGTCCGGATTTATTGAGACGCTTCAGGGTGCGGCGCGCAATGACGAGACGGCGCGCGAAAAATTCCTGAACCTCATGCGCAGCCAGGCCGAGCGCATGAAGCGCCTGATCGACGACCTGCTTTCGCTGTCGCGGATCGAGATGAATGTTCACCTGCACCCTTCGGCGAAAGTCGACCTTGCGCAAGTGGCCCGCCACGTGTGCGACCTTCTCTCCAGCATGGCACAGGAAGAAAAGGTTACGCTGCAAATCAACCTGGATTCAAAGCTCGATGTGGCCGGCGAGTGGGATGAACTGGTGCAGGTGGTGGTCAATCTCGTGGAGAATGCCATCAAGTATTCGGAACCCGGCAAAACCGTCAGGGTTGAAGGCGAGGCGAGCGCCGGGTTCGTCACGCTGTCGGTGATCGACCAAGGACGCGGCATTGCCGAAGAGCATATCCCGCGCCTGACGGAGCGCTTCTACCGCATCAGCGTGCAGGAGAGCCGGTCGCGCGGCGGAACCGGGCTTGGCCTGGCGATCGTCAAACACATTCTCAACCGGCATCGCGGCCGCCTGTTGGTGACCTCCAAGCTGGGCCATGGTAGCCAGTTCACCATCCGCCTCCCGTCCATCTAAAAACCAATATATTACAACGCGTTAGATTGTCATAAAAGTGTGATATAACCGTCGCATAAGCATCATCAATGGTTCCTAGGTTCCGGCCTGTTCTAATCACAAGGAGACATCAGTGATGAAAAAAGTTCTACTGGCCGTGAGTGCACTTGCCCTCTTCGCTGGCCCAGCATTGGCCCGCGATCAAATCCGTATCGTTGGTTCTTCAACGGTATATCCCTTTACGACAGCCGTGGCCGAAAACTTCGGCAAGACCTCCGGCATGAAGACACCGGTGGTTGAATCAACCGGCACCGGCGGCGGCATGAAGCTGTTCTGCGCCGGCGTCGGCGAAGACAGCCCGGACGCTACCAACGCATCGCGCCGCATGAAGAAGGGCGAATGGGAAACCTGCAACAAGAACGGCGTCACCGACATCGTCGAAATCCTGATTGGCTTCGACGGCCTCACCTTGGCCCAGTCCAAAGCCGGCACGCCGATGAAGATTTCACGCAAGAACCTTTTCCTCGCCCTTGCCAAGGAAGTTCCGGGTGCCGATGGCAAGCTCGTGGCCAACCCCTACAAGATGTGGAACGAGATCGACCCATCGCTTCCCGCCCTGAAAATCGAAGTTCTAGGTCCGCCGCCAACGTCCGGCACGCGCGACTCGATGCATGAACTCTTTATGGAAAAAGGTGCCGAGGCGATTGATTCCCTGAAGGAACTCAAGAAGTCCGATGCCAAGGCGTTTGACGCCGTTTGGAAGTCGGTGCGCGAAGATGGCGCTTATGTCGAAGCCGGTGAAAATGACAACGTGATCGTGCAAAAGCTCGATGCCAATCCGAATGCCTTTGGCGTGTTTGGCTTCTCGTTCCTCGAAGAAAACGTGGCCAAGCTGTCGGGCGTCGAGATCGACGGCGTTGTGCCTGCCTACGAGTCGATTAACGATGGCTCCTACAAGCCGTCGCGCGAAATGTTCGTCTACGTGAAGAAGGCCCATGTTGGCGTGATCCCCGGCCTTGACAAGTTCGCCATGGAGTATGTTTCCGAGGCGGCAACGGGTGAAGACGGCTACCTCGGCAGCAAGGGCCTGGTGACCCTTCCAAGGGATCGCCACGAGCAGGTTGTTGCTGCGGTCACTGCCCTCGAAGCCATGAAGGGCGATGAGTTGCACTAAACACTTTTGACGAAACTGGGACGGTGCCGCGGATGTACCGGGCCGTCCCAAGTTTATAACCGCCGCACCTGAAAAACGCGACGGAAAAAAATGCAAGAGGGCATGGGCGAATGTCGACTGTTTATTTCCTGATCGTCGTTGTTCTGGTGCTCACGGCCTATTTTCTGGGGGCCCGCAAAGCTTCCGGGGCCGTTGCTGGCGGGCGCGGTGAGTGGCATTCGCTTCCGGCCTATCACGGGCTTTTCTCAGCCAGCGCCGTTTTCATTCCGATGCTGGCGCTTTATGCAATCATGGCGCCCCTGGCCGCGAGCTACATTGACTCTGCAGCCCTGTCACAGTTCGACCCGGCACTTGTCGCAGAGCCGCTCCAGCGCGGCGCGCTGATGCGCGATGCCAGCGCCCTTGCGGCGGGCCAGTATGCAGGCGCGCCAACCCCTGAGCTTCAGGCGGCGGCCAACAGCCTCAATTCGACGCGAGTGGTGACGTCCTGGCTTATCCTGATTATCGGCTGCCTGGCGGGCCTGGGCGCCATGCAATATGCCCGGACCCGCATAAGCCCGGCATTCCGCGCCCGCAATTCCTTCGAGCAAATTACAACCATCGTGCTTCTGGCCTGTTCGGCCGTGGCTGTCCTCACCACTATTGGCATTGTCTTTTCAGTGCTGTTTGAGACGCTGCGGTTCTTCAGCAAGGTTTCGCCCATCGACTTTCTCTTTGGCCTGCAATGGTCGCCGCAAACCGCAATCCGCGCCGATCAGGTTGGTTCTTCAGGCGCCTTCGGCATCGTGCCGCTGGTGGCGGGCACGTTTCTCATCACCTTTATTGCGATGCTGATTGCCGCCCCCACCGGGCTGTTTGCCGCCATTTACATGGCTGAATACGCCTCGCCGAAGATTCGCTCGATCATCAAGCCAATCCTGGAAATCCTCGCCGGCGTGCCAACTGTCGTGCTGGGTTTCTTTGCAGCGTTGACGGTCGCACCGCTCATTCGCGGCTGGGGGGAGCAGTTTGGCCTCACCGTCGCTTCCGAGTCGGCACTTGCCGCTGGTATCGTGATGGGCATGATGATCATTCCATTTGTGTCATCACTGTCCGACGACGTGATCAATGCGGTTCCCCAGGCGCTGCGTGATGGTTCCTATGCCATGGGTGCCACAAAATCCGAAACCATAAAGAGGGTCGTGCTGCCAGCAGCACTTCCCGGCATTGTGTCTGCGATGATGCTGGCCATGTCGCGCGCCGTCGGCGAAACCATGATCGTGGTGATGGCGGCCGGCCTTGCGGCAAATCTCACGCTGAATCCGCTTGAGGCGGTGACAACGTTCACCGTGCAGATCAAGACCATTCTGGTGGGCGACCAGGAATTTGACTCGGCCAAAACGCTGTCGGCCTTTGCGCTCGGTTTTGTCCTGTTCTTCTTCACGCTCATCCTGAACTTCATCGCCCTGCGCGTTGTTCAAAGATACAGGGAACAATATGACTGACATCAGCGCAAACGCTCCCGCGAGATTTGTCCCTATGGACGGCCAACGCGCCCGAATTGCCCGGCGCTACGCGGCCGAGCGCCGCTTCCGTTTCTATGGCATCCTTGCCATCGCGGTGACCACCGTGTTCCTGGCCGTTCTCTTTGTCGATATCCTCAGCAAGGGACTGCCCGCCTTCACCGAACACACCTTGCAACTCACGATCAATGCAGACGCCGCAAAACTCGATCCGGAGAACAGCAAGGATCCGGCGAGGATACGCGGCGGCGATTTCAATGGCCTCGTGCGGCAAAAGCTGAATGAACTTCTGCCTGCCGTGACGACCCGCGCTGACCGCAAAGCTTTGAACAGCCTGCTGAGTTCAGGCGGCGCTGATGAGTTCCGCGCAATGATGGTGGCGGATCCCTCGCTGATTGGCACAGATGTCAATGTGCCGATTCTTTTGTCAGACGATGCTGACCAGTATTTCAAGGGCTATCAGACGGGGACGAGCCGCCGCTCGGGGGAAAGCACGCTTAGGATGGTTGCGGAGGGGGACAACATACGCCTTTCGACCCCGGTTTCGGAATTTCGCAGCGCTCTGGCGGAGCTAAAAGCCTTTGCATCTGAACGTCTGGAACATGACAATGAGGAGCTTGAGCGACTAAACAGATTGATCGCAAACCATACCGAAGACCTAAGCTCAGCAGAAACGCGTGCAGCTTCAGGTGATGCAACGGCGGTTGCGGAGCGTGACAAGATTTCGTCGGATATTGCGAGTTTGACTGGAACCCGTGATCAATTGAAAACTGTAGCGGACAGCCTTGCAGCCCGGGTCTCCAAGGCGGCAGGTGCCGAGTCGCTTGATGCAACATTGCCAAGCCTGTTCGTCGAGGCAAATGGCGGCGTCTTCAAAGTCATTGAGCTGAGTGAACTTTCGGCGCTGGCAACTCCCCTTTTGGCCCCCAAGTCATGGGACTCCGCTGCCGCCGGCAGTTGGTCAATCCTGGAACTTTCGACGCCTGAGACCAACCGGCGCACCACTGACAAGGAGGCTGTCTGGTTGGAACAGCTTAAGGTGAATGGCTTTGTGGAGAGCGGCTTTGCCTGGCGCTTCCTGACCTCGGGCGACTCGCGTGAAGCTGAGCTCGCGGGCATCCGCGGAGCACTTACCGGTTCGATATTCACCCTGCTGGTAACATTGATCCTATGCCTGCCAATTGGGGTGGGCGCCGCAGTCTATCTCGAAGAGTTTGCGCCCAAGAACCGGCTGACCGACCTTATCGAAGTCAACATCAACAATCTTGCGGCGGTTCCTTCCATCGTCTTCGGCCTCCTCGGTCTTGCCATGTTCCTGAATTTCTTCGGATTGCCGCGCTCGGCTCCGCTGGTGGGCGGCCTTGTGCTGGCGCTACTGGTTTTGCCGACCATCATCATTGCCTCGCGGGCCGCCTTGAAATCGGTACCGCCTTCCATCAAGGAAGCGGCCCTGGGGGTTGGCGCTTCGCACCAGCAAGCGATTTTCCACCATGTCTTGCCAATGGCAATGCCCGGCATCATGACCGGCACCATTATCGGGATGGCGCACGCGCTGGGTGAAACCGCTCCGCTGTTGATGATCGGCATGGTGGCCTTCATCGTTGACATTCCAGGCGGCATAACCGATGCGGCAACGGCACTTCCGGTGCAGATCTATCTCTGGTCGGACCTGCCGGAAATCGCCTTCCAGGCGAAGACAGCCGCCGCCATCATTGTTCTTCTTGTTGTTCTTTTCGTCATGAACGCCTCAGCCATCTACATGCGCAAGCGCTTCGAGCGGCGCTGGTAAGAAATAGGGAAATACCATGGATGCTTCGACCCGCACACCTACCCTGTCGCACAACCCGCGCATTCTGGCGGAACGCGAAACCAAGATCGTGGCCCATGACGTGAATGTCTATTATGGCGAAAAGCATGCCATCAAGGATCTTTCCATCGACATTCCGGACCGCGCCGTTTCGGCCTTCATCGGCCCGTCAGGCTGCGGCAAGTCCACCTTCCTGCGCTCGATCAACCGGATGAACGACACGATTCCCAGTTGCCGGGTGACAGGCGACATCCTGGTTGACGGCAAGAACATCTATGACCGCGATCTCGACGTGGTTCAGCTCCGGGCCCGGGTCGGCATGGTGTTCCAGAAGCCGAACCCCTTTCCCAAGTCCATTTTCGAGAATGTGGCCTATGGCCCGCGCATTCACGGCATAGCTAAATCGAAGGCAGACCTGGAAGAAATCGTCGTGAGCAGCCTGAAGAAGGCCAGCCTCTTTGATGAGGTCAAGGACCGGCTCGACCATTCCGGCACCAGCCTCTCGGGCGGGCAGCAGCAGCGCCTGTGCATAGCGCGGGCCATTGCGGTGAACCCCGAAATCATCCTGATGGACGAGCCCTGCTCGGCCCTTGACCCCATTGCATCGGCGCGCATTGAAGAGCTTATTGACGAGATTCGGCAGAACTACTGCATCATCATCGTGACGCATTCCATGCAGCAAGCGGCGCGCGTTTCACAGCTCACGGCCTTTTTCCACCTTGGCGACCTGGTTGAGTTTGGCGACACGGACGAGATGTTCACCACGCCCAAGGACAAGCGCACGCAAGATTATATCACTGGCCGCTTCGGCTGAGCCCATAACGGAGACCTTCATGTCGGACCACACAGTTAAATCCTATGACGACGATCTGGCCAGCCTCAAGCAGATGCTGGCGCAGATGGGCGGCCTGGCCGAAGAGCAGCTTGCCAATGCCATCGATGCCATTGCCAAGCGCGACACCAAGCTGGCGGACCGGGTGATCGCCGGGGATGAAAAGATCGATGCCCTCGAACATCAGATCGAGGAGAAGTCCATTCTCACCATCGCCAAGCGCCAACCCATGGCACAGGACCTGCGGCAGATCATCGTGGCCATCCGGATTTCGGCGGACCTTGAGCGCATCGGCGACCTGGCCAAGAACACGGCCAAGCGCACCCATGCCATTTCCGAGCAGATGCCACGCAAGCTGGTGTCGGGGCTCACGCGGATGGGCAACCTGGCCCAGGAGCAGCTCAAGAACATTCTCGATGCCTATGCCCGGAATGACGCCGACAAGGCCATCCTGGTGTGGCGTTCGGACGAGGACATCGATGCGCTTTACAACTCCATATTCCGCGAGCTTCTTACCTACATGATGGAAGACCCGCGGATGATCGGCCCCTGCACCCACCTGCTGTTTGGCACCAAGAACATGGAGCGCATCGGCGACCACACCACCAACATCGCCGAGAACATCTATTTTCTGGTGCACGGCAAAGCCATCACCGAAGAGCGCCCGAAGAAGGATTCGACCAGCACCACCAACTACAACCTGACCACGTGAGACGAAGACCATGTCTGCTTCGCTCCTGATTGTTGAAGACGAAGAACCCATCCAGATTCTTCTCAGCTATAATTTTGAAGCTGAGGGCTACCGGGTCCGCGCCACGGCACAGGGTGAAGAGGTCGCCCGGCTGGTGAGCGAAGAGCGGCCCGATCTTATCGTGCTGGACTGGATGCTACCCGGCATTTCAGGCATCGAGGTTTGCCGCCTGCTGCGGACAAGGCCTGAAACCCGCGACATTCCGATCATCATGCTGACGGCGCGCGGCGAGGAAAATGAACGCGTCCGAGGGCTCGCAACGGGTGCTGATGATTATCTGGTGAAGCCATTCTCGGTGCCGGAACTGCTGGCGCGGGTGCGCACCATCCTGCGGCGGGCCAATCCCGATGCGGTGGCCGAAGTGCTGAAGGCGGGCGACATTGCGCTTGACCGGCGGGCGCGGCGGGTGACGCGTTCCAAGCGCGACATCGAGCTTTCGCCCACGGAATTCCGTCTGCTTGAGCACCTGATGCAGAATCCGGGCCGGGTCTATTCGCGCTCGCAGCTTCTCGATGCCGTGTGGGGCCGCGACATCTATGTGGATGAACGCACGGTTGACGTGCATGTGGGCCGCCTGCGGAAATCCCTGCAGCGCGGCCGCGAAAGCGATCCCATCCGCACCGTGCGCAGCATGGGTTATGCTTTCGATGAAAGATTTGGGGCGGCTTGAATTGGTCACCGACCTCCCGAAGCATTTTAAATTCTCTCCATGGTCGGGCTTGACCCGACCACCCAGACTTAGCAACATGACCCATGTCTCAAGGTCATGTTTACATTCTCGCTAGCAAGAGAAATGGAACGCTGTACATTGGCGTGACTACTGATCTATCAGCCCGAGTCCATGCCCATCGCAACGGAACCGGTTCAGCCTTCACCAAGGAATATGGTGTCAAACATCTCGTTTGGTACGAGACTTATGACTTGGTGACGGATGCAATTCAGCGAGAAACGGCACTCAAGCATTGGCTGCGAAAATGGAAGCTCGAACTGATTGAGAAATCGAATCCAAACTGGGACGATCTCTACGAGACGTTCTAGAAGTCTGGGTGGTCGGGTCAAGCCCGACCATGGAGAGATTTAAAAGTTTCCCAAGTATTCCCGCAACTACAATATCAGATTCAGATACTGTCCTTACCCAAACTTCCTGTGCCGGCGGTCCTGCAGATGGGTAGAGCGCCAACACCAACTCCCTTTTCATAGCGTCCCCTCCCAAATCCCCGGCTCTTTAAATGCATCGTAATTAAGCAGGATAATGAGAGCATCGCCCTTGCCACGAGAGCGTATTTTTTCCCACTCAATTTTCTTTGCTTTGAGCCAAGGAAGTGTGCCTTCAATCGTCTCTGTGGGGGGCTCATCAGTAAGCTGGAGTGTTGCCTTGACCAATTCGAATCCTGGGCCAAATGTCTTGGCAAAATTATCCGGTCGAACTACTTCAACGGAATCGGGATCGTTGACATTTCGAAAAGTTACCAAGGTCGGAAGAAACACCGGTGGCACGACTACAGGCCCGCTTCCCTCAAGGGCTTCGACCTGTTTAGCCATTGTTGACTCTTCGCCACCCCTTCCACTAGGCCATGTGAGTTTGAATACCTTGATAGGGAGATTAAGGGGTCCAAGTGCACCGCTAAAACTTGGCGTGGACGGTTCCAAGTTTGTATTACGGCCTGACTCCCAGGAAGTCAGCGTAACAAAGAAATTTTTGTTGTTTCCAAGATCAACAAAAATTGCTTCTCCAGTTACTGAATGAATCAAATTCGGAACGCCTGACAGCGAAAAGAAGTGTGTATACGATACCTCAATCACTCCCGATCCGGTTTTGGGACCGTCGGGCGTCATAACTTCGGCTGTAAGTTTGTATCGGAACGTACAGGTGGGATAAGTAAGCTTAATAAACGCATAACCGACTAAAACCACAATGGCCAGTCCGATCAGAAACTTTTGGAACCGGCTCACATCAATCTCCCATGCCAAAGCCTTTCGACAAGGACGCGCTCGTTGCCTGCACTTGTGCCACGGCGCGCCGTTCTAAAGGTCACACATCTGCTGCCCTTGTCGGAGCTAATCGATGGTTAGGCTTACCCAAACTTCCTATGCCGGCGGTCCTGCATCGGCTGGTAGGCAGCTCTTGCATGATATTCGCAGTAGGGCGACTTATCGCGCGGGGAGTGGCCGCAGAAGCAGAAATCTTCCGAGCCTGGATCGCCGATCGGCCATTTGCAGGTTTTGTCGGAGAGATGAAGGATGGTGACGCGGCCGCCCTTGGGCAGGTCCACCAGCCGCAAGGGTTGCGGTTCCGGCAAGGCGATCTGGCGTTGAATGGGTTCAACCCGCACAAAGGTCTTGAGCGCGGTGTTTCCGGTGCTCGGCATGGAGGGCGAGCCCACAGGCCTGCCGGGATGGCTGGGCTCACGGGTTTTGCGCGGTGCGCGAGGCTCCGTTGAGCGCGGCTGGGTGACACGGCCTGAAAGGTTCAAACGGTGCACCTTGCCGATGACAGCGTTACGCGTGACCCCCATGCCAAGGCGGGCTGCGATCTGGCTGGCGCTGTGGCCCTCGGTCCAGAGCTTCTTGAGAAGCTCCACACGCTCGTCCGTCCAGGGCATTTTTTCGTTGCCGATAACTTGTGCTGGCATCTCGTTCAATTTTGAATCCCCCATCCAGCGCAGAGATGACCTCTCAGCGCGTTGACGCTATAAGTGACTTTGGAACGCTACATATCGTAGCTCTAATGAGCGGACACTACTATACGCGGTGACTCGACTACAAGAATCCGGCGGCGTGTTTTTTATGTTTTCCCCAGCTAATCACGCGCCGCCGCTTGGTTAACAAGACCTTACTGCCATCGGGAATCGGAGGTCCATGCGCTGTTTTGACTCATGTTGATGAGTGCGCCGCACACCACGCAATTGACCGAGCGCAATCATGCACTTATAGTGAGAAAAAATTACTTGCGCCGTTCCCTGAGCGGCGCATTTTGCTTTGCACCAAGGACTCTTTCGATGATTGCAGCCGTCCTTCCCACCTATAATCGCGCCAAAATCAGTTTTGAGCGGGGCGAAGGCATGCGCGTTTTTACGCCCGAGGGCGAAGCCTATCTGGATTTCGGCGGCGGCGTTGCGGTCACCAGCTGCGGGCATGCGCATCCGCATCTCGTCAAGGCGCTCACTGAACAAGCGCAGAAGATCTGGCACACGTCGAACATCTATCAGATGCCGGGTCAGGAAAAACTGGCGCAGCGACTGATCGATGCAACCTTTGCCGACACGGTGTTCTCACCAACTCCGGTGCGGAAGCACTGGAATGCTCGATCAAGATGGCACGGAAGTATCATGCGGCGAAGGGACATCCGGAGCGCTATCGTCTCATTACGTTCGAAGGCGCGTTTCACGGGCGTACGCTGGCGACCATTGCGGCAGGCGGCCAGGCAAAATATCTGGAAGGCTTCGGGCCCAAGGTTGAAGGCTTCGATCAAATTGCCTTTGGTGATTTTGAAGCGTTGAAGGCCGCGATTGGCCCTGAGACCGCCGGCATCCTGATTGAACCCATCCAAGGGGAAGGCGGAGTCCGTCCGGTGCCGCCGGAAGACCTGCGGGCCATGCGGGCGCTGTGCGATGAGCACGACATTCTGCTGGTTCTCGATGAAGTGCAGTGTGGCATTGGCCGCACGGGCAAACTGTTTGCCCATGAATGGGCCGGCATCACGCCGGATATCATGGCGGTGGCCAAGGGCATTGGCGGCGGCTTTCCGCTGGGCGCCTGCCTTGCCACCGAAGACGCGGCGCAAGGCATGACGGCCGGCACCCATGGCTCCACCTATGGCGGCAATCCCCTGGCCACGGCTGTGGGCAATGCAGTGCTTGATGTGGTTTTGGAAAAGGGTTTCCTGGACAATGTGCTGCAGCGCTCTCTGGGCCTGAAACAGAAACTGGCGCGCCTCAAGGATGAACACCCCACTGTCATTGAAGATATCCGCGGATCCGGCCTGATGATGGGGATCAAGTGCAAGGTTCCCAACACGGAATTCCAGGCCAAAGCCATGGAGCACAGGCTTCTCACAATCGCGGCGGGCGACAATGTCATCCGCCTTCTGCCGCCGCTGATTGCCACGGATGATGATATTTCCGAAGCCGTCAACAAGCTTGAAATGACCTGCCGCAGCCTTGAAGCGAAACCGTGATGAACGACGCGCCAAGACACTTTCTTGACCTCTCGGATTTTGAGGGCACGGACTTGCGCGTTATTCTCAATGACGCCAAGGCCATGAAAGCGGGGCGCGCCGGCCTGAGCAAGGGAACGCATGAGACCACCGCCCTGCTTGCCGGGAAAATCGTCGCGTTGATCTTCCAGCGGCCCTCAACGCGCACCCGGGTTTCCTTTGAGGTTGGCATCCGGCAATTGGGCGGTGAATCGCTGCTTATTTCAGCGGGCGACATGCAGCTCGGCCGGGGTGAAACCATTGCCGATACGGCAAAAGTTCTGTCGCGCTTTGTGGATGCCGTCATGATCCGGGCCAAGAACCATGATGACCTTATCGAGCTGGCACAACACGCCACTGTTCCTGTGATCAACGGTCTCACCGACAAATCCCATCCCTGCCAGATCATGGCCGACATCCTCACCCTGGAAGAGCATGTGGGGCCGCTGGCGGAACAAACCATTGCCTGGGTTGGCGACGGCAACAATGTCGCCGCCTCTTTCGTTCACGCAGTAACGAGGCTGGGCGGCAAGCTGCGTGTGGCCACGCCAGGCCCGCTTTCACTCAGCCCTGACCTGCTGAAATGGGCGCGGACCAATGGCGCGGATATCACCGTCACCACGTCGGCTGACGTTGCCGTTGCCGGCGCCACCTGTGTAGTGACCGATGCATGGGTTTCAATGCATGACGCCGATGCCGCAAACCGCCATAATCTGCTGAAGCCTTATCAGGTCAATGCGGCCCTGATGAAGAAGGCCGCCGAAAACGCCGTCTTCATGCATTGCCTGCCGGCGCACCGCGGCGAGGAAGTGACCCCTGAGGTCATGGACGGGCCGCAGTCGGTGGTGTTCGATGAAGCCGAGAACCGCCTCCATGCGCAGAAAGCCATTCTCCTGCATTGCTTCGGCCTGACATGACGAGAGCTCAAGACACGGTCATGCCCTTCGAGATCAAGCCTCTTGGGGTTCGCGGGCGCGTTGTCAGGCTTGGCGCGGTGATTGACGACATCGTGCAGCGCCATGATTATCCGCCGGTGGTATCAGCTTTGCTCGCCGAAGCCATCGCTCTCACTGCCATGCTCGGAGCCACGCTGAAATTCGAGGGCAAGTTTATCCTGCAAACTAAGACCGATGGCCCGGTTGATATGATAGTGGCGGATTTCATGTCGCCCGACGGGGTGCGCGGCTATGCGCGCTTCAACAAGAAGAAACTGGAGGCGCTCACAGCGCCTACCCAACAAGATTTGCTGGGCAAGGGCTATCTGGCGATGACAGTGGACCAAGGCTCTGACATGGAACGCTATCAGGGCATTGTGCCGCTTGACGGGACAACGCTTGCTTCGGCGGCGGATACTTATTTCAAGCAATCGGAGCAGATCCCCACGCGGCTGCGGCTCGTATCCGGGCCGCTGCTGGCGCGGGGCGAGAAAACCACCCATTGGCGGGCCGGGGCCATCATGGTGCAGCATCTGCCTCCCGAGGGCGGCATAAGCCCCATCCCGTTTTCATCGGGCGATAATCCGGAAGGCGAAGAGCAAGTTCCGGAAGATGACAACTGGGTGAAGGCCAAGCTGCTGCTCGATACGGTTGAGGACCACGAGCTGCTCGATCCCACGCTAACCACGGAAGAACTGCTGTATCGGCTGTATCACGAGGATGGCGTTACGGTTTATCCGGCTGGCGCCATCATCCGGCATTGCACCTGCTCGCCGGATGCTGTGCAGAAGATGCTGAAAGGTTTTTCCGGCGAAGACCGCAAAGACATGATCGAGAATGGCGAGATCAAGGTGATCTGCGAATTCTGCTCGACGGAGTACCGCTTTGATCCGGAAACTTTGGAGGCACTTGCTACCGGCAGTGCTCCAGCAGCCGCTTCATAAACACCTCGCATTTCTGCATCTCTGAAATGTCGATGTATTCATCGGGCTTGTGGGCCTGTTCGATGGAGCCGGGGCCGCAGATGATGGCGGGAATGCCGATCTGCTGGAACAGGCCAGCCTCGGTGCAGTAGGACACCGCATGGGTGCCGTTGGCGCCAGCGAGATGGAGCGCCAAATGTTCGGCGGGCGAATTATCCTCAGGCGCCAGGCCCGGCACGATATTGGTTTGCTGGTTGTTGATGCCTGTATTGCCTGCGATTTTCCTCATTGCCGGTTCAAGGCTCGCGGCGTATTTTTCAAAGCGGGCCGGCACTTCCGTGGGATCTGCCAGCGGCAGGAGCCTCGTTTCCCACTGGAAGGAACAATGGCGCGGGATGATGTTCTTGGCGGTGCCGCCCTCTATGACGCCGACATGGATTGTCGAATAGGGCGGATTAAAGCGGTGCGAGGGATCGCCGCGCGCGGTCAAATCTTCGCGGATGCGGTTGATTTCGCCCAGCAGCTCGCCTGCCACCATGATGGCGTTCACGCCCTGGCCGGTAAGGCTTGAATGGGCCTCAAGGCCCGTCACTTCGGTGGAGAAGGTGAGTGCCGCCTTGTGGGCATTCACAACCTGCATCGAGGTTGGCTCGCCCACAATTACGGCTCTTGGCTTTTTCATGTGATCGCGGATGTGGGCCACGAGCGGCCTAACGCCCTTGCAGCCCACTTCCTCATCGCAGGAGAGCGCCAGATGAATTGGGGTTTTCAAATTGGCGGCCTTGAATTGCGGCACCAGTGCCAAAGCCACGGCGATAAAGCCCTTCATGTCACAGGTGCCGCGGCCATAGAGACGGCCATCGCGCTCTTTAAGCTCAAAGGGATTGCTCGCCCATGCCTGGCCGTCAACCGGCACCACGTCGGTGTGGCCCGACAGCACAATGCCGCCGGCGATATCGGGGCCGATGGTGGCAAAGAGATTGGTTTTCCTTCCCGCCTCATAGTCCACGCGGAAATGCGGAATGTCCCAGCTGTCGAGATAGCCCTCGACAAACTCGATCAGGGGAATGTTGCTATCACGGCTGGTAGTGTCAAAGCGCACGAGCTCCGCCAGCATGGCGTGGGCCGAATAATCATTTTTTATTTTTTTCAATTTACGCTGTGCTCGCCATAAGGGCTGTCGAGGGAGAAGGCCGGCACGTCGACTTCGAAGGTTTCGCCGTGCTGGTTTTTCATGTGGTAGCTGCCCACCATGAAGCCATTGGGGGTGGAAAGCGGGCAGCCCGAGGTATACTGGAAATTCTCGCCGGGCTTGAGGGTTGGCTGCTCGCCCACCACGCCATCGCCGCGCACTTCCTGGATGCGCCCGAAGGCATCGGTGATTTTCCAATAGCGTGACAATAGCGTTACGATTTCCGCCCCCTGGTTTTCAACGGTGATGGTATAGGCCCAGACGAATTTGGCTTCGTCGGGCCGCGACTGGCCTTCGAGAAACTGCGGCTGCACATGAATGCGGATATTGCGGGTCGTGCGGTTGTACATGGACAACAATGTAGCTTACTGCGGGCAGTTTTCCACTATATGAGTTACCCCCTTGCGAAATATGATGGAAACCCGCCAATAGACCCATGACACGCACCTTGACCACCTCACAGGGCATCCTGCCTGCCCGGCTCATCGCTGATTATTGCAGCAAAGGCCTTATCAATCCGGGCCGGCCCCTTGATGATGACCAGATTCAACCGGCCAGCCTCGATCTCCGCCTTGGCGAATGGGCTTACCGGGTTCGGGCGTCGTTCCTGCCCGGCCCCAAGTCAACGGTGGAGCAGCGGCTCAAGTCGCTTGTCCTGCACCGGGTCAATTTGAGCGAAGGGGCAGTTCTCGAAACGGGCTGCGTTTACATCGTGCCCCTGCTTGAATCGCTGAAGCTGCCCAAGGGCGTTTCGGCGGCGGCCAACCCCAAGAGCTCCACCGGGCGGCTTGATATTTTCACCCGGGTGATTGCCGATTACGCCCAGGAGTTTGACAAGGTGCCGGAGGCCTATGAGGGGCCGCTCTATGCGGAAATCTCGCCTCGCACCTTTTCCATCCTGGCGCGCACGGGATCCAGGCTTTCGCAAATCCGCTTCCGGGCCGGAGCCTCGCTGGCGTCCGATGAGATTATCCGCGCGCTGCACGCCAATGAGGGCCTGATCTCGCAGGGACAGGTCAATATCGACAATGGCCTGGCGCTTACCATTGATCTTTCCGGGGCTGACAAGGACAATCCGGTCGGTTTCCGGGCGAAGCGCCATTCGGGCCTTGTCGATGTGGACAAGAAGGCGGGCCTTGAGGCGTCCGATTTCTGGGAACCCATCTGGCAGCGGGGCTCGTTGGTGCTTGACCCCGACCAGTTTTACATCCTCGCTTCCAAGGAAGCGGTGCGGGTGCCGCCGACGCATGCGGCGGAAATGGTTCCGTTCAATCCGCTGGTGGGCGAATTCCGCGTGCATTACGCGGGATTTTTTGATCCCGGCTTCGGCCACAGCTCCGGCCATGGCGAAGGGGCACGCGCCGTTCTCGAAGTTCGTTCGCACGAGGTGCCGTTCATTCTGGAGGACGGGCAGATCATCGGGCGGCTGGTCTATGAGCCGCTGACGGAAGTGCCATCACAGGTCTATGGCCAGGGCATTGGGTCGAATTACCAGCGGCAGGGGCTGAAGCTGTCGAAGCATTTCAGGCCCTATGATCCGGGCAAGCGGTAAGGGACTGGACGCGCGTTGCGGCTCCGACTAGCATCAGGCCCACGCGGGCGTAGTTCAGTGGCAGAACGGTAGCTTCCCAAGCTGCATGTCGTGGGTTCGATTCCCATCGCCCGCTCCATAATCCATTGTTGATGTTCTTAAGGTCGAACTCCCGGAGACGAATCGCCTACTCTCAGAAGGTTTCCTATTCCGGATTCCTTGCCTCGATCAGCCAATCGGTGATGCGCCATTTCCATTTATCCAGCTTGGGCAAGTTCTCCAAAGGAAAATTCACGTTAAACGCCCTGGCTTGACCTTTCGGTATTCTTAGAATGTCCCTACGCGCAATTCCACTGCCGACGACGACGCAATTGCTATCATAAGCATCGCAATTTGTGACTTCGATGGTGAGAGCTATGCTTTCAATCTCATAATCGGAGTTATTCTTGATAACCCCATAGATGTTCCACAGGGACAGACCCGGGTAGGAGGGTGGAGTCAGCTTGGAATCCGCCATTTCCAAATCTGTTGGCTTCACCAGACTCCTGGCAATACTGAGCCTTAGTTCATTGTCAGCACTTTCCTTCGCCGATTGCTGGTACCAAAAGTAGCCCAGCGGAAGAGCAGCAGCCAGCGCGACAAGAAGAAAAATGCGGAAGCCAGATGAAACCACTGCAAAATAGATGATGACGAATAATGCGATTACGGCAACTAAAAGGCCCATGTTTGTGCATCCGTTTCCTTGAAATTAGAAGTTCGACCCAGGCAGAACCACTATACAGGAAATGGGAAACGCCAACAGATTAGCAACCGGACTTCGTTTTCGTGCCGCTTCATGCAATTTCCTGGTTCCAGCAATGTGCAAACCGTCCGCAGGCACGGGCGGCGGCAGCCACTAGGCCTGAAACTTCGACAATCCGTGTTCGGTCTTGTTCCACTTGAAGGGCGCGAAAACCAATTGCCACAAGGCCATCCAAGCGGCGATGGACATGAGAAGCCAATAGAAAGGCATTGTTGCGATGGTGAACCACCAGCCCCTGAGCCCGCGCTGGCGCAGCGCCTTAGCGCCTGCCAGCATGGCCACGCCATAGCCGAGCACAAAAACTTCCAGGTTCAGCATGGTCGTTACTGACACATGGAAAGGATTTATGACCAGAAACCAGGCGGAAAGTGCTATGAGGAAGGGATGAAACAGGGCCGAGATAAAAATGCCGGCGGTCAGGGCCTGCAGAGTCCAGAATCCCGTGGGGCCGAGTTCTTTCGCCGTCCTCACGGGATTGCGCATATGCACCAGCCAGGTTTGCATGAAGCCCTTGAGCCAGCGGGCCCGCTGGCCCAGCCAATTGCCGAGCCGGGTATTGGCCTCCTCATAGGTGAGGCTTTGCACCACGCCAGTGCGAAACCCTAGCCGCGCCAGGCGCAGGCCCAAATCCGCATCTTCCGTCACATTGTGGGAATCCCAGCCGCCGATTTTCCGCAGGATGTGGGTGCGGAAATGATTTGAGGTTCCGCCCAGGGTGAGCGGCAGGCGGCGCGCCGCAAGGGCCGGCAGTATCAGGCCAAAGAGCGTGGCATATTCGGCGGTGAACTGGCGGGTTAGCCAGTTTTCATTGGGATTATAGGCGGTGAGCTGTGCCTGCAGGCAGGCCAGCGTATTATCGGCGCGGAAGAATTCCCGCGCAACTTCGCGCAGTTGATTGGGTTCGGGCACATCTTCGGCATCGTAAATCGTGAGCAGGCTGCCATGGCAGAATTGCAACGCGTAGTTCAAGGCCCGGGGCTTTGTCTGCGGCGAGCCTTGCGGCACCACAATGACCTCGATGTGCGGCGGCAGATCAAATTTCTCCAGCGCGTGGCGGAGGTTCGTATCGAACTCTTCGACGATGATCTTGATTTCCAGTTTTTCAGGCGGGTAGTTCCGGCCTTATGTATCAAGCGCACCAAGACTGCCTGAGTTAGGGACACTAAAAGGGGCGTTGTGTTCCCGCAACCCAAGGCCCCCTTCATGCCCGAAACTCTCATAGCCAAGAACCTTGCCGACAAGCGCAAGGAAATCCAAGCCTATATCGGAAGCCTAGAGCGCGACCTGGAGCAGGCCCGCCGTGACCTGTCGGCCATCATGGCTACGGAACACATATTCAAAGCCCGTGGCCCGAACGTGACGGCCTACATGGAGCTATCGTTCCTGTTTCCCCGGCATGAGCTTCCCAAGCTGGTTACGGCGGCCTTGACGGCGGCACCGGACGGCATGACCGCGCCACAGATCGCCAAGCAGATCATTGCCGAAAAGGGGCTGGCCAAGGATGACCGCCACTTGAGCAGGGCCATAGTCTACAAGCTGATTCAAGTCCTGAGACGGTGGGAGAAGGCGCGGAAGGTTACGCGGGTGAAAAAGGTGGGGACGGCGATAGTGTGGGGTATTGCCATCAATGTGTGCGGAGGTCTCCCTCCTTCGAAGCGCGAATAATTATGTATGGCTGAATCAATGGGCTAGTGAAGCGATAGCGAATCTTTCGCTTGCCTCCCGCTTTCTCCAGTATTTGACCGCGCCCAATTTCAGAAAATTCCTTCAAGTGCCGAGCAAAATTCGGAATATCATAATATTTTCCAGTATTACTACTGAGGGGTGTTCGCACGGCTGCGGCGCTGAAATAACCAAATTCATCTTTTTCAGCCAAAGCGCAGGCAAGCAAGACTTGCTTGTAAATCGTATCCGGTTGCTGACTCTTTGTTGCCTCATAGTAGGCAGATTTTATTGATTGCTGCCATTCCTCTAGGGATTTATTAATTCCAACCTGAACGTGGCCATCCAAGATTGTAAGCGATTTTTGGGAAAGAGCAGATTTAGCAGCATGCAAGGAAAGCAAGTGGGTCACGTATGGCAATCCTTGCGAAAGATTAACAATCGTTTTTAATGGGCCTGCTTCAATTTTCATTTTTATTTGAGACAACCCATTCTCAACAATGTCATTTATTTCAATATCGGACATTCTAGGCATTGGAATTTGGACAAGTGCGCGCTCAATAGAAAGATGGTCCTCAATAAGTTGATCGACCGTATCGGCAACGCCGATCAAGAGAATCGTTGCGGAAACCGAATAGTCAGAAAGCATTTTTATCGTGTCGGCCATCATCATTCGGGATTTTCTATCTTGAAGTCTGTCGTACTCATCAAAAATAAAAACGATTGCGGATTTCTGGGACAAGTCAGAAATTGTACGTCTGATATGATCCGGCGTCACCACATCGGGCATAGACTCAACAATGCTGGTGACCTCTAATCTTTCAGCTGCATTAAATCCTACACCACTTTTGCGTCGAGTAATTTCAAAGTCTTGAAGTATTTTTTTCCAAACTGAGGAATACGTATCCGAAGCATCACAGTTGACGCGCGGAAGGACAAAAGCTGCGACTCCAGTCAAATAATCTGACAAAACATTTGAAAGCGACGTTTTGCCAACGCCGCGCTCGCCATACAGCATTGCGTGCGATCCCTTTTGGGATACCGCATCCAAAACTTTATTTATTTGAGGGATTCTCCCGGAAAAAAGTTTCCGCGCGTTAATAGGTGTTCTTGGAGTAAAAACACCACCGAGCAGGAAGCTCTTCTTTTTCCATTCATCAACAGGGGTAGCCATTTGCCTTCAAACCCTACTAGTAAAGTGGTAAACTCAACTAGTAAACACCGAAACCCGTCTAATTGCAATAGACCCCTATTTCCCTCCCTGCCAGTAGCCCTTCCACACGCGACTAACGGGGTGCGCCAAGGCAAGGTCGCCAACGCGCCCCGCAAGCTCCCCATTGGGCAGGCCCCGATGATCTTCAAGCCATGCGGCATGGTTGGCGTACTGGTGAAGGTAGCGGCCAGATACGAAGTGGTGCTGGCCCTGTATCATCCGGCGCAAGCGGCTAAAGTAGCTTTCGACTTGGTTGGTGCAGCTTTCCAGCGTGGCATAGGCTTCACTGTGATTGATGCGGCCAACTTGCCAGCCATCATGCAGGCGGTCCCAATGGCTGGCCTCGTCGGCATGCATGGTGGCCATCCGGCTCACATGCTGCATGGCCAGTTCAACGCCTTCCGCTTCCGAGCGAACTACGAAAGGCAGGGTGCGGCCCTTGCGTTGACGGAAGGCGACAACCACGCGGCGCTTGCCTGTCTGGTTTTCAGCAAGGCGGCGGTCAACCCGGTTTTCCTTCAAATTGGCAGGGCGCACGTAACCGCCGTTGTACATGCCATCAACCTCAACATCACCTTCCAAAGGCATTGCAGGGCGATCAGAGCCCATTGCCTCACGGATTTTGTGAGCCAGCACGAAAGCCGTCTTGTACTGGCAATTGAGGTCACGGCTCATCTGTATCATTGAAATGCCCTTGGCACCGTTCACGATCAGGCAGATGGCAGCTAGCAAGTCAGTGAAGGACATTTTGCGGCTGGCAAAAATGGTGCCGGACGTGACCGAGAACTGATAGCTGCAGCCCTTGCACTTGAACTTGCGGCGGGTGGAAATGTGATAGGTGTCCAGGCACCCGCAACGGGGGCATGTGGCTTGGCCACCTTCCCAGCGCATCTGGCAGAATGTCTCGTAAGCCTTGGCTTCCCCCATCTGGTAGATGCCCTTGAGGGAGAGGGTGCGGGAGGCGGCTGAAAGTAGGAAATGTTGGCTCATATCACTATATCCGATGATGTTACTCATCAAATATAGAGACTTGTATATCCAAATGCAAGGGTATATATCATCAAATACGATGATATTTTGAGGTCAATTTATGTGCGCTGCAACATCGTGGAAAGACAACCCGGCAACGGTCGAATTTGAGGAAAAGGCCAAGAACCTCCTGAAAGGCGAGTTGAAACGGAAGGGTGTGACCTATGCCCAATTGGCTGAGAAGCTGGGGGCCATGGGAATCTCTGAGACAGAACGCAACTTAAACAATAAGATCAGCCGGGGTGGATTCACAGCGGCGTTCTTCGTTCAATGTCTGACAGCAATAGGGGTGACCGAGGTGCGCTTGTAGCGTTAGCGCTAGTCGTCGCCGCTATTGTCATTGTCACGGCGCTTGGGTGGCTGAGTAATCCAACCGATTACGGCATAGGACAACCCGCCCCCCACAATGTAGAGCAGCGCCAAGATGGCAAAGTCTCGGAACTGGTAGCCAGCTCGGATAACTTTCATCCTTGGCGCGATACTTATGCCCAATGGCTCATGGCTCTCTTTTCCGTTGCAGCTACAGGTGTAAGCATTTGGGCTGTTCGCCTTTTGCGAAGCACCTTGCGGGAAACCCAAGCGGCCACGCAGGCTACCGTTGAGGCTAACGAGGTCGCCCGCGTAATAGGTAGATCTCAAGTAAGGGCATATTTGTCCGTTTCTGACATGATACTTAATTTTTCCGACGATGGCATTGTGGCTCGCGTGGATATTAAAAACTCCGGCCAATCTCCGGCTTTTAAGGTTATTGTTAAAGGCAGGATTCATGTCGGAACTATCGAGAATCTCGCCAAAGGAGGAAAAATCGCTTCTGAAACAACTTCGGTCTTGGGCGTTGCGGATGCTTCTTTTGTTGCTGCTAATTCCAACAAAGACGTATTGATTGCTTGGTATCGGGCGGAAGCTACGAGTCCATTTCATTTGTATGTCACAAACCATGCAACGCGATTTAGATTCAATGGCCACCTGAAATGGCTCGATGTGTTTGGTGCCGAGCAGACACTCAATTTCAGCGCTGTTACGGTAGGTGGACGAGATGTTGCTCGGCCCGACGAAGGAGTGACTGGCAAAGCAGAGTTGAAATACGTTCATTACCCAGAAAAATTTGATGATTAGAACAGCGCGAAACAACATCACGCCCCACCTTCGGGCGCTTGGTGCGTTTGATACATAAGGCCGGGTAGTTCAGGCAAGACAATCCACGCAGAAGCTGGCTGAGAACCGAAGTTTCCCTGAACACCGGCACGAGGACGGAATAGGCCGGCAGGTCCGCATCGCCTGGGTTTTCCAAGTTTCTGCTTTTTGAGGCTGGAAGCGAAAACAGACAGAAGAGGCGCAAGGCAATAACCGAGAGAAAAAACAAACCGAGTGCGGCGCTTGCCGCAACCCACATGTCGCTGGCCGGCACATAGGCGGCGCTCAGCGCAAGGCAAAGCGCCAGAATGAAAAAGGCGGCCCCTTGGGGAGGGGTTACCCGCCTTCGTGCAGAAAATTGCGGGCGGGTTGCCGAAAGCCCATGGGTGGCCTTGGCCAGAATTTTCCGGCCCCAGACCCGGTGCACGCCGCGGTGAAAGTCCACCGAAGCGATGCGGGCCACCACCGGCAGGCCATGCCGTCTGGCGTAAGCCACTCCCTTCGGGCCACAGATGGCGTAGTGCACATGATCGGGCTGCCACGCCACGGGCACCACGCCATGGCGCAAAACCCGCCGAATGGCCTGGGGAGGCAGGCGCCGCAGGATGTCCTCCAGATCACCCCGTAATAAAAGGGGCAAGACATCGGGGGCGTCTGAAGCTATTTTGGAATCGCTTGTTGCACCGCCACCGGATGGCGATGTAGCAACGCTACGCCACTCTACTTGTTGACCCCGCACCGAACGCCCCTGGATGGAAAATGACTTCTCCAACATTTTTAATAAAGCGAGTTACAAAACAAATTGCAACCCATCTTGGGGTGTTTTTTCTTCTACTCGCTTCGGCATTGTTTGCGGTTGACGCCGCATTTGCTCAGGATGCTGTTGCACCGGGGTTTCCGCTGTTCCGCCATATCGACAGTGTTGCCAAGCCTCCCACTGGCTTTGCCCAGCGCAACATCCGCCTCCTCACCGACCGGGACTTTCCGCCCTTCAGTTATGAAACGCCGGAAGGCAAGACGGCCGGTGTCTCAGTTGACTTGGCCCTTGCGGCCTGCGCGGAATTGAAGGCCACCTGCACAGTCATCGCCAAACCTTTCAGCCAGCTTCTTCCAGCACTCCTCAACAATGAAGGCGATCTTATTGTCTCTGGCCTGCGGATCGATGAGACGGTGTTAAAAAAGGCCGCGATGACGCGGCCTTACTTCTGGTCGGTCGGACGGTTTGCAGTGCGCGTTGGCAGCCAGTTGCGCGGCAGTGACATCCGCAGCCTTGCGGGTCGGCGAATCGGCTATGTCGCCAATTCGAGCCATGGGGCGTGGCTAGAAAAATACTATTCGCGCTCAGCCCTCACGGCTTTCCCGAGTGAAGCCGAAATGAATGAGGCGCTGCGCACGGGTGCGCTTGATGTCTCTTTCGGTGATGGCTTGCGGCTGATCTACTGGCTTGCCGGCAGTTCCTCGCGCGGCTGCTGCAAGCCGCTTGATGGGGCTTTCGTGGACCGGCAATTTTTCAGCAACAATCTCTCCTTTCTGACGCGGCGCGACGACCGCGATACGGTGGTGGCCTTTGACTATGCTTTGGACCGGCTGCAGGAAAAGAAGGCTTCGGCGGAAATTTTCGCGCGTTACTTGCCTGGCGGGCTGTGGTGAGCAATTTCGTCGGCTGAGGTCCCTACGGCATCGCTGAGCGTTGCAAAATTTTTCCCGGCAAGTTTCTTGGACAGGCCCGAGAGGATATCCTGCACCAGCTCCGGGCCTTGAAAGACCAGGGCCGAATAAAGCTGCAGGAGTGAAGCCCCGGCGCAAATCTTGCTCCAGGCGTGTTCCGCATGTGAAATGCCACCGACACCTACCAGCGGGATTTTTCCCTTGGTGAGAAGATAGAAGCGCGCCAGTTGCAGGGTTGAATGCTCAAAGAGCGGCGCGCCGGAAAGGCCGCCTGTTTCTTTCGCATGCTGCGCGTGCAGCGCCGGCCGCGAAACTGTGGTGTTGGAAATGATGACGCCATCCACCGCGGAATTCATGCAGCACTCGGCGATGGCCTTCATCTCATCTGCTTCAAGGTCAGGCGCGATTTTAAGCAGCATCGGCACCTGCCGCTGCTGCGTTTGCCGCGCTTCGTTCAAACGCTTCAGCAGCGCGGGCAATTCCTCAGCGGACTGCAAATTGCGCAGGCCCGGGGTATTGGGCGATGAAATGTTGATGGTGAAATAGCCCGCCACATCGGAGAAGGCGTGGATCCCGGCAACGTAATCGGAAATGCGATCAATCGATTCCTTGTTGGCTCCGATATTCACGCCCACGATTCCCGGTTTGTGTTTGCGGAAGCGCAGTCTTTCCAGAACAGCAGCATGGCCCTCATTGTTGAAGCCCAGGCGATTGATCACGGCCCGGTCTTCGCTCAGGCGAAACAGTCGCGGCCGGGGATTTCCCTCCTGCGGGCGCGGTGTCACGGTTCCCACTTCGACAAAGCCAAAACCCATGGCAAGCATGGCATCCGGCACTTCGGCATTTTTGTCGAAGCCGGCGGCAAGGCCCAAGGGATTTTGGAAATTCAAACCAAAACATGAGATGGCAAGATTTGACGGAGAGCTAATTTCTGCGCTCCCGCCAAGACCTGTCTTCAGCGCCTTGATGGTCAGGCTATGGGCTGTCTCCGCGTCCATGCAGTGGAGCAGCGGGCGCAGCGCCCTGAAGCCAAAATTGATCAGGCTCATGACGGCAACCCTTCGGGAAACTGATGGGCGCCATTCACCAGCGGCAGCGGAACAACTTCGCTTACGGCGCTGAGCGGCAAGGCGCCATAGATATGGGGAAACAAATCACCGCCGCGCGAGACTTCCCATTTCAGGTTTGGGCCCAGCGCCGCTTCTGCCACAGACACCAGCAGCAAATCGGCAATTCCGGAAAAATGTTTCTGCGCCGTGGCGCGAACCTGACGGGCAGCGGAGAGATGGATGAAACCATCGCGCCGATCCACTTCCGATCCTTTGTAGATGCCATTCACCTGTGCCGTTTCCCACTCCTGCCGCGACATGATTTTGTAGAGAACAGGCACCTTCGACCCCGCTGATTTGCGCCGCACCATAGCCATGCAATTGGCTCTGGACAACCAAAGGGACTTGAGGTATTAGTTCCTAGATTAGAGGATTAAAAATCAGGTACGGGATATGGCAAAAATGTTCAGCCACAAGCAGGTTTGGGCCGCGATTGACACCATCGCGGAGCGGTACGGCTTTTCAGCTTCAGGGCTCGCCAAGAAGTCGGGCCTCGACCCCACCTCGTTCAATCCCTCCAAGCGCAATGGGCCCGATGGCAGGCCGCGCTGGCCCACCACCGAAAGCATCGCCAATCTGCTGGAAGCGGCGGGAGCCTCGGTTGAGGAATTCGCCGATCTTCTTTCGGGCCGCAAGGGCCAGCCGCCAAAGCGCAAGCACATTCCCCTGCTCGGGTTGGCGCGGGCCGGCAAGGGCGGCTATTTTGACGATTCCGGCTTTCCGGTCGGCAATGGCTGGGATGAGATTGACGTTCCGGGGGTGACCGACAACACGGCCTACGCGCTCGAAATCACCGGCGACTCCATGCTGCCGGTTTACCGCGAGGGCGACACCATCATCGTTTCTCCCGGCGCCACGGTGCGCAAGGGCGACCGGGTGGTGGTGAGAACCACCGATGGCCAGGTCATGGCCAAGGTCATGCAGCGGCAGACCGCCAAAAACGTCGAGCTCGCCTCGTTCAACGCCGCCCATGACACCAAGACGCTGGACATGAAGGACGTGGACTGGATGGCGCGGATTATCTGGGCGAGCCAGTAAACAGCGGGAATGGCCAAGTCTCCCACGCGAAGGGATTTGGAGAATCTTGATCGCGCCCAAGAGCTGATTTATGACGCGTGGGACGCCAAGAGTTCGGCGAAGCGCGAAGCGCTGGCCAAAACTGCGCTGGATATAAGTGGGCTTTGCGCTGATGCCTATCTCGTATTGGCCGACGGGCAGCGGCGTGGCTCTCAAAGGCGGACAGAACTTATATGCGCCGCCAGGGATGCGGGCCGGGCGGCATTGGGAGAAAAGCTCTTTGCAGAACTCACCGGTGAATTCTGGCTCCACCTCGAAACGCGCCCCTATATGCGCGCCTGCCACTATCTGGTGATCGACCTGCAAGAACGCAGCGAACTCTCCGCAGCCTCAGTGCTGATGCACGAGATGCTAATTCTCAATCCCAACGACAACCAAGGCATCCGCTATCTTCTCTGCGATGCATTGATTGCACAGGGCAAAAACGAAGAGGCCAGGCGTTTGCTCACAGACTACAAGGGAGATGTGAGCGCGAATTTTCAATGGAACACGGTGCTTCTCTCATTCCGGAAGGGCGGAAATTCTACTAAAACCCTCGCCGCACTTAAGAATGCGTTGAAGCAAAATGGCTTCGTGCCCTGGTATTTGACGGGCCGCAGCAAGATCCCCAAGAAAATGTCTAATCTCCTGGAGTTGGGGGGAAAGAGCGAGGCTGCTTCCTATGCGCAGTACGCAATCGCAAACTGGACCAACACCCCAGGTGCAATTGATTGGCTCCGCATGGAAATCGACGCGCGCGCAGATCGTTGAACCCCTAACCCGCTAACTTGCCAGCCAAGGCCTTGCCGATCAACGCGCGGGTATTCTCCACGCCATACAATGCCGCAAAGGAGCCGAAGCGGGGGCCGCGTTCTTCGCCGAGGAGGACCTGGTAGAGCATGTTGAACCAGGTTTGCGCCACGCCGACGGAGCCATCCTTCTGTGTGGTGGTGTAGGGTTCGCGCCGGCCGATGTCATAGACCTTTTGCTGAATGGCTTCCGGGGTTGAGCCTTCCGGCAATTGCGCCAGGGCCGCCGACAAATCTTCAAGAGCCTTGCGCTCGTCCCCGGTGGCCGCACGATATTTCTTGTTGGGCTTCACGAAATCGGTGAAGTAGCGGATGGCGTAGCCCACCAGGCTATCCAGGCGCGGATGGGTCGCTTGCGAGACCTGCGGGGCGTAGCGCTTGAGGAAGGCCCAGAGCACGGACTTGTCCTCCGTATTGGCCACGGCCACGAGATTCAGCAGCAGCGAAAATGAGACGGAACCTTCCTCGGGCGGCGGCGGCTTTCCGCCATGGATGTGCCAGAGCGGATTCATCAGGCGGTCCTTGAGGCCCTGCCTGCCATAGGCATTCTGGAACTGGGCATATTCATCAACGGCGCGGGGGATCACATCGAAGTAAAGCTTCTTGGCCTCGCGCGGGCGGTTGTACATGTAGAGTGAAAGCGAATCCGTGTCGGCATAGGTCAGCCATTCATCAATGGTGAGGCCGTTGCCCTTGGACTTGGAAATCTTCTGGCCCTTGTCATCGAGGAACAGCTCATAGACGTAATGCTCCGGCGGAAGGCCGCCGAGAATTTCGCAAATCTTGTCGTAGACGACGGCGTTGGTCTGGTGGTCTTTGCCGAACATTTCGAAATCAACGCCAAGCGCCGCCCAGCGCATGCCGAAATCCGGCTTCCACTGCAGCTTCACATGGCCGCCGGTCACCGGCAGTGTCGTATCGCGCCCGTCCTCATCGGCAAAGGTGATCGTGCCATTCCTGGCGTCCACTTCCTTCATGGGCACATAGAGCACCCGTCCGGTGGTGGGCGAGATGGGCAGGAAGGGGCTGTAGGTGGCCTGGCGCTCCTCGCCCAGCGTCGGCAGCATCACGGCCATGATGGCGTCATAGCGCTCGGCGGCGCGGTGCAGCATGGCATCGAACCTGCCCGCCTTGTAATATTCCGTGGCGCTGGCGAATTCATAATCGAAACCGAAGGTGTCGAGGAAGCGGCGCAGCATGGTGTTGTTGTGGTGGCCGAAGCTTTCGAAATCGCCGCCAAAGGGATTGGGCACGGTGGTGAGCGGCTTGTGGAGATGCGGCTCCAGGAAGCTGCGGTCCGGAACATTATCGGGAATCTTGCGCATGCCGTCCATGTCATCGGAAAAGCAGAGAAGCCGGGTTGGAATATCCGACATGGTTTCAAAGGCGCGGCGCACCATGGTGGTGCGGGCCACTTCGCCAAAGGTGCCGATGTGCGGCAGCCCTGAGGGGCCGTAGCCTGTTTCAAACAGGATTTCGGTCTTCGGTGTCTTGCTCTTCTTGATCCGCGCCAGAAGTTTCCGCGCTTCCTCGAAAGGCCAGGCGCGGCTTTCAAGGGCGGCTGCGGAAAGGACGGGGTCGGTCATGGGATCACTCAACGCTATGAAGGCAAATGCCCGGCGTTGTTAGGCATGTCTCAAGGCTTCGTCAATCGCACTGCCGTCATGGACGTGGCTAAGCGCCTTCAGGTCACATATTTCTTCAGGAACTCCACCGTTCTGCTCCAGGCCAATTCGGCAACGTCCTTGTTGTAGCGCGCCGCATTGGTGTCGTTGTTGAAGGCGTGGTTGGCGCCTTCATACATGTGAAGCTCATAGACCTTGTTGTTGGCCTTGAGGGCTGCTTCAAACGCGGGGATGCCGGCGTTGATGCGCTCATCAAGCGAGGCATAATGGAGAAGCAGGGGGGCGGTTATTTTCGGCACGTCAGCATCGGCGGGCTGGCGGCCGTAATAGGCAACCCCGGCACTGAGGCCTGGATCGGCCACGGCCAAGTCGCCGACCGTGCCGCCGCCCCAGCAAAATCCCATGGCGCCTGACTTGCCATTGGAGGCCGGATCGGCCTTTACCGCGGCGAGGGCCGCCACCGATGTGGCGTTGATGCCTTCTGGCGTCAAAGTGCCGATCATGTCGCGGGCCTTGTCGGCATCCTCAGGGGTGCCGCCCAGGCCATGCAAATAATCGACGGCGAGGGCGGCAAAACCTTCCGCCGCGATGCGCCGGGCCGTATCCTTGGTGTGCGGATTGAGGCCGCGGTTTTCATGAATGACAAGAACGCCGGGATATTTGCCTTCCGCGCTTGGTTTCGCGAAATAGCCGCTGCCGCCTGCGAATTCCAGGGTCTGGGTTGCGATGCGAGGATCGCCCTCGGGCAAAATGTCGGCGCGGGCATAATTGTTTTCGAGAAGCGGCAGCAGGGCGGTTGCCGCCGTGGTGCCGCCTGCAAGCAAAGTGAGCTTTTCCATGAAATCGCGGCGGTTCATGCCGCCGTGGGTGAAGCGATCAAAAAGGCTGATATATTTCTGGTCCATGACGGGGCTCCTTTTCTCTGCTTAACCTGCTTAAAGAGTAGGGATGAATGATGATTCCTATAATCAAAATAGCGTGATCGACGGCACCCACAGAGCCGTGCTTGCGGGCGTTGAATTGGCGACGCCCACAGGGCGATTGGCGGCTGCCGATGGACTGAACCTGCTGGGGCAAAGGCCGCATCTGATTTGCCATGCCACATTCCTGATTGACCGCTTGGCCTTTGCGGCGGGTGCGCCCAAGACGGCGGCGCGGGCCGCCAAGGAACAGAAACACTTGGACGTGGCGGAGCTTTTCGCTTTCGTATGCCCGGCGCGCATGGCTACGCCGACGCCTTCAGGTTTTGCCCGCTCGCTTGCGCTTGATCCCCTGCCGGATGAACTTGAGACTTTGCAGCTTGTGGCCGATGAACTATTGCTGCGCCTGAGCAACCGCCATTACCCAGCTCCTCGCGAAGCGGCGGAAATTGCTACCTATCTGGCGCGGAGCAACTGGCCATGGGCAAAGCCAGTGATGGCCGCCCTGCTCAAGGCCAATCCCAAGCTTGATGTCGGCACCTTCGCCACGGGCCTCAATGTGTGGGACCGGATTGACGAGTGGGAGGATGACGGGGTGCGGCCACCGGGGCGGCATGAAGGAGTGACGCCGGAGGAAGCGACACAATTTCTGGACGAGGTGCTGGGGAAATTTTCCGAGCCGCGGCCACAGCAGAAAAATTATGCGGGCACGGCCACCTACGCCTTTGAACCCCGGCAGAAGAAAAGCGAGAACAACATTCTGTTGGCGGAAGCCGGAACGGGCCTTGGCAAAACCCTGGGCTATCTCGCGCCCGCGTGGCTGTGGGCCCGGAAGAACAACGCCCCGGTGTGGATTTCGACCTACACGAAAAACCTGCAGCGTCAGCTCGATCAGGAAACCGCACGGCTGGTGGGCGATCCGGAGGAGCGGCGCAGCCGCATTGTAATCCGCAAGGGCCGCGAAAATTATCTCTGCCTGCTCAACATGCAGGAAACATTCGGACGGCTGGGCGCCAGCAATGCGCGCGGTGCCCTGCTCGGCGCCCTCATCGCGCGCTGGGCAAGATTCACGCGCGATGGCGACATGGTGGGTGGCGATTTTCCGTCATGGCTGCTCTCGCTGTTTTCCGATGTGGCGCTGGACTATGAATCCCGTGCCCTCTCGCCCTCCTCGCTTGGCCTCACGGACCGGCGCGGCGAATGCATTTATTCGGCCTGCCCGCATTTCAAGAAATGCTTCATCGAGCGCAGCGCGCGGGCCGCCCGCAAGGCTGACATTGTGATCGCCAATCATGCGCTGGTTCTCAATCAGGCGGCAGTGGATTATGCACTCGGTGTCGCGGAGACCGAAGAGGAAGAAGCAGCACCGGGTGGCTTGCGGCGGATCGTGTTCGATGAGGGCCATCATCTATTCGATGCGGCGGACTCGGCCTTTTCCGGGCATCTCACGGCACTTGAAACAGCGGAGCTCCGGCGCTGGCTGCGCGGGCCTGAAACGGAACGGCGGCGCGGGCGGGGTTTGGTGGACCGCATCGGCGATCTGGTGGCCGACAATGAAACGGCGGAAACGCTGGTGCAGAAGGTTCTGCAGGCGGCCTACGCCCTGCCGGGGCCGGGCTGGACCAGAAGAGTGCAGGCGGGAACACCTGAGGGCGTGGCCGAACATTTCCTCTCCGTGGTGCGGCAGCAGGTATTGGCGCGGGCCGAACAGAATGCCGGCAATTCCATTGAAACGGATTGCGTGCCGCTCATTGACGGATTGGCGGAAGCGGCGGAAGACCTGGCCACGGCATTGCATGATCTCAAGCGACCGATGACGAAATTGGCCGAAGCCTTGGCCAAGAAGCTTGATGACGAAGCGCAGGAGCTTTCCACTTACGACCGGGGCCGCATTGAAGCCGTGTCACGCTCGCTCAAGAAGCGCGGCGAATTGATGGTGGGCGGCTGGATTGACATGCTGGCGCGGCTTCTGGAGACGAAGAACACCTTGTTCGTCGAATGGTTTGCCATTGACCAGATCCATGGCCGGGAAGCCGATGTGGGGCTGCATTCCCACTGGGTTGATCCCACGGAGCCCCTCGCTCTCGCTGTACTGAAGAATGCCGACGGTGTCATCATTACTTCGGCAACCCTGAAAGACCGCCCGCCCGATGTGCCCGATGACTGGGCCAATGCGGAAATGCGCACGGGCGCGGTGCACCTGCCCTATCCCGTCAAGCGCGTGAGCTATGACTCGCCTTTTGATTACGCCACCAAGTGCCGGCTGCTGGTGGTGAATGATGTGAACCGTGAGGACATGGACCAGGTTGCCGCCGCATACCGCGAATTGTTTTTCGCCAGCCGCGGCGGGGCACTGGGACTGTTCACTGCGATTTCGCGGCTGCGCGCCGTGCACAAGCGTTTGAGCATTGCTCTCGCACAAAAGGGACTCTCGCTTTACGCGCAACACGTGGACCCCATGGACACGGGAACGCTGGTGGACATGTTCCGGGCCGAACGGGATGCCTGTTTGCTGGGAACCGATGCGGTGCGCGACGGCGTTGATGTGCCCGGTGACTCGCTGCGGCTTATCGTGCTGGACCGGGTGCCGTGGGGAACGCCCACTATCCTTGAGCGGGCGCGCCGGGAAACCTTCGGCGGCAATGCCTATACGGACATGGTGGTGCGCCTGCGCCTGCGGCAGGCCTTTGGCCGCCTGATCCGCAGCGAAAATGACCGGGGCTGTTTTGTCATCCTCGATCCACGGCTGGCCTCGCGCTTTACCACGGCGTTTCCGCCGGGGGTGGCGGTGGAGCGGGTAGGACTGGTTGAGGCGATTGAGCGGGTGAAAGAGTTTACCGCGGTTTCACTCGACAAAAGTCCGGCCAAGCGCTAGCCAGCGTCCAACAATTGGAGAAATACATGCCCGGCACGATCAGTACGGAACAGGCGCTTATCTATGTCATGGTCACCATGTCGGGCGTGGAAGGGCCAATCAACGCCAAGGAGCTGAAAGAGATTGGCCGGGTGGTGAAGAGCCTGCCGATCTTCAAGAATTTCGATACGGCGCGGCTGACGACCGTGGCCCAGGAATGCGGCGAGATGCTGCAGGAGCCGGAAGGCCTCACGACCGTGCTGGGGCTGGCGCGCGACCAGCTTTCGCCCAAGCTGCGTGAAACCGCCTATGCCCTTGCGGTGGAGGTTGCGGCGGCTGATTTGGCGGTGGGCAAGGAGGAGCTGCGCTTTCTGGCCATCTTGCGTGACACCCTTGGCCTCGACAAACTGGTAACGGCGGCTCTCGAGCGCTCGGTCATCGCGCGATACCAGACGCTCTGACATGCGGGAATTCTATCCGGAATTGCAGCCCCACACCCGCGGCCGGCTTTGCGTTTCGGCGCTTCATGAAATCTATTACGAGGAATGCGGCAATCCAAAGGGCAAGCCCGTGGTTGTCCTGCATGGCGGGCCGGGCGGGGGCATTACGCCGTTCCTGCGCCGCCTGCATGATCCCAAGCTTTATCGCATCATCCTCTTTGACCAGCGGGGCTGCGGGCAATCCACACCGCACGCGGAGTTGCGCGAGAACACCATCTGGCATCTTGTGGCCGACATGGAAGCCTTGCGCGTCCATCTCGGCATTGAGACGTGGCAGGTGCTGGGCGGTTCGTGGGGTTCGACGCTGGCGCTCGCCTATGCGCAAAAACATGGGGAGCGGGTAACTGAACTTATCCTGCGCGGCATTTTCATGGTTAGGCAAAGTGAGATAAAATGGTTCTACCAGGAAGGGGCCAGCGCCCTGTTTGCCGATGTCTGGGAGACCTATCTGGCGCCCATTCCTGTCCCAGAGCGCAATGATCTGGTTTCCGCCTATTACAAGCGGCTGACCGGCGACAACAGCCAAGAGCAGATGGCCTGTGCCAAGGCCTGGAGCCAGTGGGAAGCCAGCACGCTTTCGCTGCGCCCCAATCCCCAGCTCATCAGCGAATTTGGCGGGGATGCCTTTGCCCTGGCTTTCGCCCGTATCGAGTGCCACTACTTCGTCAACAAGGGGTTCTTTGACAGGGACGGCCAGTTGCTGGCCGATGCTCCTAAACTGCGGAACATTCCGGGCGTGATCATTCAGGGCCGCTACGACGTGGTGACGCCGATGGAAACTGCCTGGGCCCTGCATAAGGCGTGGCCCGAGGCCGCCTTCGAGATCATTCCCGATGCAGGCCATACGGCCACGGAACCGGGCATCACCGACGCGCTGATTCGGGCCACGGATCGATTCGCCATGCGGGCGCCGCATAGCTGACAGTCGTGCGATTCATCTTGAATCTCTATATTTCGTTCATATTTCAATAGCATAGCACGTTGAATCAGTAATCTATTCGTTAAGGAGGTCATCATGACCGGTGTATTCAAAGAACTCGTATTCGGCCTGGGCCGTGGATTTGGGATTTATTTTTCCCAGCGCAACGAATTTATCGACCAGGTCATGACGCCGGGCCGCCCTGTGAAGAAGCGCCGCTAAGCGGTTGTTCCGAATTGCTATTGTTTCGGTTTGAAGCCTTCCGGCGGTGATCTTACCTTGATCCCGCCGCAATGTTGCCCGGCGATTGCCTAGTTCTGCCCGTGATCAAGCCACGATCGAAAGCCACTCTCTCACTCAATCCAGCGGGGATTAGCCAGCCTAAAAAGCTGGTTCTTGAGAGGGAAAAGTTTCGGGAACCTAATACGCTACCCCTGTTTGTGAGCGAGTTGACCTGTGCGGCTCCTGTCGCCGTCCCGAGTTGTGCGGGTCAAGGGCCCGTCCACGCTTAGTTGAGTGTGGACGGGCCACGCTTCTTTCCCCGAATCGGGGTAGAAGATCTTCATGCAACTCAATCAAATCATCCTTCAAATCGGCTCCCAGCACTTTACCCTGCTTGACATCTTGCTGGCGGGTGCTGCCCTGGCCATGGTTCTTATCCTTGCCACCCTGATCGTCACATGGCGGGCCCAGCGCAACCGGAAAAGCGAAACCCTTGATGCCATGCGGCGCGCCTCGGAGCTGGAATACCGCCTGGCCGAGATGGCGGGGTCGCTGCGCAATTTCGCCGACCAGTCGCAGGGTGCGCAGGCCCATCTCACGCGAACCCTCGATGAGCGGCTGGACCATGTGGGGCAGCGCATTGGCCTTGGCCTCAATGACCAGGCGGAGCGCACCACGCAGTCCCTCACCCATCTCTATGAGCGGCTGGCGGTCATTGATGCGGCCCAAAAGAACCTGACTTCGCTTTCAACCGAGATGATCTCGCTCAAGGACATTCTCTCCAACAAGCAGGCGCGCGGCGCCTATGGCCAGGGGCGCATGGAGGCCATCGTGCGCGACGGGCTTCATGCCAGGGCCTATGCCTTCCAGCCGACGCTCACCAATGGCATGCGGCCCGATTGCCTCATAAGCCTGCCGGATTCGGAGCTCAAGCTGGTGATCGATGCCAAATTTCCGCTGGAGGCGTTCAACTCCTTGCGGGAGGCAAAGGGTGAAGGCGATGTCCGTGCGGCGGAAGTACGGCTGCGGAGCGACGTCAGCAAGCACGTCAAGGACATTGCGGAGAAATACCTGATCACGGGGGAGACCCACGAGACAGCCATCATGTTCGTGCCGTCCGAATCCATTTATGCTGACCTTCACGAGAAATTCGAAGACGTCATTCAGAAGGCCCACAGGGCACGGGTGATCATAGCCTCACCCAATGTGCTGATGCTGCTCATCCAGACCATGCAGGCGATTTTCAAGGACTCAGCCATGCGCGAGCAGGCCCATGTGATCAAGATCGAGGTCATGCGCCTGCTGGAAGACGTGGGGCGGCTCAAGGAGCGCGTCGGCGACCTGCAAAAACATTTCGGCAATGCCAATTCGGATCTGGAAAAACTTTCGCTCTCGGCGGAAAAAATCGTCAAGCGCGGGCTTCGCATCGAAAGCCTTGATGTGGAAGAACCAGCCAAGCTCGCCGAGGCAAAACCGAAACTCGTCAGCAGCAACGACTAACTCCAGTTTCCGTCTCTCCTCGAGAGAGAGGGCGACCGGCAACGCAGCGGGCGCGCAGCCTCCTTGCATGCCGCCAATCCATGTGTTACATACTGAACCATATGGTTCAGTATTCCCAAACCCGCTTCGATGCTTCGTTCGCTGCGCTCTCGGACGCCACCCGGCGCGGCGTTCTGGAGCAGCTCGGGCGTGCAGAGGCTTCGATCACGGACTTGGCCTCGAAGTTCCACATGACCCTCACGGGCATGAAGAAGCATGTCGGCGTTTTGGAGCAGGCGGGGCTCGTCACCACGGAGAAGGTCGGGCGCGTGCGGACCTGCAAGCTCGGCCTGCGCCGGCTGGATGAAGAGGCGGCATGGATCGAGAGGTACCGCCAGCTCTGGGACGCACGCTTCGACGCGTTGGACAAGGTTATCGTTGAATTGCAACGGAAGGAAAAAGTCGATGGTCAAAAGAAAAGAAAGTGAGCCCAATCCCATGAAGAACCGCACGACGATGGAACGGAAGTCCGAGCGTGAGCTGGTCGTTACGCGAACCTTCGACGCCCCGGCGCGCATCGTGTTCGAGGCGTGGACCAACCCCGAGCTGTTCAAGCAGTGGTGGGTGCCGAAGTCGATGGGCATGTTCCTGCGTTCCTGCGAGATGGATGTTCGTACCGGTGGCGGGTACCGTTTGGTGTTCGGCCACGATTCCTCAAACCCTGACGAGTTCTTCGGCAGGTATATCGAAGTGACGCCGCACTCGCGCCTCGTCTGGACCAATGACGAAGGTGGTGACGGTGGACCCGTCACCACGGTGACCTTCGAGGAAAAAGGTGGCAGGACGCTGCTGGTCATGCACGAGCTCTATCCGTCGAAGGAAGCTCTCGACGCTGCCGGCACCGGGGCGGCGGATGCGATGGGCGAGACATTCGAGCAGCTCGACGAGCTTCTCGCCACCCTGGGCGCAAGCGCAGGAGGGTCATGAAGCCATCGATCCCGCGATCAGCCGCCAGGCTCATCACTGCGCGGAAGAGAACCCGAGGAGGTCGCCGCCGCCCTCGTTGACCGGTCGACTTCGCGATTCCCAGTCCCTTACTTATTGGCGGCAAGGGCCATCTGGATATCGCGCTCGCGTTTTTTCTCGCTGCGGTACATGAGATAACCGGCAAGCCCGACGCCAATACTCACCACAAGCACAATAATGGTCGCCAGCGCATTGATATCCGGCGTGACGCCCAGCTTCACCTTGCCCCAGATCAGGATTGGCAGTGTCGTAGCGCCGGGCCCGGTGGTGAAGTTGGTGATGACCACGTCATCCAGTGAGATGGTGAAGGCCAGCAGCCAGCCGGCAATCATGGCGGGTGCTATGATCGGCAGGGTCACGTCAAACAGCACCTGCCAGGGCTTTGAACCCAGGTCCATGGCGGC
Organism: Aestuariivirga sp.; assembly: GCA_030680855.1. GTDB lineage: Bacteria > Pseudomonadota > Alphaproteobacteria > Rhizobiales > Aestuariivirgaceae > Aestuariivirga. The sequence goes on from JAUXUN010000025.1 coordinate 144,180, forward strand.
TTCTTCCAACGACACATCCATCGACAACAGCCGCGATTGAATGATCACGGCCACATAGGAAAGGGCAAAGGTGGTGTGGGCGATAGTGACGGTGGTGAAGCCGCGCTTTGCCGGCCAGCCAAAGTAGCGCTCCATGAACACGAACAGCAGCAGCAGGGAAACGCCGGTGATGACTTCCGGCATGATGAGCGGCGCGGACACAAGTCCCGAAAAGAACGTGCGGCCGCGGAACCGGGAAAAGCGCGCCAGGGCCATGCCGGCCATGGTGCCGAGGATTGTCGCAAAGGTGGCGCTGATAACCGCGATCTCGAGCGAGAGGGTCGCCGCATTTATGATTTGGGCATTCTTGAAAAGCTTGAAGTACCACTCAACCGAGAAACCGCCCCAGACCGTGGCAAGCCGTGATTTGTTGAAGGAGTAGACGATCATCGAAATGATCGGGATGTAGAAAAAGGCAAAGCCGAAACACAGGACTGAGAAGAGGAAGGTGGAGCGCTGGCGCATCACTTTGCTCCCTCGGCGGCTCTCTCCTGCATCCTGTTATAAAGCATGATGGGCACGACCAGGAGCATGAGCAGGGCGACCGCAATGGCCGACGCCATGGGCCAGTGGCGGTTGAGCGAAAACTCGTCATTGATCACCCGGCCAATCATCGGGTCGCCGGCATTGCCCACCAGGCTTGGAATGACCAGTTCGCCGGTTGCCGGAATGAATACCAGAAGGCAGCCGGCGACGATTCCCGGGATGGAGAGGGGCAGCGTCACGTCCCTGAAGACCGTCATGGGCTTGGAGCCCAGATCCATCGCCGCCTCGTTCAGGGTGAAATCAAGCTTTTCCAGATTGGCGAAGAGCGGCAGGATCATGAAGGGAAGGTAAGAATACACAACAACAAGAATCACGGCGAAGTTCGAATTCATCATCGGGACTGAATTGATTTCCGAGGCGGCGGGCAGGAACACATTGATAAGGGAGGTGAGCCCGCGGTTGAACCAGCTGTTGCTTCCCATCATGCCCATCCAGGCATAGACGCGGAGCAGGAACGAGGTCCAGAACGGCAGGATGACTAGCAGCAGCAGGATATTGCGCCAGACGCCCTTGGCCCTCGCTATCCCCAAGGCCATCGGATAGCCCAAAAGCAGGCAGAGCGCCGTTGCAATCAGCGCGTTGCGGAGCGAGGTGAGATAGCCGCGGAGATAGACATAATCGGAAAAGAGCCGCTCAAAGTTCTCAAAAGTGACATAGGGCCAGGTCTCGTCAAACCTGAACGGCGGCTGGGCGATCACCGATTGCGCCAGGCTCATGGCAATGATGATGATGAAGGGCGCAACGAAAAACAGAATGAGCCAGATGTAGGGCACGGCGATGATGATGTCGCGCCAGGCATTGCGGTCAAGCCAGTTGCGAAAGCCTGTTTTGCCGCCCGGCAGTTCAAGTTCCTGCGGCAGGGGTCCGGAGTTCTGCGGAGCGACACCGGCCATCGGCTAATCCTTCAACAGAATTGCGGCTGACGGTTCAAAGGCAAGCCAGACCTTGTCTTCCCACTGGGCGACGCGTTCGGTTTCGCGTCCGCGCTGGTCATTCACCCGGTTGACGCGGACCAGCGCCGATGAGGGAAGCTTCACGCGGTAAAGCGAATCCTTGCCGAAGTAGCCGAGATCAATGACCTTGCCTTCAATCGCATTGAGGGTCTTTGCCGGCGCCTTCTTGCTGATCGAGATTTTTTCCGGGCGGACGGCCACGGAAACGTTCTGGCCGACAGCAACCGAAGCATCGCGATCGACAGTTATCTCGCCCGCCCAATCAGCGCAGGCCACGACAGCCTTGTCCTTGGTGACGGATTTCACTGTGCCGGCAAACTGGTTGATCGAACCAATGAAGTCGGCGACGAATTTGGTCTTGGGAAATTCATAGATTTCGGTGGGTGTGCCGGTTTGGCGGATGATGCCCCTGTCCATGACGGCGATGCGGGTGGAGAGGGTCATCGCCTCTTCCTGGTCGTGGGTGACGACGACGAAGGTGATGCCGGTCTTTTCCTGGATGTTCATGATTTCAAACTGGGTGTGCTCACGCAGTTTCTTGTCGAGGGCGCCGAGCGGCTCATCCAGCAGCAGGACCTTGGGTTGCTTGGCGAGCGCCCGGGCCAAGGCCACGCGCTGGCGCTGGCCGCCCGATAATTGATGGGGCTTGCGCCCGGCAAACTGCGAGAGCTGGACCAAGTCGAGCATCTGCTTCACGCGGTCCTGGCGCTGGGCTTTAGTCAGCTTCTCGTGCTTCAGGCCGTAGCCGACATTCTGCTCCACCGTCATGTGGGGAAACAGCGCATAGGACTGGAACATCATGTTGACCGGCCGCTCATAGGGCGGAACGCTGGTCATGTCCTGGCCATCGATCCAGACACGGCCTTCGGTGGGCGATTCAAACCCGGAGAGCATGCGCAGCAGGGTTGTCTTGCCGCAGCCCGAACCGCCCAAGAGGGCAAACAGTTCGCCTTTGTAAATATCGAGACTCACATTGTTGACGGCGATGAAGTCGCTAAACTTCTTGGTGACGTTTTCTATCCGGATGAACGGCTCGGTCTTCGGGGTTTCCCAGGCTTTGCCGGTATTTTCGATGCCCATTATGCGTCCCCAAAAAATTCAGCCCGGCAGCGTTTGCCGGGCTTCTCTGGTGTCAGGATGGTGAGCCTGTCTTGATGGTGCTCCAGGCCCTCGTTCGGGCCCGCTCAAGGTCCGAACTCATCGACTTCTGGGTCCACAGGCGCTTCTTCAGTTCATCATCGGGGTAGACCGCGGGGTCGGCACGAATGGCCGGGTCGACAAACTTGTCAGCCGCAAGATTCACGTTGGCATAGTTTGTATAGTTCGTGCATTTTGCGATGACCTCGGGCTCCATCATGTAGTTGATGAACTTGTGGGCGTTGTCGACGTGCTTGGCATCGGCTGGAATGCACCAGATATCGAACCAGGCGGGCGAGCCGGTCTTGGGAACATGATAGGACAGATCGAGATTGATCCCGGCCTCTGCGGCGCGGGCATTGGCGGTGGCATAGTCGCCGGACCAGTTGTTGATCATGCACAGTTCCTTGTTGGGAATGGCATTCAGATAATTGGAGGCATCGAAGGTCCGGATATACTGGCGGATGGGGGCAAAAAGCTTGACCACCGCATCATAATCCTTCGGGTCCGTGGTGTTCGGATCAAGTCCCAGATAGGCCAGCGCCATGGGGATCACGTCGCCAGGGCTTTCCAGAACGGAAATGCCGCAGTCGGCAAGCTTGGCGGCATTTTCCGGCTTGAAGAGGATGTCGAGCGTGGTCAAATCCGCATCGGGAATGCGTTCCTTGACCATGTCCACATTGAACGTCAGGCCCACGGTGCCCCACATGTAGGGAACGCCGTAAACGTTGCCGGGGTCCCAGCCCTCAACGGTTTTTAGGCTCACCGGATCAAGATTGCCCCAATTGGTCAATTTCGAGCGGTCAAGCGGCTGATAGACTTTGGCTTCAGTGAAGCGTTCGAGGGTGGAGCCGGCCTGGATCACCACATCGAAACCGGAGCTGCCGGCCAGCATCTTGGCTTCCATGGCTTCGGTTGAGTCATAGAGGTCGTAGGTGACCTGGATGCCGGTGGCCGACTGAAAGTCCTCAACGGTTGTCTCGCCGATATAATCGGTCCAGTTAAAGACGTTTAGGGCTGCCTCTTCCTGGGCGTGGGCCCGGCTTACATAGGGCATGGCCAGAGCGGCACCTGCCATCAGGCCTAACGATGATCTGCGTGTAAGTTTCATTTTCTGCTCCCTTTTTGGCTCTTGCTGGCCCCGATACTGAATGTTTGTTCAAATCCTAGTTGTTTCCGGCGGTGGCCTCAAGCCCCCTTTTCAAAAGTGATCGGGCGATGATCAGCCGCTGGATCTCGGACGTCCCTTCCCAAATCCGGTCGACGCGGATTTCCCGCAAAAAGCGCTCAGCGACGTTTTCACGCATATAACCACGGCCGCCGAAAATCTGCACGGCCCGGTCGGCGACGCGGAAGGCCGCCTCCGAGGCAAAGAGCTTAGCCATGGAACAGCGGGCATGCAGCGCCTTCAGGTCATCGCCCCTATCATGGGCGGCGGCGGCCTCATAGGTCATCAGCCGGGCCGCCTGCAAATCAACCACGCTGTCGGCGAGCATGGCCTGGATGAGCTGGTAACTGGCAATGGCCTCGCCGGAGACAACGCGGGTTTGGGCAAATCTGGTTGCTTCCTCGATGAGCCGGGCCATGGCGCCACAGCAGCGCGCCGCGATCATCAACCGCTCGCGGCGGAACCAGGCGTGGGCGAAATCCATGCCCGCCCCTTCCTCCCCGATGCGGTCGGCCACCGGGATCTTCACATTGGTGAACGAGATGATGGGATGATGGTGGTCATAGGTATGGGCATAGAGCGGGGTGCGCACAACACGAACGCCTGGCGCATTGATGGGGCAAAAGAACAGGCAGTGCTCGCCGCTCTGCAGCTTGGCCTGCACCACCATGGTATTGGCCAGGTTATAGCTGGTGACATGCCATTTCTCGCCGTTGACGAGATAGTGGCCGCCATGGCGGATGGCGGTGGTCTTGATGGCGCCGGGGTCGGAGCCTGCGTCTTCCTCGGTGATGGCGTAGCACAGGTGAACCTCACCGCGCGTCGTCGGCAGAACATAGCGCTTCACCTGATCGGCGTTGCAGGCTTCAAACATCCAGCTCTGGACCTCGCCGTAGCACCAGCCCAGGGCATTGGTCACCCGGCCGAACTGCTCGACGATGGCCACCTGGGTCAGCAAGGGCAGCGCCAGCCCCCCCAGTGACTTCGGCGTATCCATAAGTGTGATGCCGGCATCGATGGCGAATTTTTCATGGCGCTTGCGCGCCTCCGCCGGAATGCGGCCCTCGTTCATTTCCGCCTGCAGTTCCAGCGGCTGCAGTTCACTATCGACAAAGGCCCGCACTTTCCTGCGCCATTGCAGCGTCTCGGCCGGCAATTCATAACTCACGATGGGAAATGCTTTGGAAAAAATGAGACGAGCGTGGCCTGCAGCGCCATGCGTGCCTGGCTGGCGGTGATGGTGAATTTTGCCTGCGAATTTCCCGCTGCCACGCCAAGCCACAAACCATCGCCCAAGGACTCAAGGGCCCGCATCACCGTATTTGGCGCCAGCTTGTAGCCGCCGTCCTTGATGATTTTTTCACATAGGCTGCCCACTGCCTTGGCGCGCTCTTCGTC
>JAUXUN010000036.1 GCA_030680855.1 Aestuariivirga sp.
TTAGGCAGTCCTATAGGGACAGAGCCGAAGTTGCAGCTCCAGAGGCAAAAACCGCCGCAAAAGCGTGGGCGCAGTTTGCGTCAACCGCCGGACTAACACGACCGGCATTTTCGCGTAGGCTGCGCTCACGCAACCCTTCGCCTCTCGCCTCCCCCGGAAACGGCATAACCGTTTTCATCCCCGGCGAAGCTACGCCCGGCGCTCATTGAAAAGTGAATCTGATCATGAGGAACGAGGACAGCCATTTCTTATACAATGCCTGATCAAAAACGCCCTCATCCGCCCTGTCGGGCACCTTCTCCCACCTGCGGCGGGAGAAGGCGAACTACGCAAACATTATCGCCTTCTCCCGTGCGCCTTCGCATGGAGAAGGTCCCGAAGGGGGATGAGGGCTCTTGGTTGAAGTCGCAGTTATTTCCCGCCCTGTTTCTTTGCCGACAGCACTGCCAGCAATTCGTTCAAGGTTTGCGGTTCCAGTTTGCCGATGTCGTCGGCCAGGCGGTTGGCGAGTTCGGTGGCCAGCGGGTTGAGGCCGGAGGTGTCAATAGTAATGCGCGGATGGGAGATGCGGGCAAGGCGCGTGACCTCCTCGGCCTCGTCCCAAATGATGTTGAAATAGGCGATGATGCGCTGGATCAGGTGCCAGCCCGGCCTGCCGCGCTTGCCGTGCTCCAAAGCCGAAAGGTAAGCACTGGAAACGCCAATTGCGGTGGACATCTGTTTCAGCGTGATGGCGCGGTCGGCCCGGAGCTTCCGCATTTTTTCGCCAAAGGGCGTCATGTCAGCCTTCCCTGGTTCGCCGCAGTTTCACATAGAAGGCCCCGCCGCCGCCGTGCCTGGGATGGGCCTGCTGGAAACCGGAAACATGGGCACGAAATTGCGCCTCATGCAACCACTCGGGCAATTGCCGCCGCAAGCGCCCTTCCCGTTCAGGGGCGTAAAAATGATCCCGGCCATGCAGCGTGTGCCCGGAAAAGGGCGAAGCGCCCTTGCCGGTAATAACAAGCACCAGGCGGTGCCCCTGCAGGCGGCGGCTGGAAATGAAATCCAGAAGTCGGATGCGGGCTTCCTCCAAATTCATGCCATGCAAATCGAGGCGGCTTTCAATCTCGACATTGCCGCGCGTCAGTTTCTGTTCGGTGCGCCGGTCGAAGCCGGTAATCGGCGGCGGCGATTTATTAAGAGAAATTTTGGGCGTTGATGCCTTCTGCGGCAGAAGCTGAATGGCTTGCTTTGGCAGGGTAACCGATGCGGCGCTCATCTTGAGGGCGCGCTTTCCCAGAGGCCTGATGGAGCGGGTAACCTCATCCCAGAGATTGCGGTCAGGAACCTCGAAGGACTTCTTTTTCATTTTCCCTTCAAAAGTCTGGCGGCCAATTTCTTCGGCAGCAAAACAATCATGGCGCCGGGGCTTTTCATCTGGCCTGCAACACTTGCGGCCTTCTCGCCCCAGCCCCAGTAGACATCGCCGCGCACATGGCCCTTGATTGCAGTGCCTGTATCCTGCGCCACCATCAGGTGGCGAAATTCCTGCATTTCGCCGGCGGGGCCGGATGGCACTTTCGCATCAAGCCAGATAGGTGTGCCGAACATCCAGAGGCTGCGGTCAATAGCCAGGCTTCTGAGCGGTGTCAGCGAAACCTGTTGCGCACCGGGCGCGCCAAGCGCGGGATCGCCAACCTTCACTTCGCGGAAGAAAACGAAGGACTTGTTTTCCCACATGAGAGCGCGCGCCTTGCCAGGATTGTCCTTCATCCAGGCGCGCAGGGCCTGCATTGACATGTTGTCCCTGGTGAGCACGCCGCGCTCAGCCAGAACGCCGCCGATGGAGGTATAGGGCTGGCCGGATTTCGCCCCATAGGCGAGCCGCATGGTGCTGCCGTCTTCGAAGCGGATGCGGCCTGAGCCCTGGACATGAATGAAAAACGCATCGACCCAGCTTTTGAGCCAGGCGATTTCAAGGCTGCGGCCCTGCAAGGCGCCTTCCTCGATTTCGCGGCGCGTTAAATAGCCGGCTGGTTTGCCATTTAGCATGCGGCCATAATTCAGATTGAGCCGTTTTTCAGTTGCCGCATCAAAACCCACAAGGTCATCGGGTTTGCGGAAGATGGGAACATCATAGCCATTGCCCGGTGTGCGGCTGCCCGCAGCTTCCGGTTCGTAATAGCCGGTGAAGAGGCCTTCAGGGCGGATCGGATCGGTGACTTTCAGAGCCGTGAATTTTTCTTCGAAAAACTGGCGTGCTGAATTCGCGTGAGCGGCACTTTCGCAAGCCTCCAACCAGTCGGCGCGCTTTCCGCCATAACGAACCTCGCGTCCAAAGCCGCGGCCGTCTGCCAGAATTTCGGCGCATGATCTGTGAAACGTTGCCAGTGCCGCCGCATGGTCGTCGCCGGTCCAGCCCTCGATCCGGGCGAATGGGACGGCGGTGAAAACAGGTTTGGCTTCAGCGGTCATGGCAAGGGAAATGGCGAGCAAGCAGGCAAGTCCCAGGCGTCCTATCACGCTTGCGTTTCGGTGGCCACAACCCGCCAGTTCGGATCTTTCTGCGCCACGTCCCTTTCAAAGGTCCAGATATCGGTGATGTCCCGCACTTCCTTGGGATTGCCATCGATGAGGGCACCCGCCTTGTCATGGGTTGCGGAAATCATCTGGCTGGCAAACTTGACAACAATGCTGGCGCGTTTCCCGCTCAAGGCCACGGACTCGAAGTCCACTTTCTCAAATCCGACGAACTGGAAATCGAGTTTTTCACCGGCCTGGCTGCGGCTGTCGATGGCCTTCGAGAAACCATCAAACACTTCCCTCGACAGAAGGTTCTTGAGGGCCGGCTTGTCGCCCTTGGCGAAGGCATCGACAATCATCTCATAGGCAAGCTTGGCGCCTTCCAGAAATTCCTTTGGTGAAAACGCCGGATCGGCCTGAACGAGTTTTTCAAATCCTGCGGCGAGAGGCGATGCGGCTGCCGCAAAGCCGGTCCAAACCGGGGCTTTGGGTTCGGCATCAAGCTTTTTCGCCGATTCCTCCTTGCTCGAGGGAAACTCCAGGATCTTGCCGCTGCCGGTTTCGGCCGGGGCGCTGCCATTCGGCCGGCTGGGAGGCGCGTAGGGATCGATCGGCGGGCGCTCAGTTCCCGTGCGCTGTCCCAGAACCGAGCGCAGGCGCCAAACGACCATAAGGGCGATTGCGGCCAGAACCAGATTCAGGGGATCAAAGATCTCGTTCATTAGCAAATTCTCACACTTCTGAGCTTACACACGGAGCGGCACACATTGTACTCGTCTTATGTTGAGTCCTATATAGGAGACTTTGGGATAGGTCCAAGGACCATTCTATTGGAGTCTTGCTTGCGCCGCCACTTTCCAATCCTCATTCTCGCCCTCCTGTTTGCCGACCTTGCATCCCTCATCTGGCTTGGGCGTTTTGTAGGGGTTTTGCCTGTGCTGGCGCTGGTCATTCTGGGCATCTTTGCAGGAAGCGCGCTTATCCGCCGGAGCGGGGCCAACATATTCACCATGCTGAATACGCCTGCCAGCGACAAGAAAACCGTTTCGGGCGGAGCGGCCAAAAGCCTGTTGGGGGCGATCGCGGGCGTTTTGCTCATCATTCCCGGGATCGTCAGCGATTTCATTGCTTTGACCCTTCTTTTGCCGTGGGTCCGCAAGCGTGTAGCCGGATTTTTCGAGACCCATGTCTCAGGGGATTTTACGGTTCACCAGGGTGGCCCAATCATTGACGTTGAGGCCGTGGAAATTGAGGAGACGCCAAAACTGAAGTCAAATTCTCCGTTGGAGGATTAAAGACCCTGCTTGCGGCCCTGCTGCCTTCATGTTAGCCACTCACAACTTCTGATTTGATAAGACTATTTCGGCGCATGAGAGGCATTCCAGATGGCAAAAGCAGCAAAACCGGCTCCCCGCAAGACCGCCCCAAAGGCATCAAATGGCGGCAAAAACCCGGAGGAAAAGGCGCCCAGCATCTCGGAGGGCCAGGCAGCCGGAGCGGTCAATTTGCAGGTTCCGCCACCCGAACCTGGCACCCAGCCTTCGATGCGCATTCTTGGCCAGTATTTGAAAGACCTGAGCTTTGAAAATCCCAATGCGCCCCAGGCCCTGGCGCCCCAGCAAAACCAGCCCGACATCAATATCGCGGTCAATGTCAACGCCCGCAACATTGCACCAACGGATTTTGAGGTCGAGCTGCATCTCGATGCGAAAGCGACCTCCGAAGGCAAGGTTATATTCGCCTCGGAACTTCTATATGCCGGGGTTTTCCGCATGGAGAATTTTCCGGCCAACATGCTTCATGCGGCGGTTCTCATTGAATGCCCGCGGATGCTGTTTCCCTTCGCCCGGCAGATCCTGGCCGACGCGACACGTAATGGCGGGTTTCCGCCGCTGATGCTGGACCCTATTGATTTTGCCGGCATGTATCAAAAGCGAATGAAGCAGCAAAAGTCTGCCGCACAGGCCTAATTCAGGTTGCTTTCCATAGCGCTGAAGCACCCAGGCGCTTAATCAGGGCGTCGTGGCGCTCGCGTTCTTCTCCGGTGAGGCGCGGCGGAAGCGGATTGCTTCGTATGGCCGGAGCGGGAGCATTGCTGGTTTGCAGAAGGCGGACATTGCCGGTTTTGGGCAATGTCAGGGTGATTTGGCGGCCACCGATCAGTTCAAGATAGACACCTGCAAGAAGCTCCGAGTCCAGCAGGGCGCCGTGCTTTGTGCGTTTGCCGATATCAATCCCGTAGCGCTTGCAGAGCGCATCAAGGCTGTTGGGTCCCATGGGGTGGCGCTTCTTGGCGAGTACCAGAGTATCAATGACCCGCTCATAAAGAATTGGCGGGCGCTTGATAAATCCCAGTTCGGCATTCAAAAAACCAACATCAAAGCTGGCGTTGTGAATGATCAGGACCGTATCGCCAATGAATTCCAGGAACTCATCGGCGATCTTTGAGAATACGGGCTTGTCCTTCAAAAACGCATCGCTCAGTCCGTGAACGGCTTCGGCTTCGCGGGGCACGTCGCGTTGCGGATTGATAAAGCTGTGGTAGGTTTTTCCCGTTGGGATGTGATTGAACAGCTCAACAGCGCCGATTTCCACGAGGCGGTGGCCCTGCAGGGGATCGAGCCCGGTGGTTTCCGTATCCAGTACAATTTCTCTCATGGCTTTGGGTTCCTGGCCAGTTCTGCAAGCTTGCTGCTTAGCGCGTCAACCTGGGTTCGCAAATGCTCCAGGCTGCCGGAATTTTCAATGACAAAATCGGCGTGGCGGCGCTTCTCCACATCGGGCATTTGCCTTGCCAGGATACCGGCCAATTTTTGTTCGGTCATTCCGGGCCGGGCCATAACCCGCTTTCGCTGGACGTCTTCGTTGGCGGATACAACAATTACATGATCCACCTCCTTCTCTTGGCCCGTTTCAAAGAGAAGCGGAATATCGAGAACAACAAGCGGTGAGCCTTGCTTTCGCCAATGGGCGATGAAGCGTTCCCGCCTTTTTCTGACAAAGGGATGGATGAGGGATTCCAGTTTTCGCAAATCTTCCAGGGAGCCCAAGACCCGTTGCCCCAGGCGCTGGCGGTCAATTTCACCGTCAACAATCACCTCCGGAAATACTTTGCCAAGCAAATCCCTGGTTGTCTTTTCAGCATAAAGGTCATGCACTTCGGCATCGGAATCAAATACAGGAATACCGGCGGCGGAGAACAGTTTGACCACTTCGCTTTTGCCGGTGGCGATGGAGCCAGTGAGACCAACGGATATCATTGCTTGTTAGCTTTTTGAACGTCTCCGGCTATTAAAGCATGTAGCTCGGCCGTTACTTCCGGTTTCACCCCGAACCATAGTTCAAAACCTCTTACGGCCTGATGCAGCAGCATACCCAGGCCGTCCAAAACCGGATTTCCTTGTCTCTTTGCTTTTTTCAAGAAAGCCGTTTCCAGGGGCGTATAAACAATATCGGCAACGAGTGCGTAGGGGCCCAGGCTCTGAATTTCCAGCTCCAATGGGGGTTGGCCTTCCATGCCCATGGATGTTGTGTTCACCAGAAGGGCGCAGCTCTTCAGCGTATCATTGGAGTTGGTCTCGCTGATTTCATAAATACCGGAACCAAACTGCGTCTGCAGTTCGTGAATGCGCTCCCGCGTGCGATTGATGATCCCAATCTTTGCCACACCCTCATCGAGCAGCGCGCCAATGATTGCCTTTGCGGCTCCTCCGGCTCCAACAATTACCGCAGTTTTGTTTTTTAGTTCAAACGCAGGATAGGCGTGACGGAGAGATGCAATAAAGCCTTCACCATCCGTGTTGGTACCGCAAACCACGCCATCCTTGATATATACCGTGTTTACGGCACCCAAACGGCCGGCGATTTCATCCGCCTTGGAAACAGCCTGAAATGCCGCTTCCTTATGAGGGATTGTCACATTGCAGCCGATGAATTCCGACGCGGCCAGATTTGCAATGAAGAGCGCGACGTTCTTTGGCTCAACTGCCTTTTTTTCATAGACGGCGTCGATTCCGTATCTTTTCAGCCAGTAGTTGTGGATGAGCGGCGAGCGTGAATGCGCGATGGGCCAGCCAATGACACAGGCTTTTTTCATGATGCGATGGTTCCGCGCTGCCTTAAGAAGCCGAGAAGCGGCAATATGGGCAAACCAAGAATGGTGAAATAGTCTCCTTCAATTTTTTCAAACAGTTGAATTCCGGTTTCCTCCAGCTTATATGCGCCGACTGAGGACAAATAGTCAGCCGGACTGCCGTCCAAGTATGACGACAAGAATTCCGGCGTAAAGTCCCTCATGGTCAATCGCGCCTCTGAGCAATGGTTCCACACCTCAGCGCCGTCGATTGCACAAGAAACCGCAGAATATAAAGTGTGCGTGGCATCTCGCAGCATTGATAGCTGTTTTTCCGCGTCGGCTCGGGAAGTCGGCTTGTTGAAAATCTGATTCTGAAACCCCAGCACCTGGTCTGCGCCGATAGTCATCGCGCCGGGATGTTGCCTCGATACTTTTTCTGATTTTAATCTCGCCAACTCCAGAGAAATTCTCCGCGGAGAAAGCTCCGTGATTGAACTTTTTGCTTTCTCTTCATCAATCTCCGAGTTGAATATAGAAAATGTTATCCCGGCAGCGCTCAGGATTTTTCCGCGAATTTTACTGGTTGAAGCGAGTATGATGTCCAAGGGATTCACGCGTTGAAAGCTGTGGAGTTTTAACAGGTAGACTGTGGATAATTCTGCACAACGCAGAATAGTTAACAATTCGTCAATATTGTGGGATTGTTATCAACAAGGCAATCTCAAGTATGCACGTGCTTTCTGTAATGGGGATAAGTCTTCGATGTGTATAACGCTGGATAACCTCATTTACTTGCCCTTATATCAAGCTAACAAGTTGAATTTATTCAGGTAATTTTACCGTCTTTTTTACCGGTAAAGAAGTGTTGGTCAAGGCCATTTGATCCCGCATAAGAGCGTCATTGTTTTTTGATCCCGCTCTCTGGCCTACAACATCATATTCAATTTATAGAAAGCTTTATTTAGAAGAATGCCTGCACTCACCACACAACCGCTCATGAACGTATTGACGGGGCGTAAACCGGAGCGAAGACCAGTCTGGTTCATGCGTCAGGCTGGCCGTTATCTGCCAGAGTATCGCAAGGTCAGAGAACAAGCTGGTTCTTTTTTGGAGTTGTGTTATTCGTCCCAACTTGCGGCAGAAGTGACATTGCAGCCTTTGCGGCGTTATGATCTCGATGCGGCGATCATCTTTGCTGATATATTGGTTGTCCCACATGCCATGGGAAATGGCCTGTCGTTTGTTGAAGGCGAAGGACCGAAGTTGGAGACTGTGAGAAGCAGTTCTGATTTAACTCGGTTAAAGCCTGGATTGAAGTCCAAACAGTTTGAAAGCGTTGCCGAATCGGTAAACAGGGTTCGCCGCGACCTAGACTCTTCCATTTCTTTGATAGGATTCTGCGGAGCGCCCTGGACTGTGGCAAGTTATATGGTCGAAGGCGGAAGTTCCGACCGCGAGCTTGCGAGGAAATTTGCCTATCAACGTGAAGATTGGTTCAGGGAGTTGCTTTCCCGCCTGGTCGAAAACTCAATAGAGTACTTGTGCCTTCAGATTGAGGCCGGGGCTGATGTTGTGCAGATATTTGATTCCTGGGCCGGCGAATTGCCGGGTGACTTGCTGACAGAGTATTGCATCGAACCTATCCAGGAGATTGTTGCTGGGGTCAGGTCGAGGTTTCCTGCTGTTCCCATTATCGTTTTTGCCAAAGGCGCTGGGCATCGGCATAGGAATATCTATTTAAAAACCAAATGTCAGGCGATTGGGGTTGAGGCTGAATGCCCGCTCGAATTTCTGCAGTCCATTTTGCCGGCAGGTGCGGTGATCCAGGGAAATCTCGATCCGCTATTATTGCTTTGCGACGAGGCTGTGGTGCGCAAGGAAACGCTGAAACTGGTGAGCGGAATTCCGAGAGATCGCCATATCTTCAACCTTGGTCATGGAATTAAACAGCAAACGAATCCAGACATCCTAACAACTGTTATTGAGACAATTCGGGACCATGACCATGGCTGAGTGGTTTCTATGGCTGAAAGTCATCCATATTGTTTCGGTCGTCGCCTGGATGGCGGGGTTGTTTTATCTGCCGCGGCTGTTAGTTTATCACCGCGATGTCTCTCCGGGCAGCGAAGCCAGCGACCTGTTCAAAGTGATGGAGCGCCGTCTGATAGTGGCGATTATGAGGCCCGCCGCGGCAGCGAGCCTGTTATCGGGCGTTTTGCTTTTCATTGCGGGCGGATTTGAACTCTTGCAGGTTTGGGTGCTTGGCAAATTGGCAGCGGTTCTTCTCCTGTGTGTGTACCATGGCGCGCTTGAGGGCTATCTCCGGCGGTTTGCCCGCGACGAACGGGTGAGGAATGCCCGTTTTTTCCGCATTCTCAATGAAGTTCCAACCCTGCTGCTGATCATTATCGTTGTATTTATCGTGATTAAACCATTCCAATAATTTCTGTTGGTTCATTCCCGGAAGTTTGTTATAGAGGCAGCGAACAAAGGGATATTCGTCCCATTTGCTTTCCCCGCCTCCAATTACCCGATCTGCCCTGGCGCTTCGTGGTTCATTTCTCACCCTAATGTACTGATCTCAAAACATGACAAATATAGCCGAATTGAAGGATATCAAGCTTAAGGACCTTAAGCGGAAAACGCCTGCTGAGCTGGTGACCCTGGCGGAGGAGCTCGAGGTTGAAAATGCCAGCGCGCTGCGCAAGCAGGAGCTGATGTTTGCAATCCTGAAAAACCTTGCGGTGCGCGATGTCGAAATCATCGGCGAAGGCGTTGTCGAGGTTCTGCAGGATGGCTTTGGCTTCCTGCGCTCATCGGATGCAAATTACCTGGCTGGCCCCGACGATATTTATGTGAGCCCGAGCCAGATCAGAAAATTCACGCTGCGGACTGGCGATACGGTTGAAGGGCAGATCCGCAGTCCCAAGGATGGAGAGCGCTATTTTGCTTTGGTGAAAGTGAATACCATCAATTTTGAAGACCCGGAGAAAACCAAACACAAGGTCCATTTCGACAACCTTACGCCGCTTTATCCGGATCAGCGCCTGGAAATGGAAATTCCGGATCCGACGCGGAAAGATTTTTCGGCCCGCGTGATTGATATCGTATCCCCTCTCGGCAAGGGCCAGCGCGGCCTGATTGTGGCGCCGCCACGGACCGGCAAGACAGTTCTGCTGCAGAACATCGCCCATGCGATTGCAACAAATCATCCGGAATGTTTTTTGATTGTGCTGTTGATCGACGAGCGGCCGGAGGAAGTCACCGACATGCAGCGCTCGGTCAAGGGCGAAGTTGTCAGTTCCACCTTTGATGAGCCGGCCACACGGCACGTTCAGGTTGCCGAGATGGTCATTGAGAAGGCCAAGCGCCTTGTCGAACATGGCCGGGATGTCATCATCCTGCTGGATTCAATTACACGTTTGGGAAGAGCCTACAACACGGTTGTTCCCTCTTCCGGTAAGGTACTGACAGGCGGCGTGGATGCCAACGCCTTGCAACGGCCTAAGCGGTTCTTCGGCGCGGCGCGCAATATTGAGGAAGGTGGATCGCTGACGATTATTGCGACAGCGCTCATCGACACAGGCAGCCGCATGGACGAAGTCATTTTCGAAGAGTTCAAGGGAACCGGCAACTCGGAAATCATTCTGGACCGCAAGGTTGCGGACAAACGCGTGTTCCCGGCGATCGACATTCTGCGCTCGGGAACGCGCAAGGAGGAATTGCTGGTCAAGGCGGATCTCCTCAAGAAGACCTATGTTCTGCGCCGAATTCTCAATCCTATGGGAACGATTGATGCAATCGAATTCCTCTTGGATAAGCTTCGCCAGACAAAGTCCAACAGCGATTTCTTCGACTCCATGAACGCTTAGGCTTGGTTCGCAATTCCCAATAGGCGCAGCGCGGACAGGGTTTCAGCCTCATTTGTTGCGGGGTTTGCGCAGGTCGCGCCGCGGCAGACATAAAGCGTGGGCTTGCTTCTGTTTGCGGTTTTTCCATAGGCCGGATGATTTGCGGGCAGGCTCGAATTTGCTCCTGTTACATGGATCGTTGCGTCCAATCCGGTGTGTTTGAGCGCCAGCAGCAGCATTTCATTCCGCGCAGGACTTGCGTCGTTGGTCAGTACGAGCTGGATCGTATCTTGTAGCGAAAGCGCATTTTTCAACAGGCCTGGCGCTGCAAAGGGATTGGATTTCGCTGCAGACGTGAAAACATCGGATATTTTTTCGGCTTTTGTTTTGAATTTTTCATTTCCAGTCAGATGATAGAGTGTGTTGTAGTTCTTGATCATGACGGAATTGGCGTTAGGGGTTGCATCATCCTCAATGGTGCGGCTTTTGATGGGCAGTGTCGTGTGTTTCTGCGAGGCGTGATAGAGGCCCCCTTCGGCGGCGTCCCAATGATTGTCTTCGAGTGCTCCGGTGAGTTCCTGCGCTTTGGTGATATATGCGGCGTCACCGGTCAGGGCATGAAGCGCAAGAGCAGCGGCGATAAGGTTTGCATAGTCGTCGTCGGTGCCTTCATGGCTTGTGCTGCCGGCGCGGTGGCTATGTAATAGCCTATTGTCTTTCCAGAACAGGTTCAAAGCCTCGGAGAAAGCCTGTGTCGCAGAATCGGCCCAAGCCTTTTTGCCAAACACCAATGACGCTTCGGCTAGAGCGGTGATGAAGAGGCCGTTCCAGTCGGCGAGGACTTTGTCATCATGCTGCGGCGGGATTCGTTTGCTGCGCGCTGTCCGTAGTTTTGCGCGGGCGCTTGCCAGGACTTTTTCATTCTCTGGTGTGTCAGGCGTCTGGTCATGGGTCCGGTTTAGAATGGTGCGGCCTTCCCAGTTTCCAGATGGCGTAACGTCGTAGGCTACCTGGAAGATTTCAAACTCACCCGGCGTCAGCAGCTTTTCAATTTCGGCCAGGCTCCAGACATAATACTTGCCTTCTTCGCCCTCTGAATCCGCATCATAGCTGGAGGTAAAGCAACCGCTTTCACTTGTCATTTCACGCAGGACAAATTCAACGGTGTGTTCAATGCGCGTGGCGTAAAGCAGGCTTTCGGTTTTGAGCCAGGCCCGGGTGAGCAGGCTCACATACTGGGCGTTGTCGTAGAGCATTTTTTCGAAATGCGGCGCCAGCCATTTATGATCGGTTGAGTAGCGCGCGATGCCGCCGGCCAGATGGTCATAGATCCCGCCATTGCTGATTTGGGTGAGTGTGGTGAGCACCGCATCGCGGGCTTTCTCATTCTGGCTGCGCAAATAGACTTCCCATAGAAAAGTGAAGATAGGGCCTTGCGGGAATTTGGGTGCGCCCTTGAGGCCACCGTACTGGGGGTCGGTGGCGTTGATGATGACATCGGCTGCCTGATAGATTTCGCTGGTGGAAAGCCGGTCTGGGCTCGCCACATATCGCGGATGCTGCAGGGCGGCCGAGATGGCTTCGGCGTTTTGCGTGACCTTGTTTCGCTCCTGCTGCCAGATGCGGGAAATCTCAGTCAGGACGTGCCGGAAGCTTGGCCGTCCGTATTTGTTCTCTGGTGGAAAATATGTGCCGCCCCAGAAGGGTAGCGCATCGGGCGTCAGAAACATGGTGAGAGGCCAGCCACCCTGTTCGCCCAGGCTGTGAAGGGCCGCCATGTAGATACGGTCGATATCAGGGCGCTCCTCGCGATCGACCTTTATGTTGATGAAATTCTGGTTCATAAGACCGGCGGTGACAGGATCCTCGAAACTTTCGTGGGCCATGACATGGCACCAGTGGCAGGCGGCGTAGCCAACCGAGAGAAGAATGGGCTGGTCGCGGTCCCTGGCCTCCTGAAGCGCCTGTTCACTCCATCCCATCCAGTGTACTGGATTATCCTTGTGTTGAAGGAGATAGGGGCTGGTTTCCAGACTGAGCCGGTTATGTGACATGGTATCGATTCGAATCCGAAATGAATAATTCTGACACAATTTTTGCGGTTTCCAGCGGCTCCGGTATGGCCGGAATTGCCGTTATCCGTATGTCCGGCGTCAAGGCCGGAAGTGTGCTTGCTTCCGTTGCCGGTTCCCTACCCTTACCGCGGCGGGCCAGTGTGCGGCAACTGCGGCGTCCTCAATCCCGGGAGATTATTGACCAAGGGCTCATCCTTTGGATGCCCGGCCCCTTGAGTGCGACCGGTGAAGACGTGGCAGAATTTCATGTGCATGGTAGTGCTGCGGTGATTGATGCGATGTTTGAGGTCCTACGCGCGGTCGCTGGGGTAAGACTGGCCGAGCCCGGGGAGTTTACGCGCAGGGCCTTTGTCAATGACCGGGTGGATCTGGTCGAGGCGGAAGGACTTGCCGACCTGCTCCAGGCCCGCACTGAAGCGCAGCGGCGTATGGCCATGCACCACATGCTTGGCCATGCCAGTTCGCAATATGAGGCCTGGCGGACGGAATTGATTTCGCTGCTGGCGCGGGCTGAAGCAGCCATTGATTTTGTGGAAGAGGATGGCGTGGCGGCGGCGGCGCTGACTGATGTCAGGCCGAAGACTCTTGATCTGGTAGCACGTCTCAGTAGGGCTGCGGCAGACGCGGATCGTGCGGGCGCACTTCGCTCAGGCATCAAGGTTGTTTTTGCCGGCGCGCCGAATGTCGGGAAATCCACCTTGCTGAATCTGGTCGCGGCCCGGGAAGCCGCCATTGTTTCGTCGCGCCCCGGCACTACCCGGGATGTCATTGAGGTCCCCATCGTTCTTGGCGGCATTCCCGTCATCCTGACGGACACGGCAGGCCTTCGTGCAGAGGCCGGCGACGAGGTCGAAGTCATCGGCATGGAGCGCGCCAGGTCGGAAGTCTCCGCTGCCGATATTGTTGTGTGGGTGACCTCGGCTGACGTGGCCGAGGATATTGAAAATGCGGTAGTGCCGGCGCTTAAAGTTTTGAACAAGTCGGACCTACCGGGTGATGCCCAGGGAATGGACCTGAAAGTATCCGCCAAGACCGGAGAAGGCATCGCAGACCTCATTCTCAATCTGGAGAAACTGGTGAAAGTGCGCTTTGGCGGCATGGAGCAGGCCTCGGTCATCCGCACACGCCACAAGGATGCTGTGGAAGAATCGATTCGGTTCCTCAATGATTCCCTTCTGCATGATGCCGGGCATATCGAGCTTGCCGCGGAATGCTTGCGCAGGGCCTGTTTCAGCCTCGGGCGGGTCACGGGGCGGGTCGATGTCGAGGATCTGCTGGGGAATATTTTCAGCGAATTCTGCATCGGCAAATAAGCTGTTTCACGTGAAACTTGTTTCGGCTTTGACCATTGATCGGGCTTGGACTAGAGAACCGCCATGAGCAGGAAGTATGATGTCATTGTCATCGGCGGCGGCCATGCGGGCGTAGAAGCCGCAGCGGCTTCGGCGCGGCTTGGGGCGAACACGGCTCTTGTCACCCACAAGTTTTCAACCATCGGCGAGATGTCGTGCAATCCTGCCATTGGGGGCTTGGGCAAGGGACATCTGGTGCGCGAGATCGATGCGCTTGACGGTCTGATGGGCCGGGTTGCCGATCGCGCCGGAATTCAGTTCCGCCTGCTCAATCGTTCCAAGGGGCCTGCGGTGCGGGGTCCCCGCGCCCAGGCAGACCGCAAGCTTTACCGCGTAGTGATGCAAGACGAAATTCGCAGTCAAAATAATCTGAGTGTTGTTGAAGCGGCCGTGTGCGGATTCGTGCTTGAGCAAGATCGGGTCGTTGGTGTCGCGACCGAAGCTGGAGAAGAACTGCTGGCCGGTGCTGTTGTTCTCACGACGGGAACATTCCTGGCCGGGCTCATTCACATCGGCGAGAAAAAGATTCCAGCGGGCCGTGTGGGTGAACCGCCGGCCCATGGCATCTCGCAGCAGCTGCGATCCACGGGCTTGCAACTGGGGCGCCTGAAAACCGGCACGCCCGCGAGGCTTGACGGCCGTACCATCAATTGGAACGTGCTTCAGGAGCAAAAGGGAGATGAAGTTCCGTCGCCATTCTCCACGCTCACGAATTCAA
Source organism: Aestuariivirga sp. (assembly GCA_030680855.1). GTDB lineage: Bacteria > Pseudomonadota > Alphaproteobacteria > Rhizobiales > Aestuariivirgaceae > Aestuariivirga. The sequence goes on from JAUXUN010000036.1 coordinate 14,577, forward strand.
TCACAACGCCGCAGGTCTCGTGCTTCATCACCCAAACGACGGCCCGGACCCATGAGCTGATCGCCAACAACATCCACCGCTCGCCGCTTTATTCCGGACAGATCGAAGGAACGGGGCCGCGCTACTGCCCCTCCATCGAGGACAAGATTCACCGCTTCAAGGACAAGTTTTCGCATCAAATTTTCTTGGAGCCGGAAGGGCTGGATGATGACACGGTTTATCCCAACGGCATTTCGACTTCCCTGCCGGAAGATGTTCAGGAGCAATTTATCCGCACGATTCCCGGGCTGGAGAATGTTGCGATCCTGCGGCCTGGGTATGCCATTGAGTATGACTATGTTGACCCCCGTGAACTGACCAGCGGGCTGGAAGTCAAAGCTATGCCCGGCCTGTTTCTGGCGGGCCAGATCAACGGTACGACCGGGTATGAGGAGGCCGCTGCCCAGGGCCTGATCGCGGGGTTGAACGCAGCGCGCAAAGTGGGTGGCCAGATTGAGATCAGCTTTGACCGGGCCGAGGGCTATCTCGGCGTGATGGTCGATGACCTGGTGCTTCGCGGGGTGACCGAGCCCTACCGCATGTTCACCTCGCGGGCCGAATACCGGCTTTCGCTCCGGGCAGACAATGCCGATCAAAGGCTGACGCCCAAGGGCATCTCCCTGGGTCTCGTTGGCGCCCGTCGCCAGGAACATTTTGCCGCGCGTATGAACGTCCTGAACGCGGCGCGGTCATTGGCGGAGCACTTGGGTATGACTTCGGCCACCGCCGCCAAGCTCGGCCTTAAGGTCAATCAGGATGGTCAGCGGCGCTCGGCGCTCGATCTCATGGCCATGCCGGAAGTGGGGCTCGAACGGGTTTGCGAGATCTGGCCCGAGATCGCGGCGCTGCCTGACTTTGCCAAAGACGGGCTATTCGCGGATTCGCTTTATGCGGGATATAGCGCCCGGCAGTCGGCGGATATCTTCGCACTCCGCAAGGAGGACCAGGTCAGCCTGCCCCATGACATTGACTACATGGCCCTGCCAAGCCTTTCGATTGAGATCAGGCAGAAGCTTATGCGGGTCAAGCCCGGCACCTTGGGTCAGGCCTCGCGCATTGAAGGCATGACTCCTGCTGCCCTAGCCTGCCTGTTGGGTCACATCAAGCGCCAGAGCCTGCGCCGGAGTGCCTGATGAATGCCCAGTATATTTCCAACGATGTGCTGGCGCGGCTGAATGTTTCACGTGAATCACTCCTCAAAATCGAAGCCTATGTCGATCTGCTTCTGACCTGGCAGGCCAAAATAAACCTGATCGGGCCTTCGACGGTTGAGACTGTCTGGCGGCGCCATATTCTCGATGCCCTGCAGCTCCTGCCGTTGATGCATGCCAAAACCAAAGCTGTCGCCGACCTGGGCTCAGGGGCCGGCATTCCGGGCCTTGTCTTGGCGCTGGGCGGAAATCTCAGGGCTGATCTCTATGAGAGCAATGGCAAGAAGGTTGCCTTTCTACGTGAGGCCATACGGCAGACAAAGGCCAATGCGTGGGTTCATCAAATCCGCCTGGAAACACTTGAGGAGCATTTGCCGGAACGCATACCGGATTATGTAACGGCAAGAGCCCTGGCGCCGCTTGAGAAGCTATTGCTTTGGGCGGAGCCACTGCTGAAGCGGGGAGCCATTGGCCTCTTCCATAAGGGACAAGATGTGGACAGTGAAGTTAACAAGGCTACCAAATTCTGGAAAATGGGCGCAATCATCAGGCACGCAAGTATGACCGATTCGGACGGTACTATTCTTGAGGTAAAGGAGATTACCCGTGTTTAATCAGAATCTGTCCCAAAGTCCCCGGATCCTCGCCATCGCCAACCAAAAGGGCGGGGTGGGTAAAACTACTACCGCCATCAACCTAGGAACGGCCTTGGCCGCGGTTGGCGAGACTGTCCTCATCGTTGATCTTGACCCGCAGGGAAACGCCAGCACGGGGCTTGGCATCGTGCGCGGCCCCAAGCAAAAGTCGTCCTACCATGTGCTCATTGGCGAGGCTGAACTGGACCAGGTTATTGTCGATTCAGGCATACCCCGACTCCACTGTGTGCCTTCCACAATCGATCTCCTGGGCGCCGAACTGGAGCTGGCGGATTTTGACCGGAAGGCTTACCGGCTGGCCGACGCCATTGCCCGGCTCTCACGGCAGCAGAACAGGGCGCGCAGCTACAGCTATATTCTGGTGGATTGCCCGCCGTCGCTCAATCTCCTGACCATCAATTCACTCTCGGCGGCAGACGCCATACTGGTTCCCCTGCAGTGCGAATTTTTTGCCCTGGAAGGGCTTAGCCAGCTCCTGAAAACAGTTGAGCGGGTGAAGACAACTCTTAACCCAAAATTAACCATTCAGGGTGTTGTTCTTACAATGTTTGACCGGCGAAACAGCCTTTCCGACCAGGTGGCACAGGACGTTCGCAGTGTGCTTGGCGACAAGGTTTACCAGACAGTCATACCGCGTAATGTCCGCGTATCCGAGGCCCCCTCCTATGGGAAACCAGTCCTACTCTACGACAATATCTGCTCCGGCTCCCAGGCCTATATCAAACTCGCATCGGAGGTTATTCGCCGTGAGCGCGAACTGCGGGCGGCTTGATCGATTCACTTCCGAAACAATCGGCACTACCCTGAGCCAGGGCAGTCATACCAGTATTTGAGGGCAATGAACCATGATGCAGGCACAAAAACGCAGGTTGGGCCGGGGGCTCGCCGCACTTATCGGCGATGATGTCATCGAGGCCGCGTCGCCCGAGGAATCGCGCGGCCTGCGCCACCTTCCCATTGAGATGCTCCATTCAAATCCGAACAATCCCCGCAAGCAATTCAAGGAAGAAGAGCTTGAGGATCTTTCGAAATCCATCCGGGAAAAGGGCCTGCTGCAACCGATTGTGGTTCGCCAGCGCGCTGACGGCGAATATGAAATCGTGGCCGGCGAGCGCCGATGGCGGGCCTCGCAGCGGGCGGGCCTGCATGAATTGCCGGTTCTCATCCGCGATCTCAGCGATGGCGAAACTCTTGAAATAGCCCTCATTGAAAATATCCAGCGTTCCGATCTAAACCCTCTCGAGGAAGCGCGGGCTTACGGGCAACTGCTCGAACAATTCTCCTATACGCAGCAGCAACTCGCCGATTCGGTTGGCAAAAGCCGCAGCCATATCGCCAACACCTTGCGCCTTCTCACCCTGCCCGAATCGGTACGCACCTATATCGAAGATGGAAAACTGACGGCGGGCCACGCGCGGACGCTGGTTGCCACTGATTCGCCAGCGGACCTCGCCAACAAAATCATCAGTCTTGGCCTTTCGGTCCGCGAGGCAGAAACGCTTACGCGAAACAACCCGGCGACGCCGACGCGCAAGGCCAAAGCCGCAAAGGATGCCGATACGCGGGCGCTGGAAAAACAATTGGCCGAAGCCATGGGCCTTCGCGTTGAAATCAAAGCGCAGGGGCGTGAAGGCGGAACGCTTCTGATCAAGTACAAAACGCTGGATCAGCTTGACGGGATTACGCACCGGCTGATGAGCAAGAAGTAAAACCGTCAGTTACTTCGCGCATCCCGTAGGCGAGCGCTGCGGCCCAAAGCCAACAAGGCGCGGCTTACAAGCGCTTCATCGAGATCGGGATGCTGGCGTGTCTGCAGGATCGCGCTGCAGATTTTTTCTTCGGCATTGAGGAGAGCGTCAATATCCCAGGTTCGGAGTTGCATGGAAATCGAGGCGCGCCGTTTGAAAAAGATGCCGAAGCGTGGCGCATGCACCACGCTGTCGATGGTTGAACCCTGGGTAATTTGACAAGCCATGCCTTGTAGTTTCACAATGTGCTGAAGCACAGCGCTGAGGGTTCCCCGTCCAGCGGTTGCCGAAGCGCCTACCGACATCACATAACGGTCCACGTCGCTTAACTTGCCTTCGAAAACCGCATCCAGCAAATCATCCATGGAGGCATCGGATGTATCGCCGCAGATTGCCTGAACATCCTCAACCGAAATCGTGCTCTGGCCCTGGCAATAGGTGATGAGTTTGAGTGTTTCGCTTTCGGCAACGGCACGCTCAAAGGACATGAATTCCAGAAGCCTGAGCATGGCCTCCTCATCAATTGCCAGGCCGGATGACCTGATCAAGCGTTCCAGCCGAAACCGCAATTCCTGCGGCGACTCCTCATAAAGCGCCACGCTGGCTGCGAGCGGATGCGCTTCAAACAGCTTTCGCAGGCGTGAGCTTTTCGACAGGGCTTCGGCATCAATCAAGATCAGATTCCCTCCCACCTCGTTGGCCAGAATGGGATCAAGTGATTTTGCCAGATTATCTCCAGTGGCAGAGATCCAGATGACGCGATTTCCACCAAACATGGAAATTGACGAAAACTCCTCAAAAAGACGTCCTGGGGAGCCGGTGACTTGGGCTTCGGTCAAACGCGATACATTCAGTGTTTCATCGCCTGATTCGATAACTTTCTTTGTGACGCGCTGGCAGAGTTCATAGACGGCACTGCGGTCTGCGCCATGAACGAGAATGGCGCGCGGCGCCCTCTTTGGATTTGAAAGGTGGCTGATCAGCTCCGATGCCTTCACGACCGCCATCTGGTTTGCTCTATTAGTTTCCGTGGCTCGCCATATAAGCCGCAAGCCGCGTGTGAATGTCCGAGGCAACTTCCTTGGCGGCCCGGCTCGTGGCATTCGCTTCGGCCTGCAGGTCGGCCACGGGCTCGCGAATGATGTCGTAGGATACGGCGGAAAACGTCTTTCCGGAATTTACTTCCGCACCAGAAGCCGTCGCAATCAACTGATAGGTGACGGTCAGGCGCAGCCTCATACGCTTGATGCCGGGGATTGACCGGTCAACCAATGTCGACTGGGTTACTTCCGGATTCAAAATAAGCTTGTAGAGATTATCGCCAGCGGTGCCGGCGGGCCGTATGGAAGAAAGCAGGCTGTTTCTTACCAGCTGGCCGGCCCTGGTATCGGTCTCCTGGATGGCAATCGAAGACAGCGAAGCAACAACGCCGCGGCCATCGCTGCCCGATGAATAAAGCGGCTTGAAGCCACAGCCGGTGAGGCTGAGCAAAACGACCAGGCAATAGATGACTTTTTTCACCCGCAAACTCTTATCCGCTTACGACGATATTCACAATACGGTCCGGTACGACAATAAACTTCACTACGGGCTTGCCGTCCAGGGCGCGTTTCACGCCGTCGAGCTTCATGACGGCGGCCTCGACTTGATCCTTGGCCGTGCCTTTTTGCAGCCTTATTTCATCCCTGCGCTTGCCGTTGACCTGAACCGCAATGGTGACTTCATCATCCACAGTGAGGGCTGAAATAGGGGTGGGCCACGGTGTTTCGACAACGGGCTGCTTATGGCCCATCAGCGCCCAGCATTCCTCGGCCAAATGCGGCATCATGGGCGCAAACATGAGAACCAGAAAATTACCGGCTTCGCGGATCGTAAAAGCCAAATCGGCAGAAGGATTGGCAATTGCCAAAGCCGTGCTCAGGGCATTTGAAAGCTCGTAAATCCGGGCAATGGCCCGGTTAAAACGAAGCGACGACAGATCATCGGTAACGGCGGCAAGGGTACGGTGGGCGATGCGGCGCAGCTCTGAAGCCGCCGGGCCGAATTCACCGGTGAACGGTGCTGTGTCGCGCGAGCTTGCATCGCCCAGGATGCGCCAGAGCCTTTGGGTGAATTTCCAGGCTCCTTCTGCACCGGCCTCGGTCCATTCAATATCGCGCTCGGGCGGCGAATCAGATAGCATGAACCAGCGCGCCGTATCGGCCCCAAAGCTTTCAATGATCGATTCGGGGTCGACCACGTTGCGTTTGGATTTGGACATCTTTTCGATGCCGCCGATGGTCAATTCCTCGCCAGTCTTGGCATGAAACCATTTGCCATCGCGCAAAGTCGCATCAACGGGAAATACCCACTCGCCGCTTCCGGTCTTGAAGGTTTCATGAACGACCATGCCTTGGGTGAACAGGCTGGCAAAGGGTTCATCCCAATCGAGATGATGGGTCTTGCCCATGGCGCGGGCAAAAAAGCGCGAATAGAGAAGATGCAAAATGGCGTGCTCAACGCCACCAATATACTGATCCACTGGCATCCAATAGCGCGCCGCACCAGCTTCCACCGGCACGTCGGCGTTCGGCGAACAAAACCGCGCGTAGTACCAGGAGGAATCGATGAAGGTATCAAAGGTGTCGGTTTCGCGCGTGGCGTTGGCGCCGCACTTCGGGCACTTCACATGCTTCCAGGTGGGATGATGAACCAGCGGATTGCCCGGTTTGTCGAAGGTGACGTCTTCCGGCAATGTTACCGGGAGGTCGGACTTGGGCACGGGAACAATCTTGCAGGTAGGGCAATGTATGACCGGAACCGGACAGCCCCAATATCTTTGCCGCGAAACGCCCCAGTCGCGCAGGCGGAAATTTACTTTCCTTTTGCCCATCCCTGAGGCCTCAAAACGCCGCGCCACTTCTTCCTTGGCTTCGGGCACCGACAATCCATTGAGGAATTCGGAATTGATCATCTGGCTTTCGGCTCCATCCTTCTCCAGATAGGCCTCCGTACTGATGGTGAGGGATGCTGGATCAACTCCCTTTGGCGCCACCACCGGTATGACCGGCAGGCCATACTTTCGAGCAAAGTCCAAGTCGCGCTGGTCATGGGCGGGACAACCGAAAATTGCCCCCTCGCCATAGCCCATGAGCACAAAGTTGGCGGCGTAGACCGGCAGCTTCAGCTTGGGCTGAAAGGGATGGCGGGCATAGATGCCCAGCGCGTAGCCCTTCTTCTCGGCGCGCTCGATGGTTTCCTCGCTTGTGCCGAGAGCGGAAACTTCGCGGCGGAATTCGGCGAGGCCTGCATCCCCGGCAGAATATTTTTTCGCAAGTTCATGGTCGGCCGAAATCGCGCAGAAGCTGGCGCCAAAAATTGTGTCGTGGCGGGTTGTATAGGCCCACAATTTATCCGGCAGCTCGTTGCCCTTCTCATCTTCGAGCACAAATGAAAAGCGCATGCCTTCGGAGCGGCCAATCCAGTTGCGCTGCATGAGGCGGACTTTTTCAGGCCATTTTTCGAGACGGTCCAAGGCCTCCAGAAGCTCTTCGGAGAAATCAGTGATCTTCAAAAACCACTGGGCAAGTTCGCGTTTTTCAACCATCGCGCCGGAGCGCCAGCCGCGTCCGTCGATGACCTGTTCATTGGCCAGTACCGTTTGATCGACGGGATCCCAGTTGACGAGGGACACCTTGCGCTCCACCAGGCCGGCCTGCATGAAGTCAATGAACATGGCCTGTTCGTGGCGATAATAGGCGGGATCGCAGGTGGCGATCTCGCGGCTCCAATCCAGTGACAGGCCCATGGATTTGAGCTGACCGCGCATCGCTGCGATATTTTCATAGGTCCAGGATTTAGGATGCACGCCACGCTCAATGGCGGCGTTTTCAGCCGGCATGCCGAAGGCGTCCCAGCCCATGGGATGAAGCACGTTAAAGCCGCAGGCCCGCTTGAAGCGCGCGATAACGTCGCCCATCGTGTAATTGCGCACGTGGCCCATGTGGATGCGCCCGGAGGGATAGGGAAACATTTCCAGAACATAATATTTGGGCCGGGACGTATCTTCCTTTGCTTCGAAGCAACGTTTCTCGGACCAAAATTTTTGCCAGCGGGGTTCTGCCTCGCGGGAATTATATCTTTCAGATGTCACAATGCCTGGTCCTAACCAACCTCAATCACAGGGCAAGGAACTACCAGTCCTTGAAATGGCCTGCAAGCTTGGCCATAAGCACAGCATGAATTTACCACGTCACCGGGGCCTTCAGGACGTCCGCACACGTCTTGAAACCGCTGCCCAGGCTGCCGGCCGCAAGGCCAGCGAGATCACGCTGATTGCGGTGAGCAAAACCTTTGGGGCGGAAACTATCCTGCCGGTCCTGCAAGCTGGGCAAATGGCTTTTGGAGAAAACCGGGTTCAGGAAGCGGCGGGCAAGTGGCCTGCCCTCAGATCATCCGCAGCAGGATTGGAGCTGCACCTGATTGGCCCCCTGCAAAGCAACAAGGCGGCCGACGCGGTCCGTCTGTTTGATGCCATTCACACCATAGACAGGCCACGCATTGCCCAGACGGTTGCCGCGGAAATGGCAAAGCAGGCGCGGCAGCTGCAACTTTTCATTCAGGTCAACACCGGTGATGAAAAGCAGAAGGCGGGGGTGAGTGTGGGCAGCGCCGATAGTTTTATCGCGGAGTGCCGAAACAAATACGGGCTGCACATTTCGGGCCTCATGTGCATTCCACCCATTAATGAGGCGCCAGACCAGCATTTTGCGCTTCTGGCCCACATCGCCAGGCGCAATGACCTCACAAACCTGAGCATGGGCATGAGCGGAGACTTCGAGACGGCGATCAAACATGGGGCAACCCATGTGCGGGTGGGCTCAGCTATTTTCGGAACCCGTGAGGGGCAGCCCCACTAGGCGGCCAGATCACCAGACGTGTTCTTATGGAACAGCAGCGCAGCACTTTTTGCATGTCTCTCAGTGTTACCCCGATGCAGCCTGCAGTTGGGGTAAAATTCTCCCGGGCAAGATGAAAGAAAATGGCGCTGCCCCGGCCCTGGACGCGGGGCCGCTGGTTGTGGCTGGTCTCCACCACAATATCATAGAGATGGTCGGGACGTTTCAAATCCTCATGGGCCGCGACATAGGGCAAATCCACCCGGCGATTGTAATTTCTGTCGCCCACCGTTTCACACCAGCCCCAGCCACCTCTGATGGGTGATGCGGGTATTTTCGACTGGGGCCGGATGATCCGGTCACTGCGGTAGTAAATCTGGCGCAGGGACCAGAATCCAACGGGGCTTCCGCCATCACCCTCTTTCTTGAGGAAATTCCTGCCGGATCGCCCCAGCGCGCAGGGCACTGTAAGGGATCCACAGGTTAACACGCCTCGGGTTGCCCGCGCGCTGATCGCGCGAATGTGAAGATATGTGACGGTTTTCCTCACGGTCAGTTGTCTTGCTCCCGGGCTATGAAATGGCCATTGATCATTCTAGAATTGTCCCATGTCCCGGATTTGATGAAAGAACGGTAATGACCAGCACAAAAAAAATTCTCATCGTCGACGATGACGATACCCTGCGCGAGACGCTGAAGGACCAGTTTTCGCTGCATGATGAATACACGGTCACGGATGTTGCCACTGCAACGGCCGGTGTCAAGGCGGTCAAGGCCGAGCATGCGGACATGGTGATCCTCGATGTGAACCTGCCGGACATGGATGGCAGGGAAGCCTGCAAGCTGATGCGGCGCAACGGCTACAAGGGCCCGGTCATCATGCTCACCGGGCAGAGCTCCGATTCCGATACGATTCTGGGTCTCGATTCAGGGGCCAATGACTACATCACCAAGCCATTCCGATTTGGCGTGCTGCTTGCCCGCATCAGGGCGCATCTGCGGCAGCACGAACACAGCGAAGACGCCACGTTCAAGGTTGGCCCCTATACGTTCAAGCCCGCATCCAAAATCCTCGTCAGGGATGACAACAAGAAAGTGCGCCTTACCGAAAAGGAAACGGCGATCATCAAGTTCCTCTATCGCTCCGGCGAACAGATCGTTGGGCGTGATGTGCTGCTGCATGACGTCTGGGGCTACAATGCCGGGGTCACCACCCACACGCTTGAAACCCACATCTACCGCCTGCGCCAAAAAATAGAGCGCGATCCGAGCCAGGCGGAAATACTTGTCACCGAGGGTGGCGGCTACAAGCTCATCCCTTGATCTTGCGGCCCATCCATCGTTGTATGGTGGCGGCAATGGGAAATCCGGGGGAATCATGGGCTTTTGGGCTCGCATAGGACTTGTGGGATGAGTGTCCGGGCAGATGCCGAGACCTTGCGGCAAATTCCGATTTTTGCGGAATGCGAACCCGTGCATTTGCAGCTCCTGGCCTTTGCCGCGGAGCGCCAGCATTTTGTTTCTGGCGAAGCCATTATCTCGCAGGGGACGAAAGCCAAATCAGCCTTCCTCCTGCTGAGCGGAAATGCCGACGTCCAGCAAACCACAGATTCGCAAAGCCATTCGGTTGCCATGGCAGAACCCGGAGCGTTTCTCGGCGAGGTCGCAATGATTGGACAAACAACCTATGCCATCACCGCCCTGGCCGCCGGTTCGGTTTCCACCGCAAGAATAGATCATGCGTTATTCCTGCGCGTTGCCAATGAATATCCGGAATTTGGCCAAAGCGTATTCCGTGTGCTGGCACGGCGGCTCGAAAATTCAATGCAGGACTTCGAAGGCGTGCGCGGGAAATTCATGCGCACGAAGTCTTTTCCCGATCTATAGTGCGAACGTCGCCATGACCGGCACATGGTCGGAGGTTTGGGTCCAGCCTCTTGTCTCACGCAGGATAGTAACATCCTTGCAGGCCGGCGATAGTCCCGGCGTTGACCAGATGTGGTCAAGCCTGCGGCCACGGTTGGCCAGGGCCCAGTCCTTGGCGCGGTAACTCCACCAGGTGTAAAGCTTTTCACTTGCCGGAGTGTGCTGGCGCATCAGATCAACCCACTTGCCCGCCTTCATCACCCGCAGGAGGCCCTCAGTTTCAATTGGCGTGTGGCTGACGACCTTGAGCAAATCCTTGTGGGACCAGACATCATGTTCCAGGGGAGCGATATTGAGATCTCCCACGACGATGCCCTCCTGGCCCCTGGGCACCGAACCATTCGCAAACCAGCTTTCCAGTTCATCAATGAACTGCAGCTTATGGGCAAATTTTTCATTAATCTTGGGATCAGGCTCATCACCGCCGGAAGGCACATAGAGATTGTGGATGGTGATGGGCTTGGGCCCGGCAAGGCTTACGGAAACATGGCGGCAATCCTCCTTGCCGCAAAATGCCTTGCTGGATTGCGTGGTGAAAGGCTTGCGCGAAACAATGGCAACGCCGTGATAGCCCTTCTGGCCAAATTCGGCGATGTGGGTGTAGCCCAGATCATGCAGGGGTCCTGAAGGAAACTGCCCTTGCGGGCATTTCGTTTCCTGGAGGCAAAGCACATCAGGCTTGAGCTGGTTCAGGACCCGCTCAACCAGGCCAATGCGCAAGCGAACCGAATTGATATTCCAGGTGGCAATCTTGAGTGTCATGGTCCCAGAATGAGCATAGGTCCGGGTGAAAACGCAAGTGGTACTATTTGCTTCTTTCCTTGCGATCGATCTTCACCACAAAGAGCTTGGGATCGATGTTCATGCCCGATTCAAGGTTGGCAAGCGACACGGTGGTGCGGCGGCCCTTGCCGTCGATGATAATCCATTGCCGCAACTGATTCTGCGTTTCATCAAAGATCAAGACGAGTTGGCCGCCAATTGTGCCTTTGCGATCCTCAAGCACTACCGAGGTAATGCCGTCGGCCTGCTCAAAGTCCAGAATGTTGGCTTCCTGCAAGAGATCAACTTTTGGCGAAACGACCAAGCGCAACGGAGTTGCGGCAAGGGGGAATTGGTCGCCTTTTTCCTTGGCGCGGTTCTTGAGGGTCACCCACTTGCCATCAGAAACGAGAAGAAAAGGGTTGGGCGGAGAATATTCAAAGCGCAGCTTGCCGGGCTTGCTGATGAACATCACGCCCTTCGAGACATTCCCCTTGGGACTGATTTGGGTGAATTCGCCCTGAAGAGTCTTGAAACTATTCATGTAGGCAGAAATTTTATTGATTGATTCAGCCTGTTCCGGGCTGAGTGAAATGGGTTTGGCTGCTGCAGCGATGGCGCTTGCGCCAACGACTGAGGCAAAAAAGACCGAGAGCGCGAGGGCTGCAACTTTAAGGGATCGCATCATGTTATATTCCAAATCTTAGATTTTCAGTGCTTCTACCTATACTTCATTTGAGTTGAAAAGCCGACCATTTTGGGGCAACCGGTCACACCCGGGCACTGTCGCCGGGAACCAGGATTTCCCGTTTTCCCGTGCCATTGGCCGATGAAATAAGCCCTTCCTTTTCCATGCGCTCAATCAGGCTTGCGGCCTTGTTATAGCCCACCTGCAAGCGCCGTTGCACATAGCTGGTGGAAACCTTCTTGTCACGCAGCACAACCGCCACTGCCTGGTCGTAAAGGTCATCCCCCGAGCCGCCGCCCTCGGTCCCAGCCATGGCGCCGGGATCGCCATAGGCCTCATCCTCAACTTCCTCGGTTACCGCATCAACATATTCGGGGGCGCCTTGCGCCTTCAGGAAGCTAACGATTTTTTCAACCTCGTCATCGGCCACGAAAGGCCCGTGCAGGCGGGAAATGCGCCCGCCACCGGCCATGTAGAGCATGTCGCCCTGGCCCAGGAGCTGTTCAGCCCCCTGCTCGCCCAAAATGGTGCGGCTGTCAATTTTCGAGGTGACCTGGAAGGAAATGCGGGTGGGGAAATTGGCCTTGATGGTGCCGGTGATGACGTCAACCGATGGCCGCTGGGTGGCCATCACCACATGGATGCCGGCGGCGCGGGCCATCTGGGCGAGGCGCTGGACTGTGCCTTCAATGTCCTTGCCGGCCACCATCATGAGGTCGGCCATTTCGTCGATGATGACGACAATATAGGGCATGGACGTCATGTCCATTTGCTCCTGCTCGAAAATGGGTTCGCCCGATTCGGCGTTGAAGCCGGTCTGCACGGTACGCAACATCTGCCCGCCCTTGGCCAAGGTCTGCTTGAGCCTGGCGTTGTAGCCATCGATGTTGCGCACCCCAAGCTTTGACATCTTGCGGTAACGATCTTCCATTTCGCGCACTGCCCATTTCAGGGCGACTACAGCCTTGCGCGGATCGGTCACGACGGGTGACAGGAGATGCGGAATGCCTTCGTAAACCGACAACTCCAGCATCTTGGGATCGATCATGATCAGCTTGCAGCGTTCGGGCGACAGCCTGTAGAGCAGGGACAGGATCATGGTATTGATGCCGACGGATTTACCGGAGCCTGTTGTACCGGCGATCAGCAGATGCGGCATGCGGGCGAGATCGGCGAAGATGGGCTCGCCGCCAATATTCTTGCCAAGGGCAAAGGCCAGGTTCTGGCCGGTTTTTTCAAAGGCTTCGGAAGCCAGCATTTCGCGGAGGTAAACCGTCTCGCGTTTGCTGTTGGGTAATTCAATGCCGATGACGTTGCGGCCTTGGACGACGGCCACGCGGGCCGACACGGCGCTCATGGAGCGGGCAATGTCATCGGCGAGGCTGATCACGCGCGAAGACTTGATCCCGGGCGCCGGCTCCAATTCGTAAAGCGTTACAACCGGGCCAGGCTTCACATTGATGATCTGGCCGCGCACGCCAAAATCCTCGAGCACGCCTTCGAGCATGCGGGCGTTTTGCTCGAGCACTTCATCGGAAAGGTCAATCGATTGCTTGGTGCTGCGTTTGGGTTCAGCCAGCAGGGTGAGGGGTGGAAATTCAAACTCACTGGATTTGGAAAAGCGCAGGTTGAGCTGGGAATCCTTTTTGATTTTCTTGCCCAGCTTGATTTCCTTGGCTTCGCGCGTCACCCGCACAGCAGGAGTTTCAGCAACGTCATCTGCCTCGTCCTGCTCATCCTCGGAGGCTTCGTCCTCCTCCAGTTCCTCTTCCAGTTCCGGCAAGGCGAGACGGGGTTCCTGCAAGTTGCTGTTTCGGCCCAGTGAGGGTTCGATGCGCAGCTTTTTGGCAGGCGCCAATCTTGAAATAATATCGCGGGAAGAATTTGCCGATGCCGCGCGGAGCGCCCTGGCGGATTTTTCCTGGGCCCGGTAGGTTTTCCAGTGCATGAAGCTGGCCTGCAGGAAGCGCAGGAGCCGAATCAGGAAAACACCCACGACACGGGCCAGGTTTCCAAGGGTGCCGGTGGTTTCGGATTTGGTCAGTCCGGTGGCGCGAAGCGCTGCCCATATGGCACCACCCGCACATAAGGCTCCGGTGAAGACTTCGGCGAAAGCGCCCTTGAGGCCCAATGCAAGGATTGAACGAATGCCGCCGCTGGTGATGTCGCCGGAATTGCCGCCGAGCCCTGCGGCGAGCGACCAGCTTGATGGGGCTGGCAAGGTTGCAAAGGCACCACAGGCGAGAAAGGTGGCGGCAAGCCAGGCCAGCATTGCCATGAACGGCCGCTCGGGTCTTTCGTGGCTCAACAGGTTCACGACCCAGGCCATGGGAATGCCAATCAATGGCAGAACGCCCAGGCCCAACAGCTGCATGAGTTCATCGGCGATGGCGGCACCCGGGTAACCCAGGTAATTTTTGGCGATCTGGTCGGTTGCATGGTTGAACGATGGGTCGTCCACCGACCAGGTAGCCAGGGCCGCACCTACTGCCGCAAGAGAGGCCAGAAGCGCCACCCCGGAAATTTCAAAGAGGCGATGGCGTATGAAACGGCGCAGCGCGGCTGGAATTGCTCCGTCATCGGTATCATAGGAACGATTGTAAGCCATGGACTTCTCCGCCAGCCCGGAGATCATCCCACAGGCCCATAACAAATGGTTAATGGCAGTCTGAAGGGTCATGGTTAAAGCAGGGTTAAACCCCCCATGAAAAAGCGCCCCGGGAAGGGCGCTTTTCCGTCGTGTTTTGAATGGCCGAACCTAGGAGTAGGCACGCTCGCCGTGGGTGCCGATATCAAGGCCCTCACGCTCTTCCTGCTCGGGAACACGCAGGCCCGTCGTGTACTTGCAGATCATGAGCGCCACGTAGCTGACGACGGCGGAAAGAATGACCGCTGTCAGCACGCTGTAGATCTGAGCCGTCATCTGGCCCGAGAAGGAATATTCAACTGCCCCCACGGAGGTGTCGGTGGCGAGATAGTCAGCTACGCCCACGCCGCCAACCGCCGGGTTGACGAAGTAACCGGTGAGAAGCGCGCCGAGGATACCGCCAACACCATGGACGCCGAAGACGTCCAGGGCATCGTCATAGCCAAGCTTGGCCTTGAGCCAAACCACGGCCCAGAGGCAAACGACGCCGGAAAGAAGGCCAATAATCAACGAGGCTGTAGGGCTTACCCAGCCGCAGGCAGGGGTGATGGCCACAAGGCCCGCAACTGCCCCGGTAACGGCGCCGAGGAGGCTGGGATGGCCCCGGGTCACCCATTCGCCAGCGGTCCATGCCAGGGCCGCCGCAGAAGCCGCCAGGATCGTGTTGAATATCACCTGGGCGGTGAGGCCGTTGACTTCCAGATTGGAACCGGCGTTGAAACCGAACCAGCCAATCCAGAGAAGGCATGCGCCGATCATCGCGAACGGAAGGTTGTGGGGAGCCAGAACCTCTTTGCCAAGGCCAAGGCGCTTGCCCAGGACAATGGCGCAGACGAGACCTGCAACGCCGGCATTGATATGCACAACGGAACCGCCGGCAAAGTCGATGGCGCCCTTGTTGAACAGCCAGCCGTTGTAGGCATTGACTGCCGTGGCGTAGTCGCCAAGGACCGCGGCCTTCGCCGCATCATCGGTTGCCGCAGCCAGCTTGGCAAGGAAGTCCGTGGCTGCAGCGTCACCCACCGCGGCCTTGACGGCGTCGATATTGTCGGCGCTCAAGGTGAAGGCATCCGGGCCCGCCCACCACCAAACCATATGGGCCATGGGCAGATAGGCAAAGGTGAACCAAATCGCGAGGAATAGCAAAATGGCCGAGAACTTCATGCGTTCGGCAAAGGCGCCGACGATGAGGGCCGGGGTAATGGCTGCGAAGGTCAACTGGAAAATGATATAAGCGAATTCCGGGATGTAAGTTTCCTTGGAGAAGGTCGCGGCCAGCGTATTGTAATCCACCCCTGCCAACATGAACTTGGAGAAGCCGCCGATAAAGGCATTGCCGTTGGTGAAGGCGAGCGAATATCCGTAAATGAACCACAGGACAGCCATCATGCAAAAGCAGATGAAGACCTGCATGAGCACGGAAAGCATGTTCTTGGAACGCACCAGGCCGCCGTAGAAAAGTGCCAGGCCCGGAATGGTCATGAGAATTACTAGGATGGCTGCAACCAGCATCCAGGTGGTATCGCCTTTGTCGACAGTTGCCGCGGCAAGTGCCGGGGTCGCGGTCAGAAAAGTTGTCAGCGCAAGACCGGCCGGCAAGCCGACGAAGAGTTGGCGCAGTTTTGGTCGAATTGTCATTTCACTGTCCTTTTTTGTTCTGTTAGAGAGCCGCGGAGCCGGTTTCGCCGGTGCGGACGCGAACGGCGGACTCAAGCGGCAAGACGAAAATTTTGCCGTCACCGATTTGGCCGGTCTGGCCCGCCGCCTGAATTGTTTCCACAACCCGGTCAGCGATGGCCTTCTCGACTGCAATTTCGATTTTGACTTTGGGGATGAAGCTTACGGCATATTCGGCGCCGCGGTAGAACTCCGTATGGCCCTTCTGGCGGCCGTGCCCTTTGACTTCGGTAACAGTAACGCCCTGCACCCCGATGGCGCCCAGCGCTTCGCGGACCTCGTCGAGCTTAAAAGGCTTTATGATCGCTATAATATATTTCATGGATACATTCCCTCCGATAACCGGAAGGTGATTCTCAAGAAACGTGCCAATTAGAAACCAATTTTAACCCTTTGTTATTGTTTGATTTTCTATTTTCCACGGGAAAGGGTCCGAAGCATCATGCTATTTATTTAGGCAAAATTTCGAATCTGCTCAAACTTTTATCACCAATAATGATTGTCTTGACTGGCTGGGGTTATGGGCGTTTTTGATGCCGTCATGACCAAGACCTATGATGTCATTGTCGTCGGCGCGGCGCTGAATGGGTTGACCGCCGGCCTCGCCCTTGGCGGGCACCGAGCCAGACGCCCGCTGTCAGTAGCCATTATTGATCGCAAGGACCCCCGGCAGGCACTTGCCAGCAATGATTCCCGCGCCTCGGCGATTACCGCCAGTTCCAAACGCATGTTCGAGGCCCTGGGGGTGTGGGAGCATGTAGCCCCGCACATGCAGGTGATGGGCGAAATCATTGTAACCGATGGCCGCGGTCCCGAAGCCAGGCCGGTGCTGCTGCAATTCGGCGAAGCGGGCTCCGGGCTGGCCACTTCGGCGCACATGGTGGAGAACCACCATTTGCTGCGCGGCCTGCTTGATGCGGTTGAGAAGTCGCCCAACATCACGCTGGTGACGGGCCATGCTGTTGCCCAGCAGAGTTTTGCACCGGGGCTTGCCAAGCTCACGCTTGCCAATGGCGAGCAACTCTCGTGCAGCCTCGTCATTGCCGCTGACGGGGGGAAGTCTCCGCTTCGCCAAGCTGCAGGGATTGAGCTTGTTGGCTGGTCCTATGAGCAGATGGGAATTGTCGCCTCGTTTGATCACGCGCTTCCGCATGGGGGCCGGGCGGAAGAACATTTCACGCCGGCGGGTCCGTTTGCTGTTTTACCTTTGCCGGGAAACCGCTCGTCCATTGTCTGGACCAAGGATACCGCCGGAGCAAAAAGGCTGCTGGGTTTGTCGCCGCAGGAATTTGAAACCGAATTGCAAAACGAGATTGGCTCCCATCTTGGAAAGATCGCCTTGCTTGGAAAGCCGCAGGGCTATCCGCTGTCGATGTTTTTTGCGAAGGAATTTCACGCAACGCGCCTGGCGTTGGTGGGTGACGCGGCGCATGTCATTCATCCGCTGGCGGGGCTTGGGCTCAATCTTGGCCTTCGTGATGTGGCTGCCCTGGCGGAATGCGTGGCAGACGCCCTCGCGCTGGGACAGGACATTGGCGGCCTGGCGGTGCTTGAAAGATATTCCACCTGGCGGCGCTTCGATACGGTGGCAACAGCCGCCAGCATGGACGGGCTCAACCGGCTCTTCTCAAACGACAATTCATTCCTGCGAATTCTGCGTGACCTAGGTTTGCGCGCCACCAATCAAATGCCGGGCGTAAAGCAAATGTTTGCGCGGGAAGCGGCGGGCCAAACGGGTTCGCTGCCCAGATTGCTGCGTGGCGAGACGGTTTAGCCCCGACCCTGTCCTGCCTTGGCGAGCTTTTCCAGATAGGCGGGCCAGATCGTTTTGCGCTCGCGGCCAAGCTTGGCCAAATAGTTCCAGGTGAACAGGCCCGTTGAGTGACCATCACTGAAAATAATGCGCACGGCGTAGGCGCCGATGGGTTCAAGCTTGATCATCGAGACGGTCCGCTTGCCGAAGACGAGCTGTTCCTGCCCCGGGCCATGGCCCTTCACTTCAGCGCTTGGACTTTCGACGCGGAGATATTCCGCTTCGAGATCATATGACTCACCCGTATCAAAGCGAATGTTGAGAACCCGGCCCTGCTGTTTTGACAAGAGCTCCAGGGGCCAGGGATCAGCCATCCTTGAGTTCGCGGGCTTCATCTGGGAGCATGATGGGAATGCCGTCGCGGATGGGATAGGCAAGGCCCGCCGCCTTTGAGATGAGCTCCTGCTTTTCCGCATCATAGTCGAGACGGGTCTTGGTAACCGGGCAAACCAGGATCTCAAGCAACTTCGGATCCACTTTGCGGGCTTCAGTCATGGCTGATCCTACTGCAGCTTGTGGCGCTTGCCGGAGAAAGATTTTGACAGCGCCATTTCAGTGAGCGCCACCAGCACATCGGCCCGGGTTTTCAGATCCGGAGCTTCGAGAAGGGCCTGTTTTTCGCTGGCGGGATAAGGCGCCAGAAGCGAAAGCGTATTGACCAGAACCTCGGTCGAGGCCGCATTGATTTCACTCCAATCGGCGCTCATGTTGTTGGCCGTCAGATAATCCTTAAAGGCCGTGAGCAGGGCCGGCCGGTTGACTTCAGCCGCGCCTAAATCCATCACAAGGTCAATGGCGAAGGGCTTGAAGTTGGCCACAACCTGGCGATAGGCGGTCTCGACGGTCAATTCGCTCTTGATGGAAAAACGGCTGACGCCGGTCAGCGTCACCAGCATTCTGCCATCAGGCGTTTCCGCATAGGAGGTGATTCTTCCCGCGCAGCCCACCTTCATCAGGTCCGGCCTTTCCGCCGTGTCGCTATCGTCCTTGGGCTGAATGATGCCGATCATGCGCTCGCCTGACAGCGCATCCGAAATCATCTCGAGATAACGCGGTTCAAAAATGTTCAGCGGCAGGTCGGCGCGCGGCAGAAGCAAGGCGCCAGGAAGCGGAAACACCGGAAGCTTCTGGGGCAGGTCGGCAGGCTTGTTATAGTCTTTCAAGAATTTCATTCGTCCTCACGAAAAGAGAGTTGCAGACAGTTTGCGGCGGCCTTGCAGGGTGGCTTCGTCCTTTGGCCCCCACGCCTCAAAGAATTGAACGAGCTGCTTGCGGGCCGCATCTTCATTCCAATCGCGCTTCTTGCGGATGACATAGAGCAACTGGTCGGTGGCTTCCGGCCTCTGGCCAGCGCCGTTCAAGGCCACGGCAAGCTCAAGGCGCTTTGCAAAATCATCGGGGGTGTCCGCGACAGCTTTCTGCAATTGATCGAGGAGGCTGGTGTCAACGGGGTGAAGCGCCAGATCAAGCGCTGCGGCGGCACTGACAACATCGGGGTTTGCCGCCTTGTCGGGGGGAACCTGGGCGAGGGTTGCGGCGGCTCCTTCGAGGTCGCCGAGTTCGATCTGGCATTTTGCAAAATTGGCGAGAGCGGCAATATGGGTGGGATCGACGCCGAGAATTTGCCCCAGAATGTTCCGAGCTTCGTCAAAGGCTTTGCGCTGCATGGCTTCTTCCGCGACCTTCATGGCGGCGGCGATCTCTTCGGCCAGCGAGCCTTTGCTGGAAAGCTTGTCAATGAACTGCCTGATCTGACCCTCAGGAAGTGCCCCCATGAAGCCGTCGATGGGCTGGCCGTTCACAAAGGCAAATACGGCGGGGATCGATTGCACGCGCATCTGGGCGGCAATCTGCTGATTCTCGTCCACATTGATTTTGACGAGGCGCACTTTTCCGTTCGCCTGCTTCACGACTTTCTCGAGAAGCGGCGTCAGCTGCTTGCAAGGGCCGCACCAGGGGGCCCAGAAGTCAACGAGGACCGGAACCTTCTTCGACACCTCGATGACGTCGGCCATGAAACCCTTGGTATCGGTGTCCTTGATGAGTTCAGCGGCGGGAACCCCTGAAGCGCCATTTTGTCCTATGATCATATCGTTCATGTTGTGCCTGTCTGGTGTTTCGCCTTAAAAATGGCGCTTCTGGCGGCAAATTACAATGCGGGATCGGCCACTGCGACAACCCGGGGCTCGTGGCCGCATGACCTGATGAAGGTTAGCAGATCGACCGAACGGATCGTCGTTGTCGCATCATTTTTCAGGGGATGATAGTTCAGGAATTCCTGTTCCATCATGCGGGCGTCGAGAATCACGTTGGTCCGGGCATTTTGGTCGTTGATGAGGCCAAAAGGCGTCACCGAGCCGGGTTCAAGGCCCAGAACTTCCATCAACAGTTCGGCCTTGCCGAAGGAAAGCCGCCGCGAGCCGATTTTTGCCGGTGCCGCCTTCAGATCGACGCGGGAGTCTTCAAGGCAGACAATCAGCCAGAGGAGGCCCTTTTCGTCCTTGCAAAACAGGTTCTTGCAGTGCCCGCCGGGGATATCGGGATGGACCAGCCGGGCCTCTTCCACGGTGAATACGGGCGCATGGCTTTTGGTCGTTGTTTTGATTCCAAGGTCGACAAAGCGTTGGAAAAGCACATCGCGGCTGGCTGGCATGGCGGTCAATCGTCCCCGGAAACAAGATGGTTGAGCTTGCTATTGCATTTACGCTGGGCTTGGGCAATAAGACGCGCCACCTCGCCGGTTTTTTCCGGCATCATTATACGCTCAGCGGGCGTAGCTCAGGGGTAGAGCACGACCTTGCCAAGGTCGGGGTCGAGGGTTCGAATCCCTTCGCCCGCTCCAAATTTCTCTATATCAGGAAATTTTGGCAATGAATTCATGGAGTTCATTGAATCCTCCCAATTGCTTGAAGCGTGGGTGCTGGGTGGGTGCCTCGACGTGTTCCAGGGTCCAGGTCAGTTCATGGGGAATGAAGACGCCCCAGCAGCCGGCGGCAATGGCCGGCACAATGTCTGATTTCAGGGAATTTCCCACCATGACGGCGCGCTCCGGCCCATCCCCGTGCCGGTCAAAAATGCGTTTGTAGGTTTGGGGAGTCTTCTCGCTGACAATTTCAATCCCGTGGAAGAGTTCGCCCAGGCCGGATTGGGCGAGTTTCCTTTCCTGATCGAAGAGATCGCCCTTGGTGATCAGGACAAGCCGGAAGGAATTGCCTAGTTCTTCCAGGGTTTCCCGGACCTGCGGCAAGGGCAGGATAGGATGGGTCAGCATTTCGCGGCCGGCGCTCAGAATTTCCTGGATGATTGGAGCCGGAACCTGGCCATCGGTGACATCGATGGCCGTTTCGATCATCGACAGGACAAAGCTTTTCGTGCCGAAGCCATAGAATTCCAGGTTTTTCATTTCGGCTTGCAGCAGGCGGGCGCTCAGATCGGCCCCTTCGGCGTATCCCGCCAGAAGCTCAACGAAGCGGGCTTCGGTGAGCTTGAAAAACTGTTCGCTCTGCCAAAGGGTGTCGTCGGCATCCAGTCCAACTGTTGTGAGCCGTGGTTTGTCTGCTACCATAAGGATGTTTTCTAGACAGTTTTGCTGTTCCTGTCAGGCACGGTTTCGGAGCGTCCATGCTTTCCCATGAACTTGGATATTGGCTGCAGCAGTTCCTGAATGCCTGCATGCTTGCAAGCTTCTATGTGCCGCTGGCGGTGGCTTTTGCCCTGATACAGGGATTAACCAACAAGATATTCCTGTCGTTCGGCGATTTTGCCATGTATGCGGCATTTGCCGCGATCTATGCCGGGCTTGCCAGCCTTCTGGCCGGAAACAGCGCTGCCGCCATACTCGCCACATCCCTGGCCTTTGCGGTGTTGTCTTCCTCAGCACTTGGACATTTTGCCGCCACCCACGTCGTTGCGCCTCTCATTGGCCACACAGCGCAAGCCTTCATGATCGGCTCCATCGGGGTTTCCATTGCCCTGCAAGAAATCATGCGCCTTCAGAGCGGGGCCCGCGACCTTTGGCTGATGCCGCTGTTTGATGGCGCTCCGCTACGGATTTTTGACGGCAGCTTTCCGGTGCAGATCGGCATCATGCAGCTTGTTGCCATGGCCACCGCCGCATTGGCCACCGGTACGGTGCTTTTCGTCATGCAGTTTACCGCCTCCGGGCGTTACTGGAAGGCGTGTTCGCAATCGGAACGGCTGGCAAAGCTCTGTGGCGTTAATACGCTCACCGTATTGCGCTGGTCCTGCGTTGGCTCGGCGGCGCTGGCCAATGTCTCGGGTTGGATCATCGCCGTCTCCTATGGCGGCGTCAGCTTTTCAATGGGGCTCATGCTGGGGTTCAAGGCGATGTTCGCCTCAGTCATCGGCGGTTTCGGAACAGTCTCCGGAGCCATTGCCGGCGGCATATTCCTGGCATTCATTGAAACCCTGTGGAGCGCCGCCTTTCCCCTCGCCTACCGGGATGTGGCGGTGTTTGGTTTCATCATTTTGATACTCATGTTAAAACCCGAAGGGCTTTACAGCTCCGCCATCCGGCGGGAAAGCGAGGACTAGATGAGGCTTGCATATGTTTTCTGCTGCTGCCTTGGCCTAGTGCTGTCGGCGTGCAAGGAAGAGGCGCCAACGCCCTACCTGAAAATCGTCGGCGGCAGTTTCATTTTCAACTACCGTTACTCCAAGATGTCCTACGGATTTGTCGCGCGACAGCTTAAACCCCTGCCGGAAGGAAGCATCCTGGAAGCGAGCTTTGACTTGCCCGATACGGACCGCAAATTTGTCACCACCAAACCTGCGAAATCCGGGCAACTGCAATACAGCTTTGAAACCGGGCCGCTGCGCGGCGTGCGGAAAGACACGCCCTACAAAGTGCAGCTTAAACTTCTTGAGGCAAATACGGGCAAGGAGCTTGCTCTCGTTGAGCAGGTTTTCAAGTCAGATGCTGATCAGGACATCCTGCCAAGCAAAGCGCCGGTTGTCGGACCCGGCTATCAGGCGAATCCGGAGAACTGACGGCCGTTACTCTACTCTGACGGCGGTTCCGGCGGCAGTCACCATCAGCATGCTGCCGTTGGTGCCGACAGTTTCATAATCGATGTCGACACCGATCACGGCATTGGCGCCGAGTTGCCGGGCCTTGTCGGTCATCTCGCCGACTGCCGTGTTGCGCGCGTCGTTCAGGACTTTTTCATAGGAGCCGGCGCGGCCGCCCACAATATCGCGGATGGAAGCAAAGAGATCGCGGAACAGGTTGGCGCCGAGAATGGCTTCTCCCGCAACGAGCCCCTTGTATTCCAAGACGCGTTTGCCTTCGACATTGTGGGTGGTGGTGACCAGCATGGCGCTCTCCTTTTAGCAGGCCCGATCTAATGGCGAAAATGCCGGATGCCAGTGAAAATCATGGCGAGCCCCGCAGCATCGGCGGCATGAATGATTTCATCGTCCTTGATGGACCCGCCGGGCTGGATGATGGCGGTGGCGCCAGCTTCTGCGGCCTGCAGCAAGCCATCGGCAAAGGGGAAGAATGCATCGGAGGCCACAACGGAGCCATGGACAAGCGGCACCTTGTGCCCCGCCGCCTTGGCCGCATCCTCGCTTTTCCGGACGGCTATGCGGGCGGCATCGACGCGCGACATCTGGCCGGCGCCAATGCCAACGGTTGCACCATTCTTGGCATAAATGATCGCGTTGGATTTCACATGCTTGGCAATCCGGAAGGCAAATTTCAGGTCCTTGAGCTCGGCTTTGGTGGGTTCGCGTTTGGTCACGACCCGCAAATTCATCTCATCGACAGAATAGCCGTCGCGGGTTTGCACGAGAAGTCCGCCAATGATGGACTTCACCGAAATCGCCGGGGCATTCGAATTTGGAATCTCATCGAGAAGCAGGAGGCGCAGATTTTTTTTGGCCGCCATGATGGCTCGTGCGCCGTCATCCGCGCCCGGGGCGATAATCACCTCGGTGAATAGTTTTGAAATTTCAAAAGCGGTTTCTTCATCGAGGTTGCGATTGAATGCCACAATGCCGCCAAAGGCGCTGACCGGATCGCAGGCGAGCGCCTTGCCATAGGCTTCAAAAAGCGAATGGCCCATCGCCACGCCGCAAGGGTTGGCATGCTTTACGATAACGCAGGCGGCCTCCGCTTCATTGCGGAATTCCGAGAGGCAATCGAGGGCTGCATCCGTGTCATTGATGTTGTTGTAGGAAAGCTCCTTGCCCTGAACCTGTTTGGCGCTTGCCACTCCCTTGCGTTGATCGGGACTGCTGTAGAGAGCAGCAGTCTGGTGGGGGTTTTCGCCGTAACGCAGGGTTTGCAGGCGCTTGCCGCCAATGGCAAAATAATCCGGCGTTGTATTGCCGAGTTCAGCGGAAAACCATTGGGCGATCGCGGCGTCGTAGGCGGCGGTTCTTGCGAAGGCCTTGGCCGCCAAAACACGGCGTGTGGCTTGTGAGGTATTTCCACCCAAAGTCCTGATTTCGTCGAGTACGAGATTGTAGTCTTCAGGGCTCACAACTACGGTGACGCTTTCATGATTCTTGGCCGCACCCCTGATCATTGCCGGGCCACCGATGTCTATATTTTCTATGGTGGTTTCCCAATCCGCACGTTTCGCAACGGTTGCCTCGAAGGGGTAAAGATTGGAAACGAGAAGATCAATGTTCTTGATTCCATGAGTGGCCTGAGCAGCCTCGTGGTCGGCATTCCCTCTCACGGAGAGAAATCCGCCATGGATTTTGGGATGCAGGGTCTTTACGCGGCCATCCATGATTTCGGGAAAGCCCGTAACTGAAGAAACATCGATGGTTGGAATACCTGCGGCGTGCAAGCTTTTGGCCGTACCCCCGGTGGAAATAATTTCAATGTCCAGCGCAACCAGCGCCCGGGCAAAATCAATAAGCCCTGTCTTGTCATAAGGAGATAGCAGTGCGCGGCGGATCGGAAGGGTCATAGGCATATCCCGGAACTAGATGCTGATCAGGCACATAGCATGCCGGGATAATTAGGCCACTAGAAAGGAAGTTGCGGCATTTCCACCCGGTCGTTGGGGGATGCGGCTGATTTCTCCACGCGGCGCAGGGCCCAGTTTACCGGGTCGGCCGTTTCCGTCGAGCCCCGGATGACAATTTGCTGGGTTTTCCGGGGGCCAAGGGCATCTCCCAGAAACACGCTGTCCTCGAGGGACATGATTCCTCCGCGGGCATTGAACTGCCAGGCGGTTTTATTGGGCAGCATGAGAACAATCCGCATTTCCTTGCGGGTCAGAGTTGCCTTCACGCCGGGATGGAGATGAAACCGGATGGTGAAATCGAGCGGTCCTGCAGGGGAGTTTGGGGACCCTGCGGTTGAAATCCGATCCTCGCCGCGAAGGTCGTTGCCGGTCTGGGACAGGAAGATGCTACGATGATGGATGACCCTGCCTGATCGTCCTGAAATCTCATTGCTGCAGTTGATCAGGGAGCCTTGAGGGGAGGCTATCACCTCGGCTGTGGGGTTATTTTTTACCCCGCTTTCGAAGGAGGTAATTTCAACCGTGTTATGGGCGGCGATATCTGCCGCGGCCCTTCGCCAATCATCCGTGGCGGAGTCTGGCATGCCGCAATTGTTGAAAATGCGGTGCGGCCCGTCCGAAAACTCGATCGCCAGCGGGCTGTTGCATTCCCCGGGAATGCCCGTATCCATGATAAGGAGGCCAGACCGGTGCGAGAGCCGGCAATAGCCGGAATGAGGTGCGCAGTGCAGCGGCCGGCCGGCAATGGTATCGTGTTCCACAAGGGTCTTGATGCCGGCCATCTCGCTTGCCCCGGCACCTTGAAAATTGCCGAGGCCCCGGTCCCCGTGGCTGAGCATACGGAGCATGGGGAACATTCTTTCGATGGCGGCGCTCAAGGCCTGCGGAACGGCTTCACGCTTTGCCACCATCGCATCCCTGATGGGAATGACAGCGAGGAGAACTTCAAGCAGGGCCTGGGGATTACGCGAAACATGGCCGCCGTCGGAAAGAATGACCTGATCCATGACGGTGCAGAGCCTGGCATTGGCCTGATCCCGCAGGGTCTCCGAACCGCGGAATGCGAGGCTCGCGTATTGCAACGCCACGGCCTGCCAAAAACTGTCACTGAGCGCAGATGGGTGATTTGCCAGAACACGATGAATGAGCTTTTCGACAAGTTCGTAAAATGGTTTTCCAAAGGAGGAAGGCGATGGCCCCAGCAGAAAGTGCGCAGCACTTGCGAGCGAGATGAGGGCCTGAAAACAGACCATGGGAGTCCGGATGCCACCACGCTGTTCGCCCCATTTCAGAACCAGCGACCGGGCCACGATGCGGTGCAGTTCATGGCCGCCTGTCACGAAGTGCTGCAGCCAGGAGAGATTGTGGAGTGCTATGGCCCATTCGGCGCTAGGTGGGTTGGCGTCAAACACGTCGACAGGAATTCCGGTCACCGTTGCTCCGGCAAAACTGAATTTTCCACGGGCCATGTCCTGGGCCATGGTTGGATCGCCTGGTTTCAGGGCCAATAGCCTTGTTCCAAGGCCAGAAATGCTTATGCGTTGTGATGAGCCGAGGCCGAGCCCGTGGGAGGCCCAGTGCTTGAGCGTAGAGCCATGGCCCGACAGCACCTGAAAATAGGTGGGAGTGCCAAGTTGCTGCGTAGCCCAGTGGTCGCGCATGATTCGCCGCGTTAAAAATCGTTGTTCCGGTGATGGTGCAAAGGCCTACACTGGTGCCGAGATGGTTAACGAATTACTAACGCCGCTCCAGACGGGCGGCAAAGAAGCCGTCGAGGCCGGGACTCTTGCCAACTGCCATGGAGGGGAGGCAGCGCATAAGGCCTGCCGGCGTTGTAAACTGCGCCTGCTGGGCGAGATCCTCAGGAACGATGGCCGAAAGCCCAAATTCCTCATGGGCCCGCAGGAAATTGAATACCTGCCGCTCGCCTTCGAGGGGGGACAATGAACAGGTGCAATAAACCAGCCTTCCACCCGGCTTTACCAGGCGCGCCGCATGGCTAAGCATTTTCTGCTGCAGGTTCACCAGCCCCGCCAGTTGCTGGGGAGATTTCAAATAGACCAAGTCTGGATGACGCCGGATGGTTCCGGTGGCCGAGCATGGCGCATCCAGCAGGACATTGTCATAGAGCGTGTCCGTCGGCAGGGATAATACATCGGCGAGCAATGCCGTGACCTGCAACTTCAAACGCACAAGATTCTCCCGCATCCGGTTCATGCGCGTGACGGAATCATCAACGGCGGTCACAATCGCTCCGGCAGAGGCGAGCTGTGCGGTTTTTCCGCCGGGTGCCGCACAGAGATCCAGCACTGACTTCCCCGCGATATCGCCCAGAAGTTTTGCGGGCAAGGCCGATGCGGCGTCCTGCACCCACCACTGTCCTTCGCTGAATCCCGGCAGCTCCTGCAAATTGCTGTCACCGGATCGCAAGCGGATCGTTCCGGTCGGGAGAAGTTCGCCCTTCAATAGTTCGGCCCAATGCCTGGGCTTGTCTTTGACTGAAATATCGAGCGGGGCCTCGTTGAGATGAGAGGCCGCGATATCACGGGCCGCTTCTTCACCATAGGCGGCGACCCATTGCTCCCACAGCCAATCCGGCGTGTTGAGCCTTGCCCCATCCAAATTCTCACGAACAGCTTTTCCATCGGTCGAAACCTTGCGCAGCACCGCATTGATCAACCCGGAAAAGTGCTGGGCTTTCTTGTCCTGCTTTGCCAGATTAACGGAGAGGTCAATGGCGGCGTAAGGGCTCACCTCCATGAACAGGAGCTGGGCTGCGGCGATGGTGAGAATATCCACCGCCATGCCAGACGAACGCGGCAATGGCTTTGTCAGGAATTTTCCCAGCACGGTTTTGATTTCACCGCCATGGCGAAGGGATGAAGCCACAAGGGCATGGGCAAAGGAGCGGTCCCGGCCCTCAAGCAGGCGAAACTCAGCATTTGTTTCGAGCAGTTGATCAAGCGGTTGCTGATCGAGAGTGACGCCTTGCAAAAGACTTATTGCGGCGCGCCTAGCCAGCAGGCCGGGCTTTTCTTGTTTTGCGGCTGACACTGATCAGCCCCAAGGGCCCCTTGGTGCTGCGTTCTGGAAGGTTTCGCGTGTGCCCATCTCTGCTGCCATTTTCTGAAGTTCGGCAACGCGGTTTTCCGTTGCGGGATGCGATGAGAACAGATTGTCCATGCGCTGTCCAGACAAAGGATTGACGATGAAGAGATGGGCCATGGCGGGGTTGGCTTCGGCCGCTTCATTGGGAATGCGCCGGGCAATGCCTGAAATTTTGTGCAGGGCTGACGCCAGAGACATCGGTTCTCCGGAAATTTCCGCGCCGCCACGGTCTGCTTCATATTCACGGGTACGGCTCACGGCCAGTTGCACGATCATGGCGGCAAGCGGCGCCAGGATAATCAGCACTATGCCGCCCAGGGGGCCCAAGGGGCTGTTTCGGTCGCGGCCACCAAAGAGAAGGCCAAAATTCGCCAGCATGGATACGGCACCGGCCAGGGTTGCCGTCAGGGTCATGACAAGCGTGTCACGGTTCTTGATGTGGGCCAGTTCATGGGCCATGACGCCGGCAATTTCAGACGGCGACAGGGTTTGCAAAAGTCCGGTTGTGGCGGCGACCGCTGCATTTTCTGGATTGCGGCCCGTGGCAAAGGCGTTGGGCTGCGGATTGTCCATGATGTAGACTTTGGGCATGGGAAGGTTGGCCCGCTCGGCGAGGCTGGCTACGATGTCATAATATTCAGGCGCTGTGGCCCTATCCACTTGCCTCGCCCCTTGCATGCTCAAGACCATCTTGTCGGCGTTCCAGTAGGCAAACAGGTTTGTGCCGGCGGCGAACAGGAAGGCGAGCAGCATGCCGCCCTGGCCACCCATGAGGTAGCCAATGGCGAGGAAGAGGCCGGTGAGGCCTGCCAGCAGAAGTCCGGTTCGAAAGGTGTTCATGGGTCGAGACTTTTCCTTTGTTCCGGCATAAAATGGTGTTCCCTAGGAGTTTCGACAAGATGGAAAAACGTGAACTGCCCCCCGCCGCCGTGCGGGCCCTGGCCGAGGCGGAGCTACGCCATGCGGCGGCCTTGAAGGTGGAACGGCCCAAGGAAATCAATGGCCGCAAAGGGCCGGAGCCCACGCGCTATGGCGATTGGGAACGCAAGGGCATTACTTCTGACTTCTGACGCCAAAAGATTTCCGGTCATTGAAACCGATGCAGACATTGCCACGGGGGCTGAATTTCTGGTTGCGCGCGAACCGTGTTTTGCAAAAATCATTGAAGTCTATGGACTGCCTTCGTCGCGGCGAGTTGAAAACAGTCTCGCCAGCCTCCTGAAAATTGTCACCGAGCAGTTAATTTCACTCAAGGCGGCGGATGCGATTTGGCGGCACATCGAAACCAGGCTCCATCCCTTTGAGCCCCATGAAATTCTGAAATTCAGTCCGGAAGATTTGCAAAGTCTGGGGTTAACCCGGGCCAAAGCCCGGAGCTTCCAGGCCATTGCGATGGCCATACATAGCGGTGAGCTGAATTTTGAATCACTGCATCAGGTGCCCGACCAGGACGTGCTTGCCAAATTGACAGCGCTGCCTGGAATCGGGCCGTGGACGGCGGATATCTATTTGCTGACGGCCCTGGGACGGGCCGATGCCTGCCCCGCTGGCGACCTGGCCCTGCAGTTGGCGGCGCAGGATTTGTTCGCCATGGATGGCAGGCCAACCCCTAAGGCGTTTCTGGAAAGGGCCGAGAACTGGAAGCCGTGGCGCTCGGTCGCTGCAAGGCTGCTGTGGAGCCATTACCGGGGGTTAAAGGGCCTTTCCCAGCAGGTTAATTGAGCCCTTCACAGGATTGTTGCCGATATATAGTATGTCTCCGACGTCAAACCTCAAGAGGTTAAGGGTGTATAACGAAGCCGCCGCATTGGAAGCCTGCCCTGCGCTGGTCCTCAACGCCGATTACCGGCCGCTGAGCTACTATCCCTTGTCCCTGTGGAGCTGGCAGGATGCGATCAAGGCGGTGTTTCTTGAGCGCGTCAATATTGTTTCCGAATATGACCGGGTGGTGCGCAGCCCGACATTCGAGTTCAAGCTTCCCAGCGTTGTCTCGCTCAAGACCTATGTGAAGCCATCGCGGACACCGGCCTTCACCCGGTTCAATGTTTTTTTGCGCGACCGGTTCACCTGCCAATATTGCGGGGCCCACGACGACCTCACCTTTGATCACGTCACGCCGCGCTCAAAGGGCGGCCATACGACCTGGGATAATGTCGTGGCGGCCTGCTCGCCGTGCAATCTGGCCAAGGGCGGCTATCTGCCTCATGAGGTCAAAATGTTTCCGGCCCACAAGCCGCATTGCCCGACGGTCAGCCAGCTTCACAGCAATGGGCGGCATTTCCCGCCAAACTACCTGCATCAGAGCTGGCAGGACTATCTCTACTGGGATACGGAACTCGATCCTTGATGGTGGGCGCCTGCCAGGGCAACCACTGCCAGCACGGCTGAAATTATTGCATTCCATCCGGCAAGTGAAATTCCGATAATCCGGATTGCGGCTTCGTTGCAGGCAACGACCACTTTGGTGAGATCCGGCAAGCCACCGGATATGTCGCCGCTGCAGGTATCCGGTCCCGGCCACCATTTCCATTCAACGCCGGCGTGGTAGGCGCCGAAAATGGCGCTGCCGAGCATGACGACTGCGAGAAGGTAAAGCCCGCCCCTTGTGCCCTTGAGACTTTTTCCGGCGCTCACTGACAGCAGCAAGGAAAATGGAATCGCAAAATAATAAGGCCAGCGTTGTTGCAGGCACAGATGACAGGGATCATAGCCGGCGAACTGGAAAACCCACGCGCCTGCGATGGTCGCGGTTGCAACAACAATTATGGCGAGCGAAGCTTTTTGCGGATCCAGTTTTTCTAGCATGTCGTTCCCATTCCTGATGCACTGAAATATTTTAGAATAAAATAAAGGCCAATGAGGGCGGCGGCAGCAGCTGCGGCAATAAGGCCCAAGCGCTTCTCGATAAATATCCGGATGGGTTCGCCATATTTTTTCAAGGCCCAGGCCAGCGCAAAAAACCGCGCGCCGCGCGCCAGAATGCAGGAGAGGACGAAAACAAGGAAACTTGCATGAACAACGCCAGCGAGAATGGTTACGACCTTGATGGGCGGAAGATGGGCGAGGCCCGAGGTGACAAGAAGCAGGGCAATGGTGTCTTCATCGGTGCAGGCCCGGAGCGACTCAAACGCCTCAAGCTTGCCGTAAAATTCCAGAATGGGCTGCGCTATGGTTTGGTAAGCGAAGTAACCCAGAAAATATCCGGCAATGCCGCCCAGCGTGGAAGCCAGAGTTGCAATGAGTGCCAGGCGATAGGCGCGGTCCGGACGTGCCAGGGCCATGGGCAGGAAGAGCACATCGGCGGGCACGAGAAAAAAAGAGCTTTCAATAAAGGCGATGACCGCAAGCCAGACTTCCGCCGTTTTCCGGGCGGCAAGCGAAATGGTCCAGTCGTAAAGGCTGCGGAGCATGGCCAGGCCTAATCAAATGACGGCTTGGAGCGCCGCAGGTTTTTGGTTGTGGAGCGTTTTGATTTTGAATCGAGGCGCCGTGTCTTTGAAGCCTTGGTGGGCCTGGTTGCAATGCGTCTTTTGGGCCGTACCGCGGCCTTGCGCAGAAGTGCCAGCAATTTTTCAAGGGCGGTGGCGCGGTTCCGCTCTTGGGAGCGATGTTCCTGCGCGGTCACGATAAGCATCCCATCCTGGGACAGTTGCCGTCCAGCGATGGTCCCCAAGCGCTGCTTCACCTCATAGGGCAAGATGGCGTTGGCCACGTCATAACGCAGTTCCACCGCGGTGGAGACTTTGTTCACATTCTGTCCACCGGGCCCGGAAGCGCGGATGAAGGATTCGGAGATATCCCGCTCATCGATGCTTATGGAATTCGAGATTCGGATCATGATTTTTGCTTTAAGCGCCTTTCGGGTTGACGGCGCAAGCCTCGACGCTTTAGAGGAAAGTCCTGGTGTGCCCTTGTGGTGGAATGGTAGACGCGGCGGACTCAAAATCCGCTCTCGAAAGAGGTGGGGGTTCAAGTCCCTCCAAGGGCACCAGGACCTGTGGCCGCACTTTAATCGCATTCCGGGTGTTAATGGTGGGCGGGCAGCTTGAAGCAAACTCCGGGGCGGCAATCGTGGCGATCAGGCGAGGAACATAGTTTGGCGGCGCATTTTCGAAAACCGTTTCTTGTGCTGGGGCTGTTCAGTCTCCTCGTTTCACCTGCGGCCCATGCCGGGCCTTCCGTTCTGTTCGACGCCGCGACGGGCGAGGTCATTTCACACGAGCGGGCGGGCGAACCCTGGTATCCGGCGTCGCTCACCAAGCTGATGACCGCCTATATTGTTTTCAAGAAACTGAAAACCGGCAGCATGCGCCTCGATCAGAAAATCCTGGTCTCGCCACTGGCTGCCTCGCAGGAACCGAGCAAGATCGGCATGCCGCCCGGCAGCAGCATCTCGGTGGACCTGGCGCTGCAGACGCTGCTGGTCTATTCGGCCAATGACATGGCCTATGTGCTGGCGGAAGGCGCCAATGGCACGGTTTACAACTTCGTCCAGGAGATGAATGAGACAGCGAAGAAGCTGGGACTGAACGCAACACATTTCGTAAACCCCAATGGCCTTTTTGATCCCCGCCAGCTTACGTCGGCACGCGACATCGGCGTCCTCGCCGCAGTCATCCTTGCGGAATTCCCACAGCACAGCCGCTATTTTTCGCAGCAGTATGTGGCGATTGGCAAGAAATAGCTGCTGAACCGCAACAGCCTGGTCCGGAGCATGCCGGAAGCTGACGGCATGAAAACCGGATTCGTCTGCAATTCAGGATTCAATCTCGTGGCTTCGGCGACGCGTGACGGACGCAAACTGATCGCCGTTGTTCTGGGTGCCCCCAATTCAGGAAGCCGCGCAGAAATTGCGCGGACACTCCTGGCAGAAGGATTTCCAAAAGGAACTTTGCCAAGCCGCCCGCGCCTGGCGCAGATCTCAAACCGGCCGCTGGGCGCCATTGTTCCGGCAGATCTAACCAGCACGATATGCAAGAATAAGCCGCCAGTGACTGCGGTTCGCGCCAAGGACCTTGCCGGGTGGGGCATCTCCTTCGGGAATTATGAAACCCTGCAAAAAGCCGACATGGCGCTTCGCGGCCGGCTGATCAGCTCCGCAGGCATGGATGCGCCTGGCAAGGCGGGCGTTGTCCGCATGCCCAACAAGCAGGGCTTTGCGGCCATGCTCTGGAACATTGACCAGCCCACCAGTCAGGCCTTGTGCACCGACTACCGTTCGCAAAATGCGCCGTGCGATGTGATGACGCCTGCGGCCTTTGCGCAGATAGCGGCCCTTACGAAAGAGCCTGAACCAAAGCCCAAGGCGCAGGCGCCAGTGGCCCAGGGGTCTGACGGGCAGAAACCAGTCGAGAAGAAAATCATCAAGAAAACGGCCAACTGAGCTTTGAAAAAATGATCAGCCGGATCAGGCTTGGAGTTGGTTGCGCCTTGGCGGCGGCCAGCATCTACGGCCTAGTTCCCAATTTTGTCCGGGGGGCTTTCGAAAACGGAATTCCTCCCGTCGAAGCGACATTCTTCCGGACTTCAGTTCTTGCCGTGGCATTTGCGCTCATTGCCGTGGTGCAGGGTGAAAGCTTCAGAATTCCCCGCGAAGCAATGGCCGCCTTCGCCGGGCAGGCCGTCGCCACCCTTGTGATCTCGGTGTCCTATCTGGCATCGGTCCAGTTCATTCCCATCGGCCTTGCGGTCATCATCTTTTTTACCTTCCCGGTTCTCATCATGCTGGCCTCGCCCATGGTGGAGGGAAAGTTCCCCGGATTCTTACGGATATTCATCGCAATTTTTGCCTTCGGCGGATTGGTGGTAGCCATTGGCCCGAGTTTCGGCGAGCTTGATATTCGCGGCATTAGCCTTGCCACGCTTGCCTCACTCGGCGGCGTGGTGCAGTTTTTCACCGGGCGTTCCATCTCGCGCTATCTCATGCCCGCCGTGTTCGGCAGCCTGGTGCATATCGTCATATGGCCGGCAACCCTGCTGGTTGCGCTCTATGTAAGCGGAGGGACCCTGCAAATGATGCCAGGCGGGAGCGGCACGGCGACGGGTTTTTATTTCCTTTTGGGCGTGGCCGCCGTCTATGTGGCGGCCTACATGCTGCAAATGTCATCCCTGCGCTTTGCGCCTGCTTCAACTGTTGCGCCATTCTACAATCTGGAGCCGATTGTCACCACGGCTTTTGCCGGGCTGCTGTTTGGCGAGATCCTGACGGCCAATCAATATGCCGGGGGCGGCATTGTTCTTGCCGCTCTTGTGGTATCAAGCCTGCTGGGAAAGCGGGAAAACAGGGCATGAACGGCCTTCCCATTCCCGTTGCCATCCTCACCGGCTTTCTAGGTGCCGGCAAAACTTCGCTGCTCAATGCGCTGCTCAAGGACGAAATGCTGTCCAACGCGGCTGTCATCATCAATGAGTTCGGCGATGTGTCGCTGGACCATCTGCTGGTTGAGAAGTCCGACGAGAACATCATCGAGCTTGCTT
The DNA here is from genome assembly GCA_030680855.1 of Aestuariivirga sp. Lineage (GTDB taxonomy): Bacteria > Pseudomonadota > Alphaproteobacteria > Rhizobiales > Aestuariivirgaceae > Aestuariivirga. The sequence goes on from JAUXUN010000036.1 coordinate 49,153, forward strand.
CGGGCTGCCTATGCTGCACCATCCGCGGCGATCTCATTGACACGATGAATGACCTCCTGGGCAAGCGGGACCGGGGTGAAGTAAAGGCCTTTGACCGGATCGTTATTGAAACAACGGGCCTCGCGGATCCCGCTCCGGTTCTGCATTCGGTAATGAGCGAGCCCACACTGCTTGAGCGCTGCCGCCTCGAGGGAGTTGTGACAGTCGTTGATGCCTTCAATGGCTGGGCCACGCTTGATGCCCATGCGGAAGCGGTCAAGCAGGTTTCGGTTGCTGACCGCATCGTGCTCACAAAGGTTGATCTTCTCTCGGGCCGCGAGGGCGAGGACATGCTGTTTGCGATCATCGCGCGGCTGCGCAAGCTCAATCCGGCGGCACGCTTGCTCACCACCCACCGCAACGAGGCATCCGCGTCACGGCTATTCAACATGGGCCTGTTTGATCCGGAAAAGAAAACCGTCGATGTGCGGAAATGGCTGGCGGCGGAGGCCTATGAGACGGCGGAGAAACGCCATCGCCATCATCACCATGATGTGTCACGCCATGACGCGCATATCAGGTCGTTCAGCTTTACCGAGAAGCAAGCCATCAGCCCGGCCGGGCTTGAGCTCTTCATGGAGCTTTTGAAATCCTATCATGGGGCCAACATGCTGCGCATGAAGGCCATCGTGAAAATGACCGATGAGCCGGATAAGCCCATTGTGCTGCATGGTGTGCAGCATGTCTTTCATCCCCCGGTGCGCCTGCCCAACTGGCCGGACGGCGACGAAACCACGCGCATGGTGTTCATCGTGAAGGACATCGAGAAGGCCATGATCGAAGGCCTGTTCAAGGCCTTCACCGATCAACTCACCGGCGGTGCCGAGGCTTTCACTGACAAGACACTTTCTCTCAACAGGTAAGCGCTTTGGTTTTTGATTGAAGCGTTTGCGGTCAAGAAGCCCTCATCCGGCCTGTCGGCCACCTTCTCCCATTCTTCGAACGGGAGAAGGCGCTTAAAGACTATCGCCATCTCCCGTGGCTCTTGGGCCATGGGAGAAGGTGGCCGACAGGGCGGATGAGGGCACTTTCGAAGATTGATTCAATTCGAGGCGATCAAGCCCTGACAAGCGGCCTGGTCATGCAGGTGGGGCCGCCTTCGCCCTTGCGGCAAATGTCATAGCCCTTGATCACCTCGACGTTGACGCCCGCGGTGCGCAGGCGCCTTTCGGTTTCGGGGTTTCCTTCCACCATCATGGCGTGGCGTGGGCCAAGGGCCAGCACATTGCAGCCCATGGTTTCGAATTCATCGTCGGGCACCTGAACGAATTTGATGCCGCGCGATTCCAGAAATTCCACCTGCCGAGCCGCCATGAGGGGCAGATAGACAACGGCCAAATCCGCATCGAGCGGGCTAAGGCATGACATGAGATGGAAAACATCGGACCTGCCCTTGTAGTGGGGCATGTCGAAGGCGAGGATTTCCACGTCGGGACCGGCGAGCTTTGAAAGCTGGCGGATGCCTTCCTGGTTGGTGCGGTAGCCGACGCCGGCAAGCAGGGTGTTGCGGTCGATCCAGACGAGATCGCCGCCCTCCAATTGGCCCGGGGCGGTGATTTCTCCGATGACGGGAATGCCTAGGGATTCGAGATGGGCGCCATTGACCTTGGGTTCGAGCCGGCGGGCGGGCTTGCCCATGTGCGGGCGCACCAGGCCCCGAGGTGTTACGACCAGCGCATCGTGGGTATAGAGGGAATCAAGGGTCAGGCCATCGCCGTCCGGCAGCCGGATGACGGTTGCTCCCGTCTTGCCAAGAATTGCTTCTACCGCGATGAATTCCTGCTTTGCCGCAGCCAGGTCAGGCCTTGAATGGTAATTTAGTTTTTCCCACTCGGCATCGATTCTGGTGTCGCTGTGAAAGGCCACGGCGGGGGTGCGCAGGGCCACCTTTTTGAGTGCGCCCCAATTGTTGAAACTGCCGAAATCATAGGTCATTTGCGCTTGATCCTGAAGGTGAACACGTCGCCCTGTTTTGCATTTGTGAGAAGGGTGTGGCCCTGCTCGCTGCAGAAGTGCGGCATGTCTATGGCAGACACGGGGTCGCTGGCAAGGACCTTCAGCACATGGCCGGACGGCATGGACTCCAAGCGTTTTCGGGCTTTCAGCACTGGCAGGGGGCAAAGAAGCCCCGTAAGGTCCATGAACTCTTCAAATTCAGCATAAGACATGGCTATTGTATAGGCCAAAATCACAGGAATGGGAGCCACCCTTGCCACAACTCTTGTCAAAAGCGCCATTTGTCGGCAGGACCAAAAAATTGCTTCTCGGCGGGGACCGTGATGCGGGGCTGGAAAAGGCGGAAGTGGGCAGGCTTGAATTGCTGTTCTCCGGCATCAAGGGCGATATGCATGCCGGCCTGACGCGAAAGTCCGACGTGCGCACGATCAAGCAGTACGCAAGAGACACGGACATCCGCAATGTCAGGCAGCTCACCCTAGTTTCCGAAGAGGAGCTTGGCGAAATTGCTGGCCTCATGGGCATCCCCGAAATGAAAGCGGAATGGCTGGGGGCAAATGTGGTGACCTCAGGCATTCCCGATCTGACGCTGCTCACGCCCTCCTCCCGGTTGCAGTTTCCATCGGGCGCCACTATCGTTGTTGACATGGAAAACTTCCCCTGCCGCCAGGTGGCGGATGTGGTGGCGCAGCATCATCCTGAACCGAAAGCAGAGCTGGTGGCTTCCGCCATGCACAAGCGGGGTGTTACGGCCTGGGTTGAACGGGAAGGCATCATCAATGGCGGCGACGACATCATCGTGTGGCTGCCGCCGCAGCGGCTCTACGCCCACATGGGATCATGAAAATCATTGGCGCCATCATTGCGGGCGGGCGGTCCAGCCGCATGGGGGGCCGCGAGAAAGCCTTTCTTGAACTGGCTTCCAAGCCTGTCATTTTGCATGTGATCGAGCAGTTTGAACCCCAGGTTGACCAGCTTGTGATCAATGCCAATGGGGAGCCCGCAAGATTTTCTGAATTTGGTCTGGACGTCGTTCCAGATGTCTTGACCTCTTTGACGACTCCGCTTGCGGGGTTGCATGCGGCGCTAAAGTTTACGAAGAGCGTTGAGGCCGACGTGTTGGTGACGGTTCCTTCCGATACGCCCTTCCTGCCATTTAATCTCGTTTCGAAGCTCATGGCGAAAGCCGTGGTCAGAGGTGCGGCCATTGCAGCTTCCGGTGACCAAGTGCACTACATTATCGGTGCGTGGAAAACGGAACTGCTGGACGATCTGGAGAGCGCCATAGCCAGGGATAATTTGTTCCGGGTCAAGGACTGGGCGCACAGGGCAACTGCCCAGAAAGTGGAATGGCCGATTAAGTCCCATGATCCCTTTTTCAATGTGAATGCGCCGGAAGACCTGCGGAATGCCGAGCAGATTTTGGGTGCGGCATGAAACAAAGAATCATCGGTGTGGCGGGGTTCAAAAACGCCGGCAAAACCACGCTGGTTGAAAAGCTGGTGGTTGATCTCACAAGCCGTGGGTTTCGCATTTCAACGGTGAAGCACGCGCATCACTCCTTTGACATTGATCATGAGGGCCGCGACAGTTTTCGCCACCGCAAGGCGGGCGCCACGGAAGTGGCGGTCGTTTCAAGCGGGCGCTGGGCGATCATTCACGAATTGCGCAACGAAGCGGAACCCAGCCTTGATGACGTCCTGCAAAAGCTGGAACCCTGTGATCTCGTCATCGTCGAGGGTTATAAGCGTGACGGCCATGACAAGATTGAAGTCCGCAATCTGGCGCTGGATCATCCCCGTCTCGCCGGCGACGATCCGACCATTGTTGCCATCGCGGCCACATCAGCCGTTGCGGGTGCCCCGGTTCCGGTCTTTGACCGGGATGACGTGAGCGCTCTCAGTTCCTTCGTTATCAGCCACATGGGACTTGCGAAGAACTAGCGCGTGATCAATTTTGTCGAATCGTAACTCCCTTATTTTCCTTCTCCCCGGCGGGGAGAAGGCGGGGCCCATCCGGCGTAGCGCAGCGAAGACGGATGGGAGGACGAGGGGGAACCGGTAATTCAATTGCGAAACCGGCTCCCCCTCACCTTCCCAACACGTGCGTGCTGGGCCCCTTCCTTGTAACTTAAATTCTGCCGCTTGTGGTATCATGCCGGAAGCGGTGGCGGACGAGAGACCGTCCCTTCCGAGGGTGTTTGAGCCCGTGGGAGAGCTTGGGTCTTCGTCTGCCGTTCCATCGAACCCGAACAGTCGCCTGGGCCGCTTGCGAAGCCCGCTTAGACAAGGATGGGATCAGATGGACGCCACCGCTCAAGAGCCTAATGCCTACGCCGGTATTGATGTTTCAAAGGACCGGCTGGATGTCCATATCCATCCCGCTGGAGAGGCCTTTTCAGTCAGCCGTGACGCGGCAGGGCTGGAAGCTTTGATCGAAAAGCTCAAGCCCTTGGCTCTCAAGGCTGTTGCCATGGAAGCGACCGGCGGTTTTGAATCTGCCGTCGTTGCAAGCCTTGCTGCTGTTGGACTGCCGGTGATCGTGGTCAATCCACTGCAGGTGCGGAAGTTTGACGAGGCTCTTGGCAAGCACGCCAAGACAGACACTGTTGATGCTCTCGTTATCGCCCGCTTTGCCGAAGCCACCAAGCCTGAGATACGGCCTCTGCCCAGCGCGGAAACACTGGCTTTGGCTGATCTCATGGCAAGGCGCAGGCAGATCATCCAGATGATCACCGCCGAGCGTCAGCGCGCCATGCGGATCACCAATGCAAGCCTGCATAAAAGCATCGCCCGTGTGCTGAACGCCCTGACACACGAGCTTGCCAGCCTTGATGATGACATCGATACCACGGTGAGAGGCTCGCCAATCTGGCGTGAGAATGAGGATTTACTCAGCTCCGTTCCCGGTGTCGGCAAGGTCATCGCCCGCACCCTGCTGGCTGAACTGCCTGAACTCGGCACCCTTGACCGCCGGCAGATTGCCGTCCTCGCAGGACTTGCTCCCCACACCCGGCAATCCGGCAAATGGCGCGGCAAGAGCTTCATAAGCGGCGGTCGAACCTCATGCCGGACCGTCCTCTTCATGGGGGCCCTGGCCGCCGCCAAACACAACCCGGACCTCAAGGCCTTCCGTCAGCGCCTCATCGATGCCGGCAAGCCAAAAATGGTCGCCGCCATCGCCGTCGCCAGAAAACTCCTCACTATCCTCAACGCCATCATCAGGGATAAAGCACCATGGATGCAAAAAACAACTTGATTTTTAACACAGTCGCTCTCCCCCAAGGGGCGAGGAAAAGCAGAGGCTGTCGCCGCATATAAAGGTGATCACGCTCTAGCTCCGGTGTCGGATTCCGCTCTGCCCCCGTCGCTCCACTTCACGTCTGTTGAATTTCTCTCACTAATGTGGCCAAAATCGAGTTTCCAGGTCCAAAGGATTTCCCATGAAAACGCAGGCGCGGGTGGTTGTTATCGGTGGCGGCGTGGTTGGCGTTTCGACGCTTTATCACCTTGCCAAAAAGGGCTGGAGCGATGTTGTCCTGGTGGAGCGCAAGGAGCTCACCTCCGGCTCCACCTGGCATGCGGCGGGCCTTTTGCCGCTGTTCAACCTGTCCTATTCGGTGGGCCAGATTCACAAGTATTCGGTGAAGCTCTATGGCGAGCTTGAAGCGGAAACGGGCCAGCATGTGGGATTCAGCAAGGTATCCAACATCCGCGTGGCGCGCACCAGGGACCGTTGGGACGAGTTCATGTATTATGCGGGCATTGCCGAGACCATTGGCGTCAAGGTCAACAAGCTCACGCCGAAGCAGTTGAAGGAGCTTTGGCCGCTGTGCGAGACGGATGGAATCATCGGCGCCATCCAGCACCCCGATGACGGCTATATCCAGCCGGCGGACCTCACCCAGGCTTTGGCCAAGGGGGCGCGCAGCCGGGGTGCTGAAATTTACCGCAACACAACGGTAACCGCCATTGAGCAGCTTCCTTCGGGCGAATGGCTGGTGAAAACCGACAAGGGCGACATCGCTTGCGAGCACGTCGTGTCGTGCTCGGGCAATTTCGCGCGCAAGACTGGCGCCATGGTAGGGCTTGATATTCCGGTCATTCCGGTTGAGCACCAATATATCGTCACCGAACCCTCGCCGCTGATCAAGGAGCGCCAGGCCAAGGGCCTGCCGGAAATGGGCGTGCTGCGTGAGGCGGATTCGTCCTGGTATCTGCGCGAGGAGAACGGTGGCTTTGTTCTCGGCATTTATGAGAAGGGCGCGCCCTGCTGCTACGTGGACGGCCCTTCCGAGCAAAGCGAATATGAATTGTTCCAGGGCGAGCTTGAGCGTTTGGAACCCTATATTGAAACCTGCATCACGCGGGTGCCGGCCTTCGGCGAATTGGGCATCAAGAAAATCTACAACGGCGCCATCGCCTATACGCCTGACGGTTCGCCGATCATTGGCCCGGCCTGGGACCGGAAGAATTTCTGGCTGAACGAAGGCCATTCCTTTGGCGTGACGGCGGCTGGCGGTGCGGGCTGGCAACTGGCGGAGTGGATCGTCGATGGCGAGCCCACGATTGACATGATGGGCGTCGATCCCCGCCGCTTCGGCCCCTATGCCACGAAGGGTTATCTCAAGGAGAAGAATGAAGAGGCTTACGCCAATGTCTTCACCATGCATTACCCGGAAGAGGAGCGTGCCGCGGCCCGTCCCCTGAAGCGCACGCCCTGTTATGACCGGATGAAGGATTTGGGCGCGGTGTTTGGTTCGGTTTACGGCTGGGAACGGCCGGGCTGGTTTGCGCCCAAGGGCTATGCGCTTTCGGAAAAGGATCTGGACCGGCCCAATGTGCTTCTCAACCACAACCATGCGGCGCCGACGGAAGATGGACGCATTGTCGAGAAGTGGTCATTCCGCCGTTCCAATGCTTTCCGCTTTGTCGGCGAAGAGTGCCGCAATGTGATGGAGAATGTGGCGCTCCAGGACATGTCGGCTTTTGCCAAAATGGAGGTCTCGGGTCCGGGGGCGCGCGACTGGCTCGATTCAATCCTCGCCAACCGCATTCCCAAGAAGATGGGGCGCATTGCGCTGTGCCATCTTTTGACCAAGCTCGGCGGGGTTCGCGCCGAGTTCACGGTTTATGAATGGGCGCCGGGCCGCTTCTATCTCGTCTCCGCTGGCGCCTATGAGCGCCATGACCATGACACGCTTTACAAGTTGCTGCCTAGGGATGGGTCGGTGAAGCTGAACCCCATCACAACGCGGCTTGGCGTGCTGGTATTGGCTGGCCCAAACGCGCGCAAGGTCTTGCAGAAGCTGACGACAGCGGATCTTTCAAACGAAGCTTTCCCCTGGCTTTCCGGTCAATCAATTTCCGTGGGTCCCACAAGCTGCCATGCGCTGCGGGTCAATTTTGTGGGCGAATTGGGATTTGAATTCCACCACCCTATCGAGCAGCAGGTTGCGCTGTTTGATTTGCTGATGGAAGCGGGCAAGGAATTTGGCATTCGTCCCTATGGCATCAAGGCCATGTCGGCGTTATCAATCGAAAAGAGCTACCGCTTGGTGCCGCGTGAACTCTCCATTGAGTATTCAGCCTACGAGTCGGGCCTTGACCGTTTCGTGCACCCTAACAAGGGGCAGTTCCTTGGGCGGGATGCGCTGGTCGCCGGACGCGAGAAGGGGCTGAACTGGAATTTTGTCACCATGGAAGTTCATGGCGTCAGCGATGCGGATTCGGATACGCGGGGCTCGGAACCCATCTATTCCAAGGGCAAGCTGGTGGGCCGCGCCACCAATGGCGGCTTTGGCTGGCGGGTGAACAAATCCCTGGCGCTGGGCATGGTTAGGCCGGAGTTTGCAACTATGGATACTGAACTGGAAATCAAAATCCTCGATAAAACGTTCAAGGCTGGCGTTATCGCGGAAAGTCCTTATGATGCGGACAATCTGAAGTTGCGCGCCTGATTCTCTGAGCCGTAATTTTCAATATTCAGTTCGTGCATTCTGACGTTGGCGAGAATTGAGCGGCGGCGAGGGCAATATTGGGGAGATCTGAACAAAGTTACGGCACGGGCGTATTCTTTGTGTTTCTTGCCACCATTGGATGGAGTCTTTCAGGGGTTTTTGTCCGCATCATGCCGGGGCTCGACGGCTGGCAGCTCAATTGCTGGCGCGGTTACTGGCTGGCCGTTTCCCTCATGGTTTATCTCGTTGCGGTCTATGGCCGCGGGGCCTTGCAGAAATTTGCCGACATTCCAAGCGTGGCTTTATTCGCGTCGGCCCTTTTCTTTGCGTTGGGATCAACGCTGTACGTATCTTCCCTGACGATGGTCAGCACCGCCACGGTTTCAGTCATCGGCGCCACTTCACCCTTGTTTGCGGCACTCCTCAGCCCCTGGGTGACCGGCGAAAAACCCGGCTTTGAAGCGTGGGTTGCAGCGACGCTGGCGCTTCTCGGGGTCGGCGTAATTGCCTGGGATGGGCTTGAGGCTGGCCGTTCGACATTGGGGCTGTTTCTCTCTATCTGCGTTCCCATGGCCTTTGCCGGGCAAACCCTGGCGCTGCGCAGATACCGCAATGTAGACATGGTGCCGTCAATTTGCCTTGGCGGCATCATGTCGTTTTTCATTGCGGGATTTATGGGGTTTACGGCGGGGCATGCGGGCGGTGGTTTCGATGTGGGCTTGCGGGAAATTCTCCTGCTGGCGGCCATGGCCACGCTTCAACTCGCCATTCCCCTGGTTTTTTATATCAAGGGGGCCCATTCGGTTCCAGCGGTGACGCTTACCCTCATCGCCATGCTGGATGCGGTCATAAATCCGCTGTGGTCGTGGATTTTCGTGGGCGAGCAACCGGGAGAAGCCGCTTTCTGGGGCGGCGGCATTATTGTGGGTGCCGTCCTGATCAGTGTTTTCGGGCGGAAATTTTACAATTCAAGAGCCACTGCGGCTGACCTCAACGCCATCGAAAAACCGGCTTGATCGCATTTATTGAGAGTCAGGCGGCCGCTTCCTGCCGGTGCGCGGCGGCCAGATCGGCCATGCTGTTAAAGCGGAAATCATATTTTGGTGTCGTGCCCGGATTCATCGTCGCGCCAAAGCCCTGTTGATTATGGCGCCGGTATATCCAGCAGGAAGCCAGCCCGTGCTTGTTGGCAGGGGCATGGTCGTGGAACAGGCTTTCAGCCGTATGAAGAATTTCTGACTTTGCAATGCCAAGGCTTTGCAGCTTGGCGATCATGTAATCGAAATTGCGGTCGCTCGGCTTGTAGGAGCCCACGTCCTGGGCGGTATAGACCGCATCAAAAACGACCTGCAGTCGATGGTTGCTAAAGGCGAAACTGGCGTTGTCAACGTTCGACAGGATGACCAGTTTGTAATGCTTCTTGAGGTAGCCCAGCGCTTCGATGGAATCCGGAAAGGCTGGCCAATCCTTCACCGCGTTGCCATATTTTTGGCATTCGTCATGGGACGCGGCGAGCCCCCATTCTTCGGCGAGGCGCTTGTACACCACGGCGAGAAGCTCGCTGTATTTCATGGCCGGGGTATAGGTTTGCTGCAAAGATTCATGGCGCGCATGGGCTTCGAGAATACCGTCGCGCGGAAGCACCCTCTTCATCCGCGAGGTCAGCGGCTTGAGCGCTTCGATCATGCCGCTTTCCCAATCGATCAACGTTCCATAGCAGTCGAACGTGAGGGCCTTGAAGTCGCTGAGCTTCATGTTCGGGAGCTCTACTTGAAACTGTTTTTCTGGTGGCGAAGCTCGGCGAAAACCTCGGCGTCCGTGGCGGTTTCCATCTTGAGATGACGGCGGATCTCGGGGCTGCCGCAGCGCATGAAGGGATTGGTCCTCAGCTCGTCGCCTATGGTCGAAGGGCAGGTCATTTCATTTTTGGCACGCTGGGCCGCTACAACAATGGAGCGCTGCTGCAGGTCGCGGTTTGCCGGTTCGACGGAAAGCGCAAAACGGCAGTTGGCCTCCGTATATTCATGGCCGAAATAGACATAGGTGACGGGAGGCAGGGTGCGGAACTGATTTACGGAATGCCACATGTCCTCCATGGTTCCTTCGTTAACGCGGCCGCAGCCCATGGCAAAAATCGTGTCACCGGCAAAGAGCGAGTATTCCGATGGAATATGAAAAGCGACGTGGCCCTTCGTGTGGCCCGGGCAATCAAAGACCTTCACATCGCGGCCGGCCCAGCTGAATGTGTCGCCGCCTTTGACGGTGGTATCGATGCCCGGAATCTTTTCAGCCTCGTTCTTCGGCCCGATGATCTTGCAGCCGAATAGCTCCTTGAGCCTTAGGTTTCCAGCAACATGGTCCTCGTGGTTGTGGGTGGTGAAGATATGGGTGAGTTGCCTGCCAAATTTCCTTAGTTCCGCCTCTACCGCGCCGGCATCGGGCGCGTCAATGGAGGCGGTGGCCCCGGTTTCGGAATCATGAATGATGACGCCATAGTTGTCGGAGCGGCAGATGAATTGTCGCATATCGAGGTGGGACATATGATTTGCTAACCTTGTTTTTCTTCCTTGATGACCCATTCGGCGTTAAACGCTAAAACCTGCCAATATGGATGTTGTTGAACTGCGTGAGTTCTACGCGAGTCCTTTGGGAAATGCTACTCGCCGCCTGCTCGCCGCCAAGCTGAAGCCGCGGCTGGGTTCGATGAACGATGCCTGCGTCATGGGCATGGGGTTTGCCACGCCCTATCTCGACGATTTACCTTCCGAAGCCAAACGCACCATTGCCTTCATGATGGCCCGCCAGGGGGTCATTCACTGGCCGCGGGAAGGTGCTGTGCAATCGGCCCTGGTTGATGAATTTGACCTGCCGCTGCTTGAAAGCACGGTGGATCTGGCCCTTGTGGTTCACGGGCTGGAACTGACGGACAGCCCCATCGAGATGCTCCAGGAGGTCTGGCGGGTGATGGCGCCGCAGGGCCGGCTGGTTCTGGTGGTGCCAAACCGCCGGGGGCTGTGGGCCGCCTTCGATACATCGCCCTTTGGCTATGGCCAGCCGTTTTCGCGCACCCAGCTTGCGGGCCTGCTCAAGGAGGCGCAATTTTCGGTGGTTTCCTGGTCCCATGCCCTGCAAATGCCGCCGACAAAAAGAGGGTTTGTCCATTCAGGGGCCAGCGCCATTGAACGGGTCGGCGACTGGGTGACCTCGCGGTTCTCAGGCGTCATTATCGTCGAGGCTGTGAAGCAGGTTTATGCTTTTTCTTCGGGGAAAAGGGTCAGGCGCCTGATGCTCCGCTTCAAGCCGGCGCTGCTGCCCTCGCCCGCCCGCTTCGACGGCGGGCAATAACGGGAAGCCTTTGCTTTTGTTACGGCTCCCAGTATGAAGGTCCAATCCTGTTGGAGCGGCGCCAGTAGGGCTGCCGGAGTACGATAGAGATTGAAGACCATGAGTGAACCAGCTGGATCAGACCTTGAGCTTGAAGACATCCGCCGTGAAATGGATGCCATTGATGACGGCCTCGTAAACCTGCTTGAACGGCGCTTTGCGGCCACCGAACATGTGCGGGCCATCAAGTCAAAAAATGGCGGCCTCGGCGGTTCGGCCTTCCGGCCGGCGCGCGAAGCCGCCATCCTGCGCCGGCTCCTGTCGCGGCCCGGAAGCCTTGTGCCGCCGGAACTTCTGGTGCGTCTTTGGCGAAACATCCTGGCGCGCTCGGCCCAAAACCAGGCGGACATTACAGTTCACATCAGCAAGAAGCTCAATGCCTCAATGGGTTTGAGGCTGCGCATCCGGGATTATTTCGGCACCCTTCCGGTGGAAGAATACCGCGATGAAGCCCAGGCCCTGATGCAGGTCAATGCGAGCCCGGGCGACATCTGCATTGTTGAAACGGAATCGCCCTGGGTTGAAGCCTTTGTCGAGGGCAAGGGTGGCCAGGCGAAGGTGGTTGCATGCCTGCCGTTCCTGCGGGACGACACGGTGCCCAAGCTTCTGGTGTTCGGGCACGCGCCATCTGAGCCCACGGGAGATGATGAAACCCTGATTATAAGTGACGGCAAACTGCCACGGGATTTTTCGCCGGCACCACTCTGGCAGATCAAGCTTGGGCAACGGCGGGTGTCCTGCCTGCCGGGCTTCCTGTCAGACCACGAGAGCCCGCTGGTGGGCCTCAACCGTTCCAATGCACTGCTCGGCCTGAAAGTGGCCGGGCGCTATCCTTCGCCCTTTGAGATCAAATCATGAGTCTGAAGTCAGAAGCCATTCACCCGCTTCCCAAGGCGGGCATTCTAGATATTTCGCTCTATGTGCCGGGCAAAAGTGCCGCCAGGGGTGCCAAGATTTACAAGCTCTCCTCCAACGAGTCACCGTTTGGCGCCTCGCCGCAAGCCGTGGCGGCCTATGCGTCGAAGGGCAATTTGCTTGCGCTTTACCCCGATGGTTCGGCCACGGAATTGCGTGAGGCGATTGCCGCACGCTATGGATTAAATGCGGGATCAATTGTTTGCGGCGCGGGTTCGGACGAGTTGCTGCAGCTCCTGGCGCATGCCTATCTGGCCCCCGGTGATGAGGCGGTTTACTCGCAGTATGGATTTCTGGTTTATCCCATCGCCATCGCGTCCAATGGCGCCAAGGCCGTTGTTGCGCCGGAAGTCAATCACAGCACCAGTGTTGATGACATGCTGAAATGCGTGAATGCCCAGACCAAGATGGTGTTTCTTGCCAATCCAAATAATCCCACCGGCACTTACCTGCCCTTCAACGAAGTGAAGCGCCTGCATGCGGGGCTGCCGAAAACCACCTTGCTGGTTCTCGATGCGGCCTATGCGGAATATGTCAGGCGCAATGATTATGAGTCAGGCCTCGAGCTTGTGGCAACCTCTGACAATGTGGTGATGACGCGCACCTTCTCGAAAATCTATGGCCTGGCGGGGCTTCGGCTGGGCTGGGCCTATTGCCCGGCCCATGTGGCCGATGTGCTGAACCGCATTCGCGGGCCGTTCAATGTGAGCGCGGCGGCGATGGCTGCGGGTGTTGCCGCCATTGGCGATCAGAAATTTATTGAAACCGCGATTGCGCATAATGAGAAGTGGCTTGGCCTGCTCACGGAGCAATTGCAGGCGCTGGGTTTGAAAGTCACACCGAGCGTGGGAAATTTCCTGCTTATTCATTTTGCTTCCAGCGGAAACAGGACAGCGCCGATGGCGGACGCTTGGTTGAATGAGCACGGGATCATTCTGCGGCGGATGGAGGCTTACGGCCTGCCGCAATGCCTGCGCATGACCATCGGCGATGAAGAGGCCAACCGCGCCGTCGTCTCGGCCCTGGCGGATTTCCTGAAATGAGTGTGCAGTTTGAACGCGTGGCGCTCATCGGCATAGGCCTCATCGGCTCGTCGCTGGCCCATGTCATGCGGCGCGAAAAAATCGCCACGCATATTACGGGTTATGCAAGGAGTGAGGAGACGCGGAAGACCGCCGTGCAGCTCGGTTTGGTTGACAGCATTCATTCCACCGCGGCTTCGGCGGTTAAAGATGCCGATCTGGTTATCTTGTGCGTGCCTGTCGGCGCCTGCGCGGCCATTGCAATGGAAATTGGCGGAGCGCTGAAGCCGGGCTGCATCGTCACGGATGTGGGTTCGGTCAAGGCCGCCGTGGTGCGCGATGTGGCGCCGCATTTGCCGGCGGGGGTTCACTTCGTGCCCGGCCATCCCATTGCCGGCACGGAGCAATCGGGCCCGGCCTCCGGCTTTGCCGACCTGTTCCTCAAGCGCTGGTGCATCCTCACGCCGCTTCCCGGCGGGGATGCCTCGGCCGTCACGCGGCTTGAAAAATTCTGGCATTCCTGCGGCTCCGAAGTGGAACTGATGACCCCGGAGCATCACGACCTTGTGCTGGCCATCACCAGTCATCTGCCGCATCTCATTGCCTATAACACGGTGGCCACGGCGGCCGACCTTGAAGAGGTGACGGATTCGGAAGTGATCAAGTATTCGGCCGGCGGCTTTCGCGATTTCACCCGCATTGCGGCGTCCGATCCCACCATGTGGCGCGACGTGTTTTTGAACAACCGCGAAGCGGTGCTGGAAATGCTGGGGCGGTTTTCGGAGGATCTGTCGGCGCTGCAGCGGGCCATCCGCTGGGGCGATGGTGAAGCCCTTTTCAATCTTTTCACGCGGGCCCGCGAAGTGCGGCGGAATATTATTGCGGCGGGCCAGGAAACGGCGGCGCCGGACTTCGGCCGCGATCCCAAGCACCGCTAATAGAGCGGCGTGAGGTCTACGAGTTTGATCAATCCCCAGTAAAGCGCCCCTTCCCGTGCGACAAAGTCCGCTTTTGTGGTGTTTGTCTTGGGATCGCTGCCGGTCAGGGTGACGAGATTTTTTATCGCCGTACTGTCCTGTTCGTTCAAGGCAAGGAAGGGTTCAATTGATTTCATCAGCCCGTCGAGGTCATTGGTCTGGCTGGAGAGCTTGCCTGCCAGGCGGTGCTGGGCATCGAGTGAGACAGTGCCTGTTGCCACGAAATCAACGGCGCCTTGCGAAATTTTAAGCCTGCTTATTTCGAGGGTTTGTCCGCTGGTGTGGCCGACGAGTTCGGCGCTTGAAACGGTGATGGGCGGATTGTCCGGCCGGATCACCGTGAGTTCTGTTGTGTCGGCGGCGAGATCCAGCCTGGTGTTTATTTTTACGGAGATCAGGGCCCGGTCATGGGTGACTGTTGTCCGGTCAATTGAGGTGGGGCCGTCGACGAGCACAATGACATGGAGAGGATTATAGGCTTGGGCAATGGCCAAAATTTTCGTTGTCTGGATTTCAGTGTGGATGAAATGCAACGTTGCCGTTTCACACTGGAATTCAAAGCGGAAGGGAAAGCCGCCCCAGCTTTCGCGGGCACAGATGAGTTCCATGCCTTGGCCTGCAAATTCCAGGCGCTTTGCCTGGATGAGTTCTTTGGCTCCCGAAAAGGCGATGAACCAGTAGCCGCACCAAATGAGGCTCAAGAGGATCATTCCGGCGAGCGGATAGAACATGTACCATGGGCGTTTTGCCTGAGAGGCCATATGATTTAATGATTCTCCTGGATTGAGCGGAACGAGCATGCAACAGCGCTGGATATTTGGCTATGGGTCGCTCATGTGGCGGCCGGGGTTCGAGTTTGAATCGCAGGCCCATGGGCGCATCCGCGGCTTTCACCGCAGCCTTTGCGTCTATTCGCTGCATCACCGGGGCACCGAAGCCCTGCCCGGCCTTGTGCTTGGCCTTGACCGCGGCGGCTCGTGCGTGGGGGTGGCCTTTCAGATCAAGCCTTCGAAGTGGGAGGCAACTCTTTCCTATCTGCGCGAGCGCGAGCAGGTGAGCCATGTCTATCTGGAAGTGACGCAGACGGTTGAACTTCTGGGAGGGCAGGAGAAGGTTGAGGCGGTAGCTTACATCGTTGACCGGACGCACAGCCAGTATGCGGGCAAGCTCTCGCATGTGGAGCTTTTGAAACATGTCATGCAGGGCGAGGGGAATATGGGCCACTGCCGGGACTATGTCATGAACACGCTGGTGCATCTCCGGCAGATGAACATCCACGACAAGACGCTGGAAGCCATCGGCGCCGAATTAAATCTTTAGGCGGCCAGGCTCACGTTCTGGCGGGTTTCAACAAATGCCGCCTGGAGATCATTCAGAACTGCGTTCGCCGCCGCATTGTCGCGGGCCAGCAGATGAACGTGAATCTCATCGGCATCGACACCGGCCAATTCGGACGATGCGCCATCCCAGAAGGGTGAAAAGCGGCCCATGGCGGTCACGGTGCGCAGGTGGCCAAGGCGCCGGACGGCCACATAAATGGCGCCGGGAAGCGGCGGACAGGCACCCGCTGCATAAATGGAGTGGATGTATTTCTTGCCCGAACGCCCACGCCAATACCAAAAACGCTCGTTGTCATTGGAGCCCAGCGGGAAATTGATGGAAATGGGTGAACCTTGTATCAGCATAGGAACAAACATAGAACATATTTGATTCAAATGCAAGCACTATTTAGCTGCATTTTGAAAATCCACAGGAGAGGCAGGTGGCGCAGCCCTCCTGGAAGACCAGTGCTAACTCGCCGCAGCGCGGGCAGGAGGCCCTTTTGGTGCTTGCGGTGGCCACGAACTCCATCTTCTGCCGGGGTTCGAGGAAGCCGATTTCAATCATGTGCTTTTCGATGATGCCGCCGATGGCCGCCAGCAGGCTCGGCACATAATGGCCCTCCATCCATTGCCCGCCGCGGGGATCAAACACCGCCTTCAGCTCCTCAACCACAAAAGACACATCGCCGCCGCGCCGGAACACCGCCGAGATCATCCGGGTGAGCGCCACGGTCCAGGCGAAGTGCTCCATGTTTTTTGAATTGATGAAGATCTCGAAGGGCCGGCGCTTTCCGTCCTTCACGATGTCATTCATGGTGATGTAGATGGCGTGGTCGGTTTCGGGCCACTTCAATTTATAGGTGATGCCCTTGAGCGCCGGGTCGCGCTCCATGACGGTCACGTCCTTGTCCTCGGTCACCGAAGCCGTCGACAGCACTGAGCCCGTCACGTCATTGGGGCGGAAGGTGGTGCAGCCCTTGAGGCCCAGGTCATAGGCCTCGCTGTAGACATTCTTGAAGGTTTCGAAGTCGCAATCCTCGGGCACATTGATGGTTTTCGAAATGGAACTGTCGATGTGTTTTTGAACCGCGGCCTGCATGACGAGGTGTTCGTGCGGGGTGAGATCATCGGCGGTGACGAAAGCCGGCGGGAGGGCCGCATCGGCACCCTTGAGGTGCCACCACAGCCGTGCGGCATAGTCATCGACGCGCAACGTCATGCGGCTGTTGTCGGCGAGCCGCACCTTGCGCTCGTAGCTCACGCTGAAAATGGGTTCGATGCCGCTCGAGACATTTCCGGCGAAAAGCGAAATGGTGCCGGTGGGGGCAATCGAGGTGAGCAAGCCGTTGCGCAGGCCCGATGACGCAATGTCCTGCCTTATGGCCTTGGGAAGCTGGCTGGCGTGGCCGCCTTTCAAATAGGCTTCCGCATTAAAGAGTGGAAAGGAGCCCTTCTCGGCGGCAAGTTTCGAACTCATCTTGTAGGCGGCGTTTTCGACGATTTTCGCCCAGGTGTTTGCCGTTTCGGCGGCAGCGGCCGATCCATAGCGCAGGCCGCACATGGCCAGCGCATCGGCAAGCCCGGTCATTCCCAAACCAAGGCGGCGCTTGGCGCGGGCTTCCCCCGCCTGCTGTTCAAGGGGATAGTTCGACACGTCGACGACATCATCCAGGAAACGGATGGCAATACCCACGGTCTTGCTCAGGGCCGCTTCATCGATGCCGGCATTGGCCTCAAACGGACATTTTACAAAGCGCGTAAGATTGATCGAGCCCAAGAGGCAGGCGCCATAGCTGGGCAAGGGCTGTTCGCCGCAAGGGTTGGTGCAGTGAATGGTTTCGCAGTAGCCGAGATTGTTCTGGGCATTGATGCGGTCAATGAAAATGACGCCGGGTTCGGCATAGTCATAAGTCGACTGCATGATCTGGTCCCACAGGCTGCGGGCCGAAATGGTGCGGTAGTCGCGGCCGGCAAAGCGCAGGGTCCAGGGCGCATCGGCCTTCACCGCAGCCATGAAGGCATCGCTCACCAGCACCGACAAATTGAAATTGCGCAGGCGCAGCGGATCGCGCTTGGCGGCAATGAAGGCTTCGATATCGGGATGGTCGCAGCGCATGGTCGCCATCATGGCGCCGCGCCTGGCGCCGGCCGACATGATGGTGCGGCACATGGAGTCCCACACATCCATGAAGCTCAAGGGTCCGGAGGCATCAGCACCCACACCTTTGACGGGCGCGCCCTTGGGCCGCAGCGTCGAGAAATCATGGCCGATGCCGCCGCCCTGCTGCAGGGTCAGCGCCGCTTCCTTCAGGCCATCAAAAATGCCGAGCATGGAATCATCAATGGCGCCCATGACGAAGCAATTGAACATGGTGACGCTGCGTTTGGTGCCGGCGCCCGCCACAATGCGGCCGGCGGGCAAAAACCTGAAATCCGAAAGCGCCTCATAAAAGGAAGAGGCCCATGTTTCGCGCAAGGGTGGTGCTTCGGCCTCGGCCACGGCGCGGGCCACGCGCCACCAGGTGTCCTCGATGGTCTGGTCATGGATGGTGCCGTCGGCGTCCTTGAACCGATACTTCATGTCCCAGATCTCTTGCGAGATGGGATCGAGAATACCAACGCTTTGATCCATGACGGCTTCGGTCACTCCTGAGGGCGAGGATATCGCAAAGTCAGGCGGGAGTCGAGAATTTGTTCTTGATTCGTACCTGTCCTTGGCCAGAGATTGTCACCTTAAGAAAGCAAGTCAGTGCCGCCGTCAAAAAATGCAGCCAAGCAAGATAGTTGTCATGCCTGTGAAGATTGAGGCCGGGGCTAGGCTTTTTTCGGCTTCTGTCTCCTACGACTTTCAGACCGAACCAATCGAACAAATTGTGCGTAGGAGATTGCTTGCGAGCCTTCTTGGTTACCTTTCCAAACGCCTGCATAGGAATGCAGCAGCTCAAGCTCGCGGGACAGTTTTTCGATAGACTTAGAAATTCGCTTCATTGCTCCAAGGTTGGGGCGCGCTTCCTCTAATGTGGTAATTTCACGGGGCGCATATGACTGTGGTTTGCTTATCCTAATCTTAATTCTTTGCCTTCGGGTTCCCTTATCGCTTAAAAACCACCTTGAGTGAATTGTTTCATTCCTAGCATTTCGGAACTCGTTAGAGGCTGTGTCGAGTGCTGTTATAGTTTTCCCTTTCCACTTCTCGTCTATGGGTCGCAGCACTGCTAAGGACTTTGCGATTTGTGCCTTTTGTCGTACATCTAGGTTATGCAAGAAAATGTCACATTCTTCATAGGTGGCGAAGCCTGCCAAAACCCAGATAAGACGCTCAATTACGAATTCTAGATAGGACCATTTTACCGCAAGATTTCCGATTTCACTCGTAGTCTCCTTGAAATGAACCTCTTTGCGATTTGCCATGAATGCCTCTGAGAAAAAGCCAGCGAAGAAAGAGAAAATCGAAACTGAACCCGACGCCTAGGATCGGTTCAAAGGGTGCAATTTTGACGATCGCACCGCTGAAAAAAGAGTAACTAAACGACAGCCGCTGAAAAGCAACTGAGCAAAATTATTGCTGCACCGACACCTGTTCCGGCCGAAATAATCAATGCCGCTACCCAAACAGGAATTACTACTCTTTGAATTGTTAGATTGTTTTCTTTTACTAGTGAGGCATGCTTGGACAGAAACTGTGCGGGCGTCAGCTGTGCGAGAAGCAGATTTCGCACTTTGATATGTTCTCTGGTGTGAACGATCATTTTAAAAATCTCAAAGGAGACAAAGGTGAGCATACTTATTCCGATCAATAGGCCCACCCAGACGTTCGTCCCCTCACTCAGAGACTCGCGGGTGAAGCTCCATATTCCAAATAGACCCGCGTAGCCGCCAAATATGACCACAGTTGTATATGTCTGGGCATGGCCAAAGGCCGCCGTTTGTGTCTCCAGTAAAATATCTTTGATTTCATTCGCTTGCTTAGAGGAAGCGGCTGACCCAATATTTGAACCCATGATGGTTACCTCTCAGAAGTTGATTACTATTCAGGCGCGGCCAACAGCTCCTAGCATCTACTCTAGATTGTAGGGGGATTCGGTTTTCAATTTGAGTCGTCTGCACAACTTTTTAAAGCTTATAACCAATTGTTTTCGGATAACAGGCTCACTCAGCCGACCGACAGGTCAAGCGCTTGCCGATAATCTCTTGCGGCCCTCGGCCACCAGCTTTGCTGTGGCGGTTTCGATGTCGGTTTGCAGTCTTTCCTGGAAGGCCTTGCGGGGAAGGCCGGGGGGGATGAGCGGCAGGAATTCCAGGACGATGGTGCCGGGATAGCGCAGGAATTTCCGGCGGGGCCAGAACAGGCCGGAATTCACGGCGAAGGGCAGGCAGGCGCTGCCCAGGGTGCCGTAAAGCGCCGCCGCCCCGGGCTTGTAGGCGGGGGGCGCATCGGGGGCCCGTCTGGTGCCTTCCGGCATGATGACGATCTGCCGGCCTGCGGCGAGTTCCTCAACGCCCCTTGCCATGAGCTTGCGCAAGGCAGCGGAGCCTGCGCCGCGTTCCAATCTGATCATGCGGAATTTGAAGATGAACCAGCCAAAGAAGGGAATCCACGACAGCTCCCGTTTCAGGACCACGCAGGGATCATCAAGACAGGGAAGGATGGCGAAAGTTTCCCACACGGATTGATGCTTGCCAGCCACCAGAATGGTGCCTGCTGGAATATTTTCTTTGCCGCGCACGTCAATATGCGTGCCGCAGATTACCCGCAGCAGCCACAGCGAGGTGCTCGCCCAGGCCTGAAGGGCGCGCACCGCCCATTTGCGCGGCGTCAGGAAAAATCCGGCACCCAGCACCAGGAAGAGCGCGAGATTCACATAGAAGGCAATATTGAAAACCAGCGAGCGGAAGGCAATCACAGCACGCTTCTCAACATGCGGATAAGCGCCATGCGCGAGGTGACGAGGCAAATCAACGTTGCGATGATCGGCACGCTGAACAATATGCCATAGCTCCACACGGCAATTTCCGGCGGCGAAAACAAAAGGCCGCGGCTGGCCTCAGCGACACCGCCCGCACCCAGGGTTGCGGAAAGGCCGAGAAGAAAGAACGTCACGACGCCCAGGCCAACGCCGAACAATCCCGCCATGAATCCGGTGCGCAGGAAGCGGCTGTCAATCTGGTGGGCGATATAGCTGTCCTTGGCGCCCACGAGATGCAGCACATCCACGACCTGGCGGTTGGCATCGAGCACGGTGCGCGTGGCAAAGATCACCATGGCGATGGCTGATATGCAGATGAGGGCGAGAATGGCATAGGAGAGGGTTGAGAGCGCGCGCGCCATGCGGGTGAGTTCCGCCTCCCATCTCCGGTGGGTATCAAGGCTTGCACCGCTCACGGATTTTTTCAACTGTTTATCCAGG
>JAUXUN010000052.1 GCA_030680855.1 Aestuariivirga sp.
TCGAACGAAAAACCTGATCCGGCATTCACGGAACGGCTTGGGGGCGTGTTCGCCGAGGCTTGGGCAGAGCCCGTAACCTTCCACAATCGGCTGCAGGACCAGCCATGCACCCAAACAGTCTATCTTGCCCGTGCAGCGCGTTCTCCATTGGAGGCCGCGTGACGACCACAAACAATCAGGCTACGAAGTCCCGCCAGCTTGGCGATATAGACGGTTGCCCAGTCTGCCAATCAATCGGGCCACAACCGTTTCTGTCGGCGGAGGGGCGCGACTATTGGCGTTGCGGCGTCTGCGAGGCGCGATTTCTCGATCCGCGTCAACTGCCATCGCGGGCCGTTGAACAGCAGCGCTACCTTCAGCACCGGAATGATCCCGACGATCCCGCTTATCGCCGATTTCTTTCAAAACTCGCCGATCCGCTTCTGGCTCGCCTGCCTGCCGGATCACGAGGCCTCGACTATGGCTGCGGGCCGGGACCCGCGCTCACCGCCATGCTCCGCGAAGCGGGCCACGGCATGGCGCTATATGATCCCTTCTTTCATGCCGATCCGGAGCCGCTAGAAAGAATTTACGATTTCGTGACTTGCACTGAGACGGTGGAGCACTTTCACCGGCCCACACAGGAGTTTGACAGGCTTGCCGGACTGGTTCGTCCGGGCGGCTGGCTCGCGGTCATGACCTGCTTTCTTGTCGAGGATGGCCAATTCGCGGACTGGCACTATCGCAAGGACTCAACCCATTGGTTTTTTATCACGAAGAAACCTTGCGCCATATCGCGGCAAGCCGGGAGTGGACGTGTGATATCCCGGTCAAGGACGTTGCCTTGATGCGGAAGCCACAGGGGGAATGTGAAACCACATGACTAGCTGGCTCCATGAACAGCGTGTCGAGGCGGTCCATGCCGTGATGCGCGCCAGCGGCGCGCAAACCGTACTGGACCTTGGTTGTGGCGAGGGCGATCTGCTCGTGCGGCTTTTGGCGGAGCCACGGATTGAACGGATTGTCGGGATTGACATTTGCCCGAACGCGCTTGCGCGGCTGCGCAATCGCCTTGCTGCACTGGAGTTTGAACCATTGATTGATGTTGAATTGATCCATGGTTCGATGACTGACGCTACGCCGGCGATGGCTAATTTTGATTGCGCCGTCCTTCTCGAAGTAATCGAGCATGTTGATCCGGAGCAGCTGTCTGTCCTGGAACGGGCAGTCTTTGGCATCATGCAGCCGGCGGCGGTGGTGATCACCACGCCAAATGCTGACTTCAATCCGTTGCTTGGTGTGCCGCAGCGCCGTTTCCGCCATCCGGACCACCGCTTTGAATGGGGACGCGCAAAATTCCGCCGTTGGACCCAGGGAGTTGCGGATCGGAATGGCTACCGCGTTGCTTGTTCCGATGTGGCCGGTTACCACCCAGTTCTCGGTGGCGCCAGCCAAATGGCCAACTTCGAGCGATCTGCCGCATTCGACGGCGGAGAGTATGTTCGAGTATCAAACCATTGAGTTTCTGAGAGAACGTTTCGCTGGCGAAACAGAACTGTTGCAATTGTTTTGTGCTTACAAAAAAAACCAGCAAAGCCGGGGCTTTCTTGCTCAAGTCAGGAATTGCAGATGCGGAGGCCAGCGGTTCGAGTGGCCATAGAATTCAAAATCCAACTTCTTCCAACTTCTCCACGAAACTCTAAGTTCGCACCACACTAAGCCTGTGCTCAGAAAACTGTGGTGTCGTGGTCATTCTGAATGCACAGCGCGCCCTGCGCTAGGACTTTGTACTGGCCGTAAACAGATGAAATTCATGTGCCTTGAATAAGGCGGTGCTGGCGCCACAGGTTGAGATTGGTTTCCGTGCACGATTAACTGAGCGCCTCCATCGCAGCAAGCCCGAATGAGATGACCGCACCAAACACACCCCACCAGCGCCAACGGCGGAGTTTTTCGGGCGCACCAAGACGTGCACCGATGATGTAAAGGCTTGCGTTCACCGCCATGAAAATCAGCAGGATGATGAAACTCGTAAGACTTGCAAGCCGCAGAAATGGCACGAACAAGGCAAGAGCCAGTATGGCTGCCGTAATTAGCGCTATCGCAATTGCGGGAGTCGCACGCTTTGCATCCAACCTGCCAAGGACAACTGGGACCATGCCTTCCCGCGCCATCCCGTAGAGTACCCGGCTTGCCATGACTATTTGCACAAGAATTCCATTGATCATGGCGATGGACGCCATGGCGGCAACTGGCGCAGCCGGATAATCTGTAGTGCGTTCAAACAGCAGGGCGAGCGGCGCGTTGCTGCCCACCAGCGCTTGCCGATCCGGGAAAGATACGGCGACCGCAGCCACCAGCCCGTAGAGCGCCAAGGAAATGCCTAACGTCCATCCGATGGCGGCAGGAATAGCCCGGTGCGGGTCCTTCGTTTCCTCGGCCATGTTTACAATGTCCTCAAAGCCGATATAGGCAAAGAACGCGAGGAATGCTCCGGCGAACACCGCCACCAGGCTTGTGGGGTCAGACGGCAGTGTGGCAAGGCGCGTCGCCGCATCCTCCGTTGCCAGAAGCGGGAGTCCGCCAATGACGACAGCCGCAAGGGTACCAACTTCCAGCACGGTGACGATTGCGGCAAAGCCCACGCTTTCACGCACCCCGAACCAGGCGACAAGTCCAAGCAGGGCAAGAACGCCGATGACGCTTGCCGACGAATGAAATCCCGTCAGCGCCCCGAGATAGCCGGCAAAGGCAAGGCTGATGACAGCGCTTGAGGTTATGGCGACGGCGACGACGCCCAGGCCAACAATGCGCCCGGCCAATTCGCCAAAGCCCATTTTCACGTAGATCGCCTCGCCCGCAGCGCGCGGATAGGCGCTTGCCAGTACGGCATAGGACAGGGCGGTAAACGCGGCAACGAGGCCCGCAATCAGAAACGCCCAAACAGCATGATCGCCGGAAATCCGAACCACTTCGCCGATCAACGCAAAAACACCCGCCCCTACCGTCACTCCAACGCCATAAAACACAAGCCAGGGCAGGTTCAGGGCGCGGCGAAGGACGGGAACGGGCTTGTCAGTCATGTCGCTAACCTTAATTGTTTTATGATTTGCCCAATTGATAGCGATCAAGGTCCATTGGCAATTCGGAAGCAAGCACCGGGATTCACTGGCAATGTTGATCCATATCAAACATCTCTCGAGACGAATGCCTTAACTGGAAGCCAGGATTTTAAAGGAGCCATCAACATGCAGTTCCCAATTTTCCATGGCTTTATTGCCCCTGATGCCGGATCTGCAAAGCCGCTGCAAGCCATGAAAGTGGCGTTTGGCCTTGCCGCCAGTCTCGATGCACAGCTTTCGGTCGTGATCGGCGCCCTGCAGATATCAGTGCGGACAATTCTGAGCTCAAGCACGGTAAAGGGCCTGATTTCAGACGAGAACAAGCGCAGTGCGGATTCCGCCGAGGCTGCCCGTGAGCAGATCGCCGGGCTTGCCCGCAATTCCGGCCTGATCGTTCACACGGAGATATTGAAGGGTGATCTCGGCAGCATTGCGCGCCGCTGCGCCAACCGGGCGAGGATGCATGGTTTGATCTTTGCCGAGGCTGGCATTCCCGGGGAGCTTCTTGGCGGGGCCTTGATTGAGCCCCTTATATTTGAAAGCGGAAGGCCGGTTATTGTTGTTCCAAATGGATTTTCCTCCGACATTTCGCTGGAGCATGTTGTGGTGGCCTGGGACGGCAGCGCGGGCGCGGCGCGGGCTGTGTGGGATTCCCTTCCCCTGCTCCGCTTGGCCAAGACAATTGAGATCGTCACGGTTACGGGCGAAAAGGATTTGAATGACGTTCCTGCAGCCAACGCACTTGCTGGAATGCTCACTTACCTTGGCAAGAAATTAAACGTCAACGTTCTGGCCTTTGATGGCGGCACGGCGGCTAGTCTTATCAAGCAACGCGCAGCCCAGTCCGGAGCGGGCCTGATAGTCCAAGGCGCCTATGGCAGGTCGCGGTGGAGCGAACTCATTCTTGGCGGGGTCACCCGCGAAATGCTCCGGGATTGCACACTTCCTGTATTGATGTCTCATTAAGACCAGAGAAGATTATTTGAGCCATTTGCGCACAATTTAGGTTTCTTGTTTATGGAATTGAATTGATATCAGCCAATTGCGGGATCGGGAATCTTTGTCTTGAAAATGTCATACACGTCCATTAGTCTGGACATATGGACTTGGAATCATCAGTTGCGGCTCTTTCCGCGCTAGCCCAACCCACGCGGCTTGAGGTGTTTCGCTTGCTTGTGCGCAATGAGCCCCATGGCTTGGCCGCTGGCGAGATCGCCAAATTGGCCGGCGTGCCGCACAATACGATGTCCACCCATCTCAACATCCTGAGCCGCACCGGCCTTGTCTCTGCGAAGCGCGATGGCCGCAGCATCGTCTATCGGGTGGACTTGAGTGCGGTGCGTGGTTTCTTCGTCTATCTGCTCAAGGATTGCTGTGACGGGCGGCCCGAGCTCTGCCAGCCCCTGCTGGAAGATCTCACCCCATGTTGCCAGCCTGCAGGAGCCGCTTGTGCCTGATGAAGTTTTCAATGTGTTGTTTCTCTGCACGGGCAATTCAGCCCGTTCCATTCTCGCCGAAGCCATCCTGCATCGCGAAGGCCCTGGCAAATTCAACGCCCACAGTGCCGGAAGCCAGCCCAAGGGCGAGGTTCATCCTTATGCCCTCGACCTGCTGAAACAGCTCAATCATTCCACCAAGGGCTTCCGCTCCAAGAGCTGGGATGAGTTCGCTGTTGCCGGAGCGCCAAAACTCGATTTCGTGTTCACGGTTTGCGACAACGCCGCTGCGGAAGTGTGCCCCATCTGGCCGGGCCAGCCGATGACAGCCCATTGGGGTGTGCCAGATCCAGCCGCCGTTGAAGGCACCGAGGCCGAAAAGCGCCTTGCCTTTGCCGATACCTACCGGATGCTGAAAAACCGCATTTCGATCTTCGTCAATCTGCCGATGTCCTCGCTCGACCGGCTTTCGTTGCAACAGAAACTCTCCGATATCGGCCAATCATAACCTGGAACCAATCATGTCCCTATTTGAACGCTGTCTCACCGTCTGGGTCGGCCTTTGCATTGTGGTAGGCATAGCGCTCGGACAATTCATGCCGGCGGCATTTCAGACCGTCAGCGCAATGGAAATTGCCAGGGTCAATCTGCCCGTCGCCATTCTCATCTGGCTAATGATCATTCCCATGCTCGTGAAAATTGATTTCGCAGCCCTCTCTCAGGTTACACAACACTGGCGCGGCATCGGGGT
Organism: Aestuariivirga sp.; assembly: GCA_030680855.1. GTDB lineage: Bacteria > Pseudomonadota > Alphaproteobacteria > Rhizobiales > Aestuariivirgaceae > Aestuariivirga. The sequence continues at coordinate 5,289 of JAUXUN010000052.1, forward strand.
CACGCTTTTCATCAACTGGGCCGTGAAGCCATTCTCGATGGCGCTGCTCGGATGGCTATTCATCGGCTGGCTGTTCCGCTCCTGGCTTCCCGCCGACCAGATCGACAGCTATATCGCCGGGCTTATCATACTGGCGGCAGCGCCCTGCACTGCCATGGTTTTCGTATGGAGCAATCTCACCAACGGCGAGCCGCATTTCACCTTGAGCCAGGTAGCGCTCAATGACGTCATCATGATTGTGGCCTTTGCGCCGATTGTGGCGCTCCTGCTCGGGCTTTCGGCGATCACCGTGCCGTGGGAAACCCTGCTGCTGTCCGTGGTGCTCTATATCGTGGTTCCGGTTATTGTCGCGCAAGTGATCAGGCGCGCTGTGTTGGCATCTGGCGGCGAAGCGGGGTTGAAGGCGTTGCTCGGCACGTTGCAGCCGGTCTCGCTGGTGGCGCTTCTCGCCACCCTTGTGCTTCTCTTCGGATTCCAGGGGAAACAGATTATGGCCCAACCCATAGTGATCGTGCTGCTGGCAGTGCCGATCCTTATCCAGGTCTATTTCAATTCGGGCCTTGCCTACATCTTGAACAGGGTGAGCGGCGAGAAGCATTGCGTGGCAGGCCCATCCGCATTGATCGGGGCCAGCAATTTCTTCGAACTGGCAGTTGCCGCCGCAATCAGCATCTTTGGCCTCAATTCGGGTGCGGCCCTGGCGACTGTCGTCGGCGTTCTCATCGAAGTGCCAGTCATGCTCTCGGTGGTGAAAATCGTGAATGCCAGCAAAGACTGGTATGAGCGCGGGTTGAAAGCCTGACAAATACACAGGAGTTTGAGCAAACTATCCATTGGCAGCATCAACCTGAACTGTTGCGCGGCACCGGCTACGTCAGCGGTTGCCACAGCATCCGGTCACCCAGTTCATCCTCGGCAACAATTTGCTTTTCATCTGCATTGGTTTCGCAGTGGAGCATCCATCGCAGTGGATTCTCCACTTCACTGTAAGGGGCGATGACGGTGTAGGAATGTCCGGCGTGCATCCCCGTCAGCTTCTTGTAACGCGTATTCAACATTGGTTGTTTCCTCGTACCTAACAGTGCCCGCACAATTACTCTCTAAACTACCATGAGAACTTTGATGAGGATCAAGTTGTGATGCGAAAAACCAATTATTGATCTGGCCGGCCAGTCCGGTTGATCCGGACCTACCCCCTTGTCACGCTCATGGGCCGCGACAGCGCCGGTTTGCTTTGGCGCCGGTCAATAACGGTGCGGTGCCAGCACCCAGAGCGAGAAAACGCCTTCTGGATTGAGTCTTTGCCATCGATATTTTACTGCCAATCAAGACAATACCTATCCAGGCCCTGCCACCTAATTTACAGTTGAAAAACATCAATACTGATGTATAATACATGCATACTTCATGCAAGGCTGCTCTCTTATGATCACAGCACCCCAATTGCGCGCCGCACGCGCCTTGCTTGGCATCGACCAGCAAAAACTGGCGGATTTGGCCGATGTTTCCTTGCCGACCATCCAGCGCATGGAAGCAAGTCCTGACAATGTCCGGAGCGTGGTTTCAACCCTCATGAAAGTGCTTGAAGCGCTCGACAAGGCTGGCCTTGAAATCATTGGTGAAGGGGCCACGAGCAGCGGCGGCGGCCGTGGCGTCCGGTTCAAAGAGTCGTCCAAATGACCGGCGCGGGATTTTCCGCAGCTCCGCAGCTTGCGATACTGCTGGCAGGGATCGCGCTTTATGCTGCTGCGGCCGTCTTTGCCGCCGTGTTCCATCGCCACAAGTCAGTGCTTGCAGCAGTTTACCCTATCTGCATTGTGGCAGCTGCTATAGCTGCAGGGGCTAGTCTCGCGGCACTGCTTGGCAATACAGATTCCGGATTCAGACTTCCGCTTGGGCTACCGGTCATTGGGTTGCACATAAGGCTCGATGCATTGTCGGCCTTCTTCGTTCTCATCGTGAATCTCGGCGTGCTCACCACCGCCATTTACGGATTGGGACTTGACCGCGACCGGGACCTCTCGGCGCGGGTTGAACCATTCTTCCCGGCTTACGCCCTGGCAATGAACCTTGTCCTCATCGCCGGAGATGCCTTTGGCTTCCTGTTTTCCTGGGAATTGATGTCGCTGACATCGTGGGTCCTCGTTGTCTCGCGCCATAGGGACGCCGGCAACCGCCATGCGGGGCATGTCTACCTGGTAATGGCGGCAATTGGCACTGTCTCGCTGCTGTTTGCCTTCGGTGGACTTGCAGGTGCTGCCGGCAATTATGCCTTCGACGCGATCCGCGCCGCTCCACCGGGTCCACTGGTCGCCGGGCTTGTCCTTGCCGGGGCCATTTTCGGCGCCGGCTCGAAGGCCGGCATCGCGCCTTTGCACGCCTGGTTGCCGCTGGCCCATCCGGCAGCTCCCAGCCATGTCTCCGCCCTGATGAGCGGGGTCATGACCAAGGTCGCGATCTACGGGATCATCCGCATCGTCTTCGACCTTCTGGGAACACCTATCTGGTGGTGGGCCCTGCCATTCCTGCTTCTGGGCGCCATGACAGCGGTGCTTGGCCTTCTTTACGCCGTGCTTGATAATGATTTGAAACGCGTGCTCGCCTATTCGACGGTCGAGAACATTGGCATCATCTTTGTAGGCCTTGGATTGGCGCTGGCCTTCAAAGCCTCGGGGCTTTCCGCTGCAGCTGCTGTCGCGATGGCGGCAACGCTGCTCCACTGTCTCAACCATTCATGGTTCAAGTCGCTACTCTTTCTCGGCGCAGGAGCTGTGTTGCACGCCACGGGCCGGCGCGATTTCGACGGGCTTGGCGGGTTAATTCACCGCATGCCGGTCACGGCCGCCTTCTGGCTGGTTGGCGCCATGTCAATCTCTGCCCTGCCGCCATTCAATGGGTTTGTCTCCGAGTGGCTGCTGTTTCAGGCGGTGCTTGCGGGGCCGGCATTTCCCGAGCCCATCCTGCGCTTCATGTCGCCTGCGGTGGGTGCCATGCTGGCCCTGGCCGCGGCCCTTGCCGCCGCCTGTTTCGTGCGCGCCTTCGGCATTGTCTATCTTGGCCGCCCGCGCAGCAGGGAGGCCGCAGAAGCCCATGAAACAGCACGGCCGCAGCAAGTGGCGATGGCGCTCCTTGCCGGCCTGTGCCTGCTTGGCGGGTTATTTGGCGGAGTCGCCGTGTCGGCGATCCAGCCGCTGCTTCAAACGCTTGCGGGCGCGCCTCTGCCAGCCACAGGCACAGGCCCCACACCTTTCTCGCTGGTTGCTTTCGATGCGGCGCGCAGCATTTACGATGCGCCGACGATAGCGATCTTCCTGCTCACCTCCGGCCTGCTGGTAACACTGCTGGTGCACCACCTCTCGGGCCGGCGCACCAGGCTTGGCCCCGCATGGGATTGCGGATTCCCCGATCCTTCGCCGCTCACGCAATATAGCGCGTCGAGCTTTTCGCAACCCTTGCGGCGGGTCTATGGTGGAACGGTCTTTGGTGCTTCCGAAACCATCGACATGCCGCAACCCGGCGACAACCGCCCGGCGAGCCTCAATGTGCAGCTGCATGATTATGCCTGGGAGCTGCTCTATGCAGCACCGGCGCGCGCCGTTGTCGGCCTGTCCGCGCGGTTGAATGCGCTGCAGTTCCTGACGATCCGAAGTTACCTCATGCTGGTATTCAGCGCGCTCATTGCCCTGCTTCTCATTGCGGCGGTGTGGTTCTGATGAGCGAGACACTCACACTCCTGTTTGGGCAAACAATCCAGATGTTTCTGGTGCTCCTGGTGGCGCCCGCCATCGCCGGCATCACGCGGCGCACCAAGGCCCGCTTCATGCGGCGGCAGGGAGCGCCCATAATCCAGCCCTACCGCGACCTGATCAAGCTCCTGCGCAAGGAAGCGGTGGTCGCCCAAAACGCTTCGTGGTTTTTCCGCTCCGCGCCCTATGCCATTCTGGCCTTCACCTGGGTGGCGGCGGCCCTGGTTCCAACCTTCGCTTCGGGCCTTATGTTCAACTGGGCGGCCGATGCTGTGGCGCTTGTCGCGCTTCTCGGCGCGGCGCGGGCCCTGCTGGCACTCGCCGGGATGGATGTGGGCACGAGTTTTGGCGGCATTGGCTCGTCGCGCGAGATGATGATCGCGACACTGGCGGAGCCCGCGATGCTGCTTGTCGTGCTGACCGTAGCCCTGACAGCGGGCACAACGCGCCTGCCGGAAGTCGCGGAATTCCTGACAGCCGCCCCCGTCACGGTGCGCGTCTCACTGGCGCTTGCACTGGTAGCGCTGGTCATCGTGGCGCTGGCCGAGAACGCGCGCATTCCGGTGGACAATCCGGCGACGCACTTAGAGCTCACCATGGTGCACGAAGCCATGGTTCTGGAATATTCCGGACGGCACCTGGCCATGATCGAGATGGCTGCCCAGCTGAAGCTGGTTCTTTACATCTCGCTGATTGTCTGCCTGTTCCTGCCTTTCGGCATGGCGCCAGCCAACGCGGGGCCGGCCGCATGGCCTATGGGCATGGCGGCCTATCTTGTGAAGCTCGTTTTCGGCGCAGCTCTGCTGGGAGTCTGGGAGGTGAGCATCGCCAAGATGCGGGTGTTCCGCGTCGGAGAGTTCCTCGGCGGTGCCTTCGTCTTTGCCTTTCTGGCCATTCTTCTCGCATTCCTGACGCGCGAGGTGCTCAATTGAATCACGCCTATGATGTCTCGCACCTTCTCGCCGGCCTGATGCTGGTTGCAAGCTTCTCCCTGCTCTATCAGGACCGCATCTTCGCCGTGCTCAACATTTTTGCGGCACAGGCGATCCTGCTGTCGATGGCGGTGGGCTGGGAAGCCTGGACGCAGCAGCGCCCGCACCTCTTCATCACGGCCGCGCTTGCACTCTGCCTCAAGGGCATCATCATCCCGGTGGCGCTGCACAAGATGATCGTGCGCCTCGGAGTTCACCGCGATGTTGAGCAGGTCGTCGGTGTAGGCAAGACTTTGCTGCTTGGCTTGGCACTCACGTCGCTGTCGCTGATGCTGGTTCTCAAGATCACCGTGGCGGCGGATTCATTCACGCGCGAAGGGCTGGCGCTGGCGCTCGCCATCATTCTTCTCGGGATGTTGATGATGATCACGCGGCGCAACGCCGTTACCCAGATCGTTGGCTTCATGTCGCTGGAAAATGGCCTCATCCTCGCCGCAACCGGGGCGCGCGGCATGCCGCTGGTGGTCGAGGTCAGTGTCGCCTTCTCGGTGCTCATCGCGCTCTTCGTTTTTGCGGTATTTGTGTTCCGCATCCGCGAACGCTTTGACAGTGTCGACATCGAGGCCCTCGAAAACGTCAGGGGCGACACCAAATGATGACATCCGTCGCATTGGTCATTGGCATTCCTTTCCTCTCGGCGGCCGTCCTGGCCGTGGTGCCGGGCTACCGGGCTTCGGCGGCAGGCAATGTTCTCGCCATGTTTGCCACCTTCCTTGCCGGCGTGTCGCTGCTTTTCGTCGACGCGGGGGCGAGCAGTTACGTCATCGTCGATGACATGAACATCCTCTTCATCATCCTCAACACCCTGGTGGGGCTTACCACCTCAGTGTTCAGCGCCAGCTATATCGGCCACGAGATTGAAACCGGCAAGCTCACGCCGCTGTTCGTGCGCTTCTATCATGCCATGTTCCTTGGCATGATGGGATCGATGAACGTGGCACTCACCGCCAACAATATCGGGCTGATGTGGGTTGGCCTGGAAATGGCAACTTTGATCACCGTGGTCATGGTCGGCATCTACCGCACGCCGTCGGCCATCGAGGCAGCATGGAAATACTTCATCCTTGGCAGCGTTGGCATTTCGCTCGCTTTCTTCGGCACCATCCTCATTTATCTTGCCGGCCAGAAAGCCCTGGGCGAAGGGGCTCCCGCAATGACCTGGAGCCTGCTGCAGGCCGCCGCCCCACAGCTCGATGCCTCGCTGCTCAACCTTGCTTTCATCTTCCTGCTGATCGGTTATGGCACCAAGGTTGGCCTGGCGCCACTTCATGCCTGGCTACCCGATGCCCACGCCGAGGGTCCAACGCCCATTTCGGCGGTTCTCTCGGGCCTGCTGCTCAATGTGGCGCTTTATGCGCTCCTGCGTTTCAAGATGATCGTGTCGGCCCATCCGGAAGCCATCGATCCCGGCCCCGTCATGATCGTCATGGGTTTGATTTCGCTGATCTTTGCCGCGTTCATGCTGTATCAGCGGCGCGACATCAAACGGTTGTTTGCCTACTCGTCCATCGAGCACATGGGGCTCATCACCTTTGCGTTCGGCATGGGGGGACCCCTGGCCAATTTCGCCGGGCTTCTGCACATGGCCATGCACAGCCTGACCAAATCGGCGATCTTTTTCGCGGTCGGCCATGTAGCGCAAGCAAAGGGAACGCAGCGCATTGCCGGAATCCGCGGATTGAGTGTCACCCATCCCGGCCTTGCAATCGGCCTGGCAGTGGGAGTCTTTGCGATTTCGGGACTGCCGCCATTCGGCGTCTTCATGAGCGAGTTCCTGATCATCACCACCACCTTCGCGCGCGAACCCTGGCTTGCGATATTTCCGGCCTTTGGGCTGCTCGTGGGGTTCGGTGCATTGCTGTGGCGCTTGCAGGACCTGCTGTTTGGCGAACCGACGGAGCCTGCGCACAAGGTTAGTGCATCCTCCGTTCCGCTCATAATACATCTCGGCTTGGTTCTCATTGCCGGCATTTACTTGCCGCCGACGCTGGTGGGCTGGTTCGAACGCGCTGCCGAGATGCTCAAATGAAGCGCCCTGTTCCACTCGCCGCCGCTGCGCTTGCCACCAAACACAAGGCGGGACCAGACGGTTTCATTCGCCTCCGGATCGACGAGCGGGACTGGATCGGCCTTGCAATGGGCTGTGCCCAGGGTTTGCAGGACTTGCTGGCGCTTTGGGTTGACGATGATGCCGCTCATATGGGGCTCGGGGTTCCAGCACTCAAGCTGCGGATCATAGTGTCGGTGCCGCTGAAACGCGGCAGTTTCCCGTCGGTGGCCAAGAATCACGCAGCCGCCATCCGCCTCGAACGCACCCTTCGCGATCTCCATGGCATCGAACCGAAAGGCCTGCCCGATCAACGCAACTGGATAGATCACGGCAAATGGCCATCACCGCCACCTGGCCTAAAGAAAAATGCGGCGCGGCCAGATACGGCTTATGCCTTCCTGGCTGCGGAGGGCGAAGGGCTGCATCAGATCGCCGTGGGGCCGGTACATGCCGGGATCATCGAGCCCGGACATTTCCGCTTCACCGCAAACGGCGAAGCGGTGGTGCGCCTCGAAGAGCGGCTCGGTTATGTCCACAAAGGCATCGAGGCCCTGTGCCGGGGAGCCGATATCGCCACGGCAGCGCGCATCGCGGCGCGCATTTCGGGCGACAGCACGGTGGCTTACTCCTATGCCTATGCGCTTGCCATCGAAGCCGCCCTCAAGTGGCGGCCGCCGCCGCGCGCCGTTCTGCTGCGCGCCGTCATGGCGGAGATTGAGCGCCTGTCGCATCACGTGAACGACGTGGGCGCCATCTGTAACGATGCCAGCGTCGTGGTGCTCCACGCCCATTGCACGCTCTTGCGCGAAGATATCCTGCAGACTGCCAATCAGTGTTTCGGCCATCGCATGATGATGGACTGCATTGTGCCGGGCGGCGTCGCCGGCGATCTTTCGGCTGAAGGGGCTGATGCAATCGAGGCGCTGCTTGCGCGCTGCGCCACGGGTTTCGAAGCGGTTGTGAGAGTTTATGACGAAGCGCCGTCATTGCAGGACCGCACGGTTTCGACAGGCATCGTGAGTGCGGAATTGGTACAGCGCTTTGGCGCCGGCGGCCATGTCGGGCGCGCCTCGGGCCGGGCCTTTGATACGCGCTTCAATTTTCCCTATGCGCCTTACCAGGGCTTGGACTTCACCATGGCGCTGCACAGCGAAGGCGATGTCGACGCGCGCGTGTGGATCCGCATCGAGGAAGTCCGCTCAAGCATGGCGCTCATCCGGCAGATGCTGAAGCTGCTGGTTCCCGGCCCTCTTATGTCCCCGAGCCCCAAGGCGCGCGCCGGCGAAGGCGCTGCGATGGTTGAGAGCTTTCGCGGCGATGTGTTTGTCGCCGTGCGGCTGGACGACAGGGCGCGGCTGGCGAATTTTCATGGCCGTGATCCATCCTGTTTCCAGTGGCCGCTGCTTGAAGCCGCCATCGAAGGCAACATCGTCGCGGATTTTCCGCTCTGCAACAAGTCATTCAACTGCTCCTATTCCGGGCACGACATGTAGGACGCCATGCGCTCGCTTTTGTTTCGATCCCTCATTGATGGTTCTGCCGTTATTGCCCCGCCGCAGCCCGGCAGCGCGGCTGTGGCCGAACTCGCCAGGACGCTGGGCAAGCAGGCGCGAGCCCGCCTCGGCCGGTCTTTGGCAATTCGTGAAATCGATGCCGGATCCTGCAATGGCTGCGAACTGGAAATTCACGCCATCAATAATCCGGTCTACGACGTGGAGCGTTTCGGCCTGAAGTTCGTGGCCTCGCCCCGCCACGCCGATGTGCTGCTGGTGACTGGCCCCGTGACCTGGAACATGCGCCAGGCGCTGGAACGCACCCATGCCGCAACGCCGTCGCCGAAATGGGTGGTGGCGCTGGGAGACTGCGCCGCCAATTGCGGCGTTTTCGCCGGCAGCTACGCTTGTGCGGGAGCGGTCAAGGATATCATTCCCGTCGATCTGCACATCGGTGGATGCCCGCCGCCACCCATCGAAATTCTCAAAGGCCTGCTGGCATTGGTCGACGAATTGAAATAGTGGACGTTGCCCCAGCGCCAGATCGGAAAGGCTCTGGATTTGGGCCATTCAAGTCACGGGTAAAAATGTGAATAAATACCCCTTGACACTATATCCCTAGTATGCCACTAGTGTTCCTGTTTTGTTCTTTATGAGTGATAGGAAACACCATGGACTGGAAGATGGACTGGGATTTGGCCATCAAACGCAACAGTGAAGCGCTTAAGGGGATAATTGCAGCTCTTTTCGCCATGCTGGGGCTGGTGGATAATGCCACGGTTTCGCGGATTCCCAAGCCCCTTCA
>JAUXUN010000056.1 GCA_030680855.1 Aestuariivirga sp.
CGGTCCATGCGCCTTAAATGGCTAAACAACCCTAGCGGAAAACCTCAGACACCGTGCGATCTAGGGCTCTGCAAGACCTTCCCCGAGGCAAAAACCGCCGCAAAAGCGTGGGCGCAGTTTGCGTCAACCGCCGGACTAACACGACCGGCACTTTCGCGTAGGCTGCGCTCACGCAACCCTTCGCTTCTCTACCCCGGAAACGGCATTACCGTTTTCATCAAGGGCAGAGCTTTGCCCAACGCTAATTGAAACGTGAAACTCTAATCAAAGCGCACGCGCCGCTTTCACGCGCGGGGGAATCGTCATTGCAGCAACGCCGACGATAACACAAAAGAGGCCAGCCAGCATGGTGGACGTCAGCGTTTCCCCCAGGAAGAGGATGGCGATGCCCACGCCGATGGGCACGCGGAGATAGGCCTGGGCAGTTGTTCCAACCGAACCAAGGGTTGCGAGAAGACGGAAATAAATGACGAAGGCAAGGGCTGTCGAAAAAACCGAGAGTCCGATCAAGGCCCAAACCGATGCTCCAGTCGGTGTCAGTGTCCAAGGCTGGTCAACGACCAGCGACAATGGAAGCAGAATTGCTGCACCACAGATGAGTGATCCGGCGGCTGGCATCATCGGATCAAGCCCTTTGAACCCGCGCCCGAAGATGGCGGCACATGCATAACTCACAGTTGCCGCCACAATCGCAAGCTGGGCCCATAGGTCACGGCCAAGGCCGTTGAGAGCCTCCACGCCGACGATAAGAAGAATTCCGATGATGCCAGCGACAACGCCGAACAGTTTGCGGGCTGTCGCTGGTTCGTGCTGGGTGAGAAAAACCGTCAGCAGGAAGGTGAATATGGGCGAGGTTGAGTTTAGAATGGTCGCAAGGCCCGCGTCCACACTCTGCTCCGCCCAGGCGATCATCGTGAAGGGAATGACGCTGTTGAGGCAGGCCTGGAACATGAACCTTTTCCAGGTGGCGCCATCGCCCGGCAGCTTCAGGCCGCGCAGGTGCAAAATGGCAAAGAGAATTCCGCCCGCAATAAGCGTTCGCGCGGCGATAAAGGTAATCGGCGGAATGGTTGCAACGCCGATCTTGATCAGGGTGTAGGATGCGCCCCATAGCGTCGCAAGCGCCAAAAGCAGCGCCAGATCAAGCACAATCGATTTTTTCGCCATGACTGTTGTTTAGGGCCCCTGCTCACGCCATGCTTCGGTTAGGGCCGAAGTAACAGGCCGCTATTTCTTCATCCCATTTATCTTCTGGAACACGTCGATCATGCGCGGGATGAAGCGGTCGCCGAAGCCCATGTTTTCGGCCATGACGAAGAGCTGGTGCACGCTTTCGCCCATGAAGGATGCCACGGGCAACTGCTCGGCCATGTTGGTGTAATAGCGCATGTCCTTCCTTGCATTCTTGATGGCGAACTTGGCGGAGGAATCGTCATCGCTCAGGGGAACATTGATAAGCCTGCCGAACATCACCGAGGCAGCACCTCCCGCCATGACGATATCGCGAAACGCCTCCATCTTGACGCCCGCCTTGGCCGCCACCGTAATGGCCTCGGCGGCAATGGCCGCATGGCCGATCGCCAGGAAGTTGTTGAGCAGCTTCAATTGATGGGCCGCACCCGCCGCGCCCGCATTCACGATGGTATCGGCGAAGCAATCCAGCACGGGCCGGATTTTGGCAAGCACATCGGCCGGCCCCGCCACCATGAGGCCGAGCTTTCCGGCTTCGGCTTCCTTGGGGGTGCGGGTCATGGGCGTATCGACGAAGAAGGTGCCCTTGGCCTTGAGTTCGGCGGCGATTTTGATGGTGGAGGCTGGCTCCGCGGTGGAGCAATCGGCGATGATGAGGCCATCCCGAAGTGCTGTGGCCAGACCCTTGGCGCCATAGACGGCTTCTTCGACCTGCGGCGTTCCGGTGACGCAGAGAATGACCAGGTCGGAGGCCTTGGCGATTTCGGCGGGTGTGCCAAATTCCTTTGCCCCCAGCGAAACCAGGCTTTCGACGGGCGCGCGATTCTTGTGCGCCATCACATTGAGGGCAAAGCCCTTGGCCAAAATGTTCTTGCCGATGCCGTGGCCCATGAGGCCAACGCCGATAAGGCCAACGTTCTTGATTGTCATGGAGTATCCCTTTCCGCGATGAAATAGTTCAGGCCATCCTGTTCCAGGACGAAGAGCCTGTCTTCGAGTTTTTTCTTGAAGCCGAGGCGCTCATAAAACCGCGCGCCCCCGGCATTGGTCAAGTCCACTTCGAGTTTGACAAATTTGGCGCCGCGCACCTTGCCCCGCCTGGCCGTTTCGCGCAACAGCGCCTCGCCGATATTGCGGTTGCGGGCCGCGGCATCGACAAAGAGGTCTACGACATAAACACCTTTGCAGGCGCGAAAGGTGGAAAAGGTCATAAGAGAAAGGCAGGCGCCCAGAAGATTCCCCGCTTCCGCCGCCACCACGACATTCACCAAATCGAGACTCTCCAAAAGAATTTGGCCAGTCAATGCGGGATTGACATTCAGGCTTAAATCGCGCGCCAGGCCATGCACCATGCCGGCGACGATCTGCGCCTCATTGTCTTGCATGGTGCGAATCTCGAACGTCATGCACCCAGACCCTTCAACAGCGAGGCAAGGTTATGGCCAAGACTCGGGCTGGGGTAGCCGCCTTCCTGCACAACCAGTGTGGGCAATCGAATCTCCGCAATCATTTTTCCGATAGTGGCAAATTCAGGCGTGGCGATGGCAAAGCCCTTGAAGGGATCATCCACGGCGATGTCGAGGCCCGCCGCCAGCACCAGCACGTCGGGCTTGAAGTCACTCACGCGCTGCAGGGCCGTTTGCAGACTCGCGCAGTAGTTCTTGATCACGGTTCGGCGCTCCATCGGGATATTCAAATTGCAGCCTTCGCCCGCGGCCCGGCCTGTCTCGTTCTCATACCCCCAGAAGAAGGGATAGAACCGTTTGGGATGGGCATGGATGGATACGGTCAAGACATCGGAGCGGTCATAGAATATGGCCTCGGTGCCGTTGCCATGATGTACATCGATATCGAGGATTGCGGTGCGCTTTCCGGCCCGCGTGAAAATTTCGGCGGCAATTGCTGCATTGTTGAAATAGCAGAAACCAGCGGCCACATCGGAAGCCGCGTGGTGGCCCGGCGGGCGGCACAGGGCGTAGACCAGCTTTTCGCCGCCCAGCACCAGGCTTGCGCCATGGGCGGCGCTGGCGGCACTTGCCAAGGCAGCCTGCAATGTTGTGGGGGTGACCGGGCAAGCGCCATCGCCCAGATGGTAGCCCGCCTGCCCCACGACAGATTCGGGGTAGCTCACGGGGGCCAAAGTCGACCTCCCCATGGCATAGATATTGGGGAGCGGAATGTCGCTGGCGTCGGGAATATGGCTCCAGCGCTCCAGAAGCGTTTCAAGGAAGGTGAGGTAGCGCCGCTCATGGACCAGGGCCACGGTTTCCATGGTGATCGCCGGCGGCGCCACCAGTTTTGAGCCAACCTGTTTCACCCCCTGCAAGAGCATATCAATGCGTTCCGGCTTCTCGGGGATGGGCTGGGGTCTGCCCGACACAATGAATGTGCTGGGCGCATGGAGGCGTTGCGTTTCGTCGAAAACGGTGAGCATGGTTTGCGGCTTCTTCCCTGTTTCTGCTAGTACCGCATGAAGCCAGCCGATTTTGCAAGATGGATTTCAGTCATGTCAGCCCTGCCCGCCAACATTCATTCCACCGGTTCCCTTCCCAAGGTTGTCTGGGCCAAGGGCAGCTATCTTCATGACGTCGATGGCAAGCGGTATATCGATGGTTCCGGGGGGCCAGCGGTTTATTGCATCGGGCATTCAAACACCGAAGTGAATGAGGCCATCAAATCGCAGTTGGACCGCATTGCCCATGGCTACCGTTATAATTTCACCACCGATGCGCTGGAGGAATTGACCGAGATTATCCGTGGGCTTTGCGGCGGCACGTTAAAGCACATGGTTTATGTGACGGGCGGATCGGAAGCAGTGGAAAGCTGCCTGAAGCTGGCGCTGCAATACCATGCGGCGCGGGGCGAGATGAGCCGCCGCCGTTTCATTGCGCGCGAACGCAGCTGGCATGGCAATACGCTGGGGGCCTTGTCGGTGTCCGGCTTTCTCGAGCGAAAGGCGGCTTTTGAAGGTTCGCTGCTGGATGTTTCGCGCCTGTCTCCGGCCAATGCCTACCGGCCCATCGCTGCCAATGTGGGGGAAGCCTGCGCTCAGGAACTTGAAGATGAAATCTTGGCGGTTGGCCCTGACAAGATCGCGGCATTTATTTTTGAACCCGTTGTGGGCGCGGCGGGCGGCTGCGTTCCCGCCCCTGCGGGCTATGCCAAGCGGGTGCGCGAAATTTGCGACAAATTTGGCGTCCTGATGATTGCCGATGAAGTCATGTGCGGTTCTGGCCGCTGCGGCACCTGGCGGGCTTTGGAAACGGACGGGGTGGAGCCAGACATCATGTCGGTGGCCAAGGGGCTTGCGGCGGGTTATCTGCCGCTGGGTGCGGCGATCTATACGGACCGGGTGGCAGAGCCCATCATGCGGGTGCATGGCGCGCCGATGACGGGCCACACTTTTACCGGCCACACGGCCTGCTGCGCGGCGGCGGTGGCGGTTCAGAAAATCGTGGCGCGGGAGGGATTCGTTGCCAAGGTCCGCGCCAATGAACCGAAGCTCAAGAAAATGATCACCGAGGCTCTGTCAGGCATCGAGGCGGTTGGCGACATTCGCGGCCGTGGACATTTCATCGCCACGGAATTGGTGGCGGATCGCAAGACCAAGAAACCTTTTGATGGCTCCCTGAAACTCTTTATGCATATCAGGCAGCAGGCCCTGGCCAATGGCCTGATCTGCTATCCGGTCGGCGGCAACGTCGATGGCATCAACGGCGATGTGATCATTCTGGCGCCGCCCTACAACTCCACCGATGCCGAGTTGACCGAGATGGTGGACAAGATGGCCAAAAGCATCAAGCAGGTGCTGGCGGCGAAGGGACTCCGCTAAGTCCACTTGCTGAGGTGCAAGTGAAGCGAGCCTTGAAGCATCTGTTTCCGCGGTCACACCCTTCGAGGCCTTGGCTCACGCAAGGCACCTCAGGGTGAGGATTTAGGCTACAGGCGTCCACAGCACTTGATCAATCCGCGTTGCCCCAGTTGCCAGCATGATCAGGCGGTCCAGCCCCAGGGCCACGCCTGAAGCTGGCGGCATGAGGCGCAGGGCTTGAAGTAGCTCCTCATCAATGGGGTAGCGCTCGCCATAGAGCTGTTCCTTTAAATTCATTTCGGCTTCGAAACGGCGGCGCTGCTCGACAGGGTCGGTGAGTTCACCAAAGCCATTGGCGAGCTCGACGCCGCAGGCATAAAGCTCGAAGCGTTCGGAGACGCGGGGGTCGTGGGCGCAGACGCGGGCCAATGCTGCCTCGACGGCAGGATATTCGTAGAGAACCGTGACTACGCCATTGCCGAGATTGGGCTCGACTTTTTCGACTAGGACACGGCTGAAGATATCAGACCAGGAATCCCTATCGGTGAATTGCACAGGGCATTGTTTGGCGAGCGCGTCGCGATCCGATTCACTCCCATTCAGGGTCGCCAGCAGATCAACGCCGGCATATTTTTCAAAGGCCCAGGCAACGCTCAGCCATTCGGCTTCGGCAAAGGGATCAGCCTTCCTGCGACGCCAGATGAACTGTTTCGTTTCCGAAATGACTGCGGCCAGCCTCACCAGAGCCAGGCAATCCTCGATGATGGCGGCATAGGGCTCGTTGGCCCGGTACCATTCCAGCATGGTGAATTCGGGAGAATGGGTGAGCGTGCGTTCCCGGTTCCGGTAGACGTGGCCCAGGTTGAAGATGCGGGTTTCGCCGGCGGCCAGCAGTTTCTTGCAGGCAAATTCCGGCGAGGTGTGGAGAAAGCGTGGCTCATGGCTGCCGTCGGGCTGGATCAGGTCAGTTGCGAAAGCATGGAGATGGGTTTCATTGCCGGGAGAGACCTGCAGGGCAGCGCAATCCACCTCCAGAAAACTCCGTTCGTCGAACCACTGGCGGATACCGGCGACAATGCGGTTCCGGGCCAGCAGAATGGGCCTTCTGTCCTTGTGTCTCTCGGGCGAAAACCAGGGCATTTTCGAGCTATCCTTGCGGGGGTTGGCTTAATCACTGGGTGCTGCTAATACCCCCGCCAACTCAAATCAGCAATTCATGAAAGTTTCACACAGTGGTCAAGGTTATCGCAAGCGGCGTCCGCAAGGGCAATGTCATTGAGCATGAGGATGGCAAGCTCTACGTTGTTCTCAAGTCCGAAAGCATGCATCCCGGCAAGGGCACGCCCACAACCACCATCGACATGCGGCGCATTTCGGACGGGGTCAAAACCGTGGTGCGCTACAAGACAACGGATGCCATGGAGCGCGCCTTCGTTGAAACCGTGACCCACAGCTATCTCTACAAGGACGGCGACATGTATGTGTTCATGAATCCGGAAAGTTTCGAGCAGATCAGCTTGCATGCGGATATGGTTGGCGATGCCGCGCCGTTCTTGCAGGAAGGCATGGAGTGCCAGATCGCGCTGTTCAACGACGCGCCGATTTCCATCGAATTGCCGCAGCGCGTCACTTTGGAAATTATGGAAACGGAACCTGCGATCAAAAACCAGACGGCCTCTTCGTCGTTCAAGCCCGCCCTGCTTTCCAATGGCGTGCGCACGCTGGTTCCGCCCCATATTGTTTCCGGCACCCGCATCGTGGTTGAAACCGCTGACGGCTCCTATGTGGAGCGCGCCAAGGACTGAGATCATATAGCCCTCACCCTGAGGTGCCTTGCGCACGCAAGGCCTCGAAAGGCACTGCTGCAACGAAGGTGCTTCGAGGCTCGCTTCGCTCGCACCTCAGCATGAGGGATTTGAGCTGCTACTTCCCAAACATACCAACGATTTCGACGTGGGAAGTCCATTTGAACTGGTCTACGGCGGTGAGGGTTTTCAGCTTGTAGCCGCCGCCCACCAGGATTTCCGCATCCCGGGCAAAAGTGACGGGGTCGCAGGAAACGGCGACGATTGCCTTCACTGTTGATTTAGCCAACTGTCTGGCTTGCGCCTCGGCGCCAGCCCTGGGCGGATCGAAAACCACGGCGTCAAATTCCTTCAATTCATTGGCCACCAGCGGTTCGCGCATCAAATCACGCACTTCGGCTTTCAACGGCTTGAGGCCGGTGGTGAGGCGCGCGGCCTGAGCCAGGCTGGCGATGGCGGGCTTGTCACTATCGATTGCGGTGACCTTGGCACGCTCTGCAATACGCAGGGCGAAGGGGCCGACGCCGCAGAAGAGATCAGCGACAGACTTGGATTTGCCGAGCGAAGCCAGAACCAGATTCGCCAGGGCTTCCTCGCCTGCCTTTGTGGCTTGCAGGAATGATCCCGGCGGAACCTGCACAAGGGCCTTGCCGATTGAGACAACCGGCACGGCACGGGTTGCAACCATGTTTCCATTGATGCTCAGGCGTGCGAGGTTCAACTCCCCAACGAGAGCTGCCAACTTCGGCATTTGTTCATCGGCGACTTTGCGCTCCGCCTTGCTTGAAACATCGAGGCCGTTGTCCGCCGCTGTGATTGAGACATCGCAATCGCCCAATTTTGCTCCAAGCTTGCGGGCGATGTCCGTTGCGTTCTGCAAGGCCGGAACAAGGATGGGGCATTGATCGATGTCGATGAGATCATGGCTGCGGGCCGCCATGAAGCCTGCCTGCACAACGCCGTCCCTGCGCCTGACGTGCAGGCTTACACGCCTGCGCCCTACCCCATGGGCATCGATGATGTCACCAACGGGAAAGTTAACTCCGCGTCTTTCAAGAGCAGTGGCAATGAGATTGCGTTTCCATTCCTGGTAAGGAGCCTGCTGCCAATGCTGCAACTGGCAGCCACCGCATTTCACATAGTGTTTGCAGAAGGGTGCGATGCGTTCCAGTGAGGATTGAAGAACCTGCCCTGTTGCCGTATCCACAGTTTCGCCAGAGAGGACATTGCGAAATGTCTGGCCACTACCCACACCTTCGCCGCGCCAATTGAGATGTTCAATTGTGACTTGCATGTCAGTCAGTGTTCGTTGGATAAGCGATGGCAATGGCGATGCCTGAAGTGAACGACAGTTTCACCGGGCCAAGGGCGACATTCGACATCGTGAAGCTTGTGCCAAGAGTTAGAGCCTTATCCTTCAGCGGCCATTTCACGCCCGTGAGATTGAGCCCGATGATGTCACTCCACGGCACGATGCTGAAGCGGCTCTGCGGGCCGAAATCAAAATCATAGGCTCCGGCTATGAGGGGATAAGCCTCCTCGGCGCCATTGGAAATGAAACTTGTGTGGCCGGACCTCGCCAAGTGCAGCGCCAAGCCCAGATGTGCCGTGACATGATCGCTTTCGCCTCCCAGACCGCCGATCAGGATAATTTCGCGCGCTCCCAGGCGAAGCGCTTCCTTCACGGCGATTTCGCCATCGGTCGCGTCCTTGTCGGCGGAGTGGGTCTGGCGCGGCACGAGGGCATAATCCAGCATGAGCTCCGAGCCCGAAGAGTCGAAATCACCCACCCAAAGCTCCGGCATAAGCCCCAGGGCTCGGGCATGTTTCATGCCGCTATCGGCGGCGATTATGCGGGCCCCGGCAATTTGCCGGCGCAGGCGTGGGGTGACCACAAGGTCGCCGCCGAGGAGGATGGCAAATCGGGACATGCCAGCCATGTAGCAAAAACAGCTTGAAAGATCACGCCCTTAAGTTTAGGTCTGACTTTGCTCTCAACGGGGTGCCGCATTCTGTTGGGCCTGCCCTTTTCCGAAAAGTCTTCAACTTTTCGTGGACATGCCCGAGGCGGCTGAGAGGAACTCCGGTTCCAACCCGCTGAACCTGATCCGGATTATGCCGGCGGAGGGATTGCGAGCGGAACCTGGAATTCCCCTCGTTCCCTGCCTCCATCCGAAATTGATTGGAGGTTTTATGCTTAAGATTATCAGCACAGTTATCGCTTCCGTCATTTTCGCTTCCTTGGCCCAGGCCAAAGAGACGTTGACGATCTACACCTATGAAAGCTTCGTTACCGAATGGGGACCGGGCGGCAAAATCAAGGAGACTTTCGAGAAGACCTGCGACTGCAGCATTGAATGGGTTGGCCTGGGTGACGGAGTTGCCGTGCTCAACCGCCTGAAACTGGAAGGCGCCAATACCAAGGCCGATATCGTTCTGGGGTTCGATACCAGCCTGACGGCGGAGGCCATCGCAACCGGATTATTCGGCAAGCATGGCGTGGACAAGGGGCTGGCCAAGACGCCGGAGGCTTGGGCCGATGATTATTTCATGCCCTATGACTATGCGCATTTCGCGGTGATCTATGACACGGAGAAAATGACTTCTCCGCCAAAAAGTCTCGACGAACTTGTCAATGGCGATCCCAGCCAGAAGATCGTTCTGCAAGATCCACGTTCCTCAACTCCCGGCCTTGGCTTTCTGCTGTGGATGAAAGCCGTCTATGGCGACAAGGCAGCGGACCAATGGAAAAAACTGCAGCCGCGCATCCTGACGATTACGCCGGGCTGGAGCGAAGCCTATGGGCTGTTCACCAAGGGTGAGGCGCCGATGGTTTTGTCTTATACGACTTCGCCCGCCTATCACATGGTGGCGGAGAATACTTCGCGCTATCAGGCGGCTGCCTTCAGCGAAGGTCATTACCTTCAAATTGAGGTGGCCGGTCTAATTGAAGCCTCGCCGGAAAAGACGCTGGCGCAGAAGTTCTTGGGTTTCATGATGACGCCAGCGTTTCAGGATATCATCCCCACGACCAACTGGATGCTGCCTGCGGGAGCCACGGACACAGCGTTGCCAGACGCCTTTGGCAAACTCGTTGTGCCCGCAAAGACTCTGCTCTTCTCTCCCGATGAGGTGTTCAAGAACCGCCGCGCCTGGGTGGATGAGTGGCTCAATGCCTTGAGCAAATAATGTTCAGGAGTCTCACATTGGCAATTGCGCTCGGATTTATTCTGGGTGCGGTTGCCCTTGGGTTTCTGCCCCTGCTCTGGCTTGGGCTCGGGCAAGGCGGGTTCCATTTTGATGACTATCTGCCCCGGGTGGTGGGCTTCACGCTGAAGCAGGCGTTCCTTTCGACTCTGCTGTCGGTTGCAATAGCTTTTCCTGTTGCGCTGGCTCTGGCGCGGCGGCGGTTTTTCGGACGTGAGGCGCTGCTCAAAATCTTTTCCGTGCCGCTCGCCCTGCCCGCCATTGTGGCCATTCTCGGGATTGTTGGGGTCTATGGCAACAGCGGCCCGTTTGGCGGCCTGTTCTCCATCTACGGACTGACCGGAATTCTGCTCGCCCATGTATTCTTCAACATGCCGCTTGCGGTGCGCCTCATGCTCACGCGGCTCGAAGCCATTCCGGCGGAAAATTTCCGCCTGGCGGCGCAGCTGAATTTCAGCACTGGGCAAGTGTTCCGTTTCATTGAGTGGCCGCAGCTCTCATCGGCGATTACGGGCATTTCGAGTCTGATTTTTCTTCTCTGCACCGCGAGCTTTGCCGTTGTCCTCATCCTTGGCGGCGGGCCGCAGGCGACCACGCTTGAGGTGGCGATCTACCAGTCGCTGCGGCTGGATTTTGATCCGGCGCGGGCCTCCATCCTCGCTCTGGCGCAACTCGTAACCTGCGGCCTGTTGGTTCTTGTCGCAGGCCAGTTTGCGCGGGAGATTCAGGTAGTTCCGCCCACACTTGCCAAAATACGGCGCTGGGACGGGAAATCGAGACTCTCAAAGACCATGGACGGCTTGCTGATCGCCATAGCCGTAGTGATCGTTGTGCCGCCCATCCTGAGTGTCGCCCTGTCAGGCATTGGCAACATTCGTCCAGATGCATCATTGCTGCGGGCGACAGCCACAAGCCTGCTAATTGGCCTCGCATCGGCGAGCCTCAGCATCGCTTTAGGATGGGTGCTTGCGGAAACGGCGGCACGGCAGCCGCGCTCAATTCTAAAATCGGCCATCACCTTGGCCTGCCTCGCCTCGCTCATCATGCCGCCTGCCGTTCTGGCCACGGGATGGTTCGTGACCCTCAGCCCCATTGCCGATATGAGCCGCTATGCGATTTTCCTTGTCATCATATTGAACGCGCTCATGGCGCTGCCTTTCGTCTGGTCGCCACTTTACCCGGCAATCACCGACTCGGTCCAACGGCATGACCGGCTTTGTTCAAGTCTTGGATTAAGTGGCTTCGCGCGGCTTAAGCTCATTGATCTCCCTGTCCTGCGCAAACCGCTCGGCCTCGCGTTCCTGATGGCCGTGATTGTTTCCCTGGGTGATCTCTCGGCGATCATGCTGTTTGGCAGCGACACACTTGTCACCCTCCCCGCCCTGATTTTCCGGCAGATGGGCAACTACCGGATGAATGATGCGGCGGGAACGGCCCTCGTGCTAGCGGCTTTCTGCTTTGCCCTGATAACGCTCGCCCAGAGATGGAGCCAATCCCATGATCAAGCTTGAGAACGTCGGCTTTCGCTATGAAGACATGGTGATGAATTTTGACCTGCAGGTTGCAGTGGGAGAATTGGTGGGGATTATCGGGCCGAGCGGGGCTGGCAAGTCCACCCTGCTCTCGCTCATTGCCGGATTTGATCTTCCCGTCTCGGGCAGGATTTCGATTGCTGGTGCGGATATGGAAGGTGTGGCACCCGACCAGCGCCCGGTGAGCATGATTTTCCAGGACCACAACAGTTTTGCCCATCTTGACGTGTGGACAAATGTAGCGCTGGGCATTTCAGCGGACCTGAAACTTGATCCGCCACAGCGCAAGCGCGTTGACGAGGCATTGGCGCGGGTTGGGCTTTCGGATTTCAAGGCGCGCAAATCAACGGAATTATCGGGCGGTGAAAGGCAGCGCATCGCCATTGCCCGCGCCCTGGTGCGGGACAAGCCTGTGTTGCTGCTGGATGAGCCTTTTACCGCCCTGGGGCCGGCGCTGCGGCGTGACATGCTCGATCTGGTCAGGGAAATTCAAAAGGAGCGGAAGCTGACGGTCCTGATGGTCACGCATCAGCCGGAGGACGCCAAATATGCGGCCTCGCGGATTGCCTTTGTGCAAATTGGCAGGATTGCCCATGTTTTGCCCACGAAACAATTCTTTGCCGCCTCGGCTCCGGCGGATATTGGCGATTACCTTAAGTGATGTGCCGGCGGCCGCGTGCAAGTGGCCAGACGTTGAACAATGAGATAAGCTGACTGCATGTCTACAACTCCTGGCGTGATTGAAGTTCACCTGAAGACAGCGGAGCAGCTTTTCAATTCGTTCGATCCGTCGCCATTTCACGAGCGCGATCTCGACGAAGAGGCTGAACGCTACATCGTCGGCTGGGCCCGCGAAATCAAAGGGACTGGGCGATTACAGCTCATCGTCACGCTCCCCGAAGCGGCCTGCAAAACCGGGGTTGCCCGGCACATTCCTGGCGCCATTCATTACTACTTCAACACCCGGGCCCTGCAGGTCAGGCAGGAACTTCGCGAACTCCTGCGCATTGGCTGGCGCTCCCTGGCCATTGGACTCGCCGTCTTGCTCGCATGTTTTCTGGCGGTTCAATACATGAGCGTAGCGTTCAGCCAGTCCACCACCGGAAGATTGATGGAACAAAGCCTCATTATCCTTGGCTGGGTTGCCAACTGGAGGCCCCTGGAGATATTTCTCTACGACTGGTGGCCCATCCGCCGGCGCCTGATGTTGCTTAGGCGTCTCGCAGAAATGCCGGTTGAGGTACGGGCAGCTTCCGGCGGTCTTTCATGACAGCGATACCGGTGATTTAAAGGCTAGAGAACCCGGCAACAATCGGCTAATCACGCGTTGCGATGGCCCGACTGCTCCTCAATCTGCAAGACATTCACCTCACGTTCGGTGGCAAGCCGATGCTTGAGGGGGCGGAGCTCATGCTGGCCGACGATGAGCGCATGTGCCTGGTGGGGCGCAATGGCTCGGGCAAGTCAACGCTTTTGAAGATCGCGGCGGGGCTGGTGGAGCCCGACGGCGGCGAGCGCTGGCTGCAACCGGGAACCACGGTGAGGTACCTGCCGCAGGAACCGGATTTCGGAAGCCATGCAACTGTGCTGGACTATGTCGAGGGGGGCCTTGGCCCTACGGACAATCCCTATCGCTGCAAGCACTATCTCAACGAGCTTGGCCTTACGGGAGACGAACGTCCGGCAACGCTTTCGGGCGGGGAAATGCGCCGTGCGGCCCTGGCGCGGACGCTGGCGCCGGATCCGGATATTCTGCTGCTTGATGAACCGACGAACCATTTAGACTTGCCCGTCATTGAGTGGCTGGAAAGTGAACTCAAGTCTTCCCGCGCTGCCTTCATCCTGATCAGCCATGACCGGCGCTTTCTCGAAGCTTTGTCGAACCGCACGATATGGCTGGATCGCGGCGCATCGAAAAGAATGGATCGCGGCTTTTCAGAGTTCGAGGCCTGGCGCGACCAGGTTCTGGAGCAGGAGGATATCGAGCAGCAAAAGCTGGCACAGCGCATTGCCACGGAAGAACACTGGATGCGCTACGGCGTAACGGCGCGGCGCAAGCGCAATATGCGCCGGGTGGGCCTGCTCTCAACGTTGCGCAAGGAGCGGCGCGAGCATGTGGGCAATCTCGGCAATGTGCGGCTCACGGCATCGAGCGGTGACGCCTCGGGCCGGCTGGTTGTCGAGGCAAAGAAGATTTCCAAATCCTTTGGCGAACGGGCGATTGTCTCAAATCTTGATTTGCTGATGCTGCGGGGCGACAGGCTCGGCATTGTGGGGCCAAACGGGGCGGGTAAAACCACGCTCATAAAAATGCTTACGGGCGCCATGGAGCCTGATGGCGGGTCGGTGCGGCTTGGCACCAACCTGCAAGTGGTGACACTGGACCAGAGCCGCCAAAGCCTCGATCCCAGCACACTGCTAGCTGATGTGATTACAGCGGGCCGTGGCCAGTCTGTAACCATCAATGGCGAGACCCGCCATGTGGCGAGCTACATGAAGGATTTTCTGTTCAGGCCGGAACAGGCACGGACCCCGGTTTCGGTGCTGTCCGGCGGGGAACGGGCGCGGCTGATCCTGGCGCGGGAGCTCGCCAAGCCTTCAAACTTCCTGGTGTTGGACGAGCCTACCAATGATCTTGATCTTGAAACGCTTGACCTCCTGCAGGAGATGTTGAGCGACTATCAGGGAACGATTTTGCTGGTGAGCCATGACCGCGACTTTCTTGATCGCATGGCCACCTCCATCCTGATGTTCGAGGGCGATGGAAAATGGACTGAATATGCGGGCGGCTATTCGGACATGGTCGCCCAACGCGGCGCCGGGGTAAATGCACGCGCAGTGAGAGTGGCGGTGAGCGAACGGGCCGTTTCGCCGGTGCAGCCAACTAAACCGCAGGCCCGGCGCAAGCTCACGTTCAAGGACAAGCATGCGCTTGAAACGCTGCCCGCCAAGATGGTGACCCTGCATGACGAGATTGCCAAGCTTGAAACGAAGCTTGCGGACCCGGAGCTTTTTGCACGTGACGCGAAGGCTTTCGAAAAAACCATGACGCGCCATCAGAAAGCCAAGGCGGAAATAATCCAGGCCGAGGAGCAGTGGCTGGAACTGGAAATGCTGAAGGAGGAGTTGGAAGCAAACTAGGCTTACCAGCCGCCGCCTCCGCCACCTCCGCCACCACCGCCTGATGAGCCGCCACCGCCGGAGAAGCCGCCGCCGGAACCTGAGCTTGATCCCGGTGCCTGTGATGCCGAGGCGGCGCTTGTCGCCAAGCTGGATCCAAGGCTTTCGGTGAAACCGCCCAAATTGCCGGAATCCCAGTGGCTTCCGGAATACCAAACCGGAGCCGTGGCGCCCGCCAAGGCAGCCGCGGCCAGTACGGCGGTAAACTTGGCGTTCCACTCATTTTCGCAGTCAAGCGCCAGGGCATAGGGCAAATAGCGCTCAAACAGTTCCGGGGTCTTTTCCGGCGGGTTCAATATTTTGAGGCGCTCCTCTTCGGCGGTTTTCATATACATGCGAAAACCTTCGAGCTGATCGAGAACCTGACGGCCGGAAACAGTGGGGGCGCTGAGCAGATTGTAGAATAGGATGTTCAATATCCCGAGGCCGATTGCGGTGCTCACAAGCATGACGATGCCAGGCGAAAGCGCATCGGAGAAAATCGCAAAAATGGGAACCGCCACGCCGGCGATGCCAAAGGGAATCAAAAAGAGGAGAGAGGCGGCGGAGCCGATTTTCGCAAGCACGCCCTGACTGTTGATGACGCCTTTGATGGAACTCCAGGCAATGGTGAGAATCACGCCCCACCAGATGCCCGACCAGCCCGCCGCAAAAAGCCCGACAAAACCATCACTCTCCGGGAGCAGCAGGGCGGAAATCACGAGGCCGGCAATTGAAAACCCAGCCCCGGCCCAGAACCAGCCGATGTTGCGGACAAAAACCGAGCCTTCGAATTCCCGCTTGAGGGCGTTTTCCAAAGATCTCTTCATCATGCCGATTGCGGCATGGTTGGAATTTTCCAGTTCGGTGGCGCCGGACGGCGTAGAGCTGAGGAGTGCATTTTCCGCCGATGTGAGGGCGGTGCCTGTTGCCGCCAGTTTGTTGATTTTGAAATCACCGTCATTGTCGGCAATTTTCAGGCGCCCCTTGACCGCGAGCCCCACAAGGGCAGCAGCAAAGGCCTTTTGATCATAACGCTGCTTCCAGATGAAACGGGAGCCGGCGGGGCCAAGGGCAGTTGGCGGCCTGAAGAGCGGCACAATGACACCTGATGGCGGATCTCGGCCCACTTTCACCCAGGCAAAATAGAAAAACAGCGCAACGCCCAGAAGCGTTGCCGCAAGGCCCATGAAGCCCGCGTTGTCATGCAGGAACCAGGAATATTTCTGAGCCTGGCTGGGCGGTGAAACGATGCCCTTTTGCCAGGCCACGGCCACGGTCATGCCTTCGCCCGGGGCAAAATTCCGCGTGGCTACGGCCCGGTATTCATTGCCTGTGGCGTCGAACACTTTGAAATTGCGGCCATTTTCCCCCTGATAACCCGTGTAGGCTTCATGCTGCAGGATTCTGGCGCCCGGCGGGAGCCGCACGACCGCGGTTGTCGCCTGGATGGGAAAGGTCCAGCCATTACCGGTCACATTCCAGTAGAGTTCGTCATAGTCGGAGAAAAATCCAAGCTGGCGGGTGGTTCGGTACTGAATTTCGTAGACATGAATACCGGGATCGAGAAACACTTCGGCACTTCCGATGCGGATGCGCTTGCCGTTGGAAAGGCCCTCAATGGCATAGGGTTCCGCCTGCCTGTCGCGCTTCACCGA
The DNA here is from genome assembly GCA_030680855.1 of Aestuariivirga sp. Taxonomy (GTDB): domain Bacteria; phylum Pseudomonadota; class Alphaproteobacteria; order Rhizobiales; family Aestuariivirgaceae; genus Aestuariivirga. Next base: position 16,364 of record JAUXUN010000056.1, read on the forward strand.
GATCACTTCGAAACCCACAACCACGCGCAGGCCGTTCCGGTCCGTATAGGTCGTGGGGAAATCGCGAAAGATGCCGCGCCGGATCTGGCGCGATTCAGCATTGACCGAAATGGTCTCCGTTACATCAACGGAGCCATCGACATTCACCCGGGCGTCGCTGGTGAACTGTTCAATGCGTTCTTCCGCCTGAACCGCGGAATTAAGAACGACGAGCGCAAAGAGTGCAAAGAGGAAGGCGCGCATGATCCCAGGCTATTTCTTGAAATCGACTTTTGGCACTTCGCGGGCCGCCGCATCGCCAATTTCGAAGAACTCGGCGAGAGTGAACTTGAAGAAATTGGCAACGAGGTTGCTGGGGAAGGACTGGATCATGGTGTTGAGATTACGCACGGCGCCGTTGTAGTAGCGGCGCGAAAGCTGGATTTCGTCTTCGGTGGCGGAAAGCTTGTCCTGCAAGTCACGGAAATTGGCGTCCGCTTTCAATTCCGGATAGGCTTCAGCCACGGCAAACAGTTTGCCAAGCGCTGCCGTCATGGCCTGTCCCACCACCGATTGCTCGCCCACCGAACCGCCCGCAATGCTCTTGGCCCGCAAATCAGCGATATCACGAAACAGCTTGTCCTCATGGGCCGCATAGCCTTTTACGGTTTCGATGAGGTTCGGAATGAGATCGGCGCGGCGGCGGAGCTGCACATCTATGCCGCTCCAGCCTTCGGCCACAAGGTTCTTGTTCCTGATGAGGGCGTTATAGGCGTAAACCAGATAACCTGCGATGGCGGCGATAAGCGCTAAGAGACCATAACCGAATGTCATTGTTGTTTCCCCTGAGTGGCCAAGACGGCAGTTATCGCAGTATTCGGGCCGGTTTGCCAGATGGGTTTTTTCTGCCATAAGGCTGTTCCACCTGAATGAGAGAACGCCAATGACAGCCCACTTGCGGGTTCTGCGCCCTGCCCCGAATATTTATGCTTTCTACGATGGCCGGGTTGAAGGCTATCGCTTTGCGGAAGGCGAAAACTGGGTGGATGACGGGGCGCTCTCGCTGGGCATCGCCAGCTATGCCATCGTCGATGGCGAGGACGCGCTAGTCTATGACACGCATATTTCGGTTGAATATGCCGCGTTCATTCGCAAAAGCCTGACAGAGGCAGGCGTGAAGAATTTCACGGTGGTGCTCAGCCACTGGCACCTCGACCATGTGGCGGGAACCGCAGCCTTTGCCGACTGCAGGATCATTTCGAACAAGCGCACTCTGGATCATCTTACACAGCGCAAATTGGCGATCGAAAGCGGCACGTCATCCGGGCCACCATTCATCAAGCCGCTCATCCTGCCAACCCAAACTTTTGAGGGGCGTACGCAATTGCAAGTGGGCAGTCTCACCATAGATCTGATCGAAGTGAATATTCACAGTGACGATGCAACAGTCCTCTGGCTGGCTGCCGAGCGCATATTGCTGGCTGGCGATACGCTGGAAGATACGGTGACCTATGTGGGCGAACCGGAAAATTTTGACATCCATCTGGCCGACTTGGACCGGCTTTGGACGCTGAATCCGGAGCGCATTTTGCCGAATCATGGCGATCCGGAAATCATTGCCCTTGGCGGCTATGAAAAAACCTTCATCCGCGCCAACCAGCAATATATCCGCATGCTGAAGCGCTGCGTGAGCGAACCGGATTTGCGCGGCAAGCCGTTGCGCGACATCATCACTGGCCCGCTGGAAGCCGGGTGGGTCAATTTGTTCGAGCCCTATGAGGCCATTCACCGGCAGAACATTGACGTGGTTCTGGCCGCCAAACTCAGCTAGGGCCGCGGCCTGGCAATTTCAAGAAAACTCCTGATGAGATGCAGCTCTGACCGGGCGCGCAGGAAAAGCAGCCATTCCTCCATTTTCACGGACCAATCGCTGAACTCAAATATGCGAAGCCGGCCATCGGGAGAAATCTCGCCGCGGGACATGACCGCGATGCCAAGGCCCTGAGCCACAGATTCAATGACGGCTTCACGGCCTTCGACCTCAATCGTGTTACGGGGAGTCAAATTGCGCTTCTGCAACTCCTCAAGCAGCAACCTTCGCGTTGTGGACCCTTCCTCACGCAAGACAAGTGGTGCGGCGCTCAAGGCGGAGAGGGAAACACGTGGACCCTTCAGCAACGCGGCCTGCTTTGGCGCTACGGCAACCAGCCGGTCTTCGCGCAGCTTGAAGCATCCGATGGGCTCATTTTGGGGTTGCTCGGCGGTCACGGCAACGTCAATTGCGAATGTCAGCAGCTTCGAAATAAGGTCGGCGGAATTTCCGGCCACGAGCTTCAGGGCAATGCGCGGGAATTCCTTCTTGAACCTGTTTATGTGCTGCAACACGTGAACGGCAGCATCAGCGCCCACCGTCAGATGTCCCTCTTCGAGTGTTTCAGCCCGAATCAGGAGCTCTGATGCCTGAGCCTCTGCCTCAAACAGCCGTTCTGTGATGGCATAGAGCTTACGGCCTGTTTCTGTGAGCGTGACGCCTCGCGCCGCGCGCAAGAACAATTGAACGCCGTGAGCTTCCTCAAGTTTCCGCACGTGATCGGAAATTGCCGGCTGCGTCAGGGAAAGCCCGATGGCTGCCTTGGAGAAGCCGCCCTGTTGGGCCACCGCATGGAACGCCTTGAGCTGGGCATAAGTCATATCAGAATTTCCTATGGTTTACATAAGAACATACGATTTGACTGATATTGGTCAATGCTTAATGTGGCGGGACAATCTGGAGCCCCCAATGAACACCAAGACGCCGTCCTTTAAGCCATCCATTCCTGGCCCCGAAGGCCAGGAGGACATGCCCTATCTCCTCACCCCCGGCCCGCTGACGACGTCACGCACGGTCAAGCTTGCCATGCTGGCCGATTGGGGCTCGCGGGATGTGGAGTTCCGGAAAATCGTTGGTGATATCCGCAGGCGCATCCTGCAACTGGCCAATTGCGACGGGCGCTATGAATGCGTCATCATGCAGGGGTCAGGCACCTTTGCCATTGAAGCTGCGCTGGGCAGCCTGTGCCCGGACAAGCGGCGCAAGACCCTGGTGGTTGCCAACGGCGCCTACGGCGACCGGGCGGCGCAAATCCTTGAGCGCATCGGCAGGCCCTATCTGAAAATTGACAAGGGCGACAGCACGGTTCCAACGGTTGAGGAAGTTGTCACCATGCTGGATGCGGACAAGAGCATCAGCCATGTCTGGATGATCCATTGCGAAACCACTTCTGGCATCGTGAATCCCATTGAAGAAATCGGTCAAGTGGTCAAGGCGCATGACAAGGTTTTCATGGTGGACGCCATGTCCTCCTTCGGTGCCCTGCCTCTCCACATGGTGGAGCAGAACATCGACGTGATGGTGTCCTCCTCGAACAAATGCCTGGAAGGGGTTCCCGGCTTTTCCTACGTGGTGGTGAAACGTGACCTGCTGGAAGCTTCGGCGGGTGCTTGCCATTCCGTTGTGCTTGACCTGTTCGACCAGTGGCGCGGCCTTGAGACCAATGGACAGTTCCGCTTCACCCCGCCCACCCATGCGCTCGTTGCTTTCGATCAAGCGCTGAAGGAGCATGAGCAGCAAGGCGGTGTTGAGGGGCGCGGGGCGCGTTACGCCCGCAATGCCAAGGCGCTTGTCACCGGCATGACCGAAATGGGATTTTCGACATTGCTGCAAGAGGGTTTGGCCGGGCCGATCATTCAGACCTTTCTGACACCGCGCGACCCCAACTTTCATTTTGAGCAGTTTTACGAGGCGCTGCGGGTTCGCGGCTTCACGATCTATCCGGGAAAACTGACCAAGCGCCCGAGTTTCCGCATCGGGACCATTGGCCAGATTGACGAACGCGTCATTGCCGCTGCCCTCGAGGCCATCCGGGATGTTGTGGGCGAAATGGGGGTGAAGGATTTCGCCCCGCTTCAGAGTTAGAAACAGAAATGACAGCTAAAGCTATGAAATCCGACAGTAAATCCGTTTCCGTGAACGGCCGGGATTATGCCTGGCCGCAGGCTCCCCTCGTGGTGATTTGCTGCGATGGCAGTGAACCGGACTACATGGAAATGGCCATGGCCGATGGCCTTATGCCGAACCTGAAGAAAATGATTGCCAAGGGCGAGAGCACCCGCGGACTTTGCGTCATTCCAAGTTTTACCAACCCTAACAATCTTTCGATTGTCACCGGCGCGCCTCCCGCAGTTCATGGCATCTGCGGAAATTATCTCATTGATCCCGTGACCGGGCTTGAGACGATGATGAATGATCCCAAATGGCTGCGGGCGCCAACCATTTTTGAGAAGTTCCAGAAGGCCGGAGCCAAGATTGCCATGATCACGGCCAAGGACAAGTTGCGCCTGCTCCTTGGCAAGGGCCTGGTTTTTGACGGAACAGCCGTTGCCTTTTCATCCGAGCATGCCGACAAAGCAATCCTGAAGGACAATGGCATTGAAGGCGTTTGTGACATGGTCGGGATGGCCGTACCGGAAGTTTATTCGGCGGAGCTCTCGGAATTTGTGTTTGCAGCGGGCGTCAAGCTGCTGGCATCCATGAAGCCCGATCTCATGTATCTCTCCACCACCGACTATGTGCAGCATAAGTATGCGCCGGGCTCGAAGGGCGCCAACAGCTTCTACAAGATGATGGATGGCTATCTCGGGTGGCTTGATGCGCAAGGGGCCATCGTCGTAATCGTGGCCGATCATGGCATGAAGGCCAAGCATTTGCCCAGCGGCGAACCCGATGTGATTTACCTTCAAGATGCCTTGGACAAGAGCTTTGGCGCGGGCACGACAAAAGTCATCCTTCCCATCACCGATCCTTATGTGAAGCACCATGGCGCGCTGGGGTCCTTTGCAACGGTCTATGTCAAGGGGATTTCAGTTGAAGTTGCTTCAGAGCTCATTTCTAAGCAGCCCGGCATTGATGTGGTCCTTGACCGGGCGAAGGGCTGTGCCCGCTTCGAATTGCCGGAAGACCGGATGGGCGATATCATCGTCGTTTCGGGCGGAGGTACAGGGTCAAAGGTGATTGGTACCAGCCGTGCGAGGCATGACCTGTCGGGATTGAATGGGCCGTTGCGTTCCCATGGCGGCCTCACGGAGCAAACCATTCCGGTCATCGTGAACCGCAAGACCCAGAACCTGCCTAAGAACTTGCGCAATTTCGACGCCTTTTTCATCGGCTGCAACTGCATAATCGAGGCCTGACATGACCCGCGCCGTCATCACTGAAAGCATGCGTATTGGGGGCAAAAAGGTTTTGGCCGATGCCGTTGTGCCGGTTCATTATCCCTTCACCAATGAGATCATCGGCACGGTTCCGGCTGGCCGGGCCGAACACGCGGCGCGGGCGTTTGAGATCGCGGCCGGTTTCAAGCCGAAGCTCACGCGCTATGAGCGCCAGCAGATTTTGTTCAAGACGGCGGAACTCATTCGCCAGCGCCGGGATGCCCTTGCACATGTGCTAACACTTGAGCTTGGCATTTCAATGAAGGATTCGGTTTACGAATGCGGGCGGGCCTGTGACGTGTTTTCGCTGGCCGCGCACCTCTGCATTCTCGATGACGGGCAGATTTTTTCCTGTGACCTCACGCCGCAAGGCAAGTCGCGCAAGATATTTACCAAGCGTGATCCCGTCGGCGTGATCTCGGCCATTACGCCGTTCAATCACCCGCTCAACATGGTGTCGCACAAGATTGCGCCGGCCATTGCCACGAATAATTGCGTGGTGTGCAAACCCACGGAGTTGACGCCGCTCACGGCCCTTGCGCTTGCCGACATTCTTTATGATGCAGGCCTGCCGCCGGAAATGTTCCAGGTGGTCACCGGCTGGCCCGATGACATCGGCGATGAAATGGTGACCAATCCCCATATCGCGGTCATTACCTTTACCGGCGGCGTGCGGGTTGGAAAGCTCATTGCGGCGAAGGCGGGCTACAAGCGGGCAGCCCTTGAGCTTGGCGGCAATGATCCGCTGATTGTATTGAACGACCTCAGCGACAGCGATCTCGACAAGGCGGCAGAACTCGCCGTTGCGGGTTCCACCAAGAATTCCGGCCAGCGCTGCACGGCGGTGAAGCGCATTCTGGTGCAGAACCGCATCGCCGATAAGTTCGTGGCTCTGGTCCTTGAGAAGGCCAAGAAAATCAAGTTTGGCGATCCCATGGACCCTGCCACGGATCTGGGCTGCGTGGTGCACGAGGAAGCGGCCAAGGTTTTTGAGGCCCGGGTGCACAAGGCCGCCGAGCAAGGGGCCAAAATCCTTTACAATCCGGGCCGCAAGGGGGCGGTGCTGCCGCCCATAACTGTGGACTTCGTGCCGCACACTTCCGAGCTGGTTTTTGAGGAAACCTTTGGTCCTATCATCCCCATCGTCCGGGTTCCGGACGACGACGCGGAAGTGATCCGCATTTCAAATTCCACGCCTTTCGGCCTTTCCTCAGGCGTCTGCACCAATGATCTCTCGCGGATTACCCGCTTCATCGAGGGCCTTAACGTAGGTACGGTTAATATCTGGGAAGTGCCGGGTTACCGTATTGAAATGTCGCCCTTTGGCGGGATCAAAGACTCTGGTAATGGTGTGAAGGAAGGGGTTATGGAAGCCATGAAGTTCTTCACCAATGTGAAGACATGGTCTTTGCCGTGGCCAAGTTGAAATGAATTGAATCCAGGTACGCTCGTTATCATCAATCTGCTCGGTGGCGTCGCCCTTCTTCTCTGGGGGGTGCGCATGGTGCGCACCGGAGTCCTGCGGGCCTGGGGCGACCGCCTCAAGCATTTCATTGAAGTCCGCCTGGGGAACCGCGGCTCGGCGTTTCTTTCCGGGGCCATGGCAACGGCCATTTTGGGCAGCGGCACGGCAACAACCCTGATCGTGGCGGGCATTGCCGCAAGCGGGGCCATTGGCACTTCGCTGGGGCTCGCCGTACTCCTGGGGGCTGACCTGGGCTCCGCCATCGTCTCGGCTCTCTTTGCTTCGGGAAGCTCGTTTGCGATTTGGGCCTCGCCCATCCTGGTTTTTGCCGGCTATGTCACCTTCAGCGTGTCGCGCGAGTTCCGGCCGCATAACATCGGGCGCATCATGATCGGCCTTGGCCTGATGCTGATGTCGCTGAAACTCATTTCTGAAGCAACGGTGCCGTTGCGCGAGGCGAGCCTGTTCCACGCGGTGCTGACGGCCATTGGACATGAGCCCCTGCTCGCCTTTATAACCGGCGCTATCCTGGCATGGGTCTTTCACTCAACCCTTGCCGTGATCCTGCTGATTGCGTCCTTTGTCGCCAATGGCAGCCTCGAACTTGGCGGGGCGCTAGCGTTCATATTGGGCCTCAATCTCGGCGGCGGGCTGCCGGCCATATCGTCCACGCTCGCCTTGCCCCCGGCGGGCCGGAGGCTCCCCGTTGCCAATCTTGCTTGCCGGAGCATCGCGGCCCTTATAGGCCTCGCGCTCATACAACGCATCACCGGATGGGCGGTGCTCCTTCCATTTGATGCCGTCACCGTGGCGCTGGCCTTTCACGCCGCACTCAACCTGGTGATCGGCCTGTTCTTCCTGCCGCTCACCAAACTGGTTGAGAAGCAGGTCATAAAGCTTGTGCCCGATGTGAAGCTTGACGCTGACCAGCTTGCAGCACCGCGTTATCTCGACGCCAAATCCCTGCACTCGCCCTCCATTGCGCTCTCCAACGCGCTGCTCGAAACCGTGCGCATGAGCGAAGTTCTCAACCGGATGTTTGAAACGGCGCTTTCGGCCCTGCGGATGAAGAGCACGGAAACCCTCAAGCTGCTCAAGGCGCTGGATGAGCGGCTCAACACGTTTCAAAATGCCATCCAGTCCTACCTCGTCGATCTCACGCAAACCCAGCTTTCATCGGAAGAAGCCCGTCGGGCCCTGGAAATCACCCTCTATGTCAGCAACCTGGAACATGCGGGCGACATCATTCACCTCAACCTGGCGGACCGCATCAAGGCCAAGGCCAAAGAAACCATTGAATTCAGCATCGAGGAACAGGCGGCGCTGGATGATCTTTGCCTTATCATCCATGACAACATTCGCCTGGCCACGGGCGTATTGAGTTCCGCCGATCTTGAAGGCGCAAAACGGCTGATTGCGCAAAAGGACGCCTTCCGCAAGCTTGAGAACTCGGTACTGGACCAGCACTTCAAGAGCGACAAGCAGACCAAACGCGGAGCGCTGCGACGCAGCGCGCTTTACGTCGACATGATCCGCGACCTGCACCGGATCAATTCGCACATTGTTTCAGCGGGCTACCCGATCGTCGAAGCGGCGGGATTGCTGCGCGGGTCCCGCTTGAGAAATGAAGCAAAGAAGACCTGATGAAATTCATCCATGTCACCGACCTGCACCTTGTTCCATCCGGCCATAGACTCTGGGGCTTTGATCCCTTTCCGCGCCTCGACCAGTGCCTGTCGGATATCATGACGTATCACGCCGATGCGGAATTCTGCGCCATATCAGGGGATCTTACCGAACGAGGTGAAGTTGAAACCTACCAGGCATTACACGAGCGCCTGGAGAAATTCCCGATTCCGGTTCATCTGATGCTTGGAAATCACGATGATCGCGCGGCCTTTCTGAAGGTCTTCAATGGTCCTCTTGAGGGCGGGTTCGTGCAACACAGTTTAATCCGGAACGGGCAACACTTTCTGTTTCTGGACACATTAAAAGGTAGCCCCTCCTCCGCTGGCCTTTATGATGAGCCACGACGCGCATGGCTAAGGGCTGCTTTGGCGAAAGCAACCGGTGCGCCCATCTACATTTTCATGCACCATCCACCGTTCAAGATTCACCATCCCTTGATGGATTTGATCCCGCTTGAGGATGGCGATGGATTTGGCGACCTGCTCAAAGGCCACAATGTGCGCCACATTTTCTTCGGCCATGCCCACCGCACCATCAGCGGCCAGTGGCGGGGCATGTCCTATTCGGCGTTGCCGGGTCTCAACCACCAGCTACCCTTGGTCGATGGCTCGGTTCCCACGATCTACAGCGAAGAACCGGCGATGTACTCGGTAGTCTATCTGAACGGCACCCAGATCACGGTTCATTCCGATGCCTTCATGCACCGTGCACCGGCGCAAATGGCTCCCGATGCCGAACGTGGCGGCTGGAACTAAAGTTCCGACTTCTGGTATTTTGCCTTGTCGAGCCATTGCGGATTGATGTCTACGCCCCAGCCGGGGCCTTCCGGAATTTGAACCTTGCCATCGCGGGCGACGAGTGCCGGCCGGTAGAATTCTTCCTGCCAGGGATAGTAGTCGTTGCCCTCGATGGAGAACTCGACATAGGGCCCGGCGTTGGAAATGGCCCCCATCATGTGCAGGGTGAACACGGTGACCATCGACATGTTGGCGGCATGGGGTGTTATGGGAAGGTCTGCCTTTTTCGCCATTTCGACAACCTTCAAGGTACGCGAAAGGCCGCCAAGATAGCAGATGTCGGGCTGGGCCACGTCAACGGCGCGCATCTCCGTGGCAAATTTCCACAGGGCCAGATCGCAGTCCTGTTCGCCGCCGGTCACATCAAGCGAAAGCGCATCGGTCACCTGCTTGGTCCAGTCATATTCCCAATAGGGGCATGGCTCCTCAAAATGCACAACGCCGTGCTGCTCCAGGAACTTGCCGATTTCGATGGCCTTTTTCGGTGTGTAGCTGCTGTTTGCATCCACCAGCAGGGTGGCGCTGTCGCCCAGGGCCTTGCGGACCATGGGCACAATAGTGTCGGTGCGTCCCGGCCACTCGTCCTCGTCGTGGCCGCACTCCTTGCCGACGCGGAATTTGAAGGCGGTGTAGCCATGTTCATCGCGCAGGCGCGAAAGCCTATCGGCTTCCGCCTCGGGGGTGATTTCGCCGCGTTTCATGCTTGAGGCATAGACCGGGAATGGCCTTGGTGTTCCACCCAGCAACTCGCACACGCCTTTCTTTTCCAATTTGCCGCGTAAGTCCCAGAGCGCCGTATCAAGCCCGGTGATGGCCCGCATGAGATATGAGCCGGGGAATTTGTGTTCGCGTTCCGGAATGAGCGTGACGAGCGCATCGACGTCGAGCGCATCGGCGCCAAGGCTCCATTTGGCCACCTGCCGGTGGAATATTTCGCAGGTTATGTCGGCGTTGTAGGTCGAAACCTGACCCCAGCCCTGGCTTCCGTCATCAGTGGTGGCGCGCACAAACCCGATATACTGGTTGCAGAAGGTCTCGAGACTTTTGATTTTCACGCCAGCCCCGTTTTCGCCCCTGTGATCTCGCCGCGCTCGGCCAGTCGGGCCCGTTCCTGAATCCGCTCGGCGGCCGCTTCTTCCCGGCGCTTGGCGACCTCATAGAATATGGCCCCGACAAGTGACAGTCCAATGATCACCACGGCCAAGGCCGAAAGGGCTGGCGTCGTTCCCTGGCGCACTTCACCGGCCAAGACCGTGACCAGGGTTTTGTCGGCCAGAATGGCAAAGGTTGTGGTGTTGTAGTTTTCGAACGAGGACAGAAATGCAATTACCGAGGCTGAAATCAAGGCAGGCTTCAGGAAGGGCACGAGAATATGCCAGAAGACTTGCGGGAAACTCGCACCGAGGTCGAGTGCTGCCTCTTCCTGGGAGCGGTCAAAGCGCTGCAGGCGGGCCATTATAATCAGCAGGCAATAGGCGGCTACAAAGCTGGCCTGGCCGAAAACCGCCAGGATGATGCCCTTGTAGAAATACGCCTTGGTGAAATCCGTAACGCCCATCACGTCTTTCCAGAAAATCACCGTGGAAATGCCGATGATGACGCCGGGCGTCAGCACAGGTGAAACCGTCACGAGATAGAACATGCTGCGGGCCCGGTGATAGATTTGCCCCATCATGATAGCCGCTGCCAGGCCTACGGGAACCGATATGGCGACCACGCCCAAGCCGATGATGACGGAATTCTTGATGCCGTCCATCATGGAGCGGTGGTTCCAGAGCCTCACAAACCAATTGAGCGTGAAAGCTTCAAAAGGATAGGCCTGGGGATAGCTTGGCGTATTGAAGGCCGTGATGCTCATCACAACCAATGGGCCGAAAAGATAGGCAAAGAAGAGGAATATGTAGAACGCAATCATTCCCCGCATGACAAGCCTGGAACTCATCGGATGGTCTCCCCGAGGCTGACCTTGAACAGCTTGAGGATAGCCAGCACGAAAATGATGCAGGCGGTCAGCAGGATGAAGGCGTAAGCGGCTCCGCGCGGCCAGTTGAACGCCTGGAAGAAGAAGTCATAGACGATGGAAGTGAACCACAGGGTGCTTGGCCCGCCAAGGAACTGGGGGGCGGCGAGCGAGCCGGCCGACAGCATGAACACCATGGTGCAGCCGGAGGCGATGCCCGGCTTGGCATAGGGGATAACAACGTCCCGGTGGATTTTCCACCACGGGGCGCCAAGGTCGCGGGCGGCTTCAATCTGGTTTTTATCCAGGCTTTCGATGGCGTTGTAGAGCGGAAAAACCATGATGAGCAGATAGGCGTAGGACAGGCCGACATAGAGTCCCATGTTGGTGCCGAGGAAATCAATCGGTGTGTCGATGATGCCGATGCCCATCAGCGTCTGGTTGATCAGGCCTTTGGACGCCAGGAGCAGGCGCAGCGAGAAAGCGCGCAGGATTTCATTCACCCAATAGGGCACAATGAGGCAGAGCATCAGCAGTCGCACTTTCTGGATGGTGCCGGCTTGGGCCATGTAATAGGCCAGCGGGTAACAGATGGCGAAATTGACAGCCGTAACAAACACCGATGTCAGGATGGAGAAAAAGAAGGCCCGCAGGTGGAGTGTGTTCCAGTTACCACTCGAGGGCTCCACGAAGAAGGACTTGTACTGTTGGATTGTGAGGAAATCCTCCGGCCCGCCACGCTTCATGGGCGGAAGTCTTGGATGGAAGCTTTCCTGCACCATGTAGAGATAGGGCATCACCACGAGGAACAGCATCCAGAACGTCACGAGGGCTATGAATACGATGCCAAGCACCGCGCCGTTGCGCTGGAAGAAACTCTTGTGGGTAGGGTCATGGGCGAGTTTTGATTCCTGGCGCGAAAGCAGCCAGAAGCCGGCGATCACCGCCAGGGGAAGCAGAAAGACGATGAACCTACTCACGGGCCATCTTCCCTTCCGGCAGAACCACCGCATAGCCTGGGTCGTAACTCACGGCAGCCTTCGCACCTTTCGCCGGGATTTCCGCCCCGCCGTGACGGCCAACGGTCACCGACAGCTCCTTCTTGCCAGCACCCTTCATGAAGATGTGGCTGACATTGCCTTCGAACGCCACATTCAGGATCTGTGACGTGATTGTCGCATCGGCGGCGCCTTTGCCAAGTGAAATGGATTCGGGACGGACAAAGAGTATGGCCTTGTCACCCACTTTCAATCCGTGCGGGTTGGCGCCCCGCAATTCACCGAAGGCCGTCTTTAGCACGGCACCGGTCTTGCCTGCCTTTGTGATAGTGCCCGGCATCGGGTTATTTTCGCCGACGAAGGATGCCACGAATGATGTGGCTGGCGAATCATAGATGGTTTTTCCGTCGGAGATCTGCAGAATCTCGCCATCGCTCATAACCGCCACACGGTCCGACATGGTCAGCGCTTCGCCCTGGTCATGGGTGATGTAAATGAAGGTGATGCCGACCCGCTTCTGGATTTCCCGCAACTCATTGCGCATGTGCTGGCGCAGTTTCAGGTCGAGGGCGGAAAGCGGTTCATCGAGAAGCAGGACCTTGGGTTCCACCGCAAGGGCCCGGGCAATGGCCACGCGCTGTTTCTGGCCACCCGACAGTTCACTGACCAGCTTCTTGCCCTGATCAGGCAAGGCGATAAGCTCGAGAAGCTCATCGGCGCGCTTCATCCGCGCTGCCTTGTCGGCGCCGCGCACGCGCAGGCCATAGGTGATGTTCTCCGACACGGTCATGAGCGGGAAAAGCGCCAGGTTCTGAAAAATCAGCGCTGTGGGCCGCTTGTTCGGGCCGATGCCCGCCATGTCCTCGCCGCCAATGCGAACCACGCCTGAAGATGGGTCAAGAAAGCCCGAGACGGTGCGCAGGATCGTTGTCTTGCCGCAGCCGGAAGGACCAAGAAACGAGAAGAACTCCCCGCTCTTGATGTCCAGCGTGGCATCCTTCACTGCTGTGAAGTTGCCAAATTTTACTGTAATATGGTCAAGCTCAACACCTGAACTCATCGCGCCAATATCCCCTGTGCCTCGCGCAGGCTCTTTCCGTCCCGCTTTTCCTCAGTGTCCACCGAACTGCCCCTGAGTTCAAGTGGAGTTAAAACGAATCCCGAAAAATTCAGCCCCGGATTTCTCCGGGGCTGATTTTATTGCTGAAAGTCGATAAATTAGGCAGCCTTGAACTTGTCCGCATACTGGCTGCGGATTTCGGCATACCATGACGGCTCCACGGGCCAGGCCCACAGGTTCTTGAGGGCATCGCCCGGGAATGCTTCCTGGAAGTTCTTCTTGGCAACATCGGAGAGCAAGGCATCCGCGCCGGTGACGACCGGGTTGTAACCCGAGCCTTCGGCAACGGCAGCGGAAGCTTCCGGTGTGTGCAGGTAGTTCAGAAAGGCATAGACCTGGTCCACATTCTTTGCGGCCTTCAACAGCGAGATGCCGTCAACCCAGGCTATGGCGCCTTCCTTCGGCGCCGTATAATTGACTGGCTTGCCTTCCTTCTTGAGCGACAGTGGCGGACCATCCCAGGTCAGGCCGATCCACACATCGTTCTCCATCAGGCCCGACTTGGTGTTATCGGCGGAATCCCAGAACTGCTTGACCCAAGCCTTGTTCTCGATGGCGAAGGCAAGAATCGGATCCCAAACCTTCTTGAAGCTGTCCTCATCCTTGTAGCCATCATGCATCCGGTTCGACGGCATCTTGCCAGAGGCATCCCACCACAGGCCGATGCTGAGCAGATAGGAGTGCGGCCGGCCCTGGACATGGCCCTTGACGCCCTCATCCCAGAGCGAGCCATAGCTCAGTTGAGACAGGTCGCCCTTGTAGAGGTCGGTGCGATATGAAATAGCTTCGGAACCCCAGCAATGCGGCATGTAATACTGGCCGTCTTCCCAGGTCCAGAGACTGTTGGCGTTGTCCATCATGGACGGCAGGATGTTGCTGGCGTTCGTCAGCTTGCTGGTATCAAACGGGGCCAGGACGTTGAGATCCTTGTATTGGGGTGCCCGGTTGATGGTCGGCGAACAAAGGTCAAAACCGTCGCCGCCCGTGGCTTGCAGCTTGTTGATCTGCTCTTCGTTCTGCGAAAATGGTGTCTGGTTAACCTTGATGCCCGATGCTTTCTCGAAGTTCGGGATTACAGGGTCAGGATATTCGTCCGACCACATGAGCAGGTTGAGCTCGCCCGAAGACGAAAATGCGTTCTTGACGTAGAGCGGGCTGGCAAAACCTACCGCACCCAAGGCGGCGCTGGCCTTGATCAGCGAGCGGCGCGAGATCATCGCGGCGCGTAAGGTTTCCTGGGTAGATGTTAATTTTTTCATGCTGACTGTCCTCTGACTGCCGGGGCGGAATGCCCCGCACTGTTTCCTCAAAATGCCACGTCCGGTTTTCCGGCCTCTGTTGTCATTTCAGGATAGTATGACAATGACGTAACACTCTGGCAATGGGCATATGGCGCTGGACTTATGGCCGGAAAGAGGCTGGCCCCATGAACAGGGGCGGTGGTCCTGTCGCATTCGCGGCCGAGGTGTTAAGGGGTTAACCCATGCGCGCAAGCCTTAACCAAATCGCCAGTCTTGCTGAACGGGCTGTTCCTGAGCCCACGTCGGCGGCCAGGAATTGCGCCTGGCTTGAGGCCTGCGGCTATCCTGGGATCAGGCTGCTGCTGGAGGCACGGGGAGATGAACGGCGCTCGGTAGACCTGGTTCCTGATGCCATGGGACTGGACCTGCAGAATGTCTCCTGCGTTTTTCTCGGGCCTCAAATTGCCGCCCATGTGGCCAAGCATGGTCGGATTTTCCTGCGCAATGTGCGGCACGGGCTGTACTTGGTGCCGCTTTCGGTTGCGGCAAATATCGGCATCGGCTGTCCGGTTGACCCGGCCTTTGCGCTGGGTGGCGAGCGCCACAAGAATCCCTATAGTGAAAAACTAGAGCTTGCGGCGCGCGAGGGCGTGGCCGTGGATGATGAGTTGTGGCGCGCGGTGGAGCAGATTTAAGTGGCCGGACCCCTTTCCAACATTCGCGTACTGGACCTCACCCGCGTTCTGGCGGGTCCTTGGGCCACCCAGATGCTGGCGGATTTCGG
>JAUXUN010000060.1 GCA_030680855.1 Aestuariivirga sp.
GACTTCACCTCATCCATATATTTGCTGCGTGGGGATTCGAAAAGTTCCACCAAGCGCTCAAAATCATCAGCGCGATGCGGTCGAAGCCTTACGCGCTCGCCTTGGAGAGCAGGCGCAATCACCGTCCCCGCAGCGCCATCCACACGCCGCCAGCCGTCAGGCAAACACCGCTGACAATCTCGATTGCCCGAATGCGTGAGCGTGAAAGCCACGTACCGGCCTTCCCGGCCATCAATGCGTAGCAGGTGTCGCCCACCGCGGCGATCACCGCAAAGGTTACGCCCAGCAGCAACGTCTGCTGCATCATGTTTCCATCCTTGGAAAGGAACGGCGGAATGAGCGCCCCAAAAAGCACCAGCATCTTGGGGTTGGACATGATCACCACGAAACCCTGTAGGAAGAAACTTCCCCTGGGCCGCGCCCGGTCCACCGCAATGGCCAAATCACCATTGGAGCGGAACAGCTTGATGCCCAGCCACACGAGATAGATGGCCCCGGCCCAGCGCAACACATCAAACCACATACCCATAACCTGGATGGCGGCACCAAGCCCAAGCGCTGCAATGGCGAGCCAAATCACCACGCCCGCCTGCGTACCCGCCACATTCATCAACCCTGCCCGGGTCCCATAGCGCAGACTATTCGCAATGATCACGGTCACTGTCGGGCCTGGAACAAAGGCCAAGGCCATCGCCGCAACACAAAAGGCAAGATAGGATTCGTACGACATGATTTCAGCTCCTCATTCACCATAGGGAGCCAGAAATGCGGCAAGCCTGTCAAGCGGAATTACGCCTCGTCTTCCACCACCTCATCCTCGCTCAGACTCTCAACTGACACTACGTTCTCGTCATCAGCCGTATCGATCACGATCACCCCTTGCGTCGAGCGTCCGGCCTTGCGGATGCCGTCAACCGGGCAGCGGATAAGCTGCCCGCCATCGGTCACCAGCATGATCTGGTCGGAATGCTCAACCGGGAAGGAAGCCACCAGCGGGCCGTTGCGCTCGTTCACCGCCATTGCCACAATGCCTTTGCCGCCGCGGTTGGTGATGCGGTATTCGAATGACGACGTGCGCTTGCCATAGCCGTTGCTCGATACCGTGAGGATCACCTGCTCGGCCGCTCCCATCGCCGCATAGCGCTCCTGGCTCAGGCCCGCATCGGCCACTTCTTCTTCATCGGAAGTTTCCGTCTCCGCATCCTCGCCCGCCACCGCGCGCGACATTTTGAGGAACGCCAAGCGCTCTTCCGCCGTCGCATCCACGTGGCGGATGACCGCCATGGAAATTACGTGATCGTCCTTTTCAAGCTTGATGCCGCGCACCCCGGTTGAATCACGCCCCTTGAACACGCGCACGTCATTCACCGGGAACCTGATGCATTGCCCCTGCGCCGTGGTCAGCAACACGTCGTCCGCAT
Source organism: Aestuariivirga sp. (assembly GCA_030680855.1). Taxonomy (GTDB): domain Bacteria; phylum Pseudomonadota; class Alphaproteobacteria; order Rhizobiales; family Aestuariivirgaceae; genus Aestuariivirga. Next base: position 1,422 of record JAUXUN010000060.1, read on the forward strand.
CCGTGCAGATCTCGACACCGGCAATCATGTCGCCAGATTCCAGCTTCATGGCAATCTTGCCGGAGCGATTGATGCTTTCGAAATCATCCAGCGCATTGCGCCGGACCCCGCCGGAGCGGGTGGCAAACATCAGATGCAGGTTCGCCGCATCCCCGTCATTTTCCGGCAGCGGCATGATGGTCGTGATGCGCTCGTCCTGAGACAGCGGCAGAATATTGATCAATGCCTTGCCCCGCGCCTGCGGATTGCCTACCGGCAGCCGCCACACCTTCATGCGGTAAACCATGCCCAGCGAAGAGAAGAACAATATCGGTGTATGGGTATTGGCCACGAAAAGCTTGGTGACAAAATCCTCGTCACGCATCTGCACGCCGGCCCGGCCCTTGCCGCCGCGCCGCTGCGCCCGGTAAGCCGAAAGCGGCACCCGCTTCACATAGCCCGCGTGCGAAACCGTCACCACCATGTCTTCCCGGGCAATCAGGTCTTCATCGTCAACCTCGCCATCGTTCTCAATAATTTCGGTGCGCCGCGGCGTGGCGAAATCAACCTTGATCTGCGCCAGCTCGCCCTTGATGATGTTCATCACGCGCAGGCGTGAACGCAGGATATCAAGGTATTCCGAAATCTCCTTGGCAAGCTTCTGCAGCTCGTCGGTGATTTCATCAATGCCCAGCGCCGTAAGGCGTTGCAAACGCAGATCGAGGATGGCCCGTGCCTGCTCTTCCGAAAGCCGGTAATTGTTGTCGGCTCCTAGCGAATGCCGAGGATCGGCAATGAGCGCGATCAGCGGCCCCAAATCCTTTGCCGGCCAGGCCCGCGCCATCAGGGCCTCGCGCGCTTCGCCAGCATCCTTGGACCGGCGGATCAGCTTGATGACTTCATCAATATTGGCAACCGCGATTGCCAGGCCCACCAAAATATGCGCCCGGTCGCGGGCCTTGTTCAAGAGGAACTTGGTGCGCCGTGTAACAACCTCTTCGCGGAATGATATAAAGGCTTGGAGCAAGTCCTTGAGATTCAACTGCTCCGGCCGCCCGCCGGTCAGCGCAATGTTGTTTACGCTGAAGGTGCTCTGCAATTGCGAGAAGCGGTAAAGCTGGTTGAGCACCACATCGGTCATGGCATCCCGCTTGATCTCGATCACCACACGCATGCCCTGGCGTGAGGACTCGTCGCGGATATCCGAGATGCCTTCGATCTTCTTGTCGCGCACCATTTCAGCGATGCGCTCGATCATCAGCGCCTTGTTCACCTGATAGGGAATCTCCGTGACAACCAGCGCTTCACGGTCCTTGCGCAGTTCTTCCGTATGCACCCGCCCGCGCAAAACAACGGAGCCGCGCCCCGTGTGGAACGCCGACTTGATGCCCATGCGTCCCAGAATGATTCCGCCCGTCGGAAAATCCGGCCCCGGCATGCGCCCAATCAGGTCATCGATGGAAATTGCCGGATTGTCGATGGTGGCAATCGTGGCATCGATCACTTCGCCCAGATTATGCGGCGCCATGTTGGTGGCCATTCCGACAGCGATCCCGCCGGAGCCATTCACCAGCAAATTCGGATACTTGGCGGGAAGCACAGCAGGTTCCTTGCGCTCGCCATCATAATTTGGCTGAAAATCGACTGTATCCTTGTCAATATCATCCAGCAGCGGCATTGCCGCTTCGGCGAGTTTGCTCTCCGTATAGCGCATTGCCGCAGGCGGATCTCCGTCAACCGAACCGAAATTGCCTTGGCTGCCGATAAGCGGCAAGCGCATGGAAAAGTCCTGCGCCATGCGCACCAGCGCGTCATAAATCGCGCTGTCGCCATGCGGGTGATAACGGCCCATTACATCGCCAACCGTCGTCGCGGACTTGGTAAACTTCTTGTCAGGCGTCCTGCCGGCTTCATGCATGGCAAAAAGAATGCGCCGGTGTACCGGCTTCAGGCCATCGCGCACATCAGGAAGCGCCCGGCTCACGATCACGCTCATGGCGTAATCGAGGTAGCTTTTCTTCATCTCATCTTCGATGGTGATGAGAGTAATTTCACCGGGATTGGCGGGCGGAACCACGCCATTCTTGTCGTCTTTGTCGGTCACGGACGGCCCTTAACTCAAGCTTCTGACCACTTCAAAAACGTCCTGATTGTTGGACGATTCGAGCGGCTGCTCAGTTTAGTTTGAGAGCGCTTCAATCGCAACGAAAAGGAATGGGAAATCTGGAGAAAAACGGTGCAAAACTGGCTAGATTTTGCGGAATTTCACGCCATTGCCGCGATACCAGCCGTCATCGGCAACGACCCGCGAACACGAGGCCTTGCCGTTCAGCCAGGTCGACCAGACAATGCACAGCTTGCCGCGCTCCACACTCCAGCGGCCACGGTCTTCCTGGCCCGTCATCTGGCCAATCAAGGTGCCATTGCCACGCGCCGTAATCTTGACTGTAACGGCGCCATTGACCACTGCATGGAAATTGCCGGGAAACAGCTTTCCGAGTTCAGCCTGGGATAGCACCGCCTCATCCGCTCCTGCACTGACGCCCGAAAATACCAATACGGAGGCAGCGAGGATGGAAATCATGAATTGTTTCATATCGTGAACCCTGATTCCATTTGTGTTGCATTGCAACATAATTGACCCGCCTTTAGCCAGTCAAATGTGAACATAATGTGGCCAAGTGGTAATTTCGGCACAATCGTCCGGCCTTGCCAGTAACAACAATGACTTAGCAAGAAACGCGCCAAACAGGCGTCGGCCCCTCAGAACGGGACTTCGTCGTCCAAATCCCGGGCAAAGCTCTGGGCCTTCCCGGCCGCACCACGGGGCCTGTCCATAGGGCTGGACTGGCCAAACTCATCGCCGCCGGAACTGGTACTCTCCCCGGAACCGCCGCCCCGGCCGCCAAGCATGGTCAATTCACCCCGGAAATTCTGCAAAACCACCTCGGTTGAGTATTTCTCGACGCCGTCCTTGTCGGTCCATTTCCGCGTCTGCAGCGCCCCTTCGATATAAACCGTGGAGCCCTTCTTCAGATACTGCTCAGCCACCTTGGCCAGGTTTTCATTGAATATGACCACCCGGTGCCATTCCGTGCGCTCCTTGCGCTCGCCTGTGGCCTTGTCGCGCCAATTTTCCGAGGTGGCGAGGCTCAGGTTTACGATGGCCTTGCCGTCCTGGGTATGGCGCACCTCGGGGTCCTTCCCCAAATTGCCCACCAGAATAACCTTGTTGACCGAACCTGCCATGACACATCTCCCTGTTTTCGCGCACCCTAGTCCTTCGCACGCAGGCTTTCACCCGCTGGCTGGGTTTATCCACACCGTATATATGTTCTATTTTTGTTCCAAACAAGGCAAAAAACACCCCCGGCATAACCCCGGGGCTGTGATTAAATCTGTTAGGCGCGACCGAACAGGCGCGCAATCCGGCCTGCGCTCTTGCCTTCGCTCATCTTCGCATTTGCGAGATGGGCTTCAACGTCCTTGTTCTGCATCATGGCAGTGCTGTAAACGTTTGAATATGCTCCAAAAACCCAGTTCATCATCGTTCTCCTCAAATCAAATCTCTGTTGTTCTCAATATGGACTTTTCGCGGTCGCAACACAAACGGTATAAAGCTACACAACCATCAGAAAAAGTTACACGTCACATTTACCATGAAAGCGCATCAGTCTCTGCTTCTGCTCCGCCGTCAGGCTGCCGGGCCGGCGATGAAGCGGGCGCTGCCCCATGGCCGTATTGTAGACGTTCGAATAGGCTTCAAATAACCAGTTCATGTTCATCTCCCATGATTTAGCGGGCCACTTGAATATCGGCTCTTGCCGGACGGGTCACAAACGGCAATAAACAACCAATCCCAACAGAAAATGTTACAGGTCTCTCGTGGCACGCCGACTCCCCTCACTCAATGCCCTCAAAGCCTTTGAAGCAGCCGCCCGGCATGTGAGTTTTACTGAGGCAGCCGGCGAGCTTTTCGTCACCCATGCCGCCATCAGCCGCCATATCCGCGAGCTGGAGGAATATCTCGGCACCCAGCTCTTCCTGCGCACCGGCCGTGGTGTGGCCCTCACCGAGGCCGGCAAGCGCTTTGGCGAGCAGTTGACGCCCCTCTTTGATGCCCTGTCCAATGCTTCGCGCGAAGCGGCAGCCGTCGGCGCCGCCCGCCCCCTCAATGTTTCGGTGGAACCGGCCATCGCCTCGCGCTGGCTCGTGCCGCGCCTCGGCCACTTCAAGGAGCTGCACCCGGATATTGAGCTCAACATTGATCCCACCACCCGCCTGGTGGATTTTCGCGTCGATGAAGTTGAGCTCGGCATCCGCTATGGCCGCGGCAATTGGGAAGATGTGGAAATGACCAAGCTGTCATCCAACGTGGTGATCTTCCCCGTCTGTGCCCCCGCCCTCATCGCCGGCGTGCAGAACCTTAAGCCGGAGGATCTCAAGAACTACAATCTGCTCCATGAGCAGCGCAAGCAATGGTGGGCCGACTGGCTCACCGCCAACGGCATCGAAGGCGTCACCGATTGGAAGGGCACCGTGTTCCAGAATCACCTGGCCATTGAAGCCGCCGAATCCGGCCAAGGCTTCGCCCTTGGTGATCAAATTCTGTGCACGGATTCAATCGTTGAAGGCTGGCTCGCCCGCCCCTTTGCCCTTGAAATGAAGGACCATGGCAATTATTGGATTGTCCGCGCGAAGGGCTCCAAGGAAACCGCAACGGCGCGCTCCTTCCGCGAATGGCTGACAAGTGAAATGGCTGAGACCAACAAGAAATTTGCCGCATTGAAGGCTTCATCAAAACCCGCCAAACAGGCAGTAGCACCTGCAGGGCTGTTTTATCCCCAGTCGAATCATTAAGTGCTAAGCTCTTCTCTCAACCCAAGGAACTCTCATTTAGATGGCCCGAAAACTATACGACTGCATGAAATGCCCGGGCTACTGCTGCTCCTACCCCGTCATTGAAGTGAAGGACCGCGATGCCGAGCGCATCGCCAAGCATTTTGAAATGCCGCTCGCCAAGGCGGAGAAGAAGTTCTTCAAGAAGGCCCATGGTTACAAGCGCATCATGCGCCGCCAGAAAGATAAGATCTATGGCAAGATCTGTCAGTTCTTTGACACCAAGGAACGCCGCTGCACCATCTATCATGCCAGGCCCTCAACTTGCCGCGCCTTCCCCGGCGAAGGCCACTGCGGCTATTATGATTTTCTGAAATTCGAACGCGACGGCCAGGAAGATGAAACCTACGTCTCAGTCACCAACCATTCGGGAAATTGAAAGACGTTCATGACGTCACACATCAACTGCCTTGTTCTGTCAGACCTGACAGCCGCCGACCGCGCCACCCTTCTCAAGCGCACCGAAAGCGATTTGACGCCTTTCATTGAGAAGGTGAAACCCATCATCGAAGCGGTGCGGACCGAAGGCGACACGGCCCTGGCGCGCTTTGCCGGGCAATTTGACGGTGCCCCGGTTGATGCAAATGCCCTTGCCGCGGCCGAGGAAGATTTTGACCGCGCCCACGGCGAACTGGAAGCGGACGTCAGGGAAGCCATCGCCTTCGCCGCCGTCAACATCCGCAAATTCCACGAGCTGCAAAAACCCGAAGAGTCTTGGAGTACCGAAATCCGCCCCGGCCTTCATGCCGGTGACCGCACCACGCCCATCGCATCCGTCGCCTGCTACATTCCGCGCGGCAAGGGCGCCTTCCCCTCGTCCGTCCTGATGACCTGCATTCCGGCCAGCGTTGCGGGCGTTGAAGACATTTGCATCGTAACGCCGCCCGACCCCGATGGAAAAATCGATGCAGCGACACTTGTGGCCGCCCGCGCCGCCGGCGTGAGCAAGGTCTATAAGGCGGGTGGCGCCCAGGCCATCGCTGCTGTGGCCCATGGCACGCAAACCATTTCAAAATATGTGAAGGTCGTTGGCCCCGGTTCGCCCTGGGTCGTGGCCGCCAAACGCCTGCTCGCTGATCTGATCGACACAGGCACGCCCGCCGGCCCCAGCGAAGCCATCATCTTTGCCGACGAAACAACCGATGGCCGTCTCGCCGCGCTGGACCTGCTCATCGAAGCCGAGCACGGCGATGACAGCTCCGCCTTCATCGTCACAACCAGCAAGGAAGTGGCCGACGCAGCCCTTGCCGCCATCCCCGCCTATTGGCACAGGATGAGCGCCCAGCGCGTGAATTTCACCAAGGCGGTGCTTGCTTCAAGCCGCGGCGGCATTCTTCTGGCGAAAGACACGGGCCAGGCCATGGCCTTCATCAACGACTATGCACCGGAGCATCTGCAAATCCTCTCCAAGGAACCGCGCAAATATCTGCCGCTGATCAAAAACGCCGGAGAAATTCTGCTCGGCGAACACACGCCGTCAACCCTGGGAAATTTTGTCCTTGGCCCCAGCCACGTCCTGCCCACTAGCGGCTGGGCCAAAACCTTCTCTGCCCTCAGCGTCCATGATTTCATGAAGCGCACCTCCGTCGTCGAAGTCACAGCCCAAGCCTATCCCGAACTGGCAAAGCACGCCGGCCTGATCGCCAAGTACGAAGGCTTCGACGCCCACGCCAATGCGGTATCGGACCTGCGCAAGAAACTATTGGGAAATTAAACTTTGAAAACAATCAGCCCCGCTGCGGCTTATGTTGCGCCAGCGGGGCCCTCGACCCTTCGAGTATGTGACTTGATAGAATCCGGTTTACACCGGATCACTGGCGAGGCTGGGAGAATATCTTACCTCGCATGAGTTCTGATATGTGATTTGCAATCCGGTCAAGCGTCGATATTGTGCTGCAGCGCGCTAGCCGGAATGTGATCGCGAGACCTGCCGCGATCCGAGGTGGTGACCAGGTGGCGTCATGCTCCCTCCGATTGCTGTTTCATTCAATCACCTGCTCCGTGGAGTTCGGTGATGCGTTATATGTTGGACCGGTCCGTCGCAAAGTCAAGTAAACTATGCATGAAAAATACTTCGCAATTCCCTCAGCCCCTGTCGTTTCAGGTCACTACGGAATTAAAACGGCAGACTAGTCTCGTAACATGAATACGGCGACCCAAAGCATCCCTTCAACTGACCACGCCAGCAACAGGCGCCGCGGCATTCTTCTCGTTGCAGGTTCTGCCGTCGTCTGGAGCTTCGGTGGCGCCATTGCCCGCTTCCTCGAAGTTGGCGATAGCTGGACCGTGGTATTTTGGCGGTCCCTTTTTGCCGCCATTTTCCTTTTGGGTTTCATGCTCTGGCGCGATGGCCCGCGCGGCACGGTCACGCTCTTCAAGGGCATGGGGCTTGCCGGCCTCGGCGTGGCACTGTGCTTTGCCATCGCCTCCAGCTCCTTCGTGGTGGCGCTCGCCTATACGACGGTGGCGAATATCCTGCTCATGCAGGCCGGCGTTCCGCTGATCGCCGCACTCCTCACCTGGACCCTGTTTCGTGAAAAAATTTCAGGCGCAACCTGGGCCGCCATTGCCGCGGTGATTGCCGGGGTTGCCATCATGGTATCGGAATCCTTCACCGGAAAGGTCTCGCCGATAGGCGATGGCCTGGCACTCCTGATCTCCGTGATGTTCGCCATAGCAACTGTGATCACGCGCCGTCATGCCCATGTGCGGATGACTCCTGCTGTTTGCCTCGGAACCGTGTTTGCCGCGTGTTTCTCAGGGATGCTCGCAGGCCACTATGCCGTAAGTGCCGCAGATCTCGGCTGGCTGGTTGCCTTCGGCGCACTCAACTTGGGCCTGGGCCTGGTCATGTTCACAACCGGCGTCAGGCTCCTCCCCGCGGCCCTGGCGGCCCTCGTCGGAACCCTGGAACCGGTCCTCGGTCCCATCTGGGTCTGGCTGGTCCATAATGAAATCCCGTCCGGGCGAACCCTGCTCGGCGGCGCCGTGGTCTTCACCGCACTGGTTATTCATTTGCTCATTGACTGGCAGCGGCAGTCTCGCGCGCAAAACCGGTAATCTCCGCCAAGAAAATCTCCGCGAATTTTTCCTGCTTGGCCGCCCCCACCCCATGCACCTCGCCGAAATCCCACTTGGTGAGCGGCACCCGCGCCGCCATGTCGATAAGCGTGCGATCCGAAAAAATCACATAGGCCGGAACCCGCGCCTGCTTGGCAAGCTGCATGCGCAAGGCCTTCAGGAGCACCAGCAAAGCCCCGGCACGCGGATCGGCTTCACTGATTTTCGCCATGACCTCAGCCCGCGCCGCTTTCTTCGTGCCGCGCTGCTCCACCTTGCGATAGCGGAATTCGCCGCCGCCACTCATCAAGGAGCGAGCCTTGGGCGCCAGCGATAGCCCACCATAACCACCCACATCATGAACCAGAAATCCGGCCCCCACCAGTTGCCGGATAATGCCCTGCCATTCCGTGCGCGGACGATCCTGGCCAAGCCCAAACACCGGCAGTTCCGTGTGTCTCAACGCCACGGCCTTGTCGTTGGCCTTGGCCATCAGCACATCCACAATATGCATCGCCCCAAAGCGTTCGCCAGTGGCCCGCACCGTTTCAAAAACCTTTTTTGCTTCAGCACTGCCGTCAAGCGTTTCCCCGGGGCTCAGGCACACATCGCAATTGCCGCAAGGCTCCGCCGCCTCGCCGAAATAGCCCAGCAGAGAAACCCGCCGGCAGCTCGGCGCTTCGCAATAGGCCACCAGCGCATCAAGCCTGCGGTTCTCCCGGCGCTTGTGGTCCTCGCTCGCTTCGCCCTGCTCAATGAATTGCCGGCGCAGGCGAATGTCGCCAAGGCCAAACACCATATGGGCAACCGCCGCTTCGCCGTCACGCCCCGCCCGGCCAATCTCCTGATAATAGGCATCAAGCGACGATGGCAAATCCGCATGAAACACAAAACGCACATCGGGCTTGTCGATCCCCATGCCAAAGGCAATCGTGGCGCAAACAATCACGCCTTTCTCTGTCATGAATAAATCCTGCGCGTCCGCGCGCTGTGCCGGCGTCAACCCCGCATGATAAGCCACCGCACGATGCTTCTTCTCAACCAGAAACGCGGCGATCTCCTCCGTGCTCTTGCGCGACAGCGCATAAACAATCCCGCTCTCGCCCGCGTGGGTATCAAGAAAGCGCAAGATCTGCTGCCGGGTGTTATCCTTGTTCTGCACCGTGAGCCTGATGTTTGGCCGGTCAAACCCCGCGACAAAAACCTCCGCTTTCCCGCCAAACAGCTTCTTCACAATATCGCGCCGCGCCCCTTCGTCGGCCGTTGCCGTGAACGCCCCAATCGGCGCTTCCGGAAACGCCTCGCGCAAGCCGTGCAGTGCCTCATATTCAGGCCGGAAGGAAGCGCCCCAATGCGAAATGCAGTGCGCCTCGTCAACCGCGATCAGCTTCACATCCAGCTTCTGCAGGGCCGCTATCATCTGCTCCGTCATCAAACGCTCCGGCGCCAGATACAAAATCCGCACCAGCCCCGCCGCCACACGCTGCCAGATGTCGACGTTCACCTCCCGCGAAGCCGCCGAATTGATCGTCTCCGCCGCAACGCCCGCCAGTTTGAGCGCCGCAACCTGGTCCTGCATCAGCGCCACCAGCGGCGAAACCACAATCGTCAGCCCCTGCTTCACCAGCGCCGGCACCTGATAACATAGTGACTTGCCGGAGCCCGTGGGCATGACAGCCAGAACATGCCGCCCACCGATCAGATGATCGACGATCTCTTCCTGCCCCGGCCTGAATCCGTCGAAACCAAAGACCTCACGCAAAACCTTTGCTTTCGGCGTCATCGCCCCCCACTTAACGTTGCTGTGGATATCTGTAGTTCTGCTGACATCTGCTGACTGCTATATCCCTAGAATAACCCATATTGCATACGTTCCCGTTTTGATCTAGTCAGGTCTCATGTCCAGCCACAAGCGCGTTATTTCCGTTCAGGGTGCCAGGGAGCACAATCTGAAGAATGTCTCACTGGAAATTCCACGGGACAAACTCATTGTTTTCACGGGCCTTTCCGGCTCCGGAAAATCTTCCCTGGCGTTCGACACGATTTACGCCGAGGGCCAGCGCCGCTATGTCGAATCGCTCTCGGCCTATGCCCGCCAGTTCCTCGAAATGATGCAGAAGCCGGACGTGGACCAGATCGATGGCCTCTCGCCCGCCATTTCCATCGAGCAGAAAACCACCAGCCGCAATCCGCGCTCCACCGTCGGAACCGTCACCGAAATCTATGACTACATGCGCCTGCTTTTTGCCCGCATCGGCATCGCCTATTCGCCCACCACGGGCCTCCCCATCGAAAGCCAGACCGTCACCATGATGGTGGACAAGGTCTTGAGCCTTCCCGAAGGCGAGCGGCTTTACATCCTCGCCCCCATCGTGCGCGGCCGCAAGGGCGAATACCGCAAGGAATTCGCCGAGCTCCAGAAAAAAGGCTTCCAGCGCGTCAAGGTCGACGGCCACTTCTATGAAATCGACAGCGTCCCGGCCCTCGACAAGAAATTCAAGCACGACATCGATGTGGTGGTGGACCGCCTCGTGGTCCGACCCGATCTCGGCACAAGGCTCGCCGACACTTTTGAAACTGCCCTGAAACTGAGCGAAGGCCTGGCGGTCGCCGAATTCACCGACAAGCCGCTGCCCGCCTCGCAAACCGCGGAAGACAGCGCGAACAAGTCCAAGAACGATACTCATGAGCGCATCATCTTCTCGGAAAAATTCGCCTGCCCCGTCTCGGGCTTCACCATTGAGGAAATCGAACCGCGCCTCTTCTCCTTCAACAATCCCTTCGGCGCTTGTCCGGCCTGTGATGGCCTCGGCACCGAACTGAAATTCGAACCGGACCTGGTGGTGCCCGATACGTCACTGTCCTTGCGTGATGGCGCAATCGCCCCCTGGTCAAAGGCCGGTGCCACCTCGCCCTACTACGCCCAAACCCTTGAGGCGCTGGCCAGGCACTACAAGGCCTCCATGACCGCGCCATGGAAGGACCTCTCCAAAAAAGTGCAGGACGCGATTCTCAACGGCACCGGCGAGGATGAAATCACTATCACTTATGATGATGGCCTGCGCTCCTACAAAACCAAGAAGCCCTTCGAAGGCGTCATCGGCAACATCGAGCGCCGCTGGCGCGAAACCGACAGTGCCTGGATGCGCGAGGAACTCGCCCGTTACCAGTCGGACCAGCCCTGCCGCGCCTGCAATGGCAACCGCCTGAAGCCCCAGGCCCTGGCCGTGAAGATCGACAGGCTCCACATCAGCCAGGTGGCCAATTTTTCCATTCAGACTGCCAACGCATGGTTCACCGGGCTGGAAGCGAAGCTCACCGCCAAGCAGCGCGAAATCGCCGCCCGCATCCTGAAGGAAATCAAGGCCCGCCTCAAATTCCTGGTGGATGTGGGCCTCGAATATCTCAATCTGTCGCGTGTCTCCGGCTCGCTCTCGGGAGGCGAAAGTCAGCGCATCCGCCTCGCCTCGCAGATCGGTTCGGGCCTCACCGGCGTTCTCTATGTCCTTGATGAGCCCTCCATCGGCCTGCACCAGCGCGACAATGCGCGGCTTCTTGAAACCCTTATCCACCTCCGTGACATCGGCAACACGGTGATCGTCGTCGAGCATGATGAGGATGCCATCAAGATGGCCGATTTCGTCGTCGATATCGGCCCCGGCGCCGGCGTCAACGGCGGCCATATCGTGGCCCAGGGAACGCCCGATGAGGTCATGGCCAACCCCGCCTCGATCACCGGGCAATATCTCGTGGGTCTCCAGCAGGTGCCCATTCCCCATCACCGCCGCAAATGGGAGAAGAACCGCGCCATCCGCGTCAAAGGCGCCCGTGCCAACAACCTCAAGAATGTTTCCGCCGAAATCCCGCTTGGCGTCTTTACCTGTGTGACCGGCGTGTCCGGCGGCGGCAAATCCACCCTCTTGATCGACACGGTTTACCGGGCGCTCGCCCGCAAGCTCATGGGCACCCGCGAGCCGCCCTCCGAACATGACAAAATTGATGGCATGGACCATCTCGACAAGATCATCGACATTGACCAGTCGCCCATCGGCCGCACCCCGCGCTCAAACCCTGCCACCTATACCGGCGCCTTCACCCCCATCCGCGATTGGTTCGCGGGCCTCCCCGAAGCCAAGACGCGCGGTTATGAGCCCGGCCGCTTTTCCTTCAACGTCAAGGGTGGCCGCTGCGAAACCTGCCAGGGCGACGGCGTCATCAAGATCGAAATGCACTTCCTGCCGGACGTCTATGTCACCTGCGATGCCTGCCACGGCAAGCGCTACAACCGCGAAACCCTGGACATCAAGTTCAAGGACAAGTCCATCGCCGATGTGTTGGACATGACCGTTGCCGAAGCCGCCGAATTCTTCCGCGCCGTGCCCTCCGTGCGCGACAAGATGGATACGCTGGAACGCGTCGGCCTCAGCTACATCAAGGTCGGCCAGCAGGCCACCACCCTGTCAGGCGGAGAGGCCCAGCGGGTGAAACTCGCCAAGGAGCTCTCCAAGCGCGCCACCGGCCGCACGCTTTATCTGCTCGATGAACCCACCACCGGTCTGCACTTCCACGACGTCAAGAAACTTCTGGAAGTGCTCCACGAGCTGGTCAACCAGGGCAACACCGTGGTCGTCATCGAGCACAATCTTGAGGTGATCAAAACCGCCGACTGGATCATCGACCTAGGCCCCGAAGGCGGCGACGCCGGCGGCGAAGTCGTGGCCGTGGGAACCCCCGAAGACGTAGCCCGCGAAAAACGCAGCTACACCGGCCACTACCTGAAGGAAATCCTGAAACGCCGCGCCCCCAGCATCGAGGCGGCGGAGTAGCCCTTCACGTTCAAATATCCCTTTCTCATCTTGCCCGTGCTCGACACGGGCATCTCCACCGACGAAAGAAGGTGGCCGTGTCAAATAAGGCCATGATGAGAAAGCAGTTTCCAAATCAATTCCACCTGTGTTTTACCAAGCCGTCCATCCGAACAGCCAATAGGATTTCAGCGGTGCTTCTCTCTCAAGGAACCTTGCGCTCACAAGCCGGAAATACAATTTTGGAGAATAGCCGTTTATAGCCGAATGACTGTGCGCTGTCTAGGATTAAATTCCTGTCTAGGTTGAAGCGGTTACCTCCATGTGCGCGGTTACAAGCTCCATACTGGATCACGAACATTTGCTCTCAACAATATATCATTTCTCTTGTTACAGATTTCGAATCCGCTATTGGGGTTCCACTAATCAACAATCAAAGGCCCAACACTAATGTTAAACGGAATTATCCCTGCCTCCTGGTCCGGCCCGCTTCATGCCGTTCTTCGCATCGTGGCAGGCCTCCTCCTGCTTGAGCACGGCACGTCGAAGTATTTCAATTTCCCGCCCACTGAATATTTCGCCAATGGCGTCGAGGTCTTCTCCCTCATGGGCCTCGCCGGCGCCCTCGAAACCATCGGCGGCCTTCTCATCATCGTCGGCCTCTTCACCCGCATTACCGCTTTCGTGCTGGCAGGCTTCCTAGCCGCTGCTTATTTCATGGGACACGCCCCGCAAAGCTTCTTCCCGCTGATCAACAATGGCGATGCGGCCATCCTCTACTGCTTCATCTTCCTCTATTTCTCCGCCGCCGGCGGCGGCCCCTGGAGCCTCGACGCAAACCGGAAATAATTCTTCCCCGCAAAATAGAAAGGCCGGATTTCCTCCGGCCTTTTTTATTCCCGCACTTTCCGCAGCTTCGCCCAGTAATCCAGGCGCTTCTTCACCTCGCGCTCAAAGCCGCGCTCCGGCGGGTTGTAATAGTGCTCGCGGCCCATCTCCGCTGGAAAATAGTTCTGCCCGGAAAAGGCCTCCGGCTCATCATGGTCATAGCGGTAGCCCGCGCCATACTCCTGTTCCTTCATCATCTTGGTGGGCGCGTTCAGGATGATCTTTGGCGGCGCCAGCGATCCCGTTTCCTTGGCCCGCTTCATCGCCGCACCGAAAGCCGTGTAGCCGGCATTGGATTTGGGTGCGGTCGCGATGTAAATCGTCGCCTGCGCCAGGGCCAACTCCCCTTCAGGGCTTCCCAAAAAATCATACGTGTCCTTGGCAGCCAGCGCCTGGTGAAGCGCATCCGGGTCCGCCAGCCCCACGTCCTCAATCGCCATGCGCACCAGCCGCCTAGCCAGGAACAGCGGATCCTCTCCCGCCGTCAGCATCCGCGCCAGATAATACAGCGCCGCATCTGGATCAGAGCCGCGCACCGACTTGTGCAGTGCGGAAATCAAATTGTAATGCCCGTCCGCCGCCTTGTCGTAAAGCGGCATGCGCTTTTGCACCGACTTGGCCAAAGCCTCCGAACTCAGCGGCAGCGCCCCTTCCGGAACACTGGAAAAAATCTCTTCAACCAGATTGAGAATGTAGCGCCCGTCGCCGTCAGCCATGGCAATTAGCGCCGACAACGCCTGGGCATCAACCGGCAGCGGGCGCTTTTCAAACATTTCAGCCCGCGTCACCAGCGCCGTCATGGCATCCGCATCAAGCCGGTTCAGCACCAGCACCTGCGCGCGGGAAAGCAAAGCGCCATTCAATTCAAACGACGGATTCTCCGTCGTGGCGCCCACCAGCGTAATCGTGCCATCCTCCACATAGGGCAGAAAGGAATCCTGCTGCGATTTGTTGAAGCGGTGGATTTCATCAACGAACAACAGCGTCCCCCGCCCCTGCTCGCGCCGGATGCGCGCCTGCTCGAAGGCCTTCTTCAAATCGGCAACGCCGGAAAAAATCGCCGACATTTGTTCAAAGGCCAGCCCGGTTTCGCCCGCCAAGAGCCGCGCAATTGTCGTTTTGCCCGTGCCAGGCGGCCCCCACAGGATGATGGAAGGAATGCGCCCCGAAGCCAGCATGCGGCTGAGGATGCCGTCTTCCCCCGTCAGGTGTTCCTGGCCCACCACATCATTCAGCTTCTGGGGCCGCAGCCGGTCCGCCAGTGGCCGTGGCGCTTCCTTGCCAAAACTTGCAGCTTCGAAAAGCGTGCTCATCAGCGCAGCGTCATTTGCAATTTACGCCCGCCGCGGTTGATCTCGAATTCCCAATAACTTTCGTCTGCCGCAACCGCCCTCTGCAAATCGTCCACGCTGGCAATGGAAACCCCGTTCACTTCAAGCAGGATATCGCCCTTGCGGAAAAACCGCTTCGCCACGCCGCCTTTGATTTCAAGGGCAACAACACCACTAAGGCTTGAAGGCACACCGAGTTCTTCCGCCACCGCCGGCGAAAGATTGGCCACCACCATTCCTTGCAAGGGATTCTTTCCTTCCATGAGAGTTTCGGCCCGCTCGGTTGTTTCAGGCGCTGCCACAAGCCTGATGCTGGCCTCGCGCGCCTTGCCGTCCCGCTGGAACTCAATGATCGACTCCTGCCCGATCTTCGATGTCGCCACCCGGTAGTTGAACTCCTTGGCGTTTTCAACGGGATGCCCATCGAGAGCCAGAATGACATCTCCCCGCTTCAGCCCGGCGGCCAGCAGTGGACTGTCCGGGTGAAGGCTGGCCACCAGGGCCCCTTCCGGCCGCGCGAAGCCAAGTGACTCCGCAATGTCGGCGGTCACATCCTGAAGGTTTGCCCCGCTCCATGGCCGTTGGATCTTCGTGCCGCTCTCCGCCGATTGCACCACGGTTTTCACCATGTTGGCGGGAATGGAAAAGCCAATGCCAATGGAGCCGCCCGAGCGCGAGAAAATCGCCGTGTTGATGCCCACCAGCTCGCCCGCCATGTTAACCAGTGCGCCACCGGAGTTACCCGGGTTGATCGCCGCATCAGTCTGGATGAAGAACTGGTAGTCACTGATGCCAACTTGTGTGCGCGCCAGAGCGGAGACAATGCCATTGGTCACCGTCTGCCCCACGCCAAAGGGATTGCCGATCGCCAGCACAAGATCGCCCACTTCCAGATTGTCGGAGTCGCCGAAGGGCAGCGCCGCCAACTCCTCATCGCCCGCATCAATCTTGAGAATGGCAAGATCGCTGCGCTCATCGGCCAGAAGCAGCTTCGCCTCGAATTCGCGCTTGTCGGCCAGCACCACGCGAATGTCCGTGCCGCCGCGGATCACATGGTTGTTGGTCACAATCAGCCCGCCGGCATCAACGATCACGCCGGAGCCCAGCGAATTCTCCACCTGCTTGCGCGGCCGGCTGAAATTGCCGCGCTCGCCGAAGAACTGGCGGAAGAACGGATCGTTGAACAACCCCTGCCGGGAATCCTGCGCCGCCAGGGTCTTTGAATAAACGTTCACAACGGCTGGCGCCGTCATCTTCACCACCGGCGCAAAGGAAAGCTGCATCTGCACCTGGGACTTGGGGACTGCCGTTTCCGCCAGTGCAACCGAACCCGACAGGGCGAAACAGGTGAAAACCAAAGCTATTAACCAGCGCATTTCAGCTCCAAATTCTCCAGACTGTTCTATCAAGTCGCCCGCTTTGGCGATATGATGGCCGTCATAAGATTATAGCACGAATCGCCGAAACACACCCTTTTTGCAAAGCCCCCGGACATGCTTAACACCACCACAAACATGACCTTTGAATCCGCCGCGGCGGCGTCCCTTGCCCTGAAGCCCGATGCACCCCTGTTCTGTTTCAGCGCCCCGCAATTGCTTGCGCGCGCCCAGATTTTTCTCAAAGGCTTCCCGGGTGAGGTGACCTTCGCGGTCAAGGCCAATTCGTCATCCCAGGTGATCAAGGGTTTGGCCGATGCCGGCGTCAGGGCCTGGGACGTGGCCTCCGTCCATGAAATGGCCACGGTCAGCAAAATCGTTCCCAAAGCCCGCTTCCATTATCACAATCCGGTCAAGTCGCGCCGTGAAATCAGTGACGCCTGCAAGGTCCACAAATGCCGGCGCTATGTCGTGGACTGCCGCGAAGAGCTCGCAAAAATTGCCGATGTCATTGGCCCTGGGAAAGACATCGAAATCGCCGTGCGCTTTGTGCTGCCCCGCGACCGCGCTTCATCGGCCCATGATTTTTCCACTAAGTTTGGCGCCCCCGACCATATCTGCGTCGAGCTGCTGAAGCAGGTCGTGGCCCTCGGCTACACGCCCCTTCTCACCTTTCATCCCGGCTCCCAGGCCACGGATCCGAACACCTATGTACGCCACATTGAGGCCGCTGCCCGCATCGCCCGCACCGCGGATGTATCGATATCGATGCTCAACGTCGGCGGCGGCTTTCCCGTCAATTATGTGCTGAGCCCGGCACCTGAGCCCCAAATTTTTTTCGAGGCCATCGAGAAAGCTGTGCTCAAGGCCTTCGGAAAGGCCAACAGGCCGGCGCTGGAATGCGAGCCGGGCCGTGGATTGGTCGCAACTTGCATGTCGCTGCTCACCCGCGTGAAGCTTGTCTGCACCGATGGTGATGACATCTTCATCAATGACGGGGTTTACGGCGGCCTCATGGAATACATGCAGGTGCCCGAACTGGAACCACCCTTCCGGGTGATCCGCAATGGCAAGGTCATTGAAGGCCCCACCAAATCATGGAAGGTTTTTGGCCCCACCTGCGATCCCCTCGACGTGCTGCCCCATAGGCTCGATATCCTCGCCGAACTGCGCGAGGATGATTACATCGAATTCGGCTCGCTCGGCGCCTATGGCCTCGCCACCATGACCAATTTCAACGGCTATGGCGGCAATGCCATAATCAGTGTGGATCGGGTTTTAGCGCTTTAAGCACATCTGCACCCGTACATCGCAGCCATGCAGGTAGCGATCTTGCCGCCTTCAGCCGCCTACCCTAAGCACTGAACATGCATGTCTCACCAAACTTGCGCGGCATCGCCTGCATGGTCCTGGCCAGCGGCACGTTTGTGGCCAATGACAGTTTCATGAAGCTCGTGCTGGCCGATACGCCGCCGCTGCAGGTTCTCCTGATGCGCGGTATCGCTGCCACCATCTGGTGCCTGCCCCTGGTTTTCATCATGGGTTACGCCCGCGATATTCCCCGCGTACTCAATCCCTGGGTCCTTCTGCGCGCCGCGTTCGAAATCCTCGCCGTTGTCAGTTTTATCATGGCGCTCAAGCACATGCCCATAGGCGATATTACCGCCATTTTCCAAACCTCCCCCCTGCTTGTGGTAGCTGGCGTTTCATTGATCTGGGGTGAGCGGATCGGCGGCCTGCGCATGGTGCTCATTGCCCTTGCCATTACCGGCGCATTGCTGATTGCCCAGCCCGGCAGTTCCACCGCTTCGCCCTATGCGGCGTTTGGCGTGCTTACCGCCATAGGCTCCGCGCTGCGCGATATCGCGGGCAAGAACGTGCCCCATGACATTCCGGGCCTCGTGGTTGCCCTCGCCACCATTATCGCGGTTATGGCTGTTGCCGGATTCATTACTGCATTTTTTGAAACCTGGGTTCCCCCCAGCCGTTCCAACATTCTCATGATGCTGGCGGCGGGATTATTTTTGGTTGGCGGCCACACCTTCGTGTTTTTGGCCTTCCGCTTTGCCAGGGCGGCGGCGGTTGCTCCCTTCTACTACACCTTCACCCTGTGGGCCGTGCTCTCCGGCCTGATTGTCTTTGGCGATGTTCCGAATTGGCTGTCGATTCTCGGAATGCTGCTTATTCTCACCAGCGGCCTTGCCAGCGTAGCCATGGATCAGCGCTGGATAAAGCAATAAGGTCAGGTTCTATTGGGCAATTCCCAAGGCTTTCATGATCGGCAGCCGCTTGCCCTGGAAATCAACCGCCATGTCGCGCAAGGCGGAAAGGTTTTCTTCTTTCGTTTCAATGGTCTTTCCGCCCTTGATGAGCCGCTGGCCTTGTGCGTCCAACGAACCCCAAGCATCGGCCGCCCACTCCGCAGGAAGCTTCCTGGCATTCTTGATGGATTTCAAAAACAATTGCTGAAAACGTGTCACCCCAACGGCTCCGCCGATAACCGGGCTGGCAAGAGACGTCGTGCCGGATGAAAACTCCGCATTGGCGATCAATGCGGCATTGAGGGAATTGCTGGTCGGCTGCGCCAGCTTGCTCTGCGTCGGATTCTGCGTGGGGCACACGTGCCCTGAACCAATCAGCAATGCCAGCACCTGCATTATCTGCGCGTGGTTCTGCTTTGGCGGCCCCGCCAGCAGTTCGGTTCCGGTCTTGGGAATGAAGGCGTTGTGTGCAAGAAGGTCCAGAACCGGCAGGAAGGCCTCTTCCTGAAATTTCGTTTCACCCAATACCCCCATGATGCTGAGCGGCACCTCGGCAACCGGCGTCATGAGGACAAACGAATGCGCTTTCACGCGTGCGGCCTGTTCGTGCGGCGGCATCGGCCTTGCCCCCTTCACCCAGATGTCCTTCCGGAACTGCTGGTTGACCATGTAATCACGCACTGACTCTTTGAGGATGGGATGCTTGATATCATTCAACAGCTTCTGCTGGTCGGCCGTAAGGTTCATGCCATCATGATGCTCGATGAAACTGGCCGATGCCGCGAAGGAAAGCTTGGCCTCCGACAGGAATTCCGCCACGTCGGAGAATGGCATGGGCAGCCAGTCCGCGTTGAAATACTCGTGCGCCACATAGTGGCGGTCCTGCGCCTGGATCTTCACCAGCCGGTCGGCCACCGCCGGATTGGCTTTGAAATACCCGGCTTTCGAATCCACCACGCTCTGCGCGAACGCAAGGGCCCCATCGACTTTGGAAAGGACGCCCAGGCCTTCACCCGAAGCCAGATCCGCGTGCAGGTTCATAAGATGGCGCAACGGCATCGCCGCCGACCATCCCGGCGTCGAATTGTAAGAGATGTACAGTATGCCGCCAATCGCCAGGTGCTGGCGCGCGATCCTGACTATGATCCGGCGATTGGCATCGGAAATCCACGACCAGATGCCGTGCAAAACAATGACGTCAAATACTGGAAGATCATCGCGCGCGGCCAATTCCTCAAAGGAGGAATCCAGCACGCGGATATCCGCGCCTGAAGCCGCGGCCAAATCCTTGGCATTGGCAGCCTGTGCCGGATTGAAATCGGTCCCCCAATACTCGCCCGGCACGGTTGCGGCATGAACATTGAGGGATAGCCCCTGCCCATAACCCAGTTCCAGGTAGCGCAACGGCCTGCCCACGCGGTGGCTCTGCATCTTTGAAAGCAGCGCAAACTCCAGCATCACCGGGGAAAGATCGCGGTAATAGCCATGGGTGTAGCCAATGTCAGCCCGGTAGCCGAAGGTCCAATCATCTGGCATTTTTTGGTCCCCCAATGGGAAGCCCCTTTCTCCTCCGATTCTGGGAATAGACAAAAGCAAAAAAGGGCAGGATTTCTCCTGCCCTTTGAAACTCTTCGGTAGCTGGACGGCTTACGCCGCGACAGCTTCCTTGGACTCTTCGCCCGACTTCATCGATGGGCCTGAATCCTTGCCCTTTTCAGATGGATCGCGGTCCACAAATTCGATGACAGCCATCGGCGCATTGTCGCCAAAGCGGAAACCCGCCTTCATGATGCGGGCATAACCGCCCTGGCGGTCCTTGAAGCGCGCCGCAAGGATATCAAACAGCTTCTTCACCTGCGTTTCATCGCGCACCTGGCTCATCGCCTGGCGCCGGGCATGCAGTCCGCCCTTCTTGGCGAGCGTGATCAGCTTCTCGATCACCGGGCGCAAATCCTTGGCCTTTGGCAGGGTGGTGACGATCTGCTCATGCTTGATCAATGCCGCCGACATGTTGGCAAACATCGCCAGACGATGCGGAACCGTGCGGTTGAACCGGCGACCTCTAAAACCATGACGCATAACCGTTCTCCTTAAACCCGCCTGGCCTCGGCCAAGCGCTTAATTTCTCAATAGTGGGTTTCAAACTTCTTGGCGAGATCTTCGATGTTCTCAGGCGGCCAGTTCGGCACTTCCATGCCGAGATGCAAGCCCATCTGCGCCAGAACTTCCTTGATCTCGTTTAGCGACTTGCGGCCGAAGTTCGGGGTACGGAGCATTTCCGCTTCCGACTTCTGGATCAGGTCGCCGATGTAAACGATGTTGTCGTTCTTCAGGCAGTTGGCCGAACGCACTGAAAGCTCAAGCTCGTCAACCTTCTTGAGAAGGGCGGCATTGAATTCCAGTTCGGGGCGGGCCTCTTCAAGCACAACCTTGGAAGGTTCGGCGAAGTTGATGAACACCGTGAGCTGGTCCTGCAGGATGCGCGCCGCATAGGCAACAGCGTCTTCAGGAGTCATCGAGCCATCGGTTTCAACCGTCATGATCAGCTTGTCGTAGTCGAGAATCTGGCCCTCGCGGGTGTTCTCGATCTTGTAGGACACGCGGCGCACCGGGCTGTAAATTGAGTCAACCGGAATAAGGCCAATGGGCGCATCTTCCGGGCGGTTGCGCTCGGAGGAAACATAACCCTTGCCCGTGTTCACGGTGAATTCCATGCGTACTTCTGCGCCTTCATCCAGGGTGCAGATCACGTGCTCAGGGTTGAGCACATGAATGTCGGCGGTCTGCTGAATGTCGCCGGCACGGACCACGCCCGGGCCTTCCTTGCGAAGCGAAACCCGCTTGGGGCCTTCCGCATGCATCGCCAGGGCAATTTCCTTGATGTTCAAGACGATGTCGGTCACGTCTTCGCGCACCCCGGCAATCGACGAAAATTCGTGCAAAACGCCGTCGATCTGAACCGAAGAAACAGCGGCGCCCTGAAGGGACGAAAGAAGAATACGGCGCAGCGCATTGCCCAGCGTCGTGCCGAAGCCGCGCTCCAGCGGCTCAGCCACCATGGTTGCAACCTTGCGGCGCTCGCGGCCCGGCTGGATGTCGAGCTTGGTCGGCCTGATGAGTTCCTGCCAGTTTTTTTGATTTACATGCATTTTTGCTATCCCGTGGATTTCCCGGATGAGCAGGAAAATGCTCTCCGGTTCTCGGCCTCTTTTACTGGGCATCCCAAAGGGAAGCCCATGACTAACCTGTTAGACGCGGCGCCGCTTTGGTGGACGGCAGCCATTGTGCGGAATGGGTGTCACGTCGCGGATCGATGTCACCTGCAGGCCACAGGCCTGCAAGGCGCGCAAAGCTGACTCGCGGCCCGAACCGGGACCGGTGACTTCAACCTCAACCGTCCGCATGCCGTGCTCCATGGCAGCGCGCGCAACCTGCTCGCCCGCCATCTGGGCGGCATAGGGCGTGGACTTCCGCGAACCCTTGAACCCGAGTTTTCCAGCCGAGGCCCAGACGATCGTGTTGCCCTGAACGTCGGTAATGGTGATCATCGTGTTGTTGAACGACGAATTGACGTGAACCACGCCGGACGAGATGTTCTTGCGCTCTTTGCGGCGCGGACGTGCTGCTTCTTTAGCCATGATCTGAGCCCTTACTTCTTCTTGCCGGCGATGGCCTTGGCGGGGCCCTTGCGTGTGCGTGCATTGGTGTGGGTGCGCTGGCCGCGAACCGGCAGGCTCTTGCGGTGACGGGTGCCGCGGTAGCAGCCCAAGTCCGTCAAGCGCTTGATATTGATGGAAACTTCGCGGCGAAGGTCACCTTCCACCATGTAATCGCGGTCAATCACTTCGCGGATCGCCAGAACCTCGGCATCGCTCAGCTCGTTGACCCGCTTGGAATGTGGAATCTTGACCTTGTCCATGATTTCGGCAGCGTTAACCGGGCCGATTCCATGGATGTAGCGCAGCGCAATAACGGCCCGCTTGTTGGTTGGTATATTTACGCCTGCAATACGGGCCACTCATTTTCTCCTAAGCTTTCCAAGGACTTAAGAAGTCCAAGGGCTCATTTCTGTTATAGTCACACCTGACGCTTCAATAGCGCAAAGCCGCGCTCTGGAAGGTTTCCCTCCCCGAGCCAGCTCGTATGCAGACCAAGATTGTGGGGTTCAATAGGCTGGAATCGCTTACGCGTCAACAGCATTGACCTACAAAAGTGGCCCTAAATCCCACCAAGAATGAGGCCGATTGAAGCCGTCACTACCTTGATGTCCGCCATCCCGTCCACACTGTGCAGATTGCCCCGCTTGGCATAGTAATTAACCAAAGGCGCCGTCTGCTTGTTGTAGACCATCAGGCGGTCTCTTACCGTCTTTTCATTGTCGTCGGCGCGCCGGGTGAACGTGGTTCCCCCGCACACGTCGCAAATTCCGTCCTTCTTCGGCCTGTCGAAGCTATCGTGATAGCCCTTGCCGCAGGTGGCGCAGGTGAAGCGTCCGGAAATGCGTTTCACCAGTTCCTCGTCCTCGACCTTCATTTCGATCACGGCATCAACCTTCTGGCCCCGTTCGGCCAGCATGCCGTCCAGGGCCTCCGCCTGGGCCGGCGTCCTGGGAAACCCGTCAAACACCACTCCGGCCTTGATGTCGGGTTGGTTCAACCGCTCGCCTACCACCGCCAGAATGACCTCGTCAAAAACAAGGTCGCCGCGATCCATGATCGCCTTGGCCTTGAGTCCGATTTCGCTTCCCGCCGCAACCGCCGCCCGCAGCATGTCGCCCGTCGAGAGCTGCTTCATGCCCCGGCCCTGTTCAAGCAGCTTGGCTTGCGTGCCTTTTCCGGCACCCGGAGGTCCGAGCAGAATAATGTTCATTTCCGGTTGCCGCGCAGCTTTGATTTCTTGATCAGGCCTTCATACTGCTGGGCGTAGAGGTGGCCCTGCAATTGCGCCACCGTATCCATGGTGACGCTAACGACAATAAGCAGCGAGGTCCCGCCGAAATAGAAGGGAACCCCGGTATAGCCGATCAGCAGTTCAGGCAGCAGGCACACAAGTGAGAGATAAAGGGCGCCGACAACCGTGACGCGGGTCAGCACATAGTCGATGTATTCAGCGGTGCGCTCACCCGGACGAATGCCCGGAATGAACCCGCCATACTTCTTCAGGTTCTCCGCTGTCTCTTTCGGATTGAACATGATGGAGGTGTAGAAGAATGCGAAGAAAATAATCAGCATCACATAAAGGGCAAGAAACAGCGGCTGGCCGTGGCCCAATAGTGAAGTCATTGCAATTAGCCAGTCCGGACCCTGCCCCGCGCTGAAATTTGCCACCGTGATCGGCAGCAGCAAGAGCGACGAGGCGAAAATCGGCGGAATAACGCCAGCCGTATTCAGCTTGAGCGGCAGATGCGAACTGTCGCCCTGGAAAACTTTTTGCCCGACCTGGCGCTTTGGATACTGAATAAGGAGGCGCCGTTGGGCCCGTTCAAACATCACGATAAAGGCAACAACGCCGAGCGCCATGATCATGATGCCCAGAATGACGAAGGTGGATAGCTGGCCCGTGCGCCCCAATTCCAGCATGGCCGCGATGCCGCCCGGCAAGCCTGCAACGATGCCCGCAAAAATGATCAGCGAAATCCCGTTGCCGATGCCGCGCGAGGTGATCTGCTCGCCCAGCCACATCAGGAACACCGTGCCGCCGGTCAGCGTGATGACCGTGCTGGCGCGGAAAAACATGCCCGGTTCGGCAACGAGGTTGCCCTGCCCTTCAAGCCCAACGGCAATGCCATAGGCTTGCAATGCCGCCAGGACAACCGTGCCGTAGCGCGTGTACTGGTTCATCTTCTTGCGGCCGGACTCGCCTTCCTTCTTGAGTGCTTCAAGATGCGGCGAAACCGTGGTCATCAATTGCATGATAATGGAGGCCGAAATATACGGCATGATATTGAGGGCAAAAATCGCCATGCGGCCGAGAGCGCCGCCTGCCAGGCCGTTCACCCAGCCAAGTATGCCGGACGAGTTCTGCGCAGCAAATCTTGCCAGTTCAACGGTATCAATGCCGGGAATGGGAATGTAGGTGCCGAGGCGGTAAACAATCAAGGCACCCAGGGTGAACCAGATGCGGCTCTTCAAGTCTTCGGATTTGGCCAGGGCCCCGAAATTCAGGTTTGCCGCAAGTTGTTCAGCTGCCGATGCCATGTTGTATCCTTGAGCTTTGGTTACAAGCTCCCTATGTGGGGTGGCCCGTTAACCCATGCAACCTTACTTTTTATGTTCGGACGGCACTTCAACAGGCCTTAATACCTTGACGCTGCCGCCTGCCTTTTCAACCGCGGCAATGGCTCCTTTGGTGGCGTAATACACCTCGAAAGCGAGCTTTGACTTGATTTCACCCTTGGCCAGCAGGCGTACCCCGCCGAGCGGGCGCGAAATGACGCCAGCAGCGATCAACGAAGCCGCCGTAACAGGAGCCTTTATGTCGAGCTTCTTGGCGTCAACCGCCGCCTGGACGGTCTGGAGATTGACTTCGTTATAGGAAACTTGGTTTGGCTTGTTGAAGCCGCGCTTTGGCAACCGGCGGTAGATCGGCATCTGGCCGCCTTCGAAGCCGGCCTTTGCGCCGCCCTTGCGGGCCGTCTGGCCCTTGCCGCCGCGACCGGCGGTTTTGCCAAGGCCGGAACCCAGGCCACGGCCAACGCGCTTGCGGATCTTGCGGGCGCCGGCGTTATCGGCAATCTCATTGAGCTTCATTGTCGTATTCCTTAAACTTATTCGACCACGCGAACGAGATGCGCGACCTTGGCAATCATGCCGCGAACCGCAGGCGTATCGTTCAGCGTTGAACGCCGGTTGATCTTGTTGAGGCCAAGCCCAACCAATGTGGCGCGCTGTTCCGCCGGCCGCCGTTGCGGGCTGGCATATTGCGTGACCGTGACTGTCTTTGCTGCTGGTGCTTTGGCCATAATTCTACGTCCTCAACTTATTCTACTGCCGCATCCGGATCACGACGGCGCAAGACGTCGCTCACCTTCTTGCCGCGGCGCGCCGCCACCGAACGGGGGCTCGTTTGCTTCTTCAACGCATCGAATGTCGCGCGCACCATGTTATAGGGATTCGACGAACCTTTGGACTTGGCCACGACATCGGCAACGCCGACTGATTCAAATACGGCACGCATCGGGCCGCCGGCAATGATGCCGGTTCCCGGAGGGGCGGCACGAAGGGTTACCTTGCCCGCGCCCCAACGGCCGTCAATATCGTGATGCAGCGTACGGCCTTCGCGCAGCGGCACGCGGATGAGCACGCGCTTTGCAGCCTCGGTCGCCTTCCGCACCGCTTCCGGCACTTCGCGTGCCTTGCCATGGCCAAAGCCAACGCGGCCCTTCTGGTCGCCCACGACAACAAGCGCCGCAAAGCCGAAACGCTTGCCGCCCTTCACAACCTTCGCAACGCGATTGATGTGCACGAGCTTGTCAATGAACTCGCTGTCGCGCTCTTCGCGGTTGTCCCTGCGGTCTCCGCCCCGTTCGCTACGTTCTTTAGCCATGTGTTCTTTGCCTATTCGCCACTAATCAATCTAGAAGTTCAGTCCACCCTCACGGGCAGCTTCCGCCAGCGCTTTGACGCGCCCGTGGAAAATATAGCCGCCGCGATCGAAAACCACGTCCTTGATGCCTGCCTTGAGGGCGCGTTCAGCCACCAGCTTGCCGATTTGGCTCGCTGCCGCCATGTCCGCGCCGGTCTTCTTGGCCGACTTGAATCCTTCTTCCATCGTTGACGCGGAAGCGACGGTTACGCCCTTCGAGTCATCAATGACCTGTGCATAAATGTTCTTGCTCGAACGGAACACCGAAAGCCGCGGGCGCAAATTTCCGCGCTTTGCCAGCGCTTTGCGAACGCGAGTTGTGCGCCGTGCGAGTGGAGTGATTTTTGTAGCCATTTATACCACCAATTATTTCTTCTTGCCTTCCTTGCGGAAGATGTACTCGCCTGCGTATTTGACGCCCTTGCCCTTGTAGGGTTCGGGGCCGCGATATTCGCGGATTTCAGCCGCAACCTGGCCAACCCGCTGCTTGTCGATGCCGCTGATCACGATTTCCGTGGGCTTGGGCACCTTGATTTCGATGCCGGGCGGAATGTCATAAGTCACGTCATGGCTATAGCCAAGGTTCAACTGCAGCGCCTTGCCGTTGATCGCCGCGCGGTAGCCAACACCGGTGATTTCCAAAGACTTGGAGTAACCGACGGTTACACCCGTCACCAGATTGGCAACAAGCGTGCGTGACAAGCCCCACGAGGAACGCGCCAGCTTGGACTTGTCCCTTGGGTCAACCTTGATCCCGCCCTGCTCCATCTTGGCCAGGACCTGGTCGTTCAGAACCACCTTCAACTCGCCCTTTGGCCCCTTCACGGAAACCAACTGGCCGTTCACCGAAGCCGTGACGCCGGCTGGAACTGGAACTGCTTTTTTACCGATGCGAGACATTGCGACGTTCCTTAGAATACCGTGCAGAGAACTTCGCCACCCACGTTTTGGGTGCGAGCATCTGCATCGGACATTACGCCCTTCGGCGTCGACAGAATGGATATTCCCATGCCGTTGAAAACGGTGGGAAGGGTTTCAACCGAAGCATAAACCCGGCGGCCCGGCTTCGACACGCGCTGAAGTTCGCGGATGACAGGTGCGCCATCGAAGTATTTCAGTTCGATTTCGATCT
Organism: Aestuariivirga sp.; assembly: GCA_030680855.1. GTDB lineage: Bacteria > Pseudomonadota > Alphaproteobacteria > Rhizobiales > Aestuariivirgaceae > Aestuariivirga. Next base: position 28,737 of record JAUXUN010000060.1, read on the forward strand.
CGGCCTTGCCCGAGCCGTGGCTCACCGTGGTAAAGCCGCGGATGAAGCCCTCGTGCTGAAGCACTTCAAGCACACGCTCGCGCAGCCGCGAAGCCGGCGAAGATACCTTGGCCTTGCCGCGTTCCTGGGCATTCCGGATGCGGGTCAGCAAATCACTGATCGGATCACTTGCACTCATTTATTCGTCTCCTTGTCCGTCCGTTCGCCCTACCAGCTCGACTTGGTCATGCCAGGTACCATGCCCTGGTTGGCCAAATCACGAAGAGCCAGACGTGACACTTTCAATTTCCTGTAGAAGGCCCGTGGCCGGCCGGTGATTTCACACCGGTTGCGGATGCGGGTCTTGGCCGAATTACGCGGCATCGCCGAAAGCTTGATCTGGGCCGAGAAGCGCTCTTCCATGGAGATCTTCTTGTCCTGCGTAATCGCTTTCAGGCGCTTGCGCTTGGCCGCAAATTGCTTCACCAGCCGCCTGCGTTTTTCGTTCTTTTCTACCGAGCTCGTCTTTGCCATATGGGCTTCCTCAGGGATCCAGTTTGTTCTTAGGCAGCTTTGCGTGCGCTGCGGCGGAACGGGAAATTAAATGCGTCAATCAGGGCGCGGGCTTCGTCATCGGTATTTGCCGATGTGCAAATCACGATGTCGAGACCCCAAATCCGGTCAATCTTGTCATAATCGATTTCCGGGAAAATCAGGTGTTCCTTGATGCCCAGGGCATAGTTGCCGCGGCCATCAAAGCTCTTTTCCGAAAGTCCGCGGAAGTCGCGTACCCGCGGCAGGGCAATGGTGATGAGCCTGTCGAGGAACTCATACATCCGCACCTTGCGCAAGGTCACCTTTGCGCCGATCGCCAGGTTCTCGCGAATCTTGAACTGGGCAATGGCCTTTTTCGACTTGGTGATGACGACCTTTTGACCGGCAATCTTCTCTAGCTCGGCAGCAGCAACCTGCACCAGCTTGGAATCCTGCGTGGCCTCGCCAACGCCCATGTTGAGGACGATCTTGGTGATCTTCGGCACTTCCATCACGTTCTTGTAGCCGAACTGCTCAATCAGCTTGGCGCGCACAACGTCGTCATAGTGCTGACGCAGACGCGGCACATAGCCTTCAGGCAGCTTGGCAACCTTGCCAGCAGGCCTCTCGGCAGCTTCTGATTTCTTCGGGGCCTTGGCCTGCTTTGCGGGCTTTGCCTTGACTTCTTTTTCGTCAGCCATCGATGACTTCTCCAGAGCGTTTTGCAAACCGGACTTTTTTGCCGTCGCCGAGGGTCTTGTAGCCCACTCGGGTTGGCTTGCCATCCTTCGGATCGCGCAATGCCAGGTTCGAAATTTGTATCGGCATATCCTTGTTGATAATGCCGCCTTCCTGCGCCGCCGTCTGCTTCGTATGGCGGCGCGAAATGTTGATGCCCCCGACGACGGCACGGTTCTCGGCGGGAATCACGCGGAGCACTTCGCCCTGCTTGCCCTTGTCCTTGCCGGTAATGACGACAACCTTGTCGCCCTTCCTGATTTTGAGTTTCGCCGACATCACAATACCTCCGGCGCCAGAGAAATGATTTTCATTTGATTCTTGCCGCGCAACTCACGGGGCACGGGTCCGAAAATGCGTGTTCCCACCGGTTCGCCCTGGGCGTTGATCAGAACCGCCGCATTGCGGTCAAACCGGATGGTGGAACCGTCAGCCCGGCGAATGTCCTTGGCGGTGCGCACCACGATAGCCTTCATCACGGCGCCCTTTTTCACGCGGCCGCGCGGGATTGCTTCCTTGACCGACACAACGATCACGTCGCCAATCGAGGCATACCTGCGCTTCGAGCCGCCAAGCACCTTGATGCACTGTACGCGCCTTGCGCCGGAATTGTCGGCGACGTCTAGGTTAGTTTCTTGCTGGATCATAAGATCACCTGTTTACCTGGAGCACGAACTGCCCGCTTGTCCTTTTGCTTATGCTTTGCCAGCAGCCACAGTTCCGAGAAGCGCCCAGCGCTTCTGCTTCGAGATGGGCCGTGTTTCTTCAATGCGAACAACATCGCCGGTCTTGGCGGTGTTCTTCTCATCATGCGCATGATACTTCTTCGAAAGACGAACCGTCTTTTTCAGAACCGGGTGGCGCAGGCGGCGTTCGACCTTGACCACGATGGTCTTGTCGTTCTTGTCGCTGACTACCACGCCTTCGAGAACGCGTTTCGGCATCTTCTATTCTCCTACTTCGAAGCAGAAGCCAGTGACTGCGCCGTCTTGAGACGGGCGATGTCACGGCGGATCTGCCTGATACGCGATGTGTTTTCGACTTGGCCCGAAGCCCTCTGGAAGCGCAGGTTGAACTGCTCCTTCTTGAGCTTCAGGACTTCGTCCTTGACTTGATCTGGGGTCAAAACCTTGACGTCACTCATCTTCATTTGCCAAGACTCCGGATTATTCGCCAAGTCGCGCAACAAAGCGCGTCTTGACTGGAAGTTTTGCTGCCGCGAGGAGCAATGAATGCTCAGCGACGGCCTTTGGAACGCCGTCCACCTCAAATATTACGCGGCCTGGCTTCACCCGGGCTGCCCAATATTCGGTTGATCCCTTGCCGGAACCCATGCGCACTTCGGCTGGCTTCTTCGACACCGGAACGTCCGGGAACACGCGGATCCAGATGCGGCCGGCCCGCTTCATGCCGCGCGCCAGCGCACGCCGCGCCGCTTCGATCTGTCGGGCGGTCAGGCGGTCAGGCTCCGTTGCCTTCAATCCAAAAGCTCCGAAATCAAGCGTGTTGCAGCTTGTCGACTTGCCATGGATACGGCCCTTGTGGGCCTTCCGGAACTTTGTTTTCTTTGGTTGCAACATAATCGCTTACCTCAAACCTCAGTTCGCGCCATCACGGTCGCGGCGAGGACGTTGTCCACTATCAGGCGTCTCGGCCATGCGCTTGTCCTGCGCCATTGGATCATGCTCAAGGATTTCGCCCTTGAAGATCCAGACCTTCACGCCATTGGTGCCGTAGGCCGTGTGGGCCGTGGCGACACCGTAATCAATGTCAGCGCGCAGCGTATGCAAGGGCACGCGTCCCTCGCGGTACCACTCAACGCGGGCAATTTCCGCGCCGCCAAGACGGCCCGAACAGGTGATCTTGATGCCTTCCGCACCCATGCGCTGCGCCGACTGCACCGAACGCTTCATCGCCCGGCGGAACGCCACGCGGCGTTCAAGCTGCTGCGCGATGCTTTCGGCAACGAGCGTTGCGTCAACTTCCGGCTTGCGGATTTCGACAATGTTCAGATGAACTTCTGAACCCGTCATGTCGGCAACCTTCTTGCGTAGCTTTTCGATGTCAGCGCCCTTCTTGCCGATAACCACGCCAGGACGCGCCGAGTAAATCGTCACCCGGCACTTCTTGTGCGGGCGCTCGATCAGAACCTTGGCAACGCCGGCCTGCTTGAGCTCGCTCTTGAGATAGCTGCGGATACCCATGTCTTCGTGCAGGAGCTTCCCGTATTCCCGACTGTTCGCATACCAGCGCGAGTCCCAGGTCCGGTTAATTCCCAGACGCAGACCAATCGGATTGACTTTCTGACCCATTAAGCGGCCTCCTTCACTTCGCGAACGATAATCGTCAGTTCGCTGAAGAATTTCTCGATTCTGCCTACCCGGCCGCGCGCACCTGGCATAAAGCGCTTCATAACCAAATTCTTGCCAACCCAGGCTTCGGCCACGACAAGATCGTTGATGTCGAGGTCGTGGTTGTTTTCGGCGTTGGCGATGGCCGACTCCAGCGTCTTCTTCACGTCTTTCGCGATGCGGCGGCGTGAGAAGGTCAGTTCGGCCAGGGCCTTGGACGCTTTCATGCCACGGATGATCGTGGCCAATTCGTTGAGCTTGCGCGGGCTGATGCGGATAGACCGAGTCACGGCCTTTGCCTCATTGTCAGCGAGCGAGCGTTTTCTGGCTGGTTTGCTCATGGTGTTGGAGCCTTCGTTGCCTTCTTGTCTGATGCCGAGTGGGCCCGGAAGGTCCGCGTCGGCGCGAATTCACCAAGCTTGTGCCCGACCATTTCTTCCGAAATGTTCACCGGGATAAACTTGTTGCCGTTGTGAACCTGGAACGTGAGCCCCACGAACTGCGGCAGGATTGTCGAGCGGCGGCTCCACGTCTTGATCGCTGAATGACGGCCGGCTGCGCGCGCAACATCGGCCTTCTTCAGAATATATCCGTCTACAAACGGGCCTTTCCAGGACGAACGTGTCACGGGCTACCTCTACTGCGATTTCTTGCGATCGTGGCGGCTGCGCACGATGAACTTGTTGGTTGACTTGTTGGAGCGGGTCTTCTTGCCCTTTGTCGGCTTGCCCCAGGGCGTGGCCCAGTGCTTGCCGCCATTGGTACGGCCGCCGTTCGGATGGTCGACCGGGTTGCGGGCGATACCGCGCGAAACCGAACGGGCCCCCTTCCAGCGGGCGCGGCCGGCCTTGCCTATCACTTCGTTGATGTGATCCGGATTGGAAACCGCACCGACCGTCGCCATGCAGGCAGCATCTACCATGCGGGTTTCGCCTGACTTGAGCTTGAGAAGCGCAAAACCCTGGTCACGGCCGGCAACCATGGCATAAGTGCCAGCTGAGCGTGCCAGTGAACCACCCTTGCCGGGCTTGGTTTCAACGTTATGGACAATCGTGCCGACCGGCATGGCGCCAAGCGGCATCGCGTTGCCGGGCTTCACGTCAGCGCTCTGGCCCGAAATCACCTGATCGCCAACCGCCAAACGCTGCGGCGCCAGAATGTAGGACAGTTCGCCGTCGGCATACTTGATCAGCGCGATGAATGCGGTCCGGTTGGGATCATATTCAATGCGCTCAACCGTTGCCGCAACGTCAAACTTCGTGCGGCGGAAATCCACCAGTCGGTAAGCCGTCTTGTGGCCTCCACCCTTGCGGCGCGAGGTAATGCGGCCCGTGTTGCCACGGCCGCCATTCTTGTTTTGACCTTCCACGAGCGCCTTGATCGGGCCGCCCTTCCACAATTGGCTGCGGTCCACCTGGATGAGGTGGCGGCGGCCTGGGCTGGTCGGTTTGAATGTTTTGAGAGCCATTTTCTATCTCACCACTCAGAGGCCAGTTGTCACATCAAGCCGCTGACCTTCTTCGAGGGTCACATAGGCGCGCTTGATATCGCTCAGTCTGGCAAGCTGGCCCTTGAAACGGCGCTGCTTGCCCTTGCGTACGAGAGTATTCACCGACTTCACCTTCACTCCAAAAAGCCCTTCAATGGCTTTCTTGATCGCAGGCTTCGTCGCATCCCGCGCCACGTTGAACACAATCTGGTTGTGCTCGGAAACCAGGGTTCCCTTTTCGGTGATCGCCGGACTGCGAATGATGTTGTAAAAATGCTCTTTGCTCATTTGAACCGCGCCTCCAGGGCTTCGACGGCAGCTTTGGTCAGGACCAAATTCTTCCGGCGCAGGATGTCATAAACGTTGATGCCCTGCACTGGCAGCACATCGATATTCGGAATGTTGCGGGCCGCATTGGCGAAACCTTCGTTGACCGTCGCGCCGTCAATGATCAGCGCGTTCACCCAGCCAAGCTTTGCAAAAGCCGCCTGAATGAGCTTGGTCTTGGCTTCCTTTACTTCGGCCTTGTCGATGATGATGATCTCGGAAGCCTTGGCTTTCGTCGAAAGCGCATGACGCAGACCAAGCGCCCGGACCTTCTTGTTCAGCGACGTTTCATGGCTGCGGAAACGGGGACCGAAGGCCTTGCCGCCGCCCACGAAAATACCGGCCTTGCGCGAACCATGACGCGCCCCGCCGCCGCCCTTCTGGTTGCCGAATTTTTTCGTCGTGTGGCTGATTTCGCCGCGCGACTTGGCCTGATGGGTACCCTGCTGGCGCTTGTTGAGCTGCCACTGGATAACCCGGTGAATGATGTCAACGCGAGGCTCGAGACCGAAAATGTGGTCCGCCAGCTCCACCGAGCCTGCCTTCTTTGCGTCAATGCTATGAACGTCGGCTTTCATGTGAGCCTTACTCCTTCACAGCTTCTGGTGCTGCGGCTGCCGCAGCAACCGGTGCCTTGAAGGCGCCGGGCTTTGGTGCTGCATCGGGAAGCTTGCGCTTAACTGCATCACGAACGGAAACCCAGCCGCCCTTGCTTCCGGGAACTGATCCCTTCAGCATGATGAGGCCGCGGTCCTTGTCAGTGCGCACAACAACGATGTTCTGCGTGGTCACCGTTTCTGAACCGAGGTGGCCAGGCATTTTCTTGCCCTTGAACACCTTGCCCGGATCCTGGCGGTTGCCCGTCGAACCAATCGAACGATGGCTCACCGAAACACCGTGGGTGGCGCGAAGGCCCTTGAAGTTCCAGCGCTTCATGCCGCCCTGGAAGCCCTTGCCCAATGAAGTGCCGGTGACATCCACGAACTGGCCGGCCACGAAGTGATCTACCGTCACCTCCGAGCCAACCGGCATGGTATTGTCGGAACTCACGCGGAATTCCTGCAGCTTGCGCTTCGGTTCAACCTTGGCAGCCGCGAAGTGGCCGCGCTCGGCTTTCGACAAGCGCTTGATCTTTGCGACGCCAACACCCAGCTGAACCGCCGTGTAGCCGTGCTTTTCGTTCGTTTTTTGCGCAACAACTTGGCAATTATCCACCTTCAGCACGGTGACTGGAACAACTGTTCCCTCTTCCGTGTAGATCCGTGTCATGCCCAGTTTTACGGCGATGAGGCCAGAACGCATCGCTACTCTCCTAATGCCCGCCTTAGAGCTTGATTTCAACATCAACACCTGCAGCCAGGTCGAGCTTCATCAAAGCATCAACTGTCTGCGGGGTTGGATCGACTATGTCTAACAGACGACGGTGCGTCCGCATCTCGAACTGCTCACGGCTCTTCTTGTCAACGTGCGGCGAGCGGTTCACGGTGAACTTCTCGATACGTGTTGGAAGAGGAACAGGCCCACGCACTTGTGCGCCCGTGCGTTTTGCCGTGTTCACGATCTCGCGCGTTGACGTATCGAGAATGCGATGGTCATACGCTTTGAGACGGATACGGATGTTTTGTCGTTGCATCTTGGTTACCCGCCTTATTCAGTAATCTTGGCAACAACGCCGGCGCCAACGGTACGTCCGCCTTCACGGATGGCGAAGCGCAGCTTCTCCTCCATGGCGATCGGCGTAATCAGCTCGACGTCAAACGAGATATTGTCGCCCGGCATCACCATTTCCGTGCCCTCGGGCAGC
>JAUXUN010000063.1 GCA_030680855.1 Aestuariivirga sp.
ATGCTGGCCAATCATCTGCGAACCAAGACCGCATAACCGTTTCCACAACGACTAATCGGCCACCCGGATACCTCAATCTTCAAGACAACTGGTCGATAATCCTGTTGGCAAGGCAAACCCAGATTCCTTCACAGCCTCGAAAGCCGGAATCCCATGGACGTTGGAAAGATTCCGGCTTTCGCCGGAATGACGGATGGCGGTTAGAGCTTCACCGCTGCTATCAAAAATTCCTTGTTGCCGTCGCCGCCTTCTATTGATGATGGTGTAAGACCGGTGACTTTCCAGTTTTCGGCCGTGAGAAATTCGGAAATTTCCTGGCAGACTCTTTTGTGCTCTTGCGGGTCGCTGACGATGCCGCCGCGGCTGACGGCGTCGCGGCCGGCTTCGAATTGGGGTTTGATAAGAGCGAGAAGTTGGGCTCCGGAGTCAACGAGAGCCAGCGCCTTCGGCAGGGCGAGTTTCAGGGAAATGAAACTGACATCGCAGACGATGAAATCGATTTTGTGTTTGAGATGACCGGCAGTGAGTTCGCGGGCGTTGAGACCCTCTATGGACGTCACATTTGGATTTGATTGAAGCGATGCATCGAACTGGCCGTGGCCTACATCAATGGCTGTCACGTGAGCCGCGCCCTGCTCCAGAAGCACCTGGGTGAAGCCTCCCGTCGATGCGCCAATATCCAGACAGTTCAAACCTTTAACGGAGATATTGAAGAAATTGATTCCACTTTTTAGTTTGAGGGCGGAGCGCGAAACGTAGGCTCTCGCTTCATCGAGAATTTCGATGAGGCTTTCGGGATTGGTGTTCTGGGCGGGCTTGGCTGCCACCACGCCATCGACAGTTACCGTGCCGCGGGCGATGGCATCCCTGGCGCGCGAGCGGGAAGAATAAAGTCCGCGCTGGACCAGGAGTTCATCAAGGCGGTGGCGTGTCACTCCACGTCCAGGGGCACCGTTCCCGACGGCTTGCCATCGGGCTTCAGGGTGATTTTTTCGATGCGGGCTTCGGCATCCTTCAGTTGCTTTTCGCAATGCTCTTTGAGAGCCTGGCCTTTTTCATAGATGGCGATGGACTGCTCGAGGTCGACTTTCCCGGACTCGAGTTTCGAGACGATTTCCTCAAGCTGGGCCAGGGCCTTTTCGAAGGGCAGTTCAGCGATTTCCGGAAACTTCGTCATGTCTCATCATCCTCGTCATCGCCCGGGTCGAGCGCATCGGTGCCCCGCATCAGGGCCTGAACATGGATGGCAACGGATGCCGCCAGCCCTTGCAAATCATAGCCGCCTTCCAGAATGGACACAACGCGCCCCTCCGCATGGGCGTCCGCCGCTCCCATGAGTTCCAGGGTGGCCCAGGCGAAATCTTCCTCGCTCAATTGCAGGCTGCCGAGGGGATCGGCGTGGTGGGCATCAAAGCCCGCAGAGATGAGCACGAGGTCGGGGGCGAAATCATCAAGGGCCGGCAGGATGATGCTGCGCATGGCGTCGCGGAATTGCACGCTGCCATCGCCGGCGCGGAGCGGCGCATTGAAGATGTTGCCGACACCGGTTTCATTACTGGCACCCGAGCCAGGATAAAGCGGCATCTGGTGGGTGGAGCCGTAGAACAGGTTGGGATCGGACCAGAAGATTTCCTGGGTGCCATTGCCGTGGTGGACATCGAAATCGACAACCGCCACGCGCTCTGCATCATAGCGGCTACGGGCATAATGGGCGGCGATGGCCACCTGATTGAACAGGCAGAAGCCCATGGGCTTTCGCGATTCCGCATGGTGGCCGGGCGGGCGCAGGGCGCAAAAGGCATTATCCGCCTTGCCGGTAAAGACAGCATCGACGGCTGCTGTGGCGGCACCCACGGCGCGAAGGGCCGCTTCGAGGGAGCCGGGGGACATCACCGTATCGGGATCGACGTATTCAAAGCCCTCGTCCGGGGACATGGACTGGATGTGATGGAGATGTTCCTGGGTGTGGGAGCGGAGAATATCCTCCTCCTTGCCCAAGGGCGCCAACTGGCGTTTCAGATCGGAAAAATGGGGCGATTCGAGGATTTTGTTGATGACCTTGATGCGGTCAACCCGTTCGGGGTGGCCTTCAGGCGTCAGGTGATTAAGGGAGGCGGGATGGGTGTATAGAAGTGTATTCATGCGCCTGCTATAGAGCGGCTCCCATGACGAATTCCACTGAAAAAAATCTGGCTGCGGAGGCATTGAAAAACGGCGGGCTTGTCGCCTTCCCGACGGAGACGGTTTATGGGCTCGGCGCCGATGCGACGAATGATCAGGCGGTAGCCAAGCTGTTTGCGGCCAAGGGCAGGCCGAGTTTCAATCCGCTGATCTCGCATGTTCATGTGGCCGAGGCGGCCTTTGCGCTCGGTGAATTCTCGGCGGAAGCGAAAAAACTGGTGCAGGAATTTTGGCCGGGGCCTTTGACCGTGGTTGTGCCGCGGGTGGCGCGCTGCCCGGTTTCGCTGCTGGCCTCGGCTGGGCTTTCGAGCATCGCGTTGCGGGTGCCCAATCATCCGCTGGCACTTGAATTGCTGCGCGCCGTTGACCGGCCCATTGTTGCGCCGAGCGCCAATATTTCTGGGCGCGTCAGCCCGACGACGGCGGCGCATGTGAAGCGCGGGCTGGGCAAAAAAGTGTCGGTCATCCTGGATGGCGGGCCCTGCACTGTCGGCGTCGAGTCAACGGTTGTGAGTTTCATGGGCGAGCGCGCCACGCTGTTGCGGCCCGGTGGACTGTCTCGCGGTGATATTGAGCGGATATTGGGCCATGAGCTTGAGGTTGAGGCGGATTCATCCCAGCCCCATTCGCCGGGACAGATGGAAAGCCATTATGCGCCGCACGCTTATTTGCGCCTTGACGCCACGGCCCCGCACAAGGGCGAAAGCTATTTGGGCTTCGGCTCCCATGACCATGGCCCCTACACGCTTTCGGCGCGGGGCGATGTCGTGGAAGCCGCCGCCAACCTGTTTCGCATGCTGCACGAGCTGGATGGCTTGGGCGTGAAAGCCATCGCGGTTGCGCCCATTCCCAACGAGGGCCTGGGGGAAGCCATCAATGACCGTTTACGCCGCGCCGCGGCACCGAGGCCCAAGACATGACACCAGAGCTTTTGAACCAATTTGCCGCCATCGTTGGCGAGAAGCACGCCATTCGCGATGTGGCAGGCATGGCGGGCTACATGACGGAGTGGCGCGAGATCTGGGTGGGGAAATCGCCGCTCGTGATGCGGCCCGGCAGCACGGAAGAAGTTTCGCGCATCCTAAGACTTGCCAGCGAAACGGGAACGGCGATTGTTCCGCAATCCGGCAATACGGGATTGGTGGGCGGGCAGATTCCTTTTGAAGATGGCCAAGAATTGCTGCTGTCGCTTGACCGCATGACGAAGATCTTGAACGTGGATGCGGCTGACGGCACCATGACGGTGCAGGCCGGGGCCACGCTGAAATCGGTGCAGGATGCAGCCGATGAAGCGGGACGGCTGTTTCCCCTGAGAATTGCCTCGGAAGGCTCGTGCCGGATTGGCGGCAATCTATCCACCAATGCGGGCGGGCTCAATGTGCTGGCCTATGGCAATGCGCGCGACTTGTGCCTGGGATTGGAAGTTGTGCTGCCGGACGGGCGCGTCTGGAACGGCTTGCGGCGGCTGCGCAAGGACAATACGGGCTATGACCTCAAGAATCTGTTCATCGGGGCGGAAGGCACGCTTGGGGTGATCACTGCTGCGGTTTTGAAGCTTTTTCCGAAACCACGGGCCCACGAGACGGCGTTCATTGCTGTCACCTCACCGCAAGCTGCGGTTGATCTCCTGTCGCTGGCAAAGGAGTTGAGCGGCAACCGGGTGGTGGCTTTTGAACTGCTGCCGCGGATTGCCATGGATTTCACGGTGAAGCACATGGGAGTCAGCAATCCCCTGGCGGAATTTTCCCCATGGTATGCCCTGAGCGAACTGGCTGATCCTGCCGCCGGCAGTTTTGAGGCCATCTTGGAAGAGGCCATGGCGCGGGGGCTGGTGACGAATGCCACAGTGGCGCAATCGGAGGCCCAGCGGCAGGCGCTGTGGGCAATCCGGGAACTGATGCCCGAATCGCAGAAATTTGAAGGCGGATCGATCAAGCATGATGTTTCCGTGCCGGTTTCACGAATCCCTCACTTCATCATCGAGGCCACCAAGGCTGTGGAAAATTATTTGCCACTGGCGCGGGTCATGGCCTTCGGCCACATGGGCGACGGCAATCTGCATTTCAACGTGAGCCAGCCTCCCGGCATGGATAAGAAAAAGTATCTCGACCTGTGGAATGAAATGAATGCGGTGGTTTTCGATGTCGTGCTGAAATTTGACGGCTCGATCAGCGCCGAGCATGGCATCGGCCGCCTGAAGAAGCATCACATGCCGGAAATCAAGTCACGGGTTGAATTGCAAATGATGCGCGACCTGAAAAAACTTTTCGATCCCGCCAACATCATGAACCCCGGCAAGGTGCTGCCGTGACCCTGGCCTTCCGCGAACTTCACGATGTGAATCTGGAAAACCTCGTAAGCCTTTGGAAGATTTGCGAATTAACCCGCCCCTGGAATGATCCGTACACGGACATTCAATTTGCGCGTGCGGGCGCAGCGTCGGCGATTCTGGTTGGCTTTCTTGAGGAGCGCCTTGTTGCTTCGGTGATGGTTGGCCATGACGGGCACCGGGGGGCGCTCTACTATCTCGCGGTTGACCCGAAGTTTCAGAAGCGCGGATTCGGCAAAGCCACCGTGGCTGCGGCTGAAGCCTGGCTGCGCGAGCGCGGCGTATGGAAAATCAATCTCATGGTGCGCAGTGATAATGAAAAGGCCGGCCGCTTCTACGAGCGCCTGGGCTATGAGGTGAATCCGGTTCAGAGCTTCGGTAAACGGATTGATGTCACATGAGGGAATTCCAAGTCACCGCCGATCAAGAGGCCCCTTCGGCGGGCTGGCACCCGATGCGCTGGATGCGGCCAATGCGGCGCGCCTGTGGGATTTGACGCTGGATTTGATCAACTTCCGATAACGCCGAGGCTGCTAAATCAATCCGATAACCGGATTCGGCAAGAGTCTTGACAGATTCTGGGGTGTCCGCCTTGATTCGGGCATGATCTTCCTGTGGAAATGGACTCCGTTAAGGTTAATAATTTACTAACATCCGAGCGGTCGCTGGATTGTTAACGATGTTTATTAGATATTAAGCATTGTTAACAATCGGGATTTCGGCGGGTTTCGAGCGAAGACAAGTGGACGGCAGTAACTGACCTCGGGGAGAGCGACGTGAATCCACTACCAAGCAAGAACGAACGGGACGAATTTGACAAGGCATTTTCCGCCAGATTAACGGGCGAAGCAGAGAAAAAGACAGGTGAATTGCGCCTTGCGGACAGGCAGACCCAGCCCGCGCCATTTTTCAACATAGCCGGCCAGTTCGGCGCCAAACTGGTGCAATACGCCAAACCTGGCATGAGCAAAAAAGTGCTGGCGGCAATGGCGGATGATACGGATCCGGCCGTGGCGATGGCGAACATCCGCAAGCTTCTGGTTGGCCCGACGCATAAATTGCATGATGCGATGTTCGAGGAGGTTGTGACCATCCTCGAAGAATCGGACCGCGAGGTTCAGCAGGCGCTGCGGGCGCTGGAACGGAAATGGGGGACCCTTTCCCACACCATCGATGAACTCGTTGCCAAATCGCTGGACAGCAAGGACCAGACCCGCGAACAGGCTGAATTTGTGCAGCAGGAATTGAAGAAATCAGCGGCCTCGCACCAGGAAATGCTGTCCGAGATGTTCCTGGTGATCGATGCGAAAATCGACGAGTTGACCAAGCAGGTCGACCAGAAGGTTGAAGCGCTGGCGCAAAGGATTGAGGCCGACATGCGGGAAGCTGCCGCAAGCCAGGAGCGCCGGATGCAGGAGCTTGAAGCAAAATTCCTGACCAGAAACGATGCGGAGATTGCAAATCTTGAAAACCGCCTGGCCCGCATTGAACGGCGATCGAGCAGCAGCACGGACGACCTGAACGAGGTTTTTGCCGGCGGCCTTACGAGCATCGCGGACCGGCTGAAGGCCCTGCGGGATAATCAGGCGAACTGAGCGCACGCTAAAAGAGTGATAGCTGGGCCTGGGCGGCGGGGCGTTGCGGGCAATGACGGTGGGTTCAAAGACAAAATAGTCATCGGGCGCAGGTTTCAGGGATTGCACCGCCGCTTCGGCGTCTACATTCCTGACATCCAGCCACTGGGCAAAATTCTCCGGCT
>JAUXUN010000079.1 GCA_030680855.1 Aestuariivirga sp.
AAAGCTGAAAGCCCGGCTCCGCGCAACGGCCGCAAGAACCATCGGCGATCTTTGGAAAGCCATCGGCAACATCTGCGCTCTCTTCACGCCAGACGAAAGCTCAAACTACTTCTCTGCAGCAGGGTATGGACTCAAATGAAAGTGCGACGCTCTAATGAAACATACTGAACGTTGTTGGCCTGCCGTCGATTTCCTGGATGCTGAGCTAAGGTCGTTATATCGCAAGCTCTCCGTCTCAACGCAAAGATGAAGCCATTTTGTTGGGAACTATTCACTGTGCTTCACGCAACGCGCCGATTCTTACTGCACACGTCGCGCGCACAGCGACCCCTAACTCATTGATATCCATGTATTATCATCCCCATCCATCACTGGCTAAGTCTGAGCGAGCGAGGGGATTCGAGACCTCGACCCCGATTTTTGCAAGGTATCATTGGATAAACACGGTTACAGCCCAGAACCTGACGAGAACACATTATCCGGACATAACCCGGACGGGGCAGAATCCGTCGAACGATTTCTAAATCTAACCCATTGAAATCATTGGCGCACCCGACAGGATTCGAACCTGTGACCTCTGCCTTCGGAGGGCAGCGCTCTATCCATCTGAGCTACGGGTGCTTTGGCCGTTAACGGGCCAGCTATAGCCCAGGCCTGCTGCGTTTCGCAATGGCAGGGTTTTTGCGGCGGGAATCCTGCAGTGTCCCATGCCGGGACGTTAAGGATGTTTCCATGCCTGTTAGCCACTCCCGTATCAGTTGGGTCGATTATGCCAAGGGAATCTGCATTGTTCTGGTTGTCATGATGCATTCCACCCTGGGGGGTGGAAAACGCCGTCGGCGGGCTGTCCTGGCTGCATGACTTTATCGGCTGGGCCAAGCCCTTCCGCATGCCGGATTTCTTCCTGATTTCCGGCCTGTTTCTGGCGTCGCGCATTAACCGGCCATGGCGTGAATACTTCGACAGCAAGGTTTTGCATTTTGCCTATTTCTACATCCTGTGGATGAGCATCCAGTTCGCCATCAAGGGCTATGGCCTGTACCAGGCGAACGGGGCCGCGGGATTGCTCCTTGATTATGCCCTGGGCTTTGTGGAGCCTTTCGGAACCCTGTGGTTCATCTACATGCTGGCGGTGTTCTTCGTGATGGTGAAGCTCACGCGCCGTGTGCCGCCGCTTTATGTGTTTCTGGTGGGCGCCCTTCTCGAAATGGCCCCTATCGAAACGGGCCACATGGTGATCGACGAATTCGCTTCGCGCTTTGTTTATTTCTTCGTGGGCTATTGGCTCGCGGGCCATGTGTTCAAATTCGCCGAGGGGGTTAACTTCAAGTCGGTTCCCGTCACCGTCTCGGGGCTCTTCATCTGGGCGGTGGGCAATACCATCATGGTGCGCACCGGCCTGGCTGAAGTGCCGGGCCTGGGGCTGGCACTTGGTTTCGTGGGCGCTGCCGCGGTGATTTCGATGGGCGTGCTGCTCTCCAAAACAAAGCTGGCTGCGCCCTTGCGTTATATCGGTGAAAACTACATCGTCATTTACCTCGCCTTCTTCCTGTTCATGGCGGCGGCGCGTAGCGTGCTGCTCAAATACAATGTGGTGGCCGATCTCGGCAGCGTGGCGCTGCTGACAACTGCTGCCGGGGTAGTGGGGCCCATCCTTTTGTTCTGGGCCACGCGGCACACAAAGTTATCCCTGCTTTTCCGCAGGCCTCAATGGGCAAGACTGGCATCGCGGCCTGCCCAATGGCATAGTGACGGCCATGTCACATTCAACCAGCCTGAAGCCCGGGGACCATCTCTATCTCGTTGATGGCTCCGGCTATATTTTCCGCGCCTACCACGCGCTTCCGCCCTTAACCCGCAAGAGCGACGGGTTGCCGGTTGGCGCCGTGCAGGGCTTTTGCAATATGCTCTGGAAGCTGCTCAAGGAAACGCGGGCCAACGAAAAGCCCACGCATCTTGCGGTGATTTTCGACGAATCCTCGAAGACCTTCCGCAATGATATTTATCCGGAATACAAGGCGCACCGGCCGGAGGTTCCCGCTGACCTCCGCCCGCAGTTCGGCCTTATTAGGCAGGCCACACGGGCCTTCAATGTGGCGAGTGTCGAGCAGGCCAATTATGAGGCGGATGATCTGATCGCCACCTATGCGCGCCAAGCGGTTGAGGCAGGGGCCACCTGCCGCATCGTGTCGTCGGACAAGGATTTGATGCAGCTGGTGCGCAAAGGCGTCACGCTTCTCGATACGATGAAGGACCGGGAGCTTGGCGAAGAGGCGGTTCTGGAAAAATTCGGGGTGAAACCCGATCGCGTCATAGATGTTCAAGCTCTGATGGGCGACAGTATTGACAACGTTCCAGGTGTACCCGGAATTGGAGAAAAATCAGCATCACTAATCATAAACGAATTAGGCTCTCTTGATGCCTTGCTGGCGGATACTTCACATGTCGCCAAAATTCGGTTGACGCTTGAAAAAACACTGAAAAAGGTTGTCTCGGAAATAGACGAGTTCGCGGGAGAATCTGTAAAGCTCGGATCGGGCACACAAATTGCAAAAATACTAATCAGCAAGTGCAAACTAAATGTTGAAAAAGTTGATAAGAAAGGCGAGCCAACAGCAGACACTGGATTAGTTGAAGAAGCCGCGGCCAAGGGCAACAAGTTTTGCCAAGATATTCTTAGGGCGCGGGGAATTCAGAAGATGCTGACTTCTCAACTAGAACAAATAGTACAACAAATAGAATTGGCTCGCATTTCAAAGAAACTTGTTACACTTGAAGATAAAGTTCCAGTTGAACATGATGTTGGTTCCTTCGCCGTGGACACGCCGAAAGCTTCCGATCTCATTGGGTTTCTCAAGGCGCTAGAATTCACTGCTACCACAAAAAGAATTGCAGGTGATCTTGAGGCAAATGTAGCTGCTGTTGAACCTGTGGCGATTGAAATCAAATATTGGCCGCCGGAGGGCGGAGAGACTCCTCCCACTCCTCATCATGACCGGGCTTCGACCCGGTCATCTTCTCCAAGCGAAGTGCCAGACGGAGATGCCCGCGTCGAGCGCGGGCATGATGAGAAGAAGATGGTTGAAGCGGACGAGGACTTCGAGAAGGCCCTTCTCGCCATTCCCTTTGTGCATGCCAATTATGAGACCGTCAGTACCCTGAAGGAGCTGGACCGCTGGATTGCCGAGGCGACGGAGCTTGGGGCCGTTGCCGTCGATACAGAAACGGATTCGCTGGATTCCATGCAGGCAGGGCTTGTCGGCGTTTCGCTGTCAACGACGCCCGGCAAGGCCTGCTATATTCCGCTGGCTCATGTGGCGGAAGGCGGCGGGCTGTTTGGCTCGGAAAAAATCGCAGGGCAGATCCCATTGCAAGAAGCCATTGCGCATTTGAAGCCCCTGCTCGAAAATCCCGGTGTCCTGAAAATCGGCCAGAACCTGAAATATGACCTGCAAGTCTTGCGGCGCTACGGCACGGACATCCACCCTATCGATGACACCATGCTGCTTTCCTACGCCATCGAGTCGGGTGAGAACGGCCATGGCATGGATGAAATGTCGCTGAAGCATTTGGGCCACAAGCCCATCAGCTTCAAGGAGGTGGCAGGCTCCGGCAAATCAGCGATTTCGTTTGCGCAGGTGCCGCTTGACCGGGCCACGGCCTATGCGGCGGAAGATGCGGATGTGACGCTGCGCCTGTGGAAACTGCTGAAGCCGCGCTTGCTCAGGAAACGCAAGGTTACGGTTTATGAAACGCTGGAGCGGCCGCTCATTCCGGTTCTTGAAGCTATGGAGCATGAGGGCATTCTGGTGGACCGCTCCGTGCTGGCCAAGCTTTCCAACGAGTTTGCCAATGGCCAGGGCAAGATCGAGGCGCAGATTCATGAGCTCGTCGGCGAGCGCTTCAACATCGGCTCGCCCAAGCAGTTGGGCGATATCCTGTTTGGCAAGATGGCCCTGCCCGGCGGGCGCAAAACAGCGACGGGGGCGTGGAGCACGGATTCCGATGCGCTGGAAGATCTGGCGGCGCAGGGCATTGATCTGGCGCGGCGCGTGGTGGATTGGCGGCAGCTTGCCAAGCTACGCTCCACCTATACGGATGCGCTTCCCAATTTCATCAATCCCACCACGGGCCGGGTGCACACGAGCTATGCCATGGCCGCCACCTCCACGGGCCGGTTGTCGTCGTCCGATCCCAATTTGCAGAACATTCCGGTGCGCACCGAGGAAGGCCGCCGCATTCGCACCGCTTTCATCGCACCTCCCGGCACCAAGCTGATCAGCGCCGACTACAGCCAGATCGAGCTTCGCGTGCTGGCCCATGTGGCTGATATTCCGCAGCTCAAGAAAGCCTTTGCCGATGGCCTTGATATTCATGCGATGACGGCGAGTGAAATGTTTGGCGTGCCGATCAAGGGCATGGACAGCGCGGTACGCAGGCGGGCCAAGGCCATCAACTTCGGGATTATCTATGGCATCTCGGCCTTTGGCCTTGCCAACCAATTGTCAATCAGCCGAGAGGAAGCGGGCGATTATATCAAGACCTATTTCAACCGTTTCCCCGGCATCAAGACTTACATCGACGAGACCAAGAAATTTGCCCGCGACAAGGGCTATGTGGAAACCATCTTCGGCAGGCGCTGCCATTTCGCCCGGATCAATTCGCCCAATGCCTCGGAGCGCGCCTTCATGGAGCGGGCCGCGATCAACGCGCCCATTCAAGGTGCTGCTGCCGACGTCATCCGCCGCGCCATGATCCGCATGCAGGAGGCTCTTGATTCCGCAAAGCTTTCGGCAAAGATGCTGCTGCAGGTGCATGACGAATTGATCTTCGAAACCCGCGATGAAGAAATCGAGGTGACGATGAAGGTGGTGAAGCATGTCATGGAAAAGGCGCCTGAGCCTGCGTTGAAGCTCACCGTGCCGCTGCAGGTCGATGCCCGGGCCGCGATGAACTGGGATGAGGCCCATTGAGTACTGAATTTGTCATCCGCCGGGCTGCGCGCGAAGATGTTGCCGCCATTCTCGCCCTGCTGGCGGACGATGATCTGCGCAAGCTTAAAGACGCCAGCGTGACGCCCCGGCAATTCGCCGCCTTTGACGGGATCGACAGGGACAGCAATCAGCTGCTCGCGGTTGCCCAACTCGCCGATGAGACGGTCGGCTGCCTGCAGCTCACATTCATTCCCGGCCTTTCGCGCGACGGAATGGAACGCTGCCAGATCGAAGGTGTGCGCATTGCGCGCCATCTGCGGGGCAAGAGCTTTGGCAAGCAGATGTTGCGGTGGGCAATCGCCACCTGCCGTGACCGGGGCTGCGGGCTGGTTCAACTCTTCATGGACAAGAAGCGGCTTGACGCCCGGCGATTTTATGAGTCACTTGGCTTCAAGGCCAACCATCAGGGTTTCAGGCTCTATCTCCAGGATTAGGCAAGCGCATGGCAAAGGAGAAAACCGAGACAGCCGAAATCCTGGCCCCGCTTGAACGGCTGGCCAGGCTCATGCGGGCGGGCGAACACGAGGGCGGCCTGAACCCGGCGCAGTGGGAGGCGCTGCGCTATCTTTCGCGGGCCAACCGTTTTTCCAATTCACCCATTGGGCTGACGCGCTTTCTCGGTTCCACCAAGGGCACGGTTTCGCAAACCATCAAGGCGCTGGAGCGCAAGGGTTTCATCGCCAAGGGCCCACGCGAAAATGAAGGACGCTCGATCAATCTCAGCCTGACGCCCAAGGGCAGCGCGGCACTAAAAAATGATCCGCTGGCGGAATTTTCCAAGTCTCTGGATGACCTGAGTGGAAAAAAAAGGCGGCGGCTGGCGAAAGGCCTCGCCGACCTGCTTGAAACAGACTTGAAGCGCCGCGAGCAACCCAGCTTTGGCACCTGCCCCACCTGCCGCCATTTCCGCGAAAAAGGCCGCGAGACTGATGGCGGTGGCCCGCACAGTTGCACATTGTTTAATGTGAGTTTGTCGCAGGCGGATATCCAGTTGATCTGCGTTGAGCACTGTTGAGAAGCCCTCATCCGCCCTTTCGGGCACCTTCTCCCATGGCCCAAGAGCCACGGGAGAAGGCGATAATCTCTGAAAGTTTTGCCTTCTCCCGTCCGCAGGATGGGAGAAGGTGGGCGAAGCCCGGATGAGGGCCCTGCCCTACTCCGCCGCCAGGGCCATTTGCGGGCTGGCATCCATGATGTCGGCTCCGACGTGGTCCTTGAAGGTGTCGAAGTTCTTCACGAACATGGCGACGAGTTTCCGCGCCTGGGCGTCATAGGCTTTCTTGTCGGCCCAGGTGTCGCGCGGGTCGAGGATTTTCGCATCCACACCTTCTACTGCCGTTGGAACGGCAAAGCCGAAATGCGGATCGGTGCGGAAGTCCGCATCTTCAAGTTCACCGCTCATGGCGGCGGCAAGAAGCGCGCGGGTTGCCTTGATGGGCATGCGGCTGACAACGCCGTAGGCACCCCCGGTCCAGCCAGTGTTCACCAGCCAGCATGTGACATTGTGCGTGGCGATGAGCTCGCGGAGCAAATTGCCATATACGCTGGGATGGCGCGGAATGAACGGCGCGCCGAAGCAGGTGGAGAAGGTGGCCGTTGGTTCCACCACGCCCTGCTCGGTTCCAGCCACCTTGGCAGTGTAACCGGAGAGATAGTGATACATGGCCTGTTGCGGCGTGAGTTTTGCCAAAGGCGGCAGTACGCCGAAGGCATCGGCGGTGAGCATCACGATGTTCGTTGGCACGCTGGCCTGGCCCGAGGGGCTGGCATTGGGGATGTAATCCAGCGGATAGGCGGCGCGGGTGTTTTCGGTGAGCGCATTGTCTGCCAGGTCAAGCTTGCGGGTTTTCGGGTCCATCACGACATTTTCAAGCACGGTGCCCCAGCGCTTCGTTGCCGCGAAAATTTCGGGCTCGGCTTCGGCGGAAAGATTGATCACCTTGGCATAGCAGCCGCCTTCGAAATTGAAGACGCCCTTTTCCGACCAGCCGTGTTCGTCATCGCCGATCAGCGTGCGCGCGGCATCGGCGGAAAGCGTAGTCTTGCCGGTGCCAGAAAGGCCGAAAAAAATTGTGGTGTCATTGGCAGCACCCGTGTTGGCCGAGCAATGCATGGGCATCACGCCTTTTTCGGGCAGCAGGTAATTCAAAACGGTGAAGACGGATTTCTTGATCTCGCCCGCATATTGCGTGCCGCCGACGAGCACGAGGCCGTTGGTGAGATCAAAGGCAATCACCGTTTGCCCGCGGGTGCCGTGGCGCTGCGGGTCGGCCTTGAAGGACGGCAGGTCAATGATGGTGAGGCTGGGGGCGAAAGCCTTGCCGCTCTCAGGAGCGATCAGCAGATGCTGGATGAACAGGGCATGCCAGGCATTTTCGCAGATGACGCGGGTTGGCATTTCATGGAGCGGGTCGGCGCCGGCAATGAGATCCTGGATGAACAGGTTGCTGTTTCTGGCGTGGACGAGGAAATCCTGCTTGAGGGCCTGGAAATGGGCCCGGGTCATGGGCCGGTTGTTGTCCCACCAGACGGTGTTTTCGGTTGCCGCGTCGCGGACGATGAATTTGTCCTGCGGGCTGCGGCCCGTGTGGCTGCCGGTGGTGACCACGAGGCTGCCGCCTTCGGCCACCTGGGCTTCGCCCCGCATGATGGCGAATTCATAGAGTTCAGGGGTGCTGGCATTCCAGGACATGCCATCGGATGAACCGAGGCCGAGGCTAAGGAGTTGGGAGCGGGTGGCGCTGTCTATCTGCATGGTCATTCCCCTGAAGTGGATGACTCATCGCTAACAAAAAGCCGGAGCTTGATCAAGAAAAATGATGTTTTATAGTCATTTATTTGCGGTATCGAAAAGCATTTATTGATGTATTTACATCATTCATTAACGGAACTTGAGTGTTCCCTGCTTCCTCGCCTGGTATCAAGCTTTTGAAAGATTGCGTTATTCCCCCTGACGGGGCGCTTCAGCGCACCCGCAGCCCATTGTTTTCATCGAACACAAACAGGCGGTCGCTGCTGAACGCCACGCCTGCCTTTTCGCCGAGCCTGGCGGTGAAATCCTTGGGGGCTTTCACCGTGAGCATGTCGCTTCCCGACTTCAAGGTCACCAGCGTGTGGTCGCCGATCAGTTCGGTGGCATAGATTTCGCCTTTGATCCCGCCCTTCTCAGGCGCCACCACGCTGCAGTCCTCCGGCCGTACGCCCAATACGGCCCTGGCAATCCTGCCGTTCACTGGGGTTGGGATTTTGGCGCCATTGTTCACGAAATTCTTTCCCTCAAGGGCGCCCTGCACCACGTTCATGGGCGGCGAGCCGATGAACTGGGCCACGAAGAGATTGGCCGGGTTGTTGTAGATTTCGGCAGGCGTTGCGAGTTGCTGCAGCACACCCCTTTCGAGAATGGCAACGCGGCGGGCCAGCGTCATAGCCTCGATCTGGTCGTGGGTCACGTAAATCGTGGTGATGCCGAAACTTTCCTGCATATGCTTCAGCTCGGCGCGCATGTGGCCGCGCAGCTTGGCATCAAGGTTCGAGAGCGGCTCGTCCATCAGAAAAACCGAGGGGCGGCGGATAATGGCACGGGCCAGCGCCACGCGCTGCTTCTGGCCGCCCGAGAGTTCGCGGGGGTAGCGGTGCAGCAACTCGCCAAGCTGCACCTGGGCCGCGGCGTCGCGGATCTGCACCTCCTGCTCGGCCTGAGGAACCTTGCGCACCTTCAAGGGGAAGCCGATGTTTTCGGCCACGGTCTTATGCGGATAAAGTGCATAGGACTGGAACACCATGGAGATATCGCGGTATTTCGGCAGGATATCGGACACATCCCTATCGCCGATCAGGACGCGGCCCGCCGTTGCGGTCTCAAGGCCGCAGAGGATGCGCAGCGCCGTTGTTTTGCCGGAACCCGAGGCGCCCAAGAGAACCAGGAATTCGCCGGGCTCGACCTGCAAATTCAGCTCCTCCAGCACGCGCACGGGGCCGAAGGATTTCTGTATTTTGTCGAAGGAAACCGGAACCCCGGCCTTGCCGCTTGCCATCTTGACTTCTCTCTATCCTTTGACTGCGCCAAGGAGCACGCCCTTGGCAATGAAGCGTTGCAGGATGATGGCCATGATGATGACCGGGACGATCATCACCACAATCACTGCGCACATTTCCCACCAGAAGACGCCCTTTTCTCCGGCGTTCTTGGCCGCCACCATGATGGGCATGGTCTGCACCTTGGAGGTGGAGAGGAAAACCGCGAACAGGTATTCGTTCCAGCTCAGGATGAGCGTGAGAAGCGTTGTTGCCGCGAGGCCTGGCCTCGTGAGCGGCAGCACGATATCCCAGAAAATTCCAAACCTCGTGGCCCCGTCGAGCTGTGCTGACTCCTCAAGTTCAATCGGCAGGTTGGCGAAGAAGTCGTGCATCAGCCAGACGACGATGGGCAGGTTGGCCACTGCGTAGGCGGCAACAAGCGCCAGGTGAGTATCAAGCAGCCCTACGGCCTGGAACATTATATAGATCGGAATCACCACCACGATGGGCGGAAGGATGCGCTGCGAAATGATCCAGAAAAGAATGTCGCCATTGCCAAGGGTGAGCTTGAAATGCTTGCCGAAGGCACGAACGAGGAAGAAGAACAGGGCGAGGGCCACGGCGCAGGATGCCCACCATGGAACGCCGGCATAGGTCGTTGCGGCAATGACCAGCACGGTCAGGGCCACGAACATCATGATGTTGCCGAACTTGGGCTTGTACTGCACCCGGGCAAGGGCGTAGGCCGCCATGGAGCCGATGGTAACGCAGACGATGGTGGCCACCACGCTGACCACGATGGAATTTGTGAAAGCCAGGTAGATCTTGCAGATCTGGGGCTCCATCGGCTGGAGTGTCACCACGGGCGACACGATGAATGCAAAAGTATTGTGGAACAGGAGGCCGACCTGCCGGAGTATCGAGGGCAGGTCACAGAAGGGGTCGGTGTTGAACTGGGCGCGCCAGGCATTCAGGTTCGGCTGAAAGTCCACAAATGGAATGTAGAAAGGCCCCTGGTTTACCGCGGCTGCATCCTTGAAGGAGGTGATGACCACCCAGTAAAGCGGAAAAAGCACGAAGATCGACCAGACGGCGAGAAGAAAATACGCCACCACATTGGCAACCGGCGACATCTTGCCGACGGCCGGCGGCTCGAACAGCCGCTCCATGAGACTGCGGTTGGCCTTTTCCAGCTTGAACGATGGCCCGCTCATGCGCGCGCCTTCCGCAATTGCCCGAGCACCACATAGTTGAAGAAGGAAGCGCAGACCACAACCGTGAGGATGAGCAGAAGATAGGCGACCGCCGCCGAGGTGCCGATGTCATTGGAGCGCCAGATGTAGAGGGAATGCAGCGTCATGGATTCGGTGGAGGAGCCAGGCCCGCCTCCCGTCATGATGTTCGGCAAGTCCACGATCTTGAAAGCCTCGATCATGCGGATCAGGAGCACCGTCACCGCGACCGGCACGATCTGCGGCCAGGTGATTTCCCGGAAAATCTGAATGCTTGAGGCGCCGTCTACCTCGGCTGCCTCCACGTGGTCGCGCGGCACGTTTTCAAGCGCTGCCAGCATGCAGATGAAGATGAAAGGAATCCATTGCCAGGAATCGCATATCATCATGACGAAGCGCGCCGCCCATGGGTCGGCGGACCATACCCAGTTCTCAATGCCAAAGCCCCTGAGCAGCGGTTCGAAGGGGCCCTTGGTGATGTCGGCCACCATCTTCATCGCGTAGCCCACGCCGAGCGGCGTCACCATCAGCGGAATGAAGAAGATCACGCGGAAGAAGTTCTTTCCCAGGATCGGCTGCGAACAGAGGAAGGCAAGGCCGGTTCCGATCGCGAATTGCACGGCGCAGCCAACGAAAACATAAAAGAGAGTTGTGAGAAGCGTGCCAATGGTGTTGCCGGAAAGCAGCGAGGCAGCCATGACCCAGGCAACGAAAATGGCCATCGTGGCCGAGACGATGCGGCCCAGCATGCCCACCCAGCTTGTGATCGCCAGAGAGCGGTAGAGCCACCAGAGAACTGCGGCGGTAACGGCAACAAGGAACACCGTGCCGAAAGCTCCCATGGAATCGGTCTTGCCAAGGAAATGCACCTGGTCGTTGCCGAAGAACTGCTTGGCGAAATTCTGGAACCCGACGAAGCGGAACTGCAGGCCATCGGCTGTAAACCTTACACGGCTCAGAGCAAAGACGATGGAATAAAAGGTCGGGAAGATCGCGAAGATCAGGATAAGGGTGACGGCCGGCGCTATGAAAAATGTACGTGAATGGCGGTCAAACCATTCACCCCAGCTCTCCGCCGGAGAGTTGCCAGCCGGGGAGATTCCCGGCCGGCCAATTGCGTCACTAAGCGACATCAGTCTGGCGTTAGTTGCCAGTGCCGAGCGCCAAGGCTTGGGCCTTGATCTGTTCGTCGCGGCCGAAGTCTTCGGTCACTTCTTCCCAGCCCGCTTCGATGTTCTTCAGGGCTTCATCCACCGTAATTTCGCCAGCAAGATAGCGGGCAAGCTCGGTATCAAGAACAACGCCGGTGTACTTCTGCGCACCCGGGATTTTCATGTCGGAAGCCATGTTGAGGTTGTTCAGAGCGCCGTTGATGGCGCCCATATAGTTCTCGGCCAGGTCCGCCGGCATGCCGGCCTTCACCCACAGGTCGGTGCTCGCGAGTTGCGAAAAGCGATAGGGGTTGTAGCCCGTGGCGCCGATTGTCACGTCGACGTTCGATTGGGCCGCCTGGTTCATGTAGGACAGGAAAGCGTAAGCCGCGTCCTTCTTCTTCTGGTCGGCCTTGGCGTTGATAGCGCCGGCCCAGCCACCGAAGGCTGCAAACGGAGCATAGTTGATGCCGTCAACAGAGAAAGGCGCATTTTCCTTCGTCACGGGCACAAGCTTGCCCGTGGCGCGGTCCAGCACTTCCTTCGAACCAACCGCGCCAACGGCGAAGATCAGCCCTTTCACGGCGGTGGCATCGGGATCAAGCTGCAGCGGGCCTGGATCGCCCCACTCAATGAGCAGGCCGCAACGGCCAGCCTTGAATATGGCGCGGGTGTCGCCGATGTCCATGTTGAGCTCTTCCGGCGGACCATACTTACCGGTTTCCTTGTAGAGCTCGAAGGCTTTCTTCCAGGCTTCGTTGTTGACCACGGGCTTCATCGTCGCGGCATCAAAGTGGAAGCCCTGGGCCGTGCCCTGGGTTTGCACGAAGGAGGCTGCGACCGTCTGGATAGCAAAGTAAGACTGGGCGTTGCGCTTCTTGAAGATGCAAGAACCGTAGTCAGCCTGACCATCGCCGTTCATGTCCTGGCCGTGGATCTTGGAGGCCACATCAAGATAGTCTTCCCAGGTCTTGGGCGGCTGCAGACCGGCTTTTTCCAGAACGTCCTTGCGGAAATAAACCATTTGGAAGTCGCCATCGACCATCAGCAGCTTGGTCTTGCCGCCAACCTTCTGGCCGAATTCGCGGAAGTAGGGCGCCACGTCGGCGAGATCGAGCTTCGTATCCTTGGCGACGTAGGGGTCCATGTCCTCCAGGAGCCCGGCTGCGTCAAGCTCCACGCCCCAGCCCGCGGCAAAGACGCCCACGTCGATGGAGTTTGTGCCGGTTGACCAGTCGTTCTGGATCTTCGGGAAGATTTCCGCAAAGGGAACCTCAGTCACGACAATTTTGCCGCCCGTGGCCGCTTCAAACTCCTTGCCACGTTCGGCAAGACGGCCTGCAATCACATAGCCAGGGCGCGTCAGAATGTTCACTGTCACGCCGTCGAACTCGCCGGCAACGGCAATCGCGGTAAGCCCGCTAACGGCAACACCTGCCGCCAGCATGCACGTCATCATTTTTCTAAAAGACATTGTGTTCTCTCCCATTTTCACGGCCCGTTCTGGGCTCGTTTCCAATTGTTAAAATCTCAATTCGAACGGCTGTCAATGCATCGTTCCGAATGATAAAAAATTAGGCAGTTCCGTAGAAGCAGGCAGTCGTGCCTTGGATTTCCTCCTTCCGTTCAGTTTTGCTGGTAAAGCAGATTTCGTTCATCATACGGGTGCCTCCGCATGGAGCAGGCCCTGGGCCTTCAGGCCTTTCCAGAAGGCTTTTGGAATCTTGGCCCCCAAGGTTTTCACATTGAGCGCCACCTGTTTCGGATTCACCATGCCGGGAATAACCGAGACGACCGAAGGATGTTTTACCGGAAAGCGCAGCGCAGCCTCAGGCAATTTTACCTTATGCGCCTTGCAGACGGCTTCGATCCTGCGTACGCGGTCCAGAATCGCTTTCGGCGCGGGATCATAGTTGTAAAGAGCTCCGGGCTTTGCGCCGGTGGCAAGAATGCCGGAGTTGTAGGGTCCGCCAAGGACAATGCCGATGCCGCGTTTTTCGCAAAGCGGCAGAAATGAATTCAGCGCCTCCTGCTCCAGCAAGGTGTAGCGGCCGGCAAGCAGGAAAATATCGAAGTCGCCCTGCGCCAGCAGGATTTCACATACCTGCCACTCATTTATGCCAGCACCAAATGCCTTGATGACTTTCTCATCGCGCAGCTTCTGCAATGCCTTGTGGCCGCTGCCCATCAGGGTTTTCACATGGACATCGCGGATTGCTTCAGAGCCGTGGGTGAAGACATCGACATCATGGACGTATAGAATATCGACCTGGTCAAGGCCAAGACGCTCAAGCGACAAGTCCAACGAGCGCATGATCCCGTCGTAGGTATAATCAAAAACTTCCTTGCGCGATGGCGTGTCGAAAAATTTTCCGATGCCGGCGCGTTCGCCGGGTTTGCAAAGCTCGAGCAGGCGTCCTACCTTGGTTGAAACCACATAGTCGCTGCGCTTGTGGCCGCGGAAAAACGGATTGAGGCGGTTTTCCGCAATGCCAAGGCCATAAAACGGGGCCGTATCAAAATAGCGGATGCCGGCCTTC
Organism: Aestuariivirga sp.; assembly: GCA_030680855.1. Taxonomy (GTDB): domain Bacteria; phylum Pseudomonadota; class Alphaproteobacteria; order Rhizobiales; family Aestuariivirgaceae; genus Aestuariivirga. The sequence continues at coordinate 13,935 of JAUXUN010000079.1, forward strand.
CAGGCGGCCGCAAGGGTATCCTGCGCATCCTTTTCGGAAATGGCGCGATAGAGATTGCCGAGGGGGGCGGTGCCCATGCCCATTTCGGTGAGCGAAATGGGGGCCCCGGATGGCGCCTTGAATATATTCTTTTTCATAGTTGTCCGTCTGGCTTGGTCTGGAGGTCGGCGAAAAGTTCGGGATTTGCCGCAGCGAAAGTTTCAAGCTCCTTCATCACCGCATCAAGGTGGGCGCCCATGGCATTGGCAGCGGCGTTGACATTGCGCTGCTGGATTTCATCGAGAATGGCCTGATGCTCCTGCAGGGTGAATTCCTGCCGGCGCCGCGAATTGAGCAGGCGGCGCACCCGGTCGAGGCCAAGCCTGGCCGTTTCCGCAAAAGCTTTCACACGCTCAAAACCCAGGGCCTCAAACAGCACGGCATGAAATTCCAGGTCAAAGCGGTGAAAGCCGGCCTTGTCTCCCGAGGCCACGGCGGCCGACTGATAACGCAGGTTTTGTTTCAGGGCCTCGATATGATTGCTAGAGATATTGCGGGTCACTGCCCGCACCGCTTCCACTTCGATGGCCCGGCGCAAAAACATGTTCTCCCGGGCATCGGAAATCTTGATCAGGCTGACCGTCGTTCCACGCTGGGGCACAACGTCAACCAGGGCCTCGGCCTGAAGCCTAGTGAAGGCATCATAGATGGGGGCGCGGGATACGCCAAAGCGCTCGACGAAGACCTGCTTGTCCAGACTCTGGCCAGGTTTGAGCTCCAGGGACACAATCGCCTCGCGCAACACCAGATAAACATGGTCGCCGGCACCGCCACGGGTGCCCTTCCGGGGCGGGGTAGGTATGTCAAAACTCACCGCTGTATTATTCATACTAACATGTTAGTATGAATAATAGACAACGCAAGTTCTATGTGAAATTGCATCCCAGAGGTCATCAAAATGCTCGATAAACCATCACAGAAGCAGCACATGTTGCGTCTCAATGCTGTTGATAACGTCGTTGTGGCGATCACCACGGTGGAAAAAGGAGCCCTGACGTCCGAGGATATCATTGCTTCCGAGCGTATCGGCAAGGGCCACAAGATGGCAGCAGCCACCATCAAGGCAGGCGCTCCGGTCAGGAAATTCGGGCAAATCATAGGCTTTGCCAAGGCCGATATTCCGGCGGGCGCATGGATTCATGAGCATAATATCGGCATGGGCGAGTTGTCCCATGACTATGCCTTTACCCAGGGGGCAATCCAAACCGACATCCTGCCGCTTGAGAAACAGGAAACATTTCAAGGTTTCAGGCGCGCCAACGGCAAGGTGGGGACGCGTAATTACATCGGCATCATGACGAGCGTGAACTGCTCGGCCACGGTTGCCAAATTCATCGCCGAAGAGCTCAACCGCTCCGGAATCCTCAAGGACTACAAAAACATCGACGGTGTTGTCGCCCTCAAGATGGACAATGGCTGCGTCATTGATTTCCGGGGCGCCATCTTCGATGTGCTTAAGCGCACCTCCTGGGGCTATGCCACCAATCCGAACATGGGCGGCGTCATGATGGTGGGTCTGGGCTGCGAGGGATTCCAGATCCCTCGCTTCAAGGAAGCCTATGGAATCAAAGAAGGAAACACCTTCCGCACGATGACCATCCAGGAAACGGGCGGAACCCGCAAGACGGTTGCCGCCGGGGTCGAAGCGGTCAAGGCCATGCTGCCTTACGTCAACAATGTGAAGCGCGAGAAATGCCATGCCTCGGAAATCATCCTGGCCCTTCAATGCGGCGGCTCGGATGGCTATTCCGGAATTACCGCAAATCCGTCGCTGGGCGCGGCAGTCGACCTGCTGGTCCGCCAGGGCGGCACGGCCATCCTCTCCGAAACACCGGAAATCTACGGGGCGGAGCATCTTCTCACGCGCCGCGCCGCCTCGCGCGAAGTGGGTGAAAAGCTCGTCGATGTGATCCATTGGTGGGAGGACTATACCAAGCGCAACCTCATGGAAATGAACAATAATCCCTCCCCCGGCAACAAGCTTGGCGGGCTTTCCACCATTCTCGAAAAATCCCTGGGCGCCGCCGCCAAGGGGGGCACAACGACGCTGCGGGAAGTCTACCGCTACGCCGAACAGGTGACCGCCAAGGGCTTCGTGTTCATGGACACGCCGGGCTATGATCCGGTGTCCGCCACGGGCCAGGTGGCGGGCGGGGCCAACATGCTGTGCTTTACCACGGGGCGCGGCTCTGCCTATGGCTGCAAGCCGGTTCCCTCCATAAAACTCGCAACAAATACCGATGTTTACAACCGCATGATCGAGGACATGGACATCAATTGCGGCGATGTGGTCGAAGGGGTTTCGATTGCCGACAAGGGCCAGGAGATCTTCAACAAGGTCCTGAAAGTCGCCTCCGGCGAAAAGACGAAGTCCGAAGAGCTGGGCTATGGCGACAACGAGTATGTGCCCTGGCAGGTCGGCGCGGTGATGTAATCCCGGCTCCGTCATTATTGGACCATGTTTTGCGCCGAGTTTGGCCTTAACCAAGGGTTAAATGATAAGCCCCATCAAAGGCATAGAGCCTATTGGGCCAAGGGACGACGATGGGACTATTCGGTGGCAGAAAAAGGCACTCCCCCAGTGAACGGCGGGAGCCCCAGCTCTTTGACCGCAAGAAACGCCGCGGCGCAAAAGATTCAGAGCAGCGGCCAAGGCGGCGGCGCTCTTTCCTCGGCTGGATATTTTCCTTTGCTTTCAAATCCGCAGTCCTCGGCTCGATCGCCCTTGCGGCGATGTTTGGCTATGTCTGGTTCTCGCTGAGCCAGAAGGGGCTTCTGCAGATACCCGAATTGCAGCCCGGCATCTTGCTGCTGGCGGAAGACGGCACGGTGCTTTCGGAACAGGGCGCGTTTTTCGGCGACCAGGTGCGCGTATCGGAACTTCCGGACTATGTGCCTAATGCGCTGATCGCCATCGAAGACCATCGCTTCCGTTCGCATTTCGGGGTTGATCCGGTGAGCCTCATGCGGGCGGCCTACGAGAATTTCACGGCGGGCCGCGTGGTGCAGGGTGGTTCAACCATTACACAGCAGCTTGCCAAAAATCTTTTTCTCAAACCGGAGCGCACCTACAGCCGCAAGGCGCAGGAACTGGTTTTGGCCCTTTGGCTTGAAACAAAATTTTCAAAGGATGATATTCTCCAGCTCTATCTCAACCGCGTCTATTATGGATCGGGGGCCACGGGCATTGAAAAGGCGGCGCAGGTATTTTACCACAAATCCGCCACCGATCTTAACCTGACCGAGGCGGCAACGCTGGCCGGGGTGCTCAAGGCGCCATCAAATTACAATCCGATCGCGCACCCCGAAGCGGCGGCGGCCCGCACCAACCTGGTGCTCGACGCGATGGTCGATGCGGACTTCATCAGCCAGGGCGAAGCGGACCAGGCCATCAATGCACCGGCGACTGTTGTGGCGTCGGATTATGTTCCGGCTACGCAGTATGTGGTGGACTGGGTCAATGAACAGCTGCCCCTGCTGGTCAAAAATTACGGCCAGTCCATCATCGTTGAAACCACCATCAATCCACAGCTTCAACTCCTCGCCGAAAGGTCGCTGCGCAAGCATTTGAATGAGATCGGCACAAAGCTTAAAGTTACGCAAGGGGCCATGGTGGTGATGGACACCTTCGGCGCGGTCAAGGCCATGGTCGGCGGCAAGTCCTACAAGCGCAGCCAGTACAACCGCGCCACCAAGGCCATGCGCCAGCCAGGTTCGACCTTCAAGCCCTTCGTCTATTTGGCGGCGATGGAACGGGGTTACACGCCGGAGTCGGTGGCCGTTGACCAACCCATTCGCATTGGCAGCTGGCAGCCGGAAAATTATAACAACAAATACCTGGGCCGGGTAACGCTGCGGACGGCGATGGCGAATTCGCTCAACTCTGTTGCGGCCCAACTGGCCAATAATGTGGGACCCAAGAATGTCGTCGCGGTAGCGCACCGCCTTGGCATCACCTCGCATCTCGGCAATGACGCTTCGATTGCGCTGGGAACGTCGGAAGTCACACTTCTGGAATTGACTTCGGCCTTCACGCCCTTTGCCAATGGCGGCTATAGCATTGTGCCCTTTTCGGTGCGCCGCATCGTGACGCGCGATGGCCAGGTGATTTACGAGCGCAGCGGTGACGGCCTCGGCCAGGCCATGTCAAACCGCGACCTGGGCTCGATGAACTCCATGATGCGGGCCGTGGTCACCCAGGGCACGGCCAAGAAGGCGCAAATTCCAGATTTCGATATCGCGGGCAAAACCGGTACCAGCCAGGATTACCGCGATGCGTGGTTTGTCGGCTATTCAAGCTATCTTGTGGCCGGTGTCTGGCTTGGCAATGATGACAATTCACCCACCAAAACCGTGACGGGCGGATCGGTGCCAGCTGCAATCTGGAAGGACGTGATGGAAGTGGCGCATGCCAACCTGTCGCCAGCGCCGCTGCCCGGATATATAGAAGAACAACCGGAAGCCACCGACCCCTATCTGGTTTCCCAGGATGAAAGCATGGACTATGGCAGCGATGAGGAGTTTGAGACCCCCAGGCGCAAGAGGGGATTTTTTGAGCGCATTTTCGGCAGCAGCAATGAGTCGCGGGCGGAAAAACGGAGAAAGCGCCAGTCCAAGAATGAAAATAATTCGATTTACTGACTTACTGTGAAGCGATGCAGCTCCGCGCCATTGGATTTGAACCAATGCTTGGCGGTTGAGGCATGCGGGCAATGGGTCAGGACGAGGCGCCAGAACCTTGGCCCGTGATTCATGTGCTGGCGATGGGCCACTTCATGGGCGGCGACATAATCCAGGATATGGCTTGGAGCCAAGATCAAACGCCAATTGTAGGAGAGGTCGCCCGCTGCGGAGCAGGAGCCCCAGCGGCTTTTCTGGTCACGGACAGAAATCCGCTTGAAATCGACGGCCATGGATTTTGCATAGCGGGCTGAGGCTTCGGTGAGATCGGCCTTGGCCTGGGCCTTGAGCCAATCCTGCAGGCGGCGGCTCAAATGGCGGGGATCGCCGGGCACAAGAATGCGGCGGGCTCCGGGATCAAGGGTGATGAGGCCCCGGCGCGCCGTGGTGGCGTGCACCTCATGGGGAATGCCGCGCAGTGGAATAACGGACCCGGGGCCCAGAACTGTTTTCGGGGCGCACTGCTTGAGATGTTTTGAAATCCATGGAACCGATTTCTCCACAAAGGCCTGGGCCCGTGACGCGTTCATGTTTTTCGGAATTGTCACGGCGACACCGGTGGCGTCGCGCGTCAAGCGGATAATAATGCGCTTGGCCCTGCTGTTGCGGCGAAAATTTACGATGACAGGCCGGTCATCAATCACAATGGAGTAAGGTTCGACCGGAACTTCTGACCATGCTTTCACAAATTTGCGAAGCAGGCCGGCCATCAGGCGCTGGCGTTCACAAAATCCACGATCATGGGCACAACATCCTTGCGGAAGCGCGAGCCGCTGAACACGCCATAGTGGCCGACGCCGAGCTGCAGGTGATGGCGTTTCTTTTCCTGCGGCAGGTTTGAACACAAATCATGGGCGGCCTCAGTCTGGCCGACTCCGGAGATGTCATCCCGTTCGCCTTCAACCGTCAGAAGGGCTGTCTTGGTGATCTTTGACGGATCAACCAAAGTTCCGCGATGCATGTAGGAGCCATTCGGAAGATCGTGATTGACGAAGACACGGTCCACAGTCTGCAAATAGAATTCCGCCGTCAGATCCATGACCGACATGTATTCGTCGTAGAAATCCTGGTGTTTTTCGGCGCTCTCCTCATCGCCCTCAACGAGGTGCCAGAAGAGCTGGCGGTGGGCATCCATGTGGCGGTCAAGGTTCATGGTCATGAAACCGGTGAGCTGCAGGAAGCCGGGATAAACGTCGCGCATGAAGCCCGCATGAGGGAACGGCACTTTCATGATCACATTCTTGCGGAACCAGTCGGAGCCCTTTTCCTGCGCCAATTTGTTGACGGCGGTGGGGTTGCGGCGCGTATCAATAGGGCCGCCCGTGAGGATCATGCTTTTTGGCGTGTTTTTGTCACCGCTGGCATTCATCAGCGCCACGGCGGCCATGACCGGAACCGAAGGCTGGCACACGGCCATGACATTGACGTTGCCGCCAAGGACCTGGAGCATTTCGATGACGTGGTCGACATAATCCTCGAGATCGAATTTTCCCATCGACAGGGGAACGGTGCGGGCATCGGTCCAGTCGGTGATGTAAACATCGAAGTGCGGCAGCAGGGCCTCAACGGTGCCGCGCAGCAGCGTGGCATAGTGGCCGGACATGGGGGCCACGACCAGCAGCTTCGGCTGGGACTTTACCTTGATCTTTTCCGGCCAGACCTTGCTGAAATGCAACAGCGATACGAAGGGCTTGTGCAGAAGAATTAGTTCGCTGACGCCGACGGTGACGCCGCCCACGGTTGTTTCCTTCAGTTCAAAAGATGGTTTGGCAAACCGGCGGGTGGCACGCTCAAAAAGTTCGAGCGAGGCACTTACCGCACGGGCGGTGCTGGAGGAGCTCCATGGGTTGACCGGGTTCTGCCAGAAATTCAGGCTCATATCCGCCGCCGCACGCCACGGCACGAGGGCTGCGTGGTTCATCTCGTAGAGATTATAGAGCATTCGGAAAATGTCCCTTCAGGAGCGCGTGATCGCATCATGCTGCAACGCAACCTAACAACTCCTTAGGAATCCTGCAACCGTCCATTATGCTAGTATTACAGTGAATTAAGGCGCCAGGGCCTCTTCAAGGGCCTTCGCCAGGGCGGCCGAATCGGTCGAATAGCTGAAATGCTTGAGGAACTTGCCCTGGGGATCCATCAGGTAGGTGATGGTGGAATGATCCATGAGATAGGTGTCGGGTGCCGAACTGTTCGCAACCTTGCTGTAATAGACCCGGTAGGCCTTGGCGGCAACGGCCACCTCCTCCGCTGTGCCGGTCAGGCCCACGAGGCGGGGATGGAAGTTTGACACATACTGCTTCAACACTTCCGGCGTGTCGTGTTCCGGATCGAAGCTGATGAAGACCGGCTGTATCGCGTCGGCCTTGGCGCCCAAACTATCCAGGGCCGCTGACATCACCTGCAATTCGGTGGGGCAGAGATCAGGGCAATAGGTATAACCGAAAAACACCAGCATGTATTTGCCCAAAAAATCCTTGTCGGTCACCTTGCGCCCGTCTTGGTCGGTTAGCGTGAAGGGGCCGCCAACGAGGGCCGTTCCGGTGCTTGTCGCCGTTTGAATTTGACCCGAAAAATAATAGGCCGTGCCTGCAACGAGGAGCGCAGCAAACAGCGCCAGAGTTGCAAAGATGAGTTGAAAGCGCGAAGGCGCGTAATGCGGTTTTGGCATTTGCGAGGCTTTATCCTAAAGTCACGGCAGAGTAAATCTTAAGGCATGGGCTAAATGTCAATTCTTGCGGCCTCCCCGGAGGGACCGGAAACCTTCAACTCGACGGCGGGGCTTCTCCGGCTGAGAACCCTGGTGCGGCTGCGCTGGCTTGCGGTTTTCGGCCAGTCGCTGGCCGTATTGGGCGTTCATTTCATTCTGGATTTTCCGCTGCCGCTGGGAGCTTGCCTCGGCGTCATTGCGCTGAGCGCCTGGCTCAATATTTTTCTCACCCTGCGCTGGCGTTCGAGTTTAAGGCTTGCGCCAACCCAGGCCGGCCTGCTTCTGGGCTATGATGTCATTCAACTGGCGCTGCTGCTCTATCTCACGGGCGGATTGGAAAATCCTTTCGCGTTCCTGTTTCTGGTGCCGGTCACCGTATCGGCCACGTCGCTTCCGCTGAAGTGGACGCTATGGCTCAGCACGATCGCCTTCCTGTGCGCCAGCTTTCTGGCGTTTTTCCACCTGCCGCTCCCTTGGAACACCGCGGCACCGCTGGTTCTGCCCAAGGCCTACATCGGCGGCATGTGGGCGGCCATCATGTGCGGCGTGGTGTTTTCATCGATTTACGCGCGGCGCATTGCGGAAGAAGCCCGGCAGATGTCATCGGCCCTGACCGCCGCCGAAGTCGTGCTGGCGCGCGAGCAAAGGTTTTCAGCGCTTGACGGGCTGGCCGCCGCAGCGGCCCATGAACTGGGCACGCCGCTTGCGACCATTGCGCTCGTAGCCAAGGAGCTGAAACGGGAGCTGCCGGAAAAAGGTCCGCATACGGATGATATCGACCTGCTTATCAGCCAGACCGGGCGGTGCCGGGAAATCCTGTCGCGGCTCGCCAATCGGGATACGCAGGCCGACGACATGTATGCGCGGGTCAAACTCTCGGTCATGATCGAAGATTTGGTGGCGCCCATCCGCGGGCCGGATGTCACCATTGATATCACGGTTGCCGGGGATGGGACGGCGGCGCACACGCCCGAACCGGTGTTCCGGCGGAATCCGGCCATCGCCTATGGCCTGGGAAATCTTCTGGAGAATGCCGTGGATTTTGCCGAGACGAAGGTCAGCATCGTTGCCCAATGGTCCCAGGCGAGAGTATCGCTGCTCATTTCAGATGATGGGCTAGGCTTTGACCAGGCCATTTTTGACCGTCTCGGCGATCCCTTTGTGACCACGCGGCCGGGCTATGGCGTGGACCAGGAGAGTGAAAAGGGACGCCACGAAGGCATGGGACTGGGCTTTTTTATCGCCAAGACCCTTTTGGAACGTTCAGGCGCCACGGTTTCGCTGGCCAACCGCCCGCTTCCCGAACATGGTGCCGTTATCCAATTGAGCTGGCCCCGGAATATGGTGGATTTGGGCCCTCCATAAGGAGGTGTCCAAGGGGGCTCTTGACTCGTATAAGGGTGTCAATAAGAGGACCGTCATGACTGACATCAATCTCCCTGCCGACAAGACGCTCTTGCTTGTTGATGACGACAGACCCTTTTTGACCCGGCTGGCGCGGGCCATGGAAACGCGCGGCTTTGACGTGCGGATGGCCGAGTCGGTGGCCGAGGGCATTCAGCAGGTGAAGAAATCCGCACCGGGCTATGCGGTGGTCGACCTGCGCCTGGGTGACGGCAACGGGCTTGACGTGATTGAGGCCCTGCATGCGAGCAGGCCGGAGGCCCGGGTTGTGGTGCTCACGGGCTATGGCAATATCGCCACGGCGGTGACGGCCGTGAAACTCGGGGCCATTGATTATCTGGCCAAGCCAGCGGATGCTGATGCGGTTTATGGGGCGCTTATTTCCGACAAGGACAGCCGCTCGGCACTGCCGGAAAATCCCATGTCGGCCGACCGGGTGCGCTGGGAACACATTCAGCGCGTCTATGAACTCTGCAGCCGCAATGTTTCGGAAACGGCGCGCCGCCTCAACATGCACCGCCGCACCCTGCAGCGCATCCTGGCAAAACGCGCCCCTAAATAATCACGGATCGTAAAGACTGTGCAGACGCTGGCTGGAGACACGCGCGAAGGCCAGGGTCACGGCCTTGCGCCTTGAGGCGTGAAGCGTGGTTTCGCCGGACTGGCGCAAAATTTCAGCACCCCAGTTGTCCGCCACGATGAGGCCCGCCTCATAGGGAATGATCTCGGGATCAAGGGTTTGCGGAATGGCGAAGAAAAACCTATCGCAGAACTCGCGGTACTCCGGCCATTTCTGGTCAACGCGGAAATCCTCGAGCGAGGATTTGATTTCAATGATCCAGATGGCGCCGCTATCGCCCAAAGCAATCACATCGGCGCGGCGCCCCGTTGCAAGGGTGAATTCATTGAGAATCGCAAAGCCGAGGCTGCGCATCAGGCGGCCCACGCCGCGCTGCACGGCAAGGGCCGTTTCCGATTGGCGGCCATCGGGCCTCAATTCAATTGTCACACAAAAAGCCTTTCAAACCGGGCGAATTATCAACTTTGCTTAATTTTTTTGCAAGGCCTATGGATAGGCTCTTCAAACCAGAAAGTTTCAAATCATGGCCTCCTTCCGCATCGAAAAAGATTCCCTCGGCGAAATGAAAATATCTGATACGGCCGATTATGGCATCCATACGGCGCGGGCCGCTGGGAATTTTCCGATCACCGGGATTTTGCTCAATCACTATCCGGAACTGGTGCAATCACTCGCCATGGTGAAGAAGGCAAGCGCCCTTGCCAATCTTGAGCTCGGGGCGCTGAGCCCCAAAATCGCCGATGCCATCATGGCAGCCTGCGATCAAATCATTGCGGGCGAGGGTCACGAATTCTTCGTGGTCGACATGCTACAGGGGGGTGCGGGCACCTCCACCAACATGAACGCCAATGAAGTCATCGCCAACATGGCGCTGCGCCATAGCGGAAAGCCGCGCGGCGACTATGCTAGCATCAACCCCAATGACCACGTCAATCTCTCGCAATCCACCAATGACGTTTATCCCACGGCGGTGCGCCTCACCATTTTGCGCGATTGTCCATCGCTGCTCGACAGCCAGATTGCGCTGAAGGCGGCGTTTCTTGAGAAAGCCGCGGAGTTTGACCATATCATCAAGGTTGGCCGCACCCAGTTGATGGATGCGGTGCCAATGCGGCTGGGGTCCGAGTTCCGCGCCTTTGCTGTTACGGTTGGCGAGGATATTGACCGGTTGAAGGAATTTTCCAATCTCCTGCGCGAGGTCAATCTTGGCGGCACGGCAATCGGCACGGGGATCAATACGCCAGGGCATTATCCGGCCACGGTGATTGGTCATCTCTCCAAAGTGTCGGGCGTAGACCTCATCACGGCCGGCGATCTCATCGAGGCCACGTCCGACATGGGCGCCTTTGTCACCTTCTCCGGCGTGCTGAAACGCATTGCCGTGAAGCTTTCCAAAATCTGCAATGACTTGCGGCTTCTGAACAGCGGGCCGCGGGCGGGCTTTGGCGAAATCCGCCTGCCCCCGGTGCAGGCCGGCTCCTCCATCATGCCGGGCAAGGTCAACCCGGTGGTGCCGGAAGTCGTCAACCAGATCGCCTACCAGGTGATTGGCAACGACCTTACGGTGACGCTTGCGGCGGAGGCCGGCCAACTGCAGCTCAATGCCATGGAGCCGGTGATCGTGTTCAACATTTTGCAGTCCATGCGGATGCTGATGCGTGGCATGGTGACCTTGCGCGAGAAATGCGTGCTCGGCATCGAGGCCGATGAAGAGCGCTGCCGCGAATTACTGGAGGGGTCACTCATCACGGTGACGGCGCTCAACCCCTATATCGGTTACGACGAAGCGGCGCGGGTGGCGAAAATCGCCCTGAAGACCCGGCGCACGATCCGCGAGGTTGCCCTGAGCGAGGGCGTGATGACGGAAGCCCAGCTGGCCGAAGCGTTCACGACGGACAATCTGCTGGGGATTCGCAGATAAGCATCGCAGCGGTACAGCTGGGCGGGCGATACGTCACGACTGCAGCATCCGTTAGCTGCGATGGCATTTCGCAATCTCTGCTTGGATCATTCATTAAAAAAAGCTCCCTTGTGAGGCGCTGATTCACGTTCAGAGGGGACCAATGCGTCGCGTTCAGGAAATAAAAAACCTACCGCGCATTCAAATATCGGCATGGAACAACATACCCAGAATGAGGAATGCAGCCAACATCACAGTCGTCCAGAAGGCCATAGTTCCAGTGGGCCAAGTGCGGCCAAACAGGCCGAGCGGCCCGTGGCTTCTCCTCAGGTTGGCGACCGTCGACTGGACCGAAGAACCGAGAGCCTTGACCAGCCATGTCCATCCGCTGTCGAAGCAGTCGATGAGCCACAGGCTGGCGATTGATCCGGGCTTGCGCCAGAGCCAGTCCGTATCGAGGGTAATAGTCAGCGTACGCTTGAGCCAGCCAAGCATAAGGAAGAATGCGAGGCCGGAGAACAGCAGCAACTGAAGCTGCGACATTACATGATTCAGCGTGTATGGAACGTAGGACGTCGCATAGGGCAGTATGGCGTAGAGTGGTGCGGGCAACACACCGATGCCGATGCACAGCAACGCAGCAATGATCATGCCTGCCTGCATGTTCCACGGCGGATCGGCGGGACGCAACCCAGAGTCCTTCTGAAAGAATACGAACCATGGGAATTTTATGCCTGCATGAAGGAACACGCCGGCCGATGCCGCCATCAGCAGGTACCAGACGACGGCCAGATGCTCGTCGGCCGCGCCCTCGAGGATCATTGACTTCGACACAAATCCCGAGGTGAAGGGAAATGACGAAATCGACAGTGCGCCAACAATGCCGCAAATTGTGGTGACCGGCATGGTGCGGAACAATCCGCCGAGATCGGTGCACTTGCTTTTGGCCGTCATGTAGAGCACCGAGCCTGCCGACATCAGCAACAGGGCTTTGTAAATGATATGCGTGAAAGCATGCGCGGCAGCCCCGTTCAGCGCCATTTCGGTGCCGATGCCGATGCCCGTCACCATGAAGCCGACCTGATTCACGATTGAGTAGGCGAGGATGCGGCGCATGTCATTTTCGAGGATGGCATAGATGATGCCGTAGAACATCATGGCCAGACCCAGCCAGACCAGGATTTCGGCGCCGGCGAAACCGACCATCATCACATATATGGCGGTCTTGGTGGTGAAGGCCGAGAGGAACACCATGCCGGACCACGAAGCTTGGGGATACGCGTCCGGAAGCCAGGCGGACAGCGGCGTTGCGGCAGCATTGATCAGGAAACCCGCAAGAATGAACTGCGGCGGTATGGTGCTGAGGTCCATGGCATGGAACGCGATACTTCCCGTCATCGCGGCCTCTCCCGCAATGCCGGCCATCAGAATGACACCACCCAAGAGGTGCATGATGGCGTAGCGAAGCCCGGCGGCCCTTGCCTTGCTGCCGTTGGACCAAAGCACCAGCGTCGACGCGATCGCCATCAATTCCCAGAAGACAAAGAGGGTGATCAGGTCTCCGGCGAAGACGACGCCAAGCGCGCTTCCGGCATAGACATATGCGGCGGCGAGTTCGAGGAGGTTTTTCTGGTTGAGCGAGAACAGGCCGCCCGCCAAGGCCATAATAGCGAACGCCGTTCCGAAAAGACGTGAGAGCTTGCTGCCGTTGACGACGGCGAGTTCATGCCCAAGGAAGGGCAGGCTCAGCGCTACGCCGTCCGGCACCAGCCAGACAAGCCATAACGCGAGGGCAGGCGCCAGCAACAGCAATGCCGCGCGTGCTTCAGCGCGGAGAAACGGCAGAAGGAGGCCCGCAAAGATGAGCGCCAAAGCTGGGGGCATCGCAAAATCAATCCCCATAATAATCATCCGGACGCTTGAACAGCATGCCGAGCACCTTGGCGAGGACCACCAGAACCACGCAACTGATGAAGCCATACCAAGCGCTGAAGCCAAATGTCCCGTCCAGTCCGAAATATGGATGTGGCACCAGAAAAGCATCAAGCGCGACAAGCACGGCGAGCACAATGGAGAACGCGATCCATAACAGTCTGATGGTCGATGCGCTTACGAGCCAGTGGCCGTTCTGCTCAGACATAGCTCATCCTCCAATCATCAACTTCGCCAAAGCCAGCGGTACGTCCGGGCGGAAGAACATTAAAACAGTTGCTAGAGCGGTTGCCAGCAGCGCGAGCACCATGGGCAAAGGCGCCTCTCCATGATCGGCACGTTCTTCGGGATGCGCCGCAACCCAGGCGGGGCTTTTTGCTGCCGGCATTTTTAAAAACGCCCTGAAAATGATCGGCAGAAAATACGCGGCATTGAGCACTGTGCTCACCACCACGACGCCGACCGCCAGCCAATTGGTACTTTGCATTGCGCCTTGCAGGATGTACCACTTGCCGAGGAAACCGGCAGTCGGGGGCACTCCGATCATGGCGAGCGCCCCAATGGCAAATGCGCCCATGGTCCACGGCATCTTGATTCCAATTCCATCGAGCTGGCTGATTTCCGACTTGTGCGCCGCAGTGTAGATGGCGCCCGCCGCGAAGAACAGCGTGATCTTGGACACCGCATGGGCGGCGATATGCATCGCCGCGCCAACAACGGCAATTGGCGTAAAGAGCGCCGATGCGAGCACGACATAGGATAGTTGCGACACCGTCGAATAGGCCAAGCGCTTCTTCAGGTTGTCCTGCCGCAAGGCGGCAATCGACGCGAGGATGATGGTGGCGCCTGCGGCCCAGGCCAGCCAGGCGCCCGAGCCCGCCTGCGCCAGCGTATCGACGCCAAAGATATAGACGATTACCTTGAGCACGGTGAATACGCCCGCCTTGACGACTGCCACCGCATGCAGCAAGGCGCTCACCGGCGTCGGCGCCACCATGGCCGCTGGAAGCCAGAAATGGAATGGCATGAGCGCCGCCTTGCCAATTCCAAAAATGAACAACGCAAGCAACAGGCCCAGCCCGGCAGCGCCCAATTTTCCGCTTAGAATTCCGCCAGCCGTAAAGTCGAGCGTCCCGGCTACGACGCTCGTAATAATTATGGCGGGCAGCAGCAAGACCATGGAAGTGCCAATAAGCAGGCCTAAGTAGACCCGGCCCGCCCGCATCGCTTCGGCAGTGGCCTTATGGGTCACCAGCGGATAGGTGCTGAGCGTGAGGAGTTCGTAGAACAGGAAAAGGGTGAAGAGGTTCTCCGCAAAGGCTATCCCCATAGTGGCCGAAATCGCGACGGCAAAGCACATGTAAAATGTCGTCTGACGAGGCTCATCATTGGCGCGCATATAGCCGATGGAATAGACCGCATTCACCAGCCATAGCGATCCCGCGACCAGGGCAAAGAGCATGCCGAGAGGTTCCACCGCGAGGGCCAGCCTCATGCCAGGCAGCACTTCGGTGACGGTAAGGCGTGGCGTCGCGCCAGCCAGGATCGAAGGCAAAAGTGACCAGACGACGAGCGCCAGCACTACTGCGGCCACAATGGTGACCGCCTCGCGCAGGTTCGGGTACTTGTGGCCGAGCGGGATGAGCGCCGCTGCACCGAGCGGCACCAGCAACGCGGCGGCAACGAGATTCACTGGATCGGCGCTCAGCACTACCTCATCCCTCCGAGCAGCATCTCGGCGGCGCCCCGGGCGAGCCCCGCACTGAGGCGCGTGTCGAGGCCGAAATAGACGCTAAGTGCGGCCAGTACGGCAATGGGAACAAGCATCAGGGCGGGTGGGTCAGTTGCGTCCCGCACTGTTTTCGAGGGCTCGCGGAAATAGGCAGATTCCACGACCCGCCCGACATATATGACGGCGAGCAGCGAACTTGCAACGACGAGGGCGACAACTGGCCAGTAGCCTCTCTCGATCGCGCCTATCACCAGATACCACTTGGAAATGAATCCTGCCGTGCCGGGGATGCCAATCAGGCCAAGCCCCGCGACAGTGAAGGCCGCCATGGTGACGGGCATGCGCCGGCCGATGCCGGCCATATCGGCAACCTGCACCGACCCGATCCGGTAGAAGACGGCGCCAAGCGCCATAAACAAAGTGGTCTTGATCATCGCGTGGTTGAACATATGCACCAGCCCGCCGGTCAATCCACTGACGTTGGCCAGCGCGATGCCAAGAGTAATGTAGCCGATCTGCGCCACCGACGAGTAGGCCAGCATGCGCTTGGCATTTGCCTCGAAGATGGCGCTGAACGAGGCGATCAACATGGCCGCCAGCGACAGCAACAGCACCACCATGTAGACCGGCAGGACGTCAATCCCGAAGGCCACTCCATAGATTGAAAAATAGATGCGGATAAGAAGATAGACCGCAACTTTCGTGGCCGTTCCCGCCAGAAACGCCGCTGCCGCCGACGGCGCGTAGGCATAGGCATTGGGCAGCCACACGTGCAGGGGAAACAGTGCGAGTTTGAGGCAGATGCCGACCGAGAGAAAGGCCAGGGCCGCCAGGATGGGACGGGAATATTCCGTCATGCCGGGGCCAATCCGGCTTGCGATATCGGCAAGGTTGAGGCTGCCGGTTGCGAGATACAGGAGCCCAATGCCAATCACATAGAACGACGCTCCAATTGTCCCGATGATCAGATACTGGTAGGAGGCCAGCAGGGCGCGGCGATGGCGGCCCATGGCGATCAACACATAGGTGGATAGCGAGGAGACTTCGAGAAAGACGAAGACATTGAATGCGTCGCCCGACACACTGATGCCAAGCAGGCCAGTAAGGCAGAGCAGGTACATCGTGTAGAACCAGGCCTGCTGATTGCCGTCAATCTCCTTCCTGACGCTGGTTCCGGCGAAAGGAATGATCATTGAGCCAACAAGGTTCACGATCAGCAGGACAAAACCATTCAAGCGATCGACCCGGTATTCGATACCGAACGGCACGGCCCATCCTCCCAGAACATAGGAGACTGGTGCCGCCGACTGCAGCACCTGGGCCAGCAGCGCCAATGATATTGCCAGGGAAAGCCAACTGGCAGCAACTGCCATCAGCCACGCGCTGTTGCCGCGGCGCATAAACGAAGTGAACACTGCTGCAAACATCGGCACAAGCACTTGCAGTACCGGGAGATGCGGTGCGATTGCCGTCATATTTCGCCATCTCTGGCAAAAATTTCATCCTCTTCGATCGTTCCGTATGCCTCGTGAATACGCACTACCAGTGCGAGGCCAAGCGCCAATGTGGCGATACCCACCACAATAGCCGTGAGAATCAGCACATGCGGCAAAGGATTTGAATAGATACTGTAAGCAGGATCGATGATGGGCACAGTGCCGCCGGCAATCTTTCCAGGGGTCACATAGAGCAGGTAGACCGAGGTTTGAAAGAGTGACAGTCCGACAAGTTTCTTGATCATGTTGCCGCGGGCTATCACGATGTAGAGTCCTGCCATCATCAGGAATATGGTGATGAAATAGTTGTAGTGGCCGATAAGTTCCGCAAAGACGCTCATGAATGCTCCCTGTCGGTAAGCGCATAGAAGATTGCGATCAGGGTTGCGGCCACTGTGGTGATGACGCCCGCCTCCACCAGAAAGACACCCCACTCATGTGCGTGCAGCGCATCGTGTCCGAAGACGGAATAATCCAGGTAGCGCTTGCCCGCGAACAACGAGGGAACCCCAGTTGCCGCGAAGATCAGCACGCCCGCGGGGGCCAGGCGTTCGACCAGCGCAACGGGCGCTATCTGCCTTGCTGCCTTTGCCCCAAAGACCAGCGCATAGACAATCACCATCCCCGCTACGATCACACCGGCCTGAAAGCCGCCCCCTGGGCCATAATCACCGTGGAGTTGCACATAAGCCGCAAACACCAGCATGTAAGGCAGGATCAGCTTGACGCCGATCCGCAGCAAAACATCACTCTTCATGACGGCTCGCCCTCATTGCCGCCCGCCGGGCCGCGCCGCCGCCGCACCCGGAGCAGCATCATGATGCCAATCCCGGCGGTGAAAACCACGAGTGTTTCGCCCAAGGTGTCGAAACTGCGATAGTCCGCCAAAACCGCGGTAACCACATTGGCGGCGATTTGTTTTTCACGCGCCGCATCGAGATAGTGCGGCGTGGTGTGCTCATGTATCGGCGCGTCCGCCACTCCGAAAGGCGGGAGCGTGGACGTTCCCCAAATCAGCGCAAAACCCGTAATCAAGGTGATGAACAGCGGGACGACGGCACTCCGCGGTTTGGGATACTCGCGTGATTTTGTCAGGTGAAGCGCGATCAAAAAAATCACCGTCGAGACGCCGGCCCCGACCGCTGCTTCCGTCATCGCAACATCAACCGCGTCGAGCACGACAAAGACGCTTGCCATCAGGAAGCTGTAGGTTCCGGCCAGCATGACCACACCGAAGAGGCTGCGCTGCCTGATGATTGCACAGGAGGTCACCGCAAGAAGAGTGAGGAGGACGGCATTGATGTAGATTTCCACTAGCCCTCCTTGTGTTTCCCTGCATCCAGCCGGCCGCGGCGGTCCTTTGACAGGATTGGCTTCACGCCTTCATGCAGCGCTGCCCGGGCAAGCGCGTGCGAAATCACCGGCCCGATGTAAAACAGGAGGGCCGACAGGAACAGGAGCTTCAGGCTCACCAGCGAGAATCCCGCCTGCAGCATGAAGCCGGCGAGCAGCAGGCCTGCCCCAAAAGTGTCGATGATGCTCGCGGCCTGCATGCGGCTGAACAGGTCCGGCATGCGGACCATGCCAATCGCGCCGATCACGATAAACACGCTTCCCGAAAACATAAGCAGCCAACTGATGAGTTCAACGATCATTGTCATGATGCGCCATCGTCGTCGGGACCAAGCGCGAGATCGCCGTGCCGAAAGAACTTAAGCACGGCGAGCGTCGATATGACGTTCAGCAGGGCGTAGACCAGGCCGATGTCCAGCCACTCGGGACGGCCATTCAGGAACCCCAGCGCCGCCAGAAACAGGATAGCCAGTGTGCCAACTGTATTTCCGGCGAGCATGCGGTCGAACGTCGTGGGGCCCTTAACCGCGCGCGCAACGGCCAAGGCCATCGCGATCAAAATTGCGAGGACCGCCGCGAGCAGCATCAGGTTCTGCCTTCGAAGCGCCGAACCCGCTGATCCATCAGGCCCGCTTCGACGTTGAGCGCGCCCTCCTGGGTCAACGCATAAACCGTAAGCCTTTTGCCCTTGACGCCAGCCGTAACCGTGCCGGGGGTGAGCGTGATTGAATTGGCATAGGTGGCAATGCCAGTGGCGGATTTCTGGCTGGCATCGACAACCGTCATGCACGGCGAAATCGGCAGCTTCGGATGGACGATAATCCTGGCAACATTCCATGCCGATTTGGCAATCTCCCAAAACAGCCAGGAATAGTATCGGGGAATGCCCGCAATAACAGCGATCGGAACAGCTTCGTCATCATCAATTTTCATGCGCTTGCTGGCAAGAACGGCAAACGACGATACGGCGATTCCGCAGCCGATGAGGAACGCCGTATAATGCCCTGAAAGCGCCAGCCAAAAACAGAGCAGGAGAATGCCGAGGACGATCATGCGCATGCCGTGTTGCTCGCACGTCTCGCCGGACGGGTCAACAGGAATTGGCCGCCGCCAAACTCTTTGGATGAGCGCGGGCTTGGCTCGCGTGCGCATCATTTGTGACTTCGCACAACTGCGGATTAAATTCCGTTCTTTTCATCCGCCACTTCTTCAACCCGGCTGGCCGCTCAACTTTCTTCGGGTCACCATTCTCATCAGTCAGGCCCGCCCGCGGCTGTCACTCCTGGTTAGCTTGGCGCGATCAACCTTCGGAGTTTGTTCTGATGGGGCGTGCCAGCTCAACCCCACCTCTGAACTACATCAGCTCATTGACGCAGGCGCCAGGGCTGGTAGCCCAATCCAAATCCTGCACTTTGCAATATCAGCAGTTGCAATGCTGTCAACATTCTTGTCAGCAAGACAGGGCTTCAGGTACCCGCCGCTACATGGGCACATTGGGTGTTGACGGGAAGTTCCCCAAGAAGCTTGATTTTATCAGGTTTGAGGCAGCGGGGCCTTGTTGCGGCAGGGGCAACAGGCCCAACGTTGAAGTGGTACAGCTGGGTGGGCTCGAACCACCGACCTCCGGATCCACAATCCGGCGCTCTAACCAACTGAGCTACAGCTGCAACTTCAAGTGCCGCGCAAACTAGCGAGGTGCGCCTGCAAATTCAAGCAAACAAAAAGGCCCGCGACAATCGCGGGCCTTCGGTCAAAGTGTTAAACCAGATCAGGCAGCAAAGGACTTGCTGAAGTCCTTGACCGACTTTTCAAAGCTGCTCTTCAGCGGCTGGGCTGCCTCAGTTGTCAGGCGCACGGCAATCTCGTTCAATTCGCCGGCCTGGGCCTTGAAGGCTTCAGCCTGGTCCTTGACGAAGCTCTGCTGGAGGGAAACAACCTCGCCGAATTCCTTCGTGGAAAACAGCTTGCGGCTGAAGGCAAAAGCCTGTTCCATGTTCTTCTGGGTAAATTCCATGGCCTTCTTCTGGAAGTCCACAACGCCGGACTTGTAGGCGGAAGCCACGGCTTCAAATATCTGTGCATTGTCCTGGGCCACGTCCTTCACCTTCTCAAAAGCAACCTGGGCCTGGTCTACGGACTTCTGGGCGAATTCCAGTGCTTCCTTCGGCATTTCGAGAGCTTCGGATGGCATTTCGGAATTGGCTTCAAATTTTGATTTCTTGCTCATGGGTCAATCTCCACATTGGTTAACGGCGCGATCTGTCGCTTGAAACTCATATAAGAACAAAAATGGTGCATTGCAACATAATTCTTGCAACGCA
This sequence comes from Aestuariivirga sp., assembly GCA_030680855.1. Classification (GTDB taxonomy): domain Bacteria; phylum Pseudomonadota; class Alphaproteobacteria; order Rhizobiales; family Aestuariivirgaceae; genus Aestuariivirga. Next base: position 34,082 of record JAUXUN010000079.1, read on the forward strand.
GCATCTTGTATGGAATTGGTACCTTACGTTAACCAGTTGTACATTTTTATGACCCTTGGTTAACCAAAGGTGGACGCGATCTGAAAAAATTGATTTAGTTTGCCTGCCGGTGGGTCGGCTGCAGATAACCGGCTCACATGTTCGTAACTGCGTGGGGATCAGCCGGGTAAACCCCGGCTGCGGGTATATTGACCAGACTAGAGGCGCCAACGCTTGAAGATTTGCGCACCCTTGCCAGCCCGGCCTGGCTGTGGGACGGGGCGCGGGGGCGTATTGTATGGGCGAACCCGGCGGGGGTTGCCTATTTTGGCGGCGAATCGCTTTTTGACCTCATCGACCGGCCCTTTGATTTGTCCGAGCCGGGTGTCGAGCAAATCACGGCGCTTTCAAAAAAACTGAGCCGGGGCCAGGTCGAATCCGCCCTTCTCCACTTCCCTTCGTCTGGTCATACGGTGCCGTTGCCTTGCCGCTGCACCATTCATGCCCTGGCCGATGGGCGGGCCGGGCTGCTGGTGACTGCCGCAAACCCAAGCGATGCGGCAAGCGAAATTCCAACGGAAAAGCTGGCGCTGGCCTTTGACCTGTTACCAGCGGCGGCGGCGTTCATGGGGCGGGAGGGCTCGCTGCACCGGTTGAATGCGGCAGCACGGCTGCTTCTGGGGGCGGACCAGCGCGCCAGCCTCGGCGCCCTAATCGAGGATTCATCCCTTGCCGATGATTTGCTGACGCGGCTTGCCTCAACCGGAACGGTCAGTGACGTCCGGCGCCTGCGCACCAAGATTGGCCAGCGCGACATCAGGCTCACCTTGCAAAAGCTGGACACGACGGCGGACCCGGTGGCTTTTGCCATGGTGCTGCTCGATGACATTACCGAACGGCGCGCCTTGGAGCGGACCATTTCAAATCGCCCGCAAGGTGCGAAGCCCCAGCTTGGCGCAGCAGAGGCGGAAGCGTTTCACCAGCTTGGCAAGGTGCTTAACGAGTCCGTCGTTGAGCAAAAGCCAGTGCCGGAAAAACCGCGGCGCAAGCCAGTGGTCATCCCTCGCCCCGTCACCAATGCCATCGACAAGCTCGCCCATGCGGTGTTGATCAGCCGGAACGAACAGGTGCTGCACGCCAATCCAAAGGCGCTTGAGATTTTCGGATATGGGTCGGTCGATGACCTGATCAATGACGATGTGGTGTGGACATATTTTTCGACGCTCGGTCGATCGGTTCCGGCGGCCACGCTGTCACTTGAAAACGGCAGCGATGTCAGCTTCGCAGCACAATTATCCGAGGTTGCTTGGCAGAACGGCCCGGCCCGCCAGTTCATTTTGAAGCCGGTCGCAACGCCTATGGCCAAACCGAGCGAAGTCAAGGTAACGCTCCCGCCTGCGGTCATTGCAGCGCCTGTAGAGCCGCAGGCAATTTACGTCGCCAAAGAGATCATCCATCCGCCGGAGAGCGTTCAGAATACCCAGCCGGTGGCCGATGAAGAATTGCGGGCCATTCTCGATACGGCAACGGACGGGATCATCACCCTTGACCGGGACGGCAAGATCCACACCTTCAGCGCCGGGGCCGAAGCCATTTTCGGCTACCGCATTGCTGAAGTGGCGGACAAGCCGTTTGGCGATTTGCTGGCCCCGGACAGCCGGAAAGTGCTGCGTGACTATCTCTCGGCCCTGCAGGGGCCGGGGCTGGCCAGCGTGTTCAACGACGGGCGCGAGGTGAACGCCATCGTCAAGCAGGGCGGATCGGTTCCGCTTTTCCTGACAATCGGCGCGCTGCAGTCGCTCACATCACGCGCCGCCTTCTGCGCCGTGGTGCGCGATATCACCCAGTGGAAACGCACGGAATCGGAACTGCGCGAGGCCAAGGAAGTGGCCGAGGCCACGAGCCGGCAGAAGTCGGAATTCCTGGCCCGCATCAGCCATGAACTGCGCACGCCGCTCAATGCGATCATGGGCTTCTCGGAAGTCATGCGGCTGGAGCGCTTTGGCGAAATCAAGAACGACAAGTACCGCGGCTATGTGAATGACATTCATTCGAGCGGCGGGCTGCTGCTCTCACTGATCAATGACCTGCTTGACCTTTCGAAAGTGGAAGCCGGGCAGCTTGAGCTAAATTTCACGTCGGTGGACCTCAGCGACACGGCGGACAGTGCCATCAAGATGCTGCAGGAGGCGGCAACCGGGGCCCGCGTTGTTATCCGCAAGGCGATGCCCAGCGATCTTCCCAATGTTGTCGCCGATCAACGCTCCATGCGCCAGATCATGCTCAACACCCTGTCAAACGCCATCAAGTTTACCGATCCAGGTGGACAGGTTATAGTCTCGGCCCAGATGAACAGGACGGGCGAACTGAAACTCCGCGTCAAGGACACGGGCATCGGGATGAATGAGGAGCAACTGCGCGATGCCCTTGAACCCTTCAAGCGGGTGGTCACCGAGGGCCGTGAGGTGCAAGGCACCGGCCTTGGCTTGCCGCTCACCAAGGCGCTGGCGGAAGCCAACCGCACGAAATTCGAAATTTCGAGCGAACCCCGCAAGGGCACCCTCATTGAACTCACATTCCCGACAACGCGCGTCCTGGCGGAATAGCTGTCACGCGGGATGGCAGTGATGTCCGCACGTGCGAAGTCCAGGGCTTCCCCTGCCGAGACCTGGCTTATGCTCGGCGCAGGCCTCATTGCAGCCCTTGTCACGCTGCCCATTCTGACAATTCTTCTTCTCTCCTTCACCTCGAGCGGCAACATCTGGCCGCATCTGCTGGGCACGGTTCTGCCGGGCTATGTCTGGCGGACGCTTGGCCTGCTGGTGGGCGTGGGATTCCTGACATTCATCATCGGCACGGCCACGGCCTGGCTGGTGAGCCTGCATGACTTTCCGCTGCGGCGGATATTGCAATGGGCCTGCCTCATGCCGCTGGCCATGCCCACCTATATTGTTTCCTACACCTATGTGGATTTCCTGAATTATGCGGGGGCCTTACAAACCTGGCTGCGCGGCGCCATGGGGTGGACGCGTCCACAAGACTACATGTTTCCGGAAATCCGCTCGCTACCCGGCGCTGTCCTTGTGCTGGCCCTGGTGCTCTACCCCTATGTATATATGACGGCGCAGGCGAGTTTCCTGCGCCAGCCCATGAGCCAGCTTGACGTGGCGCGCACGCTGGGCAAAACGCAGTGGGGGGCCTTTCTTTCCGTGGCTCTGCCGCAGGCAAGACCCGCAATCGTGGTCGGCGTCAGCCTCGCCCTGATGGAATGCCTGAACGACATTGCGGCGGTCGGTTTCTTTGGCGTCAACACCCTGACGCTCGGCATTTACACAACCTGGCTGGGCGAAGGAAACCTTGGCGGGGCGGCGCAATTGGCGGTCGCCCTCCTGATCTTCGTCTTCGCATTGCTGTGGATCGAGCGGCATGCGCGCAGCCGCCAATCCTACATGCCGGGATCACGCCATCCCATGGCGCCACGGCGTACGCGGCTTACTGGCTGGCGCGGCATCATTGCCACGCTGGCCTGTATCCTGCCGGTGTTTCTCGGCTTTGTCCTGCCGGCGCTCATTCTCCTGCGGTTCGCAACACGGCATTTGGAAGATCTCTTCTCCGCGAGCTATTTCGACTCCATGTGGCACTCGCTGGTGCTCTCGCTGGCGGCAAGCCTTGTGGTGGTGGTGCTTGGTCTTATCCTCGCCTATGCCCATCGCGCGCAGCGCGGCAAGTTGATTACGGCTGTCCTCAGGCTGGCCAGTGTCGGTTATGCCATGCCGGGAACGGTGCTCGGCATCGGTGTGCTTATTCCGCTCGCCTATTTCGACAATTCTGTTGATGCCTTCATGCGCAACATGTTTGGCGTTTCAACAGGCCTTTTGCTGTCGGGCACGATCACCGCGATCATCTTTGCCTATGCCATCCGCTTTCTGGCCATCTCCTTCGGCTCGCTGGAAAGCGGCCTGGAAAAAGTGACGCCCAACCTCACCTTCGCGGCGCGCACCCTGGGCCGCACGCCGCTGCGCACGGTTGCGGAAATCCATTTGCCTATTCTGCGCCCGGCGCTGATTACGGCCACCTTGCTGGTTTTTGTTGATTGCATGAAGGAGCTGCCGGCCACGCTGATCCTGCGGCCTTTCGATTTCGAGACGCTGGCAACCCAGGTATTCCTGCTGGCTTCGCTTGGGCAACTGGAAGAAAGTGCAGCACCGGCGCTCACCATTGTCGTGGCGGGCCTCATTCCGATCATCCTGCTCACGCGCAATCTCCGCACCCGCGATAGCTTCAGGTAAGTGCCGCCAGATTGCGGAACAGGTCGAGGGCTTCGGGATTGGCCAGCGCTTCCTGGTTCTTCACCTCGCGGCCATGGACGATTTCGCGCACGGCCAGCTCAGTGATCTTCCCGGACTTGGTGCGCGGAATATCGCGCACCGCGACGATCACGGCGGGCACATGGCGGGGCGAGGCGCCATCGCGTACCTGCTTCTTGATCAGGGCAGTCAGCCTGTCATCCAGGGTGACACCCGGCGCCAAGCGAACAAAGAGAACAACACGCACGTCATTGTCCCAGTCCTGGCCAATGGCCAGGGCCTCAAGCACCTCGGGGATGCGTTCAACCTGGGCATAGATTTCAGCGGTGCCGATGCGCACGCCGCCGGGATTTAGCGTTGCATCGGAACGGCCATGGATGATGAGCCCGCCATGGGCGGTGATCTCGGCGAAGTCGCCGTGGCACCAGATATTGTCAAAGCGGGCGAAATAGGCGTTGTGATATTTCTGGCCATCGGCGTCATTCCAGAACTTGACGGGCATGGAGGGAAACGGCTTGGTGCAAACCAGCTCGCCCTTTTCCTGTTTCAGCGGGCGGCCATTTTCATCCAATACATCCATGGCCATGCCGAGCATTGGCCCCTGGATTTCACCGCGCCAGACGCTGTCCAGCGGATTGCCGCCGACGAAGCAGCCGCAAATATCGGTGCCGCCAGAAATGGAAGCGAGGTGGATATCGGGTTTTACCGCTTCATAGACAAAATCGAAATTCTCCGCGCTGAGCGGCGAACCGGTGGACATCATGGCGCGAAGGTTGGTGAGCTTGTGGGTGTCGCGGGCGCGCCAGCCGGTCTTGCGCACGGAATCGATATATTTGGCGGAGGTTCCGAAAACCGTCATGTCGGCCGCGTCGGCAAAATCAAAAAGTGCCTGTTCACTGGGGTGAAACGGCGAGCCGTCATAGAGCAGCAGGGTGGCGCCTGCGGCCAGGCCGCTCACCAGCCAATTCCACATCATCCAGCCGCAGGTGGTGAAATAGAAGAGCCGGTCACCCGGCTTTACATCGCTGTTCAGGACAATCTCACTCAGATGCTTGAGCAGGATGCCGCCGGCGCGGTGAACGATGCATTTTGGAATGCCGGTGGTTCCGGAGGAATAGAGAATGTAAAGCGGGTGATCGAAGGGCATCTGGGCGAAGGCAATGGGAGCTTCACTTTCGTGGACACGGAAGGCGTCAAGGGTTTTCGCCTTGGGCAATTGGGCGGCCATTGCCCCGGCCTGCCCGGTGTAATCAATCACCACGGTCTGTTCGACGCTTGGCAGCTGGGTGAGAACCTTGGCGATTTTCTCGGCGAGGCTATGGGTTTTTCCAGCATAGAAATAGGCATCGCAGGTGAAGAGGAGCTTGGGGGCAATCTGGCCGAAGCGGTCAAGAATGCCGCGCTCACCGAAATCCGGCGAACAGGACGACCAGATTGCCCCCAGCGAGGCCACCGCCAGGAAGGCCACGATGGTTTCGGGATGATTGGGCACCACGGTGCAGACCCTGTCACCTGGCTTGATGCCCGCTGTGGCGAGGGCACGGTGGGTTTGGGCAACGCGCGCATTGAGCTGGCGCCAGGTCATGGTAATTTTGATTTTGTCTTCACCCCAAAAGACCAGGGCCGGGCCATCGTCGTTCCGGCGCAATAGGTTTTCGGCATAGTTCAGCCGGGCGTCGGGGAAAAAGCGGGCTCCCGGCATCTTGCCCCCGTCGACAAGCACGGGTTTTCCACGGGTTTCCGCCACAACGCCGCAGAATTCCCACAGTTTTAACCAGAAAACCTCGGGCTTTGCCGTAGAGAATCCCAGGATATCCGCATAGGATTGCAGCCTAACACCCTCGGAGCGTTCCAATTCATCCATAAACCGGCGAAGATTTGAGCCCAACTTCCTCTTTTCCGATGGTGTCCACAGGGGTTGGCCGGGCATTACTTATCTCCGCTTGGAATTTGGTTCATAATATATCGCGCTTCGAAAGGTGGAAGGATGAAAAAGCGACTTGTCTGGATCGGTGTGGCCATTGTCCTCGGGCTTTTTGCCGCTGGGGCCTGGGCCTTTATCCAGCCGGGTTTTGCCGTGGCCGAATTGCAGGACTATGTCATGCGCAAGACAGGCCGCACGCTTCTGGTCAATGGCGGGGCAAGGCTGGAGTTCGCACCCCAGCTCAATGTGCGCCTCGATGATGTTTTCCTGTCCAACCCCGAGGGCATGGAGGGCAATTTTGCCCGGGCGGCGAGCGCCCACCTGCCCCTGCAACTCAGCGACCTTATCCAACGCAAGCTCACGATCAGGAGCATTTCCCTCGACCAGCCGGTTTTCAATTTTCTGGTCGACCGGGACGGCCGCAGCAGCTGGGTGAGCGAGGGAAAAAGCGGCCAAAAGAAGCCGAGCCCCGATGCCGTTTCAAAGGAGCCGCTGACATTGCTGGTGGAGAACGGTTCAGCCAGCTTCCTTGACGAGCGCAACGGGCAAGCCTTTTCGCTTGAGGAGGCATCGGCAAATATTGCTATCAGTGACGAAGGCGAACTTGCCGTTGAAGGGACGGCCTCGCTCAACAAGCAGTTTGCCCGGATCGGAGCCCAGGTGAAATCCCTGAAGCGGCTGGGCGAGGATGGTTCGCCGCTTGACCTTACTATCACCGCCCCGGCGCTCACGGTGAATTTTACCGGCAGGCTGGGCACCCATGACGGGCTCAATCTTGCGGGCGCAATCGACGCCACGGCGCCTGATCTCCGTCATCTGGCTAAATGGCTGGGTTCGGACGTTACGGGAAATGCCGGCCTCAAGAATTTTTCGCTGGCCGGCGCCCTGGATTCAAAGGGCGCGGTTTTCAATCTGACAAAGGCCAGCGTCGCCCTGGACGGCATGGTCGCGAACGGCGACATGACGCTCGATCTCACAAAAAAAATACCAAATGTCAGCGCCGCGCTTTCAACGGATGTTTTTTCACTTGATCCCTATCTCCCGTCCAAGAAAGCCAGCCTCGTGAGCGCGGGCAAGGAAGACACTGGCTGGGACATATCGCCCGTCGCGTTCGACCGGCTCAAAGGCGTTAACGGCAGCCTGAAGCTCTCGGCCTTTCAGGTGAAATGGAACGGCGCCCAAATTGGCCCGGCCGAATTATCCGGCACTTTGAAGGACGGGAAGCTGGAAACCGCGGTTCAGGACGCGACCCTTTACGGCGGCAAGGCCACGGCGAAAATCACCCTTGATGGCACACAGGACCTGCCGGTTCTGCACCTGAATATTGATGCGCAGGGGATCAAGGGAGAAACTTTTCTCAGCGAGTTTGCCGGGGTGGATTGGCTGGCCGGAAACACCGGGTTGCAGGCGTCCCTGACTGCCGCGGGGCACAACCAGCGGGAAATGATGTCAACTTTGGCCGGCACATTCAGCGTTGAGGTTTCCGACGGCGAGATCACCGGCCTTAACATTGTCGACATGTTTTCGACGGTGAGCCGTGCGCTGAGCGATGGCTGGGGCGAAGGACCGGAAAACCTCACGTCGTTTGACCGGGCGGAAGCCTCCTTCGTGATCGGCGACGGCATCGCCAAAACCGCCAATGTCCAGGTTTCGGGGCGGGCTTTCGCGGTTACGGGAAGCGGTGAGATTGACATGCTGCGCCGCGCGCTGGATTTCAAATTCGATCCCAAGCTGGTGACCGGCGGCAATGAGACCACCGGCCTTCCGGTTCAGGTTGCGGTGAAGGGGCCGTGGCAGGCGCCCAAAATCTATCCCGATGTGGAAGGGATTTTTGACGATCCACAGGCTGCCTATGATACCCTGCGTGACCTTGGGGTTTCCGAAAAAACCTTCAAGGAAATCGGCAAGACGGGCAAGAAACTTTTTAAAGACCTGTTCGGCAATTGATGTCCGCCGCGCGCAAGAGCATTATCGCATCATGATCCGCGTCCAACCCTACGCCTTCGATACCGCCGCCGAACTTGCCAAACTCAAGCAGGGCCGTACTGATATTGGCGGCAGCGTGGTTTTTGTCGGCACCATGCGCGACCTGAGCGAAGGTGCCGCGGTTTCCGCCATGACCCTTGAGCACTACCCCGGCATGACGGAAAAGGCACTCACGGAGATTGACGCGGAAGCGCATCGGCGCTGGCCGCTTCTCGATACGCTCATTGTCCACCGCTACGGCAAGCTCCTGCCTGGAGATGACATTGTTCTGGTGATCGCCACATCGAGCCACCGGGAGGCGGCGTTCGAGGCCTGCCATTTCCTGATCGACTGGCTCAAGACAAAAGCCCCGTTCTGGAAACTGGAGAGCGGCGCGCAAGGCGACACCTGGGTCGCGGCGAAATCAACCGACGATGAGAGCGCCTCGCGCTGGGACAAGACGCCTTCGTGAGCCGTTACCGGCGAAGTCCCCGGCCGTTTTACCGGTCCGCTATCGACGGTCTTGTCTTCCTCGCCGCACTCACCCTTGTGCTGGCCGCCATGAAACAATTCGGCTGGATTGACCTGGGCGGGGGAGCGCTGCACGTGGTTGACGGTGACTCGCTGCGCCGGGGTGACTTGGATATCCGCCTCCATGGAATCGATGCGCCGGAATACCGGCAGACCTGCCGGGACAAGCACGGGGCAGAATATACCTGCGGCAAGCACGCAAGGAATGCCTTGCGCAGCCTGGTTGGCGCAGGCGAGGTTTCCTGCAGCTCGCCTGAAACGGACCGTTATGGCCGCGCCGTTGCGGTTTGCCGGATTGGCTCGCTTGAGATCAACGGGGAAATGGTGCGGCTGGGCTGGGCCATTGCCTACGCCCGCCACAGCCTTTCCTATGTGCGCCTGGAGGCCGAGGCGCGGCTGGCCAAGCGGGGGATTTGGGCGGGAAGCTTCGAGCCGCCAGCGGATTACCGCGCCCGGCTGCATCTGGTACAGGGGAATTTGGGGGAAGCGGATTTGCCTGATTGAAGTCTGGTGCTGCTAGACAGGATTGAACTGGGCCTATGCACAGTCATTCTTAAACAATTTCAGATACTTACGAAACTTATCCCTTAATAGCTTGTACCACTCCGATGTACCAACTTCAAGGCTGCATTGAGGGATTGTCAATTTGGCCTTGATCCGCCGTTAAAGGCAGCCTCTTTCAAACTGGCAATAGATAGTAATAAAGTCCGTGTCTCCGTCACGGCTCGGTGGCCCATTTGGCCGCTAACCAAGCGAGTTTATGTCCGCTCCTATTCAACTGAGGCCATGTGAGACGAGTACTTCAAGGGCCGAAAATGACCCAATGCAAACATCCAAGTTCATCTGGGAAACGTCCGCTCATCACGGCAGCGCGGACATAGCTCAGCCCCATCGCAGCAGATACTTGATTTCCGCTCGCCGCGCCTGTTCTTTCTTCGTGCAGTTCCCGCGCGTCAAGGGGTTACTGTTGCCTAGGGTTCATAACGACGCCTCTCGGTCTAGCAAGTCGCAGCAACCTTCCATCCACGCCAGCCTAACACTCCCACAACACCGAGGCCCGCCGCAAAAGTAGGGTTCGGCCGAAGAATGTCAGAATGAAATGGCCACCGAGTGCACGTGACCACTGTCGGTCAGGGTTGCAATCTTTTCTTGATTTCTAGCACTTCTTGAGACGCTGCATTTTTTTTGTGCAAGCTGTCGGATTAGCTCCCCCGTCAGTAGTCGTCGGTGTGGTGGTCGTAGTGGTCGTCGTTGGTGTGGTGGTCGTCGTGCTGTCTGTCGGAGTGAATGTCGAAGCGCAAACGGTGTCAGGACCTTTAACGACCACACTACCTGAAGCGTCCCGGCATTCTGCGGGGCATTCTTGGTTAAAGACAATTATTCCACTGGCGCAAATAGTAGCTGTGCCGGCTGCCTCTGCATATTTTTCGCTAAAGCCATTTGTCATGAATATAACGACCCCAAAGGCCGCACACCTAAATACTCTGCTCGACCTCTCTGTTCAAGCAGAAAGAGCGCCTCGAAGGTGCCAGCGCATGCCCAATACCACTAACTGCCAGCAAGGCGCGTCTACCCGTCGACCGATTTTTAGACCCGACTGTTGGACGCAATGTGACCGAGAAGTGTCGGACAATAGTGTTTGGGGTCGCTCATTGCGCGTCGCCTCGAAGCACCTCTTGCATGTTGCATTCGTATCGGACCATCGAACGTCAGCAATCGCATCATCTTTGGTTGCAAGGATATGCTTCACCTCAAGTCCAATGTTTAAGCCCATAGAAGCAAGTTCAATGCGCTTGACATTCAAGTCTCGGGGAATAACTTTTCTAAACTACCACTTGCCCGTCTTTGGATGCTTCCAAGCACTCGCCATTCTCAAGCCCACGCTGTACCACTCCCATGTATCAATCGGGATGTTAAGAGGCATTAAGTTCAATACGTTGGTGAAATCGCTGGCAAAATGCTGGTGCTGCTAGACAGGATTGAACTGTCGACCTCTCCATTACCAATGGAGTGCTCTACCACTGAGCTACAGCAGCGCTGTGGCAAATTCCCTTACAGAATCAATACATGGCCCGCAACCCCTAAAACCCTATTCGGCAAGAACCGGCAGGAATAGGCATCAATCGGCAGGTGCCGGTGGGGAAAAGACGGGGAATCTGTTCGGCAGGCGTTCTCCCCCACATCTCATAGAGGGAGGGTGGTGATGTCTGAATGGAACAACGACATCAAGAAAGCGCCTTGGCAAAAAGTCATCTGGGTGAAAAATGATGTGATGAAAAAACCGATTCTGGCAACGCGCGGCTATACAAGCGAGTTTGGCGTTTGTGCAGACGATACTTTTTTCACAAGCGTCCTTACCTCATTGGACAGGTTTACGACGATGCCTGCGGGAAGATTGGTGTGCCCGACAAAATGGAGGCCCTTGAAATGACTATGGACCGGAAGTTTCTTATTGATTGGCTGGCAAAGGAAGATTTGAGCTCTTACGGCGAATGCAAGGGCAAGTTACTTGATGAGCTTTTTGCCGATGGCCTTGTGGAATTCGTAACAGAATTACCGGACCCGCGCAAAGAATTTTCCACGGTGCGCCTCACTGAAAATGGCTGGAAAGACGTAATCAAAAGACGCCCCACCCCCAACAGGAGAGCAGAATGAGCGATGACTGGAAAGACGAAGTTATGGCCGAATGCTACGGGCCTGTTTCGGACGCAATGCTTGATGCCCGCCCCACCCCCGCAAGGAAAGGAACTGACATGACAAACCTATTCAATGAAGCGGATCGGAACGAAGCCGAGAAAGCGATCTGCCAGGATGAGTGCGCGGCGCTAGGCGAACCTGCTTGCTGGAAAGTTAACGCCCAATGGCCCAATCCGAATTGCGACAGGTGCGGGCCATTGGCCGATCTTGCCCTCGCCGCAGCCGTTGCCAGTGTGGAAGCGAGAGGGGCAATGCAGATCATCACAGACAAAAGTAATCTTGACGACTGGTACATCCAGCCAAAAAATCCTGTCGCCATCATCCGCATCCGCATAGAGGAGCCAAAGACATGAGCAAAATAGGAAAAAGGCTGATTCAGGCAGCAAAGGAAGCCGCAACGATTGCGAAAATGACCGATCCCCGACTAATCGAATTTGTGGCGCTGGAGGTTAAATTCAAGAGGCATCTTGAGCCTGTTTTTGGAGTCACTCCAAACCAAGTCACGATTACAGTAGAGGACGCAATAACCATCCTCTCCGCCATCGCAGCGGTGAAGGAAAGCCGCGTGGTGGGGGGTTGTAAGATGGCATGGAAGCAAGGCTTCTGTTATGGCGACCCTTTATACTACCCGCCCGCCTCCCCCGCCCCTGTGGATGAAACGGTGGTGGATAAACGGATTCGGATGCTTGAAGGAACGCTCAACTATGTCCGCACTCAGGCAAAGGCGAACCATCCCGGCGTTTTGAATGTCATCATCGCCAATTGCGACACAGCTCTTGACGGAAAACATTTGGACTTGATTAGAAGCGCCGCCCTCACAGCAATCAAGGGAGAGTAGCAGATGGAACGAAAAATAAACAGTGGGACTAGTTATCCTTCTCGCTGGTGGCGGGTAGTTTGCTGGTTCATTGACCACAGATGGACCAATGACTTTGGTGGACATTGTAGCCGCTGCTGGAAAAGTGACCCTCTGCACAGGAGATTCCCATGACCCCTCCCGAACTTGCAAAGGCTGTTGAGGAACAGGTGAAGCGGCTGCGGAAGCGTGGCCATCCGATGTCTCTTTCAGGTGCGGCATTATTCAACCCAGACGGCGAAGGTGCCGCCGCCCTCATCCTCTCCATGGCAGAGAGGATAAAGACGCTTGAAGGGGCTTTGAAGCAAGTAAAAATTTACGGAAACAGAAAAGTAACTGAAATCGCTTCCCGCGCCCTCGCCAGCCAACCCCAGGCGGGTGAGACGGAGGGGTGAAATGACGAACGTTGAACAGGAAAAAGTTTGGAACTCTGCTATACGGCGGGCTGCACGAGAGGCCGAGCGCCTTGGCAGTTACGAAATTGCTATCGCAATTCGCGGTCTTGAGCAAGCGCTGACGACGGCAACAACTCGGACTTATTAACCGCAGGATACATGCGAAAACACTACACTAATTTAGCTTTTTGTGCTAGGAAATAATGATGACATTCGATGATCGAGCGACCGAAAGAATGTGGGAGTATTTTCGCAAAAGCCCCGCAAACAAAAACAGTTTCGAAAATGCGCTCCGTATCGGGGAAGCCGACATGCGGGATCGCGGAATGCTGCAAACCAGTTTTGGCTGGCGTGACTCCGATGGTGTCATTTGCACGGTGGGGAATAAGCACCCCGTCAATATCTCCCATGATTTCCTGTGCACTGCCATTCATCATCCGAACACAGAGAAACAAGAGACGCCCATGAAACTTCATTTCACTAACGAATGGCTGAAGGCCAAGATTGAACAGGATGGCGAAGATTTTCCTGAGACCGTTCCATGACCATCTCTCCCGATGTCGTGATTATGACCGCCAAAGAACTTGATGACTTCAAGAACAGGATTTTCAATGAGGGCATTAAACGCGGGCGGTTTGAAGAGAGCTTTTCTCGCAACAACCCCAATATAGCTGAACACTGTGCCAATTGGAAAAAGGGCCGATGCGTGATGTGTGGCGCTCAATGGCAGGGCCACGAAGTTGACAGCTTTTTCAAATGCCCACATTTCAAAGCAAAGCACCCACCCTCCACAACCGATAACATGGATTGGCCGACAAAATAAAAAGCCCCGCCACCTTTCGGCAGCAGGGCTCTTGCTTGTTCAGGGCGTATCGAGTGTTAGACTAACAGGGTCCGCATTGCCAGGGCGGAAGTAAGCCTTTCAACAACTAACTGCCGCGCGACCGGGCGGCCCGGGTAATTCAGATTTTCACCAGCAATCGCTGCCTGATTGTAATGTCGGGATACCTCTTGGCATAAGCCTTGCTGACAAAACGCCCGGTAATTGCCGACCTGTGGACGTAGCGGTATTTCATTGTCCCTTCGCTTTCTGGCGCTTCCGATAGGCCTTCTTCCATGCCCGGATTTCATCCTTATCAGGACTGGATCTGTTGAACTTGTTCCATGCTGCTTCCTCGTCTGGCGGCATACGCTTGGCGATGGCAGGCAGCATGGCATTGAAGATTGCGGTGGCCGCGACCTTCACAAGCCCTGCAATGAACGCCGGGTTGCGGAAGGCCATGAACACGGCACCCGCCGCAACGGCAAACAGGCCTATCCCGGCTATCCAGAGATAAGCGTCCATCAGTTCTTATTCAGAACCGGAGTTGTGGTGAAGATGCGCAGCACCACGTTCACAACCGCCACGATGATCACGGCAACAGTCGGTGAAACGTACTGCGTCCAGTCAACCTGGGCAAGCCACGGAACCAGAGCGCCGGCCACGACAAGCGCGGCATTCCAGAGAAGGGTTTTAAATCCAGTCATAGTCTTTCCTTTCAATTATTGATGGTAAGCACGTTTCAAAACAGGACATTTACCGCCCATGCCACGGCGACAAGCAGGGCAATGGCCGGGAGGTAGATTGTTGTGATGTGAAGCCAGAGGGGTTCGGGCATGTCAGGCCCAGAACTTCCACCAGGGCCTTGGCGGAACCGGAGGGGGGAATACGTTAGGTCCGGGGGCCGTGGGCTGGGGTTGCACGACTTTTGGGGCCATAGGGGCCGGGATATGGGGAACTGGCTGTGTGAGCTTCTCAGGGGCCTTGGCGGGCATTTTGGCTAAAGCGGCCTCAAAAAGAATGGCGTATTCCGCAATGTCACTAGCCTTGTCGGTGCCGTTCACGATGCGGCGGTAGTTCTTGAAATCGCCTTGGGGATAGTCGCCCAGTTTCTTGCCGGTGAACCAGCCCCGCGTCATGCCGTCTACGATGATCTTGGCGGCAATCCCGGCCTCAAGCGCCCGATCCGGATTGGCTACGAGGTCAACCCCTGTGACAGCACTGGCCTTGTGGTAATTCGACCGGCCCGTGATCTGCACGTAGCCCCTGCCCCTGTACTTGTAGCCGTCACCTTTCAGCGTGTTGCCGAGCGCCTTGGCCTTCTTTGAGGGCGGCTCGTACATATCGAAATATTTCCGGGCTCCCCGCTCGATGATGGGCTGCATGGTCCGGGCTACTTCGTGAAAAGCCGTTGCCAGAATATAGGCTCGCCAAGCGATGGGCAGGCCAGCCGTTGCGGTCAGCAGGACATTGAAGCCGTCAACCTGGGACTGCTTGAGCGGGCCGAACGAGGCGCGGACGGATTCGAAAAAGGTCATGTTTCACCTATAATTCAAAATGAGGCGCGGGCGGCTCGCCCAGTTTGTCGGGCATGGCCGGAGGTTGCGGCAGCGGATAGAAGGTTGGGGGTCTGGGAATATCCCAGGAGAACTCGAACCGCATCATGGCCTGCCCGCCGTTGTTGGGATCGGCGAAAAGGTCTTGAAGTTTTTCAGCCTGACGGTTATCCCATGGCAGGCGCACCGAGCGCGGCTCGCCGTCCTGATCGACGTAGAGGTATATCGCCTCGTCCTTGATCATCTTGGCCCCCAGTACCCGGTAGTCGCCGTTGAATTGCCACATGGCCCAGATCGGCCTCGACCATGACAGGCTTTCCAGTGACGCAGCGGCGAGCATGGGGAGGCCGAGGATGAACAGGCCCACCGCCGCCCACCGGCCTCGGTCTGCCCACCTGGACCAGATCGCCAGCCAAGCCAGAAGCCCGAAAAGGGTTGCAATGGCGAGCGAGAGTAACGTCACTGTGTTCATTGCCCGAAGCCCCCGGTTGAAGGCTGCTTGCCAGCGGCGCGGAGTTCCTGAAACACCGCGTTGATTGATCCGGGAACCAGATCGCCCTTTGTGTCCAGTTTGAAGCGGATGGCGGTGCGCTCCTGGCCATTGGCCTTGAGTTCAACCGTGGCCGTGGCCAGCGTCCTTGTGCCCTTGCCGGTGGCATTGTTGGCGGAAAGGCCCACTTCCACATTCACCTTTTGCGGCAGCACGGCGCAACGGAAACAGTGAACGTTGATGATGTATTCGCCAGCCGGACTCCCGCGCGAATAGCTGCTTTCATAATTGATGCCGGAAAGGTCCGGGAAGGTGCCGAGGTCATCCCTCAGAAGGTTCCAGAGAACCCCGCCCTTGTTTGAATAGCCCACCGGGTAGGGTTCGCCCGGCCCCGTCACCCAAAGGTCAATATCAGTGTCGCCAAGCGGCCAGTTGATCGAAACCGTGACATTGCCGGGGGGCTTTACGCCATCATCCTTCTTCTTGTCCTGACTGATCTGCACCAGCGAAATGAACCAGGCGAAGATGATTATGCCAATGGTTCCGAGAAGGACATCACGGAAGACAACGCTTGGCCCGGTGCGCTTCATTTGAGCGCTCCGGAATCAGACAGCATCAGCACGGTAGCCGTCTTGAGCATCCGCAAATTGACGATGTGCGCCATCCAGACGATGGCGCTGACAATGGTGGACCGGAAGGCGGTGCCAATGCCGTTGCCCAGCATGGTGGCGGTTTCGACAACCTTGGCCGGGTCACTGAGGCTTTCCGGGTTGAAGCTGTGCAGCATGATGACGACGCCGATGGCGGTTCCGGTGAGCCCAGCGGTAACGATAAGGTCGCCGATGTCATCGAGGTGGGCGTTTTTCTCGGTGAACTTCGCGGCGTTGATCCGCAAGACAGCCCCGGCCTTGATCCGGTTGAGGGCGGAACCGACCTTGAATGAGCGCCAGAACAGCGAAACGGTTCCGGTGAAAAACAGTATCGACGCCACATAGGTCATGCGGCTTTCGTCGCGCAAGAACATGTCGGCCACGAAGCCGCGCTGCCATGCCCAGGCAAGGCCCGCGCCGCAAAGCACGTTGAAAATCAGCAAGCGGTAGATTAGGAGATTTTTCAGCATTTTGCGTCCCTCAGTTGAAAAAATAAGACGCAAGCACAAACACTCCGATGATTGACGCGCCAAGCATCACCGTCATAATCCAGTAGAACATTCTCATTGTGGCCCTCGGCTGATCAGCGCGTTGACGATGCGGTCCACCTGGCCTTCAATGCGCGTGGTCTGGGCCGAGAGCGCGTCCTGTTTGCCGGATATGGCCTGGGCCTGACGCTTCACCTGGCTCAGCTCGCGGCGTATCATTTCGGCTTCCTCGCCAAGCCCCAGAATGTTGATGCTGTTCCGTTGCTGCTGGGCCTGTATCTCGGCCACCATCTTTGGGTTGACGCCCATCTTGATCAGCTTTTGCTCAAGTATCTCTTCGGCATAAACTTCAATGATCGGTCCTGAAAAATTCCAGAAGAAACCCCAGAGAATGACAAGCAACGCGCCGACGTTCATCAGCCATTTGATGATTGGCACCAAGTTAGGATGAAAAATCCGGTCAAGATATTCGGCCATTCCTCATTCCCTTCACTTCACGATAAGTTGGACGAGCAACGCTACCGACAGGGCCATGAAAACCAGAAGCCAGAAGCCAAGGAATTTCAGGAACCACTCTTTGTCCCCCGTAACATCGTCGGTGAAGTCGTCTTTGCAGTTATGCGTCCATGGCCGTTCCGGCTCGTGAACCTTTCTGGTTAATTTGTTTGGCCGCTTGCGCTCGGTGAAGTAGCATTTGGGGAAGCCGATCCCCATGAGGAAAATTCCAAGCAGGCTCCACAGCATCACTGCAAACCGTTCATCAATTCACGACTTGGTACATCATCCAGCTACGGGCCTTGACCATCTTGGATGTGGATGTCGTGCCATTGGCCCAGCGGAACTGGAATGTCCCCGCATTGACGCCATTGTTTATATACGCCTTGATAAGGACAGCGTTGGCAATAGCGGAGCTTTGCGGGTCCAAAGAGATAGTCGCACTAAAGGCGTCAACGGGTTCTCCTGCTGATGCGTTGGTGCTTATGCCAGATGATTTTTCGTTGAGATAGCCGCTGATCGTTACGCTGTTAGGGCTTGCCGGACCTGTAATGTCGAACTTGAAGCCTTCAGACCCAGTATGCGTTACGTCAAGGTGCATCTCAACGATATATTTTGTGTTTGCCGCCAATGCGAACGTAAAGTCGCTGTCATTGGCAAGGGTTGTGGATGCTACGCTTTGATCTCCGGCTTTCTTGATGACAGTAGGCGCTCGGTCAACAATGGAAAGCCCGCTGGCTTTCTGATACCATTCGACAACCACATTTCCGCCGCCAAGGCTCCTGATCTGGGCAATGTCGCCTTGTGCCGTTGTGATATTGGCAGCGCCCGGAATAATCAGGCTTGTGCCGTTGTGCGTCAGGGTGCGGGCGGTGTTGAAGCGAACCCGGAAGGTGCGGCCCGCCTTGTCAGTGGTGATGCTAAATGAAGTAATGGCGGTTGTGGAAGTGATGAGGTTGAAATAGCCGCCCTCGCCAATGGGGATTGCCGCGCCATCGGTTATGTCTGCACCCGCTTCCCAGAGGGCGGCGATTGAATCAGCCGTTGCGGCTCGGGTTGTATCGGTTCCGGTGAGAAGTTCAGTTGTGGTGAGAAGTTCGGAAATGCCAGCGGCGGAAGTAGAGGCGGCGGCTTCCCCCACGCCTCTGTTAGACCACACCATATCGGTGCCGTCATAGACACAGGCAATCTTGTCGCCCTCGTAAAAGTCATTTGCCGCTGTGGCTGTCTTGGAACCGGCAACAACCTTCATGATGTTCTTGGCACCGAGCGTGTTGACGTTCAGCGTATCGGTGCCGTCAGCATTGGCATGGGCGGTGAAGGTGTAGGTTTGCCCTGAGCGCAGCGCTGCAGGTGCCACCGTGTAAGCCACGACAAAGTTTGGCGCGGTCCCGGAAGACGTGGTGTAGCTGCGGTTTTCCCATTCACGGGCCACGGCACCTTGAAGAGCGCGAGAAGCGTCATCAAGTGTGCTGGGCGGAGCGCTGCCCAAAAATGAGGGCATGGTGCCGCTTCCGTTGTTCGCGTCCACCGGGCTGATAACTGAGACATTTCCTAAATCTGCTGACATTTCAATACCTTACGTATCCGCTATTGATCTTTATGGAGAATTGTTATAAGCCCTACCTATGGGACAATTCATTGATTTGACTGGCCGCCGATTTGGAAAACTGACCGTCTTGCGCAGGACGGAGGACAGAATAAAGGGCTGGCCGAGATGGCTTTGCTTGTGTGACTGTGGAAGTGAAAAGGAGGTCGCCGCAGGGGCGCTTAGGAGCGGCGATAATGTTTCCTGTGGATGCTATGGTAGGCAGCAGATGGCGAGGCGTCTTGCTGCTGGGATGCACAAAACTCATGGACGCAGTAAATCGTCGGTTTATCAAACTTGGCTCAACATTCGCCTTCGGTGCCACGATAAGCAAAACAAGGCGTTTCCCGCTTATGGCGGTAGAGGAATAAAGGTTTGCGAAAGATGGCTTTCTAGTTTCGAGAATTTCCTTGCCGACATGGGAGAAAAGCCAGGAAAAGATTTTTCAATTGACCGAATAGACAATGACGGAGATTACGAGCCGTCCAATTGCAGATGGGCGACCCGCCGTGAGCAGTGCGCCAATCGCAGAGACAATCGGTATTTCGAACTGAACGGTGAAAACCTCATAATCTCTGAATGGGCTCGCAGACTCGGCACTACAACTGACACCATTGATTTTCGACTTAAGGCTGGCTGGCCTCTAGAACAGGCTCTCACATATCCCGTCATCCGTGGCCTCAAAAGAAAAGGCATATATTTGTCAATTTGACGGGGGTATGGGGATTTGCTAATGAGGGGGTATGGGTAGATTGTTTCGTGAAATGCTGTGGCGCGGCTTTCAGATCGCCGTGCTATTCGGTAGCGCGGGCCTCCTATTCACCATTGGCCTTGAAAACATGTTTTTGGTTTACGGACTGGCCATTCTCGCGTCTTTCGGAGCGACCTATTTAGCCGTTTGGGCTATTGACGTGTTTGGTCGTAAACTTGTCCGGCTTGGTACGCGGGCAATAGAGCGCCGCGAACGCTCTTAGGTTTTGCGCGGCCCAGTAAATGAGTCAGTTCACCGACGAGCCTTGGCGATGTAAATGGCAGCAACCCAAGCAACTGAGGCTGGAACATAGCGCCGCCGAGAAGTCCAGTTGTAGCGAGTTTTGATAGCCCGCGTGGGGCCATAGATTTCAATGACTGCCCTGCCAATTTTGGCATGATGTTTGGTGCAGCGCCCGTAGCTTGAAGTTTCTTCACGTTGTCAACGCGGCTTCCATAATTGGTATTTGCGTTGTCACGAAGAACCGATTGAAGCTTGCGCAAGGCCGCGTCTTTGCTTGACTTCTTTTTAAGCGAAAGCGCCTGCTCAATTTCAGTCTGGACCGCCTTGCTTTCCTCGTAAGCCTTCATCGTCTTGGCGTAAGTTGGTTCCTTGGCCATGATTTCATTTTTGACCGCGTTATACATGGTCGCAATGATGCGCCCCTGATCGCCCGTTTCCTGCGTCCAGTTCGGCTTGAGGTTATCAATCTTGATCTTGAGGCGGTCAAAATCCTCTGCGGTAGGATTGGGGAAGTTCTTCTTCCACTCGTCTATTGACTTCCCAACCTCCTTTGCAAGGCCAAGTGATGCCTTATCGGTTGTTGAAACGGGGCCATGGAAAAGAGTGTCCACAAGGTCTTGCATTGCAGTCTCGACCGGGGCGTAGTCTAAGACGGCCTTGTTTGCCTTGGTCGCGGCCATGCCCTGATTGTATTCCTTGCGCCGGTCGTCAACCATTTTAGCCAAGGCGGCCCTTGCATCGGCAATAACGGCATCTTGCGGTTCCTTGCCGCGCATGTTGGCGCGGAATGATTTGCCATATGAGCCGCCACGTTCGCCTGCGCGGAATGCCTCCAAGACGCTTTGACCGCCAGCGCCGGTCGATAGCCCAAGCATGGGAGTGGCACCCTTTGCAAGTAAGCCTGTGGGCTTTGTAACGGCGTTTATCGGGTTGACAATGTTCCCGGCAGTTGTGAACGCGCGGCCAACCTTGGCCGATGTTGAGCCGAGCAACGGAGCCTTTAGAACCGCCCCCGATCCGCCCAAAACAGTTGACGCATCAAGTAACGATGAAACGGGTTTAGTCGCCAATGACTTCTTGATGGCGGGCCAGCTGCCGTAGGCGTCCTTGTAGTGTTGCCCGACTTGACCGGCAAGGTCCATATCTTGCTGCTCTGCTGCACGATCACGCGGCGCGGCGATTCCTGCATTCTCAGCCCAATCGTTGAAACCCTGGACACCCGGAATGTTTGCAAGCCCGCCTGCGGCAAGGCGAACCGCCCCCTGTGCCGTTTGGACGGGATGGCGGAAGGCTTCATAGATGCTCTTACCAACTTCCATTGCATCACCGGAGGCGTTCTGTAACGCCTGCCCCGGTATGTCAGAAAGGTTTGTTTCGCCTTGTGCGGCCTGTTGAGGAGCAGCCCCGCCTATGGACTGTTCAATCTCATCAACGGTTTTCTGTTGGTCTTGAGGCGACAATTGCATAAAGCTGTCATCAACCTCAATGACCTTATCGCCTATCTGGATTTTAGCCATTAGGGCAGAACCTTCCAAGGAACGCCGGTTGAGGTCTTTCCGGTCCCGCCCTGCCCCGCTCCAAGCTGACGGCGTGGCGGTCCAGCATTCGGGCCATGCACAATGTCTTGCGTGATGTTCCAGAGACGGTTGAGGTTGTATTTCAACTGTTCCTTGCTCTGGCTTTGGGTAACTGAACCCTTCGTTGCAGCTAATAGTGCAAGTTCGCGTTCGGTGATTGAACCCAATGCGCCGCCTGTTGGAGAAGCTGCCCGCATAGCGGAAAGCGCCTCAAATGCAGTGTTCGCTTCTACTGAATCCAACAGGGCAGACAGATCAGCCGCACCAGTGCCGCCGTAACCTTTCAGAGTTTCAGCGCCCAAGCCTGTTTTTGGAAGTATGCCGGGATCGTCCAGAGCGGCAATCGCGCGGTCAATGTCATCCGCGACAAGTGTTCCCGTCCCGCCCTTGCTTGTCTCGGCCACCAATTTTTTCTCAGCAGCAGCAGCGGCTTCAAGCGCAGCAGGGCCACCAGGAATTGGACGGAGTTGTGCGCCTTGGGGGGTTTCGACAAGTTCAAAGCCGGGTGGAATTGTGCCGTACTTGCCACCGCCGACCGTGACATTGGTGGCACCAGCTTTCTTGCCCTCAGTTAGCCAATTATTGAAATTGGGATCGCCTTGCCCGAACTGATAATTTTGAATGTCACTAGTTGGTTTGGCTGGCTCCGCAAACTGCTGTTTCATGCGCAATTCGGCATAGGCTTGCGGGTTGGTCATCGCCAACTGCTGGTTTTCCGGTGTATCCTCGCTGATCATTTGCATAATCGCGGCTTTCTGCTTTTCCTTCTCCTGGTATTCCGCTTCTTTCCGCGTCTGCTCCTGCATCTGCATGTCGAGCTGCTGGTAGCCAAGCGCGTCTTGCTTGTAGTTTATACCAGCGTTCTGTGCACCCTGAAGGCCAGCGGCCATACTGTTGCCGATAACTTCGCCAGCCGACCCCCTGCCGTTGGTCATCATGCCGATGCCCGCACCGAGCAAGCCTTGAGACAGCATCATGCGGCGCTTTTCAGCCGGGTCATAATACTTTCCCAGCAAGCCCGCCCCCGCCATTTTTTGCGGCCCGTTATTTGGGCCGAGCAATCCACTAAGAAAATTAGCCATGCTATGCCCCTAAATATGCGCCAAGGCCACCAAGCAAACCGCCGCCAATCGTTGACCATATTGATGGCTGTTGATATGGCGTCGAACTTGTCGTGGTGCCCCCGTAATTCCCACCAATAAAACCTTGATACTGGGCAAGTTGATTTGCGGGGAGGTCTTGGTTGTAGTTCCAGCGGTTCACCGCATCGCCCAATTCATTCTGGGCCAGCGTCTGCTTCTGCTGGCCTATGTCGCCAAGGGCCTGAATGTCCCGATAGTCATTGGCCGCGAACTGCGGCGCACGGTTTGCCGCCGCGTCCATCTGGCCAAGACCGTATTGCCGCATCTGGCTGGCATAAGGTGCCCATGCTTCAGTCATGCCCCGTGCCGCCGTATCGGCATGTAAGCCCGAACCGCTGCGGCCCGAACCCATGAACTGCGAATTGACGCTGGGCATGACGCGCTGCTGAATGTTGGCGAACATCGCGTCTTCATTCGGATCGTTGAGATACTTCCCGCCCAACACATCGTTGTTGTAGCCCTGCGCAATGCCCATGCCCGCGTTGCCCTGTGTGGCGCGTTGCGTCCCCATCTGTTGCGCCTGCTGCTGTTCCGGCGAAAACCCGGCCACGGTCGATTGCGGGAAATAAGACGGTGTTTGATTGGTGTACAGGTCTTTGGCCTGTTCCATGCCGTACTTGATATAATCCTGCTGGGGTTTCCAGGGTTCAGCGGTAGAAGATGATGTCTGTGTTTTGGTTGTGTTGCCCATTACAGTGGCCTTTCGAGCGTGATCTTTGTGACGGTGAAGTCGGGAAATATTTTCTTCCAGCCGGGGCGGATTTCAGGAAACCGCATGGCAACGCAGCCGTTTGACTTGGCCCATGCCTTGAGTGTTTCCATGTGGTGGACCCATTCATCCATGCGGGAGCCACCTACTGAAATGATGTTGCAGACCTTGCGCCCGCCGATTGTCGGGAGTTCGGTGACGCAGGCGGCTATGATTTCTTCCCCGTCGCGGGCGACATATAGCTGACAGGTTTTTGCGGTTAGCCTTTCAAGAATAGCGTCAAGGCTTTCACCTTCGGCAAGGCCGTCCTGAATGAAGCCCTTAACGCTGTCCCAGACAGCCGGAATGTCCCTGCTTTGGATTCCGGTAAGTTCAGCCAATCGCGGTATATTGGTAGACGCGATCTTCTGAGGCATCGTTCGCGTGTGTGATTGTCCACACATCATTGGTGCGATTAGCGGTGAGAACATACATTGTGCCGCCGTAAAGTTCGGCTGCTGCATTTGCGCTTTTTGGGTCAAAATGCACCACGCTCTGGGGCGACAGGCCCTTGCGGTTTAGAACCGTTGTCGCCTCGTTTGCCCGGAGCGTGATTTCGCCCGTGCATTCTAGTTTTCCTTTTCGCAACGGCAGGATCGTGTCATATAAATCACGACAATAGGAACGCACGTCCGAGAAACTGGAAAAAGTTTGTGGGATCGGCGTGTGCTTGAAAGGCCTTATTGTCATGGCTTCAACAGTTCTTTCGCACTGACAAGTGGCGCTGTCTTGGCAAGTTCGGCCAGTTTTGCAGGCAGTTCGGCTACCCGCCTGTCTTCCGCCGCCTTCAATTCCGCGCCCCTCGCCTTGATGGCCGCTGCCCTTTCAGGCGATATGCCCCAGACCGGAATGCCCTGTTCTGCCAAGGCTTGCCGCCAGCGGTCAAAGGCTACCCCGTTAGGCTCGTCCAGTGCCGTTTCCAAACCCGTTTGCGCGTCCAGGAAGCCGTGCAGCTCATCACTGGTTATCCCGGCAGGGAGCGACGGGAAATGCGGCCCTACGAGGCTTAGAATGTCGCGGCGGTCACATTTGGGCGTCATGCCTTTTTCTTCTTCTTGTCGGGCTGGAACAGGCCCGCACTGGGCGGCGTGGGACGCCACACCGGGCCACCGATGCCCGTGGGCAGGCCAGCCCAGCTTTGCGTGTATTGCGGATAAGACCATTGCGCCGCCTGGTTTACGGGCGGGGCGGAGGGCGGGGCTACAGGAGCGGGTGCAGGGTTGCCGCCTGGTCCCTGTCCACCGGCATTTTCCCCGGAACCACCACCCAAAACATCGCCCGCCGCGCCCATGCGGTCACGGTTGCCGCTATGGACCGTGTTCTTGAGGCCATCGCCACCGGGCATGAAGTTCATAATGGCAACGGCGGCTTTCGCAAGCTCGCCCGCCCTCTTAAAGCCGCCGTACTTGTCAATCTGCTCCTGTGTCGGCTGGATAAGCTTTTCATCAACCGCCGTAACCGCCGCCTTGAGCATGTCGGGGGCGTATTTCTCCCACAGGGAAGGTTCGTTTTCGGCCTGTGGGGAGGGCGGGGAGGCCACTGCGGGATCGATTCCCGCTGCTGGGGCAGGCGCGGCGGGTGCCTGCCCCAAGCCCTGATGAATACTATTGTTGGCCATCTGATTGCCGCGCCACTGATCGACGTAGGACGCCCGCTGTTGTGCCGCCATGTCTGCGGGACTGGGTTGTGGGCCTTGAAAGCCATAGTTCTGGGCCGTGATGTTGGGTTGTTCCTGTGGCAGGCGAGCCTGTTCCTTCACGCGGTCCCTTATCATCTTCAGGTTTGGCATGTAGCTGGAAAGCGGTGCGGGGCTGTAAATCTGCCCTTCCTCGCTTGGATAGGAAATCCGGTCAGCAGGGCTTGGCCCTTCCATGCCGGAAAGGCGTGACTGGTCCTTGACCATGGAAAGCCTACCATCCTCTCCAATGCGGGC
The DNA here is from genome assembly GCA_030680855.1 of Aestuariivirga sp. GTDB lineage: Bacteria > Pseudomonadota > Alphaproteobacteria > Rhizobiales > Aestuariivirgaceae > Aestuariivirga. The sequence continues at coordinate 59,217 of JAUXUN010000079.1, forward strand.
GACAACAGGCGGCGCTGACTGTTCAGCATAGCGTGTCGGTGCCGATGGACCAACTTCATTGTAGGGACTTGTCTGCCCGCTGTTCATGCCAAACTTGCCCATGCCGCCATAAGGATCGGTGACGGACTGCGGGGCAATGCCGCTCTGGGTGCTGCCCACACCGAATTTGCCGCCCAACCGGGCGTCCGCATAGCGTTCCAAGCCGCCCGGTGACTGCGGGGCCATTGTATTGACGTTCGGCGGGCTTCTGTACTGCGCATACTGGTCCGCCATGTACGCATTGCGGGTTAAATCCTCTGCCCCGTCCATTGGGGGCGGGCTGCGATACTGCGAATACTGCTCGCGCAAGCGGTTTGCGGCGGCGCGGCGCTGGGCTTCGGCAAACATGCTGGTGACGGGCGGGGCCGTCAGGCTACCGCGCGGCCCGCCCATGCCGAGCAGGCCAGCGGGTGCTGCATAGCTCCCGCGCTGGCCACCGACACCGAGCAAGCCGCTACCGGAAGAATTGAACCCCATTCCAGATTGTGAACTGCCCGCCATTTTTCCGGCCCCTGACCGGACCTGAATCGTGCTAGCACCGCCTCCACCGCTATTGCCGCCAGTACCTGATGGTCGGCCCGATACATTGCCCTGTGCCTCACGGGATGCGTTCTGGGTGCCGCCTGCGGTTGCGCCTGATCTGGCCTTTGACGCATTCATGGACGCCTGATTGGCGGCTCTCTGGGCTGGGCTGGGAGGGGCGGGCATTAACGTTTTCCCATTGCTGAAAATCTTAGATCATCGACGCCCGTGGCAAAGGTCCATGCGGCGGCGGCTGGTATTGTGCAGATCGCCCGGTGATAGCGGGCCTTGTGGCGGAAGGTGCAGATACCGTTTGCGTTTGTCGCCACAGGGCTTCCCGTGGTGTGGTTGTCCTGAAGCCTGTCGCGGTACTTGATGGCCACGGACGGCGTGACATTTGAACCCTCAACCATCGGCCTCAACGCCCTAAGCAGGGCCTTCCTGCCGGGAATAAGCTGCGCATCGCCTGTCTCGATAGTCGCTGGCAAATTTGTTCCGGTGAAAAACCCCTGTTCATGGTCCGTGTTGAACCAGGCCAGAAGCAGGATGCCATCACCGGCATAAAAACGGGAGTCCACAGGGAACGGCAGGCCGTCTATCGTGGCCGAAAGGGCGTCAAGCCCGTCTATCGTATAGCCCGATTGCGTCAGTCCCGAATAGATGATTTCATGCTCAACCGCGACTTTTGACCATTGCCCGGTCGGCCAGTGGTAGAGCAGCAGCGTATCGGGCGAGCCCATGGTTGCCGATTCAGACGCAAAGCCCATGATGTAGCACATGCGGATAGGATCAATGGCGCTGGAAATCCGGTAAAGGTATGAGGCGTCCAGATTGTCTTCAATCCACTTGTCAACCTTCTCGGTGCCTATGGCTATGATTTCGGAGCCGCCACGGATCATGTAAGGCCCGTCATCGGAGAGGAAGAACGCGAGGTTTTCATAAGCGGCAACAGACCGTTCGGCGCGGCAACCCAACTGGTTTGAAATCTTGTCAAAACGGAACACGGTTGGCGGGCCTTCAAAGGCCATGCGGAATATCGACTTTTCAAGGAAAACGAGTCCGTATTCGCCGCCGACAAATCCCATGATCTGCCCGCCCTCGTAAAAATCCTGTGCGTCCGAAAGCGTTGTGGCGCTCGCCACCCAATCCTCGGCATCGGCAAAGGCCGACCATGTAAGGCGATTGAAGGCCGTGTTGCGCTTTGCAAGAATGGCGAAATCACGTACCACGCCGCCGAAACTTGCGGTTGGCGGGGTGCCGCCAAGGGCCGCGAAGTTGGTGGAAACGTCCAACTGGTAAATCTGCGGCGCGTCGTTGCCGTTTTGCGCGATAACCACATCGCCGAAAATAAAGAAATCCCACCAGCTATCGGCTGCGGTTGAATATGCCCCGCCCGCAAGCCGTGAAACATCGGTCCAGGCAAGGCCGTCACTGTCCAGCTTATAGAGTTTCGTTGCATCGCCGCAGAAGGTGTAGATCGTGCCTTGCAGGCCGCGCACCGAAATAGCGCCTTGCGCCCTTGCCGTGATGGCTCCGGTCACACCGCTGAAAGCCGGAAAGGGCCGAAAGCCTGTCTGTGACGGCACGACATTCAGCACGTCCATTGAGGCCGCTGAATTGAATGACGCTATGTCAGGGAGCCACGGGGAGAATTTGATCATACGGTACCTGAAACGCGCTGGATAAGCGGTCCTGAACCGTGTCGGTCAGCCCGATTGCTGTGGGCCACGCCTTTCACAGCGCCAGAATAGTTCATGTACCATTTAATAATGTTGTCATCTTCACCGAGATAAAGCGCGGCCTCAAGCAATGCCCCGTAGAGATAAATGCTTGGGCTGTGGCGGAACAGTTCGTTAAGCTCGGTCGAAAGCGCGGCGAAACGCCGATAGTAGGTGCCCTTGAGAAACCTTGTGCTGTCAGGCGGTGAGATCAGCCGGATATTGTCGCCGTCTATCGTATAGCCGTAGACCGTGCCGGATGAATTGACGCCTTCCATGCCCGCGAGAGCGCCCGCCGTGATGAATTCCAGTTGCCGGTCTTTTGCGGCGTCATCCTGGATATGCTTGAAACCGAGAAAGCGGGCGGGCAAGGGTGCGCTGCCCGGTCCCGGCATCAGCTTGTAGAAGGTGCCGTCGTGATACACCGTGTACTGAGCGCCCAAGATAATATCATTGGCCTCCAGCGCGTCATTGTTGATGCCCTTGCGGATGGCCACCGCGCTTCCGCCCGTGGGTTGGAGTGTGGTTGCGCTGGTATTGGTAAAGCCCGCCACAAAGGTGAGCGATAGCCCTAGCGCGACGGTAGGGGCCGTCATCGTTAGCGTCTGGGCATTGGCTGACCCACCGCTGGTTCCGCCGTCCTGGGCCGCTTCTATGCGAATGGTAAAGGGCTGTTCCATCGCCCGGATACGGAGCGGCGGGGACCAGAACTTTTCTCCCGGCTCGCCGAAGCCGTAGTGAATGCGCTGTTCGGCCAGCGTCACCCATTCGTCGTCCCTGTCAGTCACTATCGAGGTTGAATCATCCTCATAGTTCTGGATAGCCGACAACAGTTCAGCATAAGTTGAAATCGCCAATTGAATTCACCTTTCAGAGGGTTTGGGCGGCCTTCGGTGAGGAAAAACCGCCCGCCCCTAAGCGCTGCACGGGAGAGGAGCCGGAGCGCTATTCCTAGCGCTCACGCCAGACGTAAATGTAATCAATTGTCATTACGTCGGCAGCGGCGGAACCCGCCTGAACGCCAAAGCTGACGGTCATTTCAGTTGTGGAGGGTGTTGCGGTAAGCGAGCCCAGCACTACGTCATCAACCGCATAGGTGAAGGTTGAAATGCCGTCGTAGAACCATGACACCTTGAGAAAGGTATCATCGACAACGGTATGAATGCCGGTTGTCGCGGTATCGACCGATGCCGACATGCTGTGGAAATCAAGCAGTGCGTCGCCGTCATCCTTTTGGAAATAAACCCCGGCAGACGTTGCCAGCGGCGTGGTGTCCCGGATATGCAGGCCCATGACAAAGTCGGACTGCGTTGCATCGCCAATCTTGAAGCGGGATTCGAAATACATCTGCTTTCCGGCAAGAACGGTGAAGATTTCACCGACCGACTGCAAATGTGCCGCGTCATCCTCAGCGGTGAGCGTGGTGAGTACCAGGGTGCCGCCATTGGCATCACCCATGGCCTGTGTCGAGTCGTTGATTTCAGTGACTACCCAGTCGCCAGCGGTGTATTTGAAAAAATCATCAAACCACGTAAAGTCGCGGGCACCGAATGGGGTCGTGAGTTTGTCACGCCCGCGCATCCAATGGGCTGCCGGAAGGTTGTTGAAGCCTTCCGAGAAGTTGGCCGGGGCGGCATAGGCAAGCCCTGCGGCCATGGCAAGAGCGGCAAACGCCGCCAAAGGACGGTAAAGTTTCATTGTAGTCTCCGTTAATAGTTAGGGGGCTGCGTTATTGGGGCTTGCGCCGCTCAATTTGTGTCTATCTCTCCACCTGTGGGGGTGTTGCGGGGGAACTGGCTCTGCCTCTTGGAGTCGAACCAAGATTGGCGCAGTCAAAGTGCGCTGTCCTGCCTGTTAGACGAAGGCAGAAAGACGAGAGCACTTTACGCTTAAGCTACCCGGCATTGGTGTTTGCCGAAGTCGGTCGCTACACCTAACATCTCTCTCGAATGCTTTCCCATACCAAATTTAGTGATTCATCGCAAGTGTTGCGGGGGAATAAGGGTGGTGTTAGGGTGGCGGGATGGAAACGTTTTTCTTATGGACCGGCGTTTTGTTCTGGATAGTCTTTGGTGCCTGCTGGCTGATAATTGAGATCGCAAGATGGTTTCCGGATGAAGAGCCGGACGAGGATGCTCCTTATGAGCATCCCATTGGGCATTAGGCCGATCCTATAAAACTGCGGATGCCCCGGTTGAACTTTCCGCCCTGGACCCACGCCATGTCGAGGTTTCCGCCCTCTATTTCATTCGCATAGGTGTCAGGCGTGGCGTGTCCCCAGCGGGCATCAATCATTATGTAGTCGGCAGGATAATAGGCGAGAGCAGCAACATTGGCATTCCCGGCCTGTGAAACAAAGCCCTGTAGATAGTATTGCCATGCCCTTGCCCATGCCCTGCTTTTCTTCACCGCCACGAGGAAAGCCTGGACTTCCTCACTGCCACTTATTGCCCTGTCCCAGCCGCCCTCGTATTGGAACGCTATTTTGCCGTGCGCCGCCATTTCATTGCAATAGGCAGGGAGCAATGTGTTGCGGTAGCGGTTGACCGTCTTGCCGGAAGCCGCTGAACCCAGAACACCGTCAACGTAAGACTGGCATTCGGCCTCACGGCCCGCATCGGTTGTTGCCGCTGCATAATTTGCGGCCAGTGTTGCAAGATTGGCGTTGTCGAAGGTTGTCCCGGCCTGAAAGTATCCGGCCCAGGCAAAGCCGTCAAAATGGTCTATCGGATCGCCGCCCCAAGTGTTCCATGCGTCACCGTCATAATTCGCGTTGCCTGTGATGCGCGTGACATTGGGGGAGCTGATTCCCACCGATCCTTGCCCGCACATGGGATATTTCAGTTGTGGGTGCGCGGGGAAAGCAGCTTTGAGGTCATTAACAAGAATGACCTTGCGGATGGTGCTATAGCTTGAAGCATCCGACGCGCTGCCCCCATAGCGCAGAAAGCCAAGCCTTGCCTGATAATATGTCTGGCTGAAACCCGTGCCGCCAAAATTCCAGTCCTCGCTTGTCCCCTCAACAATAAGCGAGCATCGGGCGGCGGTTGATGTGTTAGTCGCTAGTCCTTCATAGCCGTTCGCGCCATTCAGAATATCGCCTACCAGGCCGATACCGAAATGCGATTCCGCGTCATAGTCAGGATCAACCGAAAGCAGCCCACGATGAGGAACGCAGACCCACATATCGGTCGGCCCAAGTCCTTGCTCAACTTGCATTTCGTTCAACTCGATCATGAACTGCGCCATGATTTCAGGAGATTGCCCCTGCGTCTTTGGAGTGGCCCCGAGATTTGAGAACAGCCACGCCCCGTTAATCAGGGTGCTGGCGACGTGGTGCTTGTCGAAAGAAAAGGTCTTGTAGTCTCCCGCCGCTATGTAGTTATTGCTATAGTTTGAGGCTGGAGTCGTTCCGTCCTCGAAAACAACAGGGTAAGCGCCAAGCCCGCTGCGGTTGAGGGTGATGTACTGCATCACCGTTCCTGCGGTGAAGGTCGTAAACGCCGTGGTGTTGACCCCGGAAAGCTCAAACGTATCGTCGGTCTTGTTGGCCACCGTGCAAGGCCTGAAAGCAAGCTCGACCATCCCTGCCGAAATGGAGAAGGTCACTACATCGCCGTCATTGAAACCATGCGCCGCTGCGGTGACAACGCCGGGATTGTCCTTTGTGATCCCGGTAATAGTCTTGGCCCCGCCCCGCACCATGCCATTTGTCACCCGGCCAATGACAACCTCGCCGTGCTTCATCGCCTCCGGGCTTCCGGCGCTGTCGGCTATGGCATAGGCATTGGTTCCGGTGATTTCGCCGTAAGTATCGCAGGCCAGGTGATTGCGCCCGCCCCACGCCTGCCGGGTTGACTTATTGTGGTGCTCGTAACGGCATTCGAGGGAATTGTTGATCGCCCCTGTGTTCATGAACCGGATGTAGCCGGGATTTAAGGTCACATAGTTCTGAAGATATCCCGTCCTGAAGCACTTGCCCGCCAGAAACCTTGCCTCATCCTCAAGTCTGTAGAAATGCGCGGCAGTTATGAAGTCCCCGGTATTGGACCTGTCGTGCTGGATAAACCGGGAAGATATAACCCCGCCTGCGCCTGTGTAGGTTATGACAATATAAGGGTCAGTCCCGGTGTAGCGACCGTTAGAGACCTCCGCATAGTTGCTGCTCAAGTCCGTATCGACGGTCCATGTTCCGGTGTTGAAAATGAACTCGCCGTCGCCATCCCATGTCAGAACACGCTTGCCCGAAAACTCCGTTGACGCCACCATATAGACGCCGAAGCCGCCAACTGACCGTGTGCGTGTTCCTGCCGTATTCGGAAAGCCTGTAATGCTGTCAACATTGTCAGCATTGAACATTTCGCCTTCGGCCCATCCCGTGCTGAAAGGGCCAAAAGTTGTGCCTCCCCGGAACATATCAACCAGCGCATCATGTTCCGGCGCTCCGGCGTTCCCGCTGGCACCTAAGTTATGATTGATGCCAGAGCGCTTGGACGGAAAAGTCATTTACCATGTCGCTCCGGACTTAGCGGCAAAATAAGCGCCCAGATCAGCCTTTTCCTGCGATGTCAGTTCACGCGCGATTGCCAATGCCTGGAATATTTTGCCATCCGTCATATCGGCAGATGACGTTCTGCCGCCGAGACGCAAGGTGCCGCTATCGGTGGCAGATGTGTTGCCGTCCGTCAGGAAACTCGTGCTTGTGGCGTCCTGTGTTTGGCTAAAATGCACATTTGCATTTGAATTGGCGTAGTCTATTTCCGCAATGAAAATTCCGGGAGCGCCGCCACGATCAACTCCACCAGAAAGCGTGACAGAACTATCAGCATCCAATCGCCTTCCCTGGATACTCATAAAACCGGAAGTCGTTAGGCTTAACCACGCCCTTGCACTACTTGCGTTATTACTAAAAAACAGCAATGTTCTGATAGTTGCTTCGCTTGTCAGATCGGCGGCAACAACTATTGTAAGAAAGCCGATGTTATTTGTGACGTTGACCGTAGCCTTGGCCAGTGAGTCGTTCGTTCCGTCAAAAAGCAGCCAATGCAATCCGCCAGAGGTCTTGTATAATGGCCTATTTGCATCCGTGGCTTGGATTAACGCATGGGCATTTGCGGTTCGGTCAAGAATATAGCCCACGGGATCGGCGTCAGAGGCAACAGCGGTCGTGCCATTGCTGAGTTGAAACATGCTTGTGAGATCGCTCGGGTCAAGCCATAAACCTTTTTCAGACGAAGCAAACAGGTCGAGAGGGCTAAATGTAGAGGCCGCCCCGGTTGTAAACCCATCTCCACTGGCCACATTGGACTGGTTGGCTTCCGCATCCTCCTGCATGTAATGGGCGAAATATTCTGTTTCTGCGGTGAGCCCGGTAAAGCCGCCAGTTATGTTCTGAACGCCAGTGCCGGAAACAGCCTGCGAGCCGCTGTCAGCAGCTGTTGCCCCCGTGTGCATTTGCCCTGCCTTGACCTGGGCGGCGCTTGGCGGTGTGGCAGAAGTTGAGACAACCCAATAGAGCGTTCCGTTGCCTTCATCGGTTGATACCGAGCCTGTTCCTGCCGTAGCTCCGTCAGCGGCATCCACAGGGCTTGAAAGCACAGGTGCTGTTTCATCTAGCCCGGTAAGGGTTTCGCTCACCTCATTGCTGACCGGGCTCGTTGTTGCGCCTCTTATGTGGTAGGCCCGCCATGACCAGTCGCCGTTTGCGAATTGGGGCAGCCCGAAGTTAAATTCAAAGTCGCCTGATAGATCATCCGTGGTGAGTTCGTAATCCGCAAAATCAACCTGAGCCGCGTAGGGAATGGCATCATCCCACTCGATACGGATTATGTCGCCAGCTTGAGGACCGGTGAGGTCAAAGCCCCATAGCGGGGTGTTGTCTGTCCCATCTGTCAGCAGCGTCAGCACAGGCTTGGTGAGAGAGAAGCCGCCCGCCGCCCCCGCCCTGATATGTATCCGCCCAATGCTCAAGCCAATAGAAGGCATGTCAGTTGGTTATTTCCGTGACGTGCATCGTGCCGTTGTCGGCGGAACGGATTGCGGAAATCTTCTCGCCGGGGCGGATCGCAAAATACTCCGGCACCCCGGCTGGCATGTACATATCAGCAGTCGTGGCCGCCAAGTTTCCTTGATGGCCGATGCTGATATGCCCTGCCGTGGTAAGAACAACGCGGACCAGGAATATGTTTGGACTGATAGCGTTGGCAATACGGCCATGGGTGCCGGTGAAAGCTACGCTTTGGCTAACGCCCGGCCTGCCGTAAGTAGCATATGGTCCTGACATGTTGTGTTATCCTTATGAAGCGTAGAATACGCGGCAGTAGAACGCGCCCGCGCCGACATCGCCAGCGGAGGTAACGCCGATGGAAACCGTTGCACCAGCCGCAATCAGCGAAGTGCCGGAGGGCGAAGACGTGGCGCTAAGAACGTTGTCGGCAATGGAGAGAGAAATTGCCGGTTTAAGGGACGCCGCAGCACTGCGCAATTCAAAGGTCATCGGGCTACCCGTTGCGCCCATATCCGTGCTGTAGCAGGTCATGCCAAGCGGATAGAACGCCGTAGCGGTAAGGGCCGGTTCATCGGCGGTGGCTTCGGTCGCGTTTCCTGAGGCATCAGAGTTACAGGTAACGCGGGCGACTGTTGCAGAATCGATCACCGCCTGGCTTGGTCCATAATAGATTGTGTTGGCGTTGATCGTCGCTATGTCACCGCAGATTTCAAAATAATTGAACACACCGCCGCTGAAGCAAAGGCGGTCAGCGGAGCCGTTCTGGTTATAGCAAAGTGCGCCGTTGTCGAGTTGGCGCTGATCCATCCCTGCCCACGCCGCAGCGGAGGCAAAGCCGAGTGCCACCAATGTGGCGAGCAAGAGTTTTTTCATGGTCATGTTTCCTTAGATTGGTTTACCGTTATCGGTGCGGAAATGCCGGAATTCCGGCATTTCCAGAAGGCGAATAAACGCCTGTTCATGGTCTTTGTTGAACACATCAACGCCATGGACCTTTTTCCAGAATTCAATCATGTGCAGGGGTACGCTCGCCACATGCTTCAGGTCACGGGATTTCCCGTAGCCGTTTCTGCCGTCGTTCTGGAGGGCCAGATTGTGGTCTGTGTTGGGCGCAAGATCGGCGCTGATTGTCCGGATGTAGTTCTTGCCGTCCACCTTTTCCATTTTCTGCACAACCCCGGTGAAGGGGTCAACATCAATGAGCGGGTAGAGCAGTTCGTCTACTTTTTGAGGCTTGGTTTCCATTGCGCCTTCACAAAGTTGCGTTCGTTGAGAAGCTCAAAATCCGCTTCGCTCAAATCCACAACATCGCCCGCGAACAGGCGTTTATTGTTAGAAGCCCAACAGCGTTTGATAACTTCGGCCCGGACCATGCCTTCCGGCACATCACCCTTGGTGTCGTGCAGCGGGCGGGCATCTTCAGGCTTCGGGGGTTCTCTGTGTTTAGGACCGGCCATGTTATCTCCTTTGTTGCGAGAAAGGGCAGGGATACGATCCCCACCCTCTATTTGATGTTTGGTCATTATGAATCGGTAAGGTCGGCAATCACGCCGTGGCCTGCTTCGTTGCCGACAACCAGCGTGTATTCAGCCAAAAGCTGAACACGGTCTGAGTCGCCGGTCTTGGCAAGCTTGTGCGTGGAGAACGGACGCAGATACCCGACCTTCATGTATTCAGGGTCGAGAACCAGCGCCGAACGCGAACGGCTGAAGCGGTTAGGCACGACTTTCAAAGTGCCGAAGTCCGACTTGTAGATGTCTATTGCCGCGAACAATTTCTCGCTCTTGGAATCGTTCTGCCGTGTTGCGTTGCCGGTGAAGGTGGACATCACCTGCTTGTTGAACGCGCCGACCATGACGGTGGTTGGTTCTGCGCCCGCATTAAAGCACTCGCGGATGACTTCCTTCAGAAGTGTTTCGGTAAATGCCCGCTGCGTCCCGTCAGTTGCCGCCACCGTATTGCCGGAGCTAAAGCCACCATCGGAACCGCCAGCACCACGGCTTTCGTTCGTTTCAATCCACGATTCAAAGCCGCCAAGCTCACGCGCTGTGGTGGAGTTGCCAGTAACCGAAGCATTATTGCTGGTCAGGAGCGATTCCATATCGCGTTTCAGTTCCTTGCCGTTCTTGGCAATGAGGTAATCAAGTTCATCGCCACGGCCAGCCGAGTCAACGGCACGAGACGTGCCGGAAACCAGAATGACCTTATCGGAGATGTTGCAGCGATTGCTGACACGCATCGTTGCGACTTGCGCATTGGTTGTGGCGTCATCGCCTTCAATCACGTGGTTGGTTGCGGATGCCGCGCCAAGCACGTCAGTTTGCCATTCATGCAAAACCTGTTTGCACTTTACACGCCCCGCCGCCGTCATAAACGGAGTGGCGGTGGGGGAAATGTCGTAAATGATGTCTTCGAGGTCTTCCTTGATGCCGACCATGTCGAAGGCATCAAAGGTATCTTCGGGTTGTGCCATTGGAGTAGCCTATGATTAGGCGCGTCTTCCAAGCCTTGCTCGTATGCGGGCTGCCGCATCGTCTACTGAGCCTGTTTTCTGCGCACGTTGATCAATGGCAGCAATCTTGTCGTCCACGGCTCCAGAACTATTACCCATACCCGGCTTCATCACGCGCGGCATTTGCCGGACGTTGCCTTGCGGCTGTCCTGCGTTTGCCTGCGGTTTCGGCACTGCGGCTTTCGCCTTTTGCGCCTTGTCCCATTTCATGGCTTTCTCGATGATTGTCAGTTCTTCAAACGACACACGCTGTATCCGTTCGTCGGGGATATTTAGGCCCCTGAGATAGGTGGACACTTCCGCGTCGTATTGTTCGAACTTGGCCGGGTCTTTGAGTTCCGGCTTGGCTTCGATAAGCTGTGAATTGCGCGTTTCGACATGCTGTTGCAGTCTTGCGCCTTCCTCTCGCTCCGCTTCCTGCGCGATCTGCCTTTCGGCATTTGCGAGTTGCTGGAAAGAGGTCTGGAACGCCTGATAACGGCCCCAACGCGCAGGGTCTTGGGCAAGACGGAACAAGTCCATCCTGCCGTCCTGCAAATCAGCAAACTCCTGCTGAAACGCTGTGACCATCGGGTGTTTGTAGTGCTGGAGAGCAGACTGAAGTTGCTGCCGTTCCTGTGCTGCCTTTTCGCTTAGCTCTTGTGCCTCACGAATTGCAGCTTGGTGTTCGTTTTGCCTTCTGGATTCGGCTGCCTGGGCACCCTTCGCCAAACGCAGCATTGACTGCTGCTGTTCGGGCGGGAGCGCTTTGAACATTTCCTTTTCTTCGGGCGTAAAGGAAGCGGGCGCATCAACGGTAGGCTCAGGGCCTGCATCGGCGTCGGCTTCTTCGGCAACCTCGTCGGCAGCGTCAAGCTGTTCGGGAGGGGATTCTTCGGCTTCCACGGTCGCTACAGGTGCAGCGGGTTCGAGGGCCGGGATTGTCTTGGGTTCTGGAGCCGCTTCGGCGCGGGCTTCCTTCATCTGGGCTACTGCGGCCTCAATACTGCCGCCGTCCTCATCTGGCGGTGAATTTAACCACGGGCTAGAATTGACTAGCTTGACTTTCATTTCTTGTTCCTCTGTTCTTCCTCAAATGCCTCAAGCTTGCCACTCTCTGCGGCCTGCTTAAGATAGCCTTTCAACTTGGGCAGTAGCCGCCACAGCATGAGCAATTCATCATCGTTCGGCTGCTTGCCTGATTTCAGGCGCTCCACAATGCTGCGTTCGACAACATCAAAGGCCTCTTTGAACAGGTCATCATTGAGAAGCCCTTGGGCGCGGTTCATCCGTTCAATGGGGCCTAGCGTCATGCGTTCTTTCCTGCTGGCTTGTTCTTGGCCGCTGCTTTGGCCTGCTGTGCCTTGATGGCAATGCCCTGCTCGGCAACGCTTTGCCTGATTTCGCCGTCGCGTTCGGCATTTTCAGCCTTCAGCATTGCATCAACACCGGCCAGCTTTTCCTTGAGGCCAAATTCCATCACCGCCAGCTTTTCCTTTAACTGAAATTCCATCAACGCAATCTCGCGCTTCAGTTCAAAATCCTTCATCATGGTTTGCTGCTTGAGTTGCGCGTCGGCCTGTTTGGTCTGCTGATCTGCCTGTGCAGCTTGGGCTTTGCCCTGCTGCTCCATTTGCATCTTCTGGCCTTCCATCTTGAGCTTTGCCTTGTCGCCCTCGATCTGGGCCTGCACCTTGATCATGTCAGGGTTCGGCGGCGGTTCTTTGGGCTGTGGCGGCGGCTGGCCCGGTTTCGGCGTCGGATCGGTAAAGAATTCCTCGGCGTTCTTGAAGCCTGAATTCTCCACAATCTTGGACAATGCGTTATAGATATTCTCGCCCGTAACCAGCGGCCCCTCTACGCCCTGCTGCATGGCAACGATTTCCTTCTGGGCCAGCGCAATGGTCTGCAAGTGCCCCAGCATCTGGTCTTTGTTGCCGGTGCCAAGCCCGACATTGATTGTCAGGTCGAAGTCGCCGCCCCAAGAGCCGGGGTCCATTTCAACCCATTGCTTGTTGCGGAGCCGGATGGAGCGCTTGGCCAGTTCCGGGTAGCGCCGGATATAGTAGTTTTGCAGCATGAATATGCGCTTGACGCCCTCGGCAAAGGTCCGGGCGATCAGTTCAATGCGCTGCTGGCTGGCTCCCATGATCATCGACATGCCGGATGCCGTCTTGTTCAGTGAATCGGCGTCCGAGCCTTGATTGTATTTGGTTACGCCTGTTCTGTCGGCCTTGACCTCATCAATGTATTGCAGCATCGGGAAGGACGCGGCGGCGGCGAACTGTGTTTCAATGGGCACAATGCCATCGGCCCTAAATGTTCCGTCAGCCGGGGGCCGTACTATCCCGCCAACACGGGGTTGAAGAATGTCATCAATATCAACAGCGCCAGGATCAATATACTTGACCGGATTGTTGACCAAGTACAGGTTATCAAGAATCTGCCGCCACAGGGTTGACTTCAGAAGCTGGAATTCCATGGTCTGATCGGCAATGGACAGGCCCACAAGCCTATGCGGCACGATGATGGGCGTTATGACCGCAAACGGCCTTGGCCCGTCCCATTCCTCATTGTCGAGTATCTCGGTCCCCTGCCCCGCATGGACAACCCTGCGCATTTCCGCAACGCCGTCATCGTCATAATCCACACGCGGATAGGCCTCAGTCACCCATATCAACCGCATGGCCTCATTCGAGGTTGCCTTGTCGCCGGTCGGGTCTTCATCAATGCCCTTCAGCCGGGCTATCTTCTCCTGGTCCGTATTGGCTTCATCGCCGCCAAGGTTCTTGATCTTGGCCTTGGAATACCCTGCCTCGATAAGTTCAGATGCAGTCTTTTGCGCCCGGTGCGCCATATAACTTGTTTCGTCAATGTCGCCCTTGGCCCGCTTGGAAATCAGCAATTCTTCCGGTGGAACAGGAACAACGCAGACCTTCATGGACTTCTTGGTCCGGCACCACACGCCGCTGTGCAGCATCGCAGGCATACCTGTCATCGGATCGGGCGGGCCTTGCTCCTCGGTGTGTTCCTTCAGATACCAGAGGATTTTATCATCCAGCGTCCATTTGCGCCGTGTATACTCCTCCTGTGTCTTGGCGTTTTCTTCTTCCTTTTGCAGCGCCATGACCGAATACTGGTCATCCGGCACATTCAGAAAGTCGTCAAGCTCTTCCTTCTCGTCAAACTCAGGATAGACCTTGCAGGCCCCGGTGCGTTGCAGCAGGGCGTCCTTGAACATGCTGTAGAGAACACGGAACCCGTCATTGTCCTGAAGGAATATCCAGTTGTTGTATTCGGTGGCCTGCTTTGCGCCTTCCTCATCTTCCGCGCCTTGAGGCAGGAACGACACCACATCATCACCGGCCATGAACATTTTCATGAGGGCGGGCAGTATCCATTCAACCGTGTCGGCTACGTCAGTCGAGACTACCTGAGAGCGGCCCTTGACCTCATTGCCGAAGGGTTCGCCCAGATAATAGTCCATGGCCTTCTTGCGGGCATCGCTGAGATCGCCACCGAGAAAGCCAAGGGCTGATTTCTGCTCCGCCTCAAGCAGGGATTTGAGTTCGTCGTCGCGCATCAACGGCCAAGCCTCGTATCCCAGTCTTTCGGCTCATACTTGCGTGACAGACGGCAATTCATGATTTCCAACAAGCGCCACCAAGACCAGCCGCCGTTCGGGAAAGCCTCTTGCATTTCGCGGCCAAGAAAACCTTTTGCGCCAAATCCAAGAAACGAATAAGTGTCCGTTATCGGATTGTATTTCCAAAAACGGCTACCTGGTGCATTTCTGACCATGCGCCGCGCCAGTCTGTTGAGTAGCTTATGAATAAAGCGCATTAAACAATCCCGTCATTCTTGGGGTATTCGAGCTTCTTACGTATCACTGGCGGCGTGTAGCCATCGGCAAACTGCATGAATGCGTCGGCCCCGTGATCGTGGCCGTCCTTGCGCGGGTGGGGCTTCCAGACTCCAAACGTCTCGTCCCAATCGCGCGAATAGTTTTCGAGATGGACAAGGCCGACCTCGCATTCCAGTTCGTCAAACTCACACATGGGCAGGATCGAGCGCACCGCCTGGATGGAATTCAGCTTGTCCGGGGTGCGCTTGACCGTTCGGAACGTGAAGCCGAGCTTCTTTGCAATGTCCTTGTAGCTGGTGAGATGCCCGTCCTCGCCGCTGAACCTGTTTTCAATGTCATGCGGGCCGTAATGCTCGCCAAACTTGGCGCTGCGCCTTGCCCGCCATTTGTCCAGCCAGTCGAGATAATATCCTATGCCCTCGCCGCTGCTTTCGTAGAACCCGACAAACCTATGCTTGTCCTTGATGAACTGGTGCAGCCAAATGCTGGTCATGTCGTGGGTGCCAATGTCCCAGAAGGTGCTGACCACGGCGTTAGTCTCGAATTCAAACTGCCCAATCTTCTTGCGAACCCGGAGGTTCTGAATATCCTTGGCAAAGTACGCGCCATCCTTTGCGGCCTTGAAAGCCTCGTCAGGGGTGGATGGAAACTCTTTCCACATGCCATCCCCCTGTTCGCGCTGTTTGGCCGCGTACCACCATTTCTGGCCATCCGTGAGCGTGATACCGAGATCCTTGAGTTCGGCGAAGTAACTGATATTCTCCGGCGTCAGGTTGTAGGGCTGCTCAAGCGAATAGGCTGCGTCCTGAAACCACGGAAAGAAATGGAACTTGTATTCAATCTCGCCTGGTTCACGGCCTGCATCATGGATTTTTTGAGCCGCCGATGATTTGTCGTAAAAGTCGCCGCTGCGCCCTTCTGCAGTACTCTCGATAAAACACAACTGACGGGGGGCGAGTGTATTGAGTGCGCCGGTCTTGATCTCATCGGCCTTGCCGGGGTCTTTGGCGCATATCTTTCCATATTCCGAGATGTGAATGAAATTATAGGTGCCGGAACGCAGTGACGTGCCAACCCTGATTTCAGAACCGTTGGCGAATGTGATTTCCTCGGTATTGTCGGTAATGACCGCCAGCTTGGCCTTGAGTTGATCTGGCAAGCGTTCGTAGGCAAACTTGACACGGGTGAGCAGGTGCTTGGCATTGGGCAGCGTGTCGGCAATCAGACCCGCGCTGAAGTTGCCGTTGAACAGGCAGCAGTCCAGGGCCATGAGCAGGATGAGTGTTGAGAAGCCAAGTTGCCGCGCCTTTAACACGACATTCAGATAGTGCAGATCGGTTAGAAGCTTTTCCTGAGCCGGGTTGAGATTGAACTTGATGACCGCGCCGTGCTTGTCGGTAATCCAGTAGAGGTTGTTGAGCCGCCATTTGCGGTCAGACCATTGGGCGATGATTGCAGGCGTGAGGGCTGAATCTGCCTTATTCAACTTGGTGTTGGCCCCGTGTTTGGCCGCACTTCGCGCCGTCAACTCAACCAGAGATATGCGCTAAATGCTGCGGGTTTTGCCCGAAACAGCGTTGAGAAGCTCAAGAACGCCGTCGCTTACGTTGTGCGTGGTATCCGTTTTGTCGGAAAGACCCAAATCACGGGCAATAATGTTGGCATTAAGCAGATCGGCAGCGGCTCCAGCGAACTTCTGAGAGCGTATCGCCTTCTCCACTCGCGTTACGACTGCGGACAAATCTTCTCTTTTGCGGTATTCAGCCCAAGTATCGTGATGAATATCCAAGAACAAATGCAACCCATCCAAGGTCATTGCCCGCATCTTGGCAGTAGGCTCATGTTTAGCACTGCCTTGAAATGTAACTAGATTATCCTCCCAAAGCGGATTGTCATGTGCCCATTGAAAGTATTCTTCACAAGCCGTCTCAAGTTGCTCTGGAGATTCAAACTTTGGATTTCGACCATGCGTTGATCTTGCTTTCCAAAACTCATTGCCGAGCGGTGCTGACATTTTCATTCCTAGTTAACGGTATCCCGCTTCAAGCCTGCCAATTTGCCAATATATACAGTTGCTTAGAACATCAAATGCGGGCATTGACAGCGGGAATGGGGTGAATTTCGTCATAGCTTCTCTATGCTTATTTCCGATTTTTTCGGAAAAAGGCCAGCATTTCGGTGTAAACACGGCTAAAACGCATTGGCGAAGCGCAATCTATAGAATAGTTTCTGCTTTGGCAAGGCCCTCGAAGTACATTCTTAGATCATCGAATGACTTAAGCTTCAACTTCTTGGATTTTGATGGTATTTTTCTCTCGAAAGCTTCCCGTGCATCATAGATCATCTCGTTTATGACGCATTGAAAAGCCCCCATTTGGCGGTCAGGAATGACATAGGCGGGCCTCGCCATGTCATCGGCAGGCAGCGTGGGGTCGCGGACGAGGCCAAGGGTGTATTTCCGCCCTATGATGTCTTGCAGGCCCCAGGAATAGGGCGTGTAGAGGAAGATCAGGCGGGGGATGGCCGGAATTTCCTTCAAGGCGGTCTTGCGGTGCTTGCCCTGGCGGACCAAGCGGGCCTCCCTAGGCACATAGGGGTCGAAGTCAGAAAGCCCCTCAGCGGCCTTTAGTTCTTTGGCAGGCTCGGTTTTCATAATTACCCAAGGCATTCATTCTTTCCCCTATATTGGCAGGATCGGGTTATTCAGGTTTGACGAAAAACTTTGCGTAATGACGTGGCTGCACATAGCCAATCGGCTCCGGGTTCTTGAAAATCTTCTTACCTTCCGGATTCAAGACGCCAGTATCCTTCGGGACAAGCTTTTGAACTTGAAACCCGTGGGGCAACTCCATTTTGTCGTCGTCGTAGCTCATCTGTCCCTTCTATTCAGTGGGGGTTTCTAGTTTGGAGGCGGCGGCGTTAATGGCCGTCTGGCGCGCAACCACCAATAGCCGATGCTCCGTTGAAAGCTCTTGATAGTGTTCCGTGACGATGTTCCCGGCTTCCCTCATTCCCTCCGCCTTGCTTTGACGGGCTACCTTGCGGAGGGCGGCGGACATGGCGGCAATGAATTGTTCTGGCCCCTGCCCTTCAATGCCGACTTCAAGCTTCGTGGCCATTGCAAGGAACTCACTCATCCGGTTCTCCTCATCAGGTTGGTGTTCAGCAGACGGTTAAGGTGGTCTGGAAGACGTGGAAATTCTTCCTCCTCAAGAGCTGCTAAGCCGTCGCCCTTCACAGCGACGGCGCGAAGCGGCGAGCGCGAACTTTCTCGCGCGTCTAGGTTTAAGGTCTGGTCTTTGTTTAGGTCTCCCTCTTGGTCTAAGGTCTGTGTCTCGGTCTTAGGTCTAGGTGAGGATAGAGGCTCGATAGCCATGCGATAGTCATGACATAGCCTTTCCAAAACAGCACCGCAGGAAGGATCACGCTCATGTTTTTTTGCATCAATAATTTTGATAAACTCTTGAACACGCTTGGTTTTTAGTATATTACTAGAGGCGGCGTTGAGATGGTTCATGACCCCTAGAGAGTGCTTCGCATTCGTCGGCTCGTTGAACTCAACCCAGTTGGTGATGAGGATGGTGTTGAGACCGTTTTCGACCTCGATCAAACCGACTTTCGAAAGGCTATCTATAGCCATGCGATAG
The DNA here is from genome assembly GCA_030680855.1 of Aestuariivirga sp. Lineage (GTDB taxonomy): Bacteria > Pseudomonadota > Alphaproteobacteria > Rhizobiales > Aestuariivirgaceae > Aestuariivirga. The sequence continues at coordinate 77,506 of JAUXUN010000079.1, forward strand.
TCATGCTCGGAACAATTCAGATCAGCCGTGGCGTAGCCGGTCTTGATGTCAAAACAGCCGGAGGAATTGCTATGTGGGCTGGTGAGCAAATAGAGGTAGGCAAGCTTCGACTGGTTGTCAGTCAAGGCGTTGAATTTTCCGGACTGCCAGAGATTGCTGTAAACTTTCGAAAAGCCTCTCATTCTCTCCCCGCTTCAGTGGTTTTGAAAACGAGAGTGGTCTTTTCCCCGTGCTTGCGGTAATAGTCGGTTGCCTTCTCAAGGCAACCGCTCCATGTATCGTCTGACCATTCAAAACGGGGATCAACGGTGGGCGGCGGCGGGGGCCTGTTCTCAACGCTCCAAACCTTGGACTTGGTATTGAATATCAAGCATGAAGTTTCGTATCTCATACCGTCCCCTCCTCCTTGATGTGTTGTGTTGGGGTCATGCGTAATCTCCGGGGCGCTCAAGCTGTTTGCGGCACGGCGGAATCCACATGAATTCGGTTGGTTCAGTTTCCGGCCCCTTTGCCCAAACTATCCAGCAATAGGAAGTGGCCGTTGAAGCGCGGGGATCGCAGCGGCCCTTGACCATGGGAACACGTTCGGCGAATTGGGCAATGAGGTATGGCTTGTGAACCATGAACAGATCACGATAGCGCCCGCCGCCCTCTAGGAAGGCCGTGCGAACCAGAAGCGCAACGCCCTTGGCCGCGCGTTCAATGGCAACGTCTGCAAACTGTGCGGCTAGCCTGAAAGGCGGATTTGTTATGATCCAGTCGTGGACCAATCGGATTCCTGGCAACAGAAAATCATCAAGATCATTGCCGCCGTAGTCGTGAATGTCGGACGCCTGAATGGTCTTGAAATAGCCTTGGAGGCCGCGCACCATATAGCCGCGATTGCAGGAAGGTTCCCAAACAGTGTCTTGATGGGAATCGGTGGCAATAACATGCTCGCACAAGGCTCTTACTGCCCAAGGCGGCGTCGGAAAGTCATCAAGGGAATCGTGCGCCTCGTGGCGTTGCTGCATGACGGCATGTGAAGTGTTCTGACTCATGCCGCAATTCTCACTGGCTTGATTGCCCGCCACCCTGCCCGCCTTCCATCGTCCATCATGTTCATCGCGTAGGGCGAAAAACTGTCCGGTGTCAGGATCATAACGATAGGCTAGTTTGACCTGTTCCTGTGTGGGGTGCGCCCGTTTCTTCCGTGGGCTGTAGAACTTCATCATTCCACGCGCTCCACTTGAGGGCGCAGGAATGCGCAGCGGGAATTACCCACTGAGCGCGATAAAAAGCAATGATTCCGCATCTTTTTCATCCCTTGCTTACGAAAAACGCTTGCCTAAAGCGTCAGTTCGTGTTTCGTTAATTCAGATAATCCTTGTACGGACGTTTGTATGCGTAACGGTTTTGAAAAAGGGTTCACCGCAGCCCGAATCCCCATCATTGCTGGGAGGGGCACCCATGAAGGGTCTCGCCGGGCGGGCTGCGGTGAGTTCCCCACGGCGGAGAACGTCTTCAAGCGCCGTGAATGGAATTGGAGAAACAGCCGCGCCGTTTATTGCAGCAGCGCGGCTAGAGTTACCGAGCGGATTGTGAGGAAAGGCTCGGTCGAATTTCATGCGGCCTCGCTTTGCAGTTCGGCTTTTGCGAGGAGGTTTGCTCTGATGGAAGCGCAGTTATGAGAGGCTGTGTCTATGTAAACATTTTCAACGGAGTAAGGGCCTACGTCACCACGGCGGCACATTACGTAAGCATCTGCGGTGCGGCCTCGATCAAGCCAATGGCCAGACTGTTGCCAGATAGCCCACCACTCCCAAAGAGAAAGCTTCCACTCAATCTCGCGGTTCTTGGCATTTTTCTTTTGTGTAAAGAATGCACCGATTGGCGACACGGTGTAACTGTCGCCACGCTTCCTCATTTCACAGTGAAACTTTTTCAGAACCGCAAATTGTTCAAGCGAGCAACCGTACTTTTTCAGGCACAGTTGGTTGCGCCTGACAAGCCGTGCCGCGAGATTGATTTTCCCCATTACAGCATGGCCACCAAGTTTTTTAACGCGGCCATGAAACTTTGTGATGATCTGGCGAACGCGCTCCCGCGTCATATTGTTTTCTGTACCGATGTCTTGAAGGGTTCGGCCCGTCTGGTACTGCTGATAGAAAAGATCAGCGCGGGCTTTTGCAACAGCCTCGCGAGCAAAATGGGTTGGGCCGCGCGTATAGGTCATGCGGCCTCCCAAACATCGGGGCGCAACTTGTGAAGTGGGATGCCAATTTTGTCATTGACGACCTTGGCGCGATCAACGGAAATAACGCGCTTGTCTTTCTCGTACCGGCAAATAGAAGCCTTGGTGCTACCGATCAATTCAGCAAGCCGCTCTTGAGTTAATCGATGGTCTTTGCGGTACTTGAGGAAAGCATTCATGCCTTACTGTTACCACGTAGGAAACTAAAGTTCAAGCCCAAAGTTACCGCGACGGGTAACGACTTGATTTCAGTGCGAGATTAGAATTACCACCATGGTTACTCGCATTGGTCCAAAGAAACCCTTCAAGATTTATCTGGCCCAAAGGCGAGAGACGGAAGGCCTCACGCAGGAACAACTTGCAGAGCGCATAGAAAGCACCAAGGCGAGCATTTCCAGGTGGGAGACAGGTGAGCGCGACCCGCCAGCAAAAGCCCTTGCGGCCCTTGCCTATGCCCTCCATTGCGAAATAGCCGACCTTTTCATTGATCCTGCCCGTCCTAGCGCCGATTCTCTGCTTAGGGATCAATCTGACCGAATTGTGAAAAAGGCATTCAAATTAGTCGAAACTCTTGTAGAAGATGAGATCAAGGGCACTGGCACGGGTGGCAGAAGATCATAATATCGAATATCTCGACCCTTATCACGATCCGGGACCGGACTCGATGTATCCGAACTTGACCCGGCTGGAACTTGAACAACTGGTTTATCTCTTGACCATAAAAGTTACCCCTGCCCGCCGTGTCTTGATGGGGTTTGCCCGCGCGGGCATCGTCCTAGGGGCAATCCCGCTGTTGTTTGGCCTTGGTACTTTCATAAATTACAAATTCCAAGGCTGGCCACTTGAGCAGCCGGATACAGCCTATTTGGCCGGAGTCGTGGTTGCCCTTTCCGCCATCCTTTATGGCATTTGCTATGCGGTAGGCTGGATATTGTCGGCCTTTTTCCCCGACTCATAGTTACCATCAAATTATCAATCTGATCATGGGCTTGTAAAATAGTTTCCATCATGGCAACTTTTTACTTGTAGTTTGGTTTCCTACATGGTAACAGTCTCCCCACGCCCCTATCACAGAGGTAGAAGGAGAAGAACATGAACCCCCGCCAGCTTCTAATCACCCTCGCCATTCTAGCGCTCTCGTTCGTGCCGGTTACAGTGATGACGGTGATGGCATGAATATTTCAATTCATTCGATTGACCGCAAGCAACGCGTTGTCGCAAGCGTCACCAGTGTTCCCCTTGGAAGCGATGGCCCGTTTTGCTGCATCACGCTCGACTTTCCAGAGCACCGGGAAAACTGCATTTCGTTCTATCTGCCTGAGAAGGATTTAGACAAGGCGCGAGAATTGGCCCGCCAATGGAATGATCTTTCAATCGCGCAGGCTCAATCATGAGCAGCATCGAAGTCAAGATCAGTTCCCGCTGCCCGATCCACATTGAGTTTGATCCGGATGCGTTCGGCAGGGTTTTTGCGACCATGCCAGACGAAGATCAAATCCATGTTTTGCGGGCGATGGTCGAACACATGAAACCCCATCAAACTCAGTGGGATTATATCTCAATAGCGCTCGACAAGCCAGAAAATTCAGAACTGGCAAATGATCTTCGGCGATTTTTGTTTCCCGAAACTCCTGATCTGTATGATGTACTGTCGCGCTTCGCAGACTTCCCGTTTAGTCATCAAGGCCCCGCCGAAGGTCCGCTGGCTACCATGATCCACCAAGCCCGTGCTGCGCTCGCCAAGGTGCAATCATGACCTCCAAACTCGCACAAGCAGCAATGGACGCGAGACCCACGCCCCTATCACAGAGGCAGAAGGAGATGAGGATGACCGCCGCTAAAATTCAGAAGATCACCGCAGAACAGGAAGCAAGTATCCCTGAGTTCCGGCAGAAATGGATTGCGCTGGGAGAAAGCACTGCCAGGTCCGAGCCATCTGAAATGCGTGATGCTGTCAATGCCCTATACGATGCCATTGGTCAGAAGCGAGTTCCTGTTTTTGTAATGGATAGTCCTTTGGGTTGCATTGCTGCTGCCAATTTTTTCAAAGACAATATCAGGGACAATATCGGGGCCAATATCAGGGACAATATCGGGGCCAATATCAGGGCCAATATCAGGGCCAATATCGGGGCCAATATCGGGGACAATATCGGGGCCAATATCGGGGCCAATATCGGGGCCAATATCGGGGCCAATATCGGGGCCAATATCGGGGACAATATCGGGGCCAATATCTGGGTCAATATCAGGGACAATATCGGGGCCAATATCTGGGCCAATATCGGGGACAATATCGGGGCCAATATCTGGGTCAATATCAGGGACAATATCGGGGACAATATCGGGGCCAATATCTGGGCCAATATCTGGGACAATATCGGGGCCAATATCAGGGCCAATATCAGGGCCAATATCGGGGACAATATCGGGGCCAATATCAGGGCCAATATCTGGGACAATATCGGGGCATTGAAAATATCCCACGAGAACGCCTCGATGTGGGGAAATCACGATATTGGATGGGTTGCATACGCGAGTTTTTTTGAAACCATTGGGCATTCATACCCGGCTGATTTGAGAGCCAAATTTCATGCGCTTCGCCGTTATCATGAAACATGCGGCTGGCTATATTGCTTTGATGGTCTGGCCTTTGTGTCGCAGCGTCCAACAATTGTTCGCCGTGATGATACCGCGAGACTGCACTGTGAGACTGGCCCAGCGATTGAATACGCTGATGGATATGGCCTTTACGCATGGCGCGGAACCAGAATTCCTACAGAATGGATAACTGACAAGGTTTTGTTGACTGCAAAAACAGCGATCACTTGGGCCAATCTTGAGCAACGCCGCATTGCCTGTTCCGACATTGTTGGCTGGGCAAAAATCCTCAAGGAACTCGACGCCAAGACTATTGATGAAGATGGCGATCCGCAAATTGGAACACTTGTGGAGGTCAGACTACCAGACCTCGCGGTGCCAGCCAGATTTTGCCGCGTGACATGCGGAACTGGCCGCGAATTTGCCGTGGGTGTTCCGCGCGAGGTCAAAACCGCGCTTGAGGCGCAAGCCTGGATGCAAAACAAACCACTCAAAGAATTTACCCGTCCGGAAATTCGGACATAACCCAAGGAGAATGTCGTGAAAACTTTTACCAAAACTGCTGCACAGGGCGAAATCACCATCACCCGCATTGAGAAGTTGCCTGACGGCCTTGTCCCGATGAAAGCCGTGAACGGCTTGTTCATCGTCGGCCATTCTGAAACCGGCCATCACCACGTAATGACCATGGAGCGAGCCACTTTCTTCCGTGATCCCAAGGCACCGGCTGGCATGAGCGTTCTCTACGCCATCCTTGATGAGCCGAAAGAACTTACCCATGAGCGCAATTTCGATACCCACGAGTCTATCGGACATCAGCCGGGAATGTACAGATTTGAGTCCGGACGTGAGTTTGACCACTACGAAGCCTTGTCTCGTAAGCAGGCGGACTAGTCATGACCCTCCATCATCACGACAGCAAGTTATTCGCATCTCTCGCATTATTCGGCTGGTCATTTTTTGACGCTGTGACGGCTACTCTGAGGATGGTGATGTGATGATCGCTAGTTATGCGTTTCAAGAATCTTTTGAGGATAAATTCAGCCGCATAGAGGCAAGAGCTTTTTGTGGATACGCAACCGACGAAGAACTTGAATGGCTAAATGAGACACGGCGCAATATCGCCCTCAAGTCCCAAATCAAATCAGCCGCAGAGGCCAAGCCATGACCACCAGTAAGGGACGGAGCGCGGTTGAAGAAGCTGTGGCGCTGTTGCCAAAATTCAAAAAGCGCATTGAAATATTTGCCGGGACCATGCTTGTCCGTGGCCACAATGAGAAATTCTCTCAAGACGATTTGATAATTCTCATCAATGCGCTTGTCTCTCTCGAAGGCGTTGCTGCTGGTACGCATGTGATTGTGCCGGTGGAGCCGACAGATGAGATGATTAGCGATGCCATATCTGCTGGCTCGGAAACTGTGGATGGCGGATATGAAGCAGCCACCGAAAGGGAAGTCTACCGCGCCATGATCGGAGCATCCTTTGGAGGTGAGGTGATGAAACATACACAGGGGAAGTGGACGGCCCGCAAGCAGCCTGACAATGCGGCTCCTGATCTATATGAGGCGCTCCGCAACGTTCAGAAGCTTATCACAGAAGCAGCGCTCACGGGCTTCAATTACAAGGACGGCGAGTGGTCACAGAAACTTTTCGAGAGCCAGCAGCAAACAAGTGCCGCACTCGCCAAGGCCCATCCCAACCAGAAGCAACGGGGAGATGTGTGATGAGTGAAACAAAGATGTTTCTAGAAATAGCCATGGTTTCTCATCTGCCGTCTCATAGCGCAGATGGCTACAGCTTCGGTGGCGGCACAATTCTCACCATTGGCATTCGGTCATTCTTCATTGGCGAGGAACATGGCTCCCACATGCTTGCTGAGGAAATAGCGGCTCGTTGGAACGCGGAAAGGCTAAAGTCATGAACCACATCTGTCTTCCGCTAGAACTATTAGACACGTTGCTTTTCTGCGACAAGGCCGCCGAACAGAAATATGGATTTCACCCCAACCACGGGAGGGCTGCATCGTGAGCTGCCACATATCCCCATGGGAACGCCGGAACATCGCTGGACCGAGAGATACATTCCAGGATGATTTGAACGCAGCTTTCCGGAGAAGTTTTGACGCGCTGAAAGGCGACATTGAAGCAATTTGCTACCGCGCGAATGTTGATGTGAAGCCGGACATTGAAGCTTACGCGATTTTCTGTGACGGCGTTGATTCAGCCTTCGACATAGATTGGCGGATGGCCCGCGATGACTGATTACACCTATTGGCAGAAAGCCCTCGCCGGTGAAATCGGAACTTTCAGCGAGGGTGACGCGCATCCCGGTTTCTATCGCCGCAAGGTGGTTTCAGGCCGTGACAGCCCGTGGACGCCAGTAGCCATATGGCCAGATGAATACGGCAATTTGCAGGCCATTCAACACGCCACAGTAATTCTAGGCCCGCGCCCTGTTGACCCTGCTGAGGTCTTCATGTGGTGCGCGAAAGACCCGATCAGCGAAGCAGCATACCGGGCAGTAGCGGAACAAGGACTGCCATGGCCAACAGAATTCAGAACAGGAAAGAGATTGATTACATGAACCAGGTTGTTGAACTTCCTCCAAAGATGGGCGCTATCGCATCGGGCGGCGCTGTGCGGGCAATCGTGCCTCAGACGCTTGATGATGCCTACCGGCTGGCAAATATGATTGTGAAGGCTGGGATGGCTCCCGGAGCATTCAAGACGGCTGAGGCCGTAGTTGTGGCTTTGCTGCATGGCCTTGAGGTGGGCTTGCCGCCAATGATGGCGCTGCAATCAATTGCCGTGATTAACAACCGCCCTACCCTCTGGGGTGACGGCGCAATGGCTCTGGTTCGCGCCACAGGCCAGCTTGAGGAATTCGAGGAATGGATTGATGGCGAAGGCGAAAACATGATCGCCTATTGCAAGGTCAAACGCCGCAATGAAAAGCCTGTCACTCACTCGTTTTCAGTTGCCGATGCCAAGAAGGCCGGATTGTGGGGCAAGCAAGGCCCGTGGCTGACCTACCCGCGCCGGATGATTGCCATGCGCCCGCGCTCCTGGTGCCTGCGTGACGTGTTTGCAGACGCCCTCAAGGGCCTCCGCATCGCTGAGGAAGTCATGGACACCGACATGAAGGACGTGACGCCTCCGCCCGCGCCAACTGTTCCTTCGCCGCCACAGGCCCAGATCGAGCAGCAACAGGCGGATGAGCCGGAGAAGGTCTACGGCGTCCCAGACGCCTACGAGGCCGGAGAGATTGACTATGAGGGCGGTCACTTGCTTTCAGAGATGCCGATACACTTCAAGCAATTCCCAGAATTGGAAGAAGCTTACACCGCTGGCTGGCAAAGCAAAGTTCCAGGCGCAGGAGAGTAGTCCGATGAAGACCGACAGAGAGAGGCGCATTTGCATCGTGACCAGAAAGGGGTCCGGCTTATGGCCTGTCTCTGCCGCAGACGAGGAAATCATTTGCGGCCTGTCTCAGATGAAGGAAATCGAAATCAGTTTCAAGTATCGCCGCGTCCCGGAACAGCTTCGCGCTTATTGGTGGTTCCTGTCCTATGTCGTTGAGGCCACAGAGGCCTATGAGTCAGCCGAGCATTTGCACAACGCTATCAAGTTTGAACTTGGCTACGTCAAGAAGATGGCACGGTTGAGCGGGGAAATCGTCATCGTTCCAGACAGCGTTGCACTCTCTGCCATGGATGGCATGGAATTCACTGAATATTTCAAGAAGGCTGAAAAGCTCATTGCGGAGCGGTTTGGCATCGTCATGCCGGAAAAGCCAGCCGATGTACGGAGGGCCGCATGACACATGCCACTCTAAAACCATGTCCCTTCTGTGGCGAAGATAAAGAGCTTTACCCTTGCTATTACGATCTGGGCCAAGGCGAACCATATCAAATTGATTGCGTGGGATGCGGAATGGAGTTCACGCCTCGCAAAGGAATGGACGTGATAGCCGCATGGAACCGCCGCTCTGACAAAACGATGGGGACCGCTTAATGGACTTTGCAATCCCAGAGAAGCGGAAACCGCTGACCACGAAACAAAGAGTGGAGCAGTTTCAGAAGCACAAAGGCATTTGCTGCGTCTGTGGCGGCAAGATCATGGTGGGCCAGCGGTTCATCGATGAGCATGAACTTGCGCTGGAACTGCTTGGCAGCAATGACATGGCCAACCGTGGCATAGCCCATCTTGATTGCGCCAAGGCCAAGACCAAGATCGACATGGGCCTTATAGCCAAGGCCAAGCGCAGACAGGCCAAGCATATAGGCGCTGTGAGGCCGAAGTCGTTTCAATCAAAGTTCAAGCGGAAGGTTTCCGGGGAAGTGGTGATGAGATGATGTATCAATTCAATCAACAGACCGGGAAATTTGAACCCGCCGTTCCAGAGCCGTTCTATTGGGGGTTGTTGCCGTGGATTTGGAAGCGGCTGACAGGCTACCGCGATCAATACGGGCGCAAGGCTCAATTGCTGCGCGAATTTGAATGGGATGACGAGCCATGACCCCCTACTCCCTTCTCGCTCTGCCCGTGATAGTGCTGGGATTCACCTGGTACACCGTGCCAGCACAAGCGCCCGCTCTGGACATGCCGCAATTCACAGAACGCGATGCAACAGACCAAAGGCCCCGCGTTCATCAAGTGAAACTGTTCTACGACAGGGTAGGCCCGGAGTTTGAGGCTTATAGGCAGCCGAGATGTGCGATGCCTGGAAGAATTTGGTGGCGTGGCGCTTGCTGGAAGCCCGACCGCATAGTGGAGAATATGGAATGAGCGATAAGCTGCTCACAATGGACGGAGCTGCGGAAACTTTACACATATCCCGCCGCACCCTGCAAGGCTTGATAAAGGTCCACCCCCATTACAAAGTGGCGGGCAAGCGGCGGAAGCTGTTCAGCCAGTCAGACATTAACAGAATATGCGAGGCAATCCAATGTCCCTCAAAGTTGTCAAGCGCAAAGGCTCAAGGGCCTGGTATCTCCGAGGGTCTATCCGAGGCATCGCTGTGGACAGAAGCACAAAAACTGACAACCGGGAAGCGGCGGAAGCTATCCGCATCAAGGAGGAAAACAGGCTCCTCGAACGTAGTGTTCATGGCGAACGGGCAACGGTGACATTCTTGGAAGCAGCGGTTTCATTTATGCGGAATGGTGGGGAGGGTAGGTTCATGGACCCGCTTCTAGGCCATTTCGGCAAGCGCAAGCTGGACAGCATAGGGCAGGCCGATGTTGATGCTGCCGCCTTAGCCCTTTATCCAAAGGCAAAACTCTCAACCCGTGACCGGCAAGTCTATGCCCCTATGAGCGCCGTATTACGGCACGGGGCCAAGCGGGAGTGGTGCGCCTTTCGCGTTCTAGAGCGCCCTGAGTACAACAATGCGCGGGTGAGATGGATATACCCCGGCCAGGCGGAAGCCCTTGTGGCAAACGCCCCAGCCCATTTGAAGCCCATCCTGATATTCCTGTTTGGAACGGGCGCGCGGCTCTCAGAAGCCATCTATCTGCAATGGGTGAATGTGGACCTTTCACGCGCCCATGTGACGTTTGAGAACACCAAGAACGGCGAAAGCCGAGGCGTCCCGTTGAGCGAAAGGGTTGTGGCGTCGCTCACTGCCTTGCCCAATCGGGTTGGGCCTGTGTTCCTGACCCATAAGGGTTTGCCCTATAGGCCCCGGCATGATTGCGGCGGGCAAATCAGGAGTGCTTTAGCCAAGGCTTGCACGAGGGCTAGCATTGAAAATTTTCATGCCCATGACTGCCGACATACGTGGGCAACGTGGCATTATGCTGCAAATCGTGATATACATGCGCTTATGAATCTTGGCGGTTGGAAGTCACATGAAATGGTCCTGCGCTACGCCCATGTGAACGTCGAGAACTTGCGTGACGGCATCAAAGCAATGGGCTGGTGAGATGATAGAACTTCCGAAAGGGTTCGTTCCGGCGAATGACGCCTACACAAATTCCCCGTACAATGACCCGCGCGTTTACATCTACGGGATCAAGTGCGGCGACCTCATCAAGGTCGGCATAGCCAAGAGCGTGGCAAAGCGCCTGAAAGGTTTTAGGCTGGCCAATCCACAGCCCATGGAAGTCGTGTTCAAGAGACACGCATATCAGGCTTTTGCCATCCGAATTGAACGAGCAATGCATGAATACCTGAAAGAGTTCGCGGTTGGCAGGGAATGGTTTCGCTGCACTGTTGAGGACGTTAAGGCCGCGTCACGTCATGCCAAGATCAACTTTCACGAGGTACGGCGGAACCTCAAAAGAAATGACGCCCGGTGGGGAAAAAAGTTTGCAGCCGAGACGCTTGAAGAAGAAAGGATTAGCAATGACAATGGCTTGTGAAACTACGCAGCGCCATTACCAATGGAGTGCTCTACCACTGAGCTACAGCAGCGCACCAGAATGGAGGGACACATGCCACAGGCCTTGGCCTTTCGCAACCCTCAAGACTTGACAGAATCCACCAGTTTTTCCATCTTTTGGCCATGGCCAACAAACCCCGAACCCCGCGCTCCACCGCTGAAACCAAGCGGCTGGCGGAGGCCTTGCGGATTAACCTCCTGAAGCGAAAATCCCTCGCCAGGCTCAAAAAGACCATTGCAAAGGCCAAAAAGAAGGCCTCGGATTAAGCCTTGCCCCAAAGGCGCCATCTATGCTTGTTAACGGCGTTTCGGCGGCCTTCCGGGACGGTTTTGCTGATTCTTTAGAAGGGAACGTGTTGAATGGATCGGATCCGTATTCGCGGCGGCAACAAACTGAACGGCACCATCAATATCTCGGGTGCCAAAAACGCCGCCCTGCCCCTGATGATCGCGGCATTGCTCACTCCCGAAACGCTGACGCTGCGCAATGTTCCGCGCCTGGTGGACGCGCTTCGCCTGCAGCGGATCTTGCAAAACCACGGGGTTGACATCACGGTTTCGGGCAAGCGCCCGGGGCAGAGCCCCACGGCCGGTGAAACCCTGCGGATTTCGGCCAACAGCATTGTCGACACCACCGCCCCTTACGACCTGGTGTCCAAAATGCGGGCCAGCTTCTGGGTGCTCGGCCCCCTTCTGGCGCGCTGCGGCGAAGCCAAGGTCTCGCTGCCCGGCGGCTGCGCCATCGGCACGCGGCCGGTTGACCTCCATATCATGGCCATGGAAAAGCTCGGCGCGGAAGTCGAGATCGACGCGGGCTATGTCATCGCCAAGGCCAGGAACGGGCTGAAGGGGGCTCACATCAATTTCCCGAAAGTCACGGTGGGCGCCACGCATGCGGCCCTGATGGCGGCGGTTCTGGCGAAAGGCGATACCACCATCGAAAATGCGGCGCGCGAGCCGGAAATCGGCGATGTGGCGGAATGCCTGGTGAAGATGGGCGCCAGGATCGAGGGCATTCATACCTCAACCCTGAAGATCACCGGGGTCACCAGCCTGCACGGGGCCGAGCATGAAGTGATTGCCGACCGTATTGAAACCGGGACCTACGCGATGGCTGCTGCCATGACGGGCGGAAATGTTTTGTTGAAGGGGGCAAAGGCCGGAAGCCTGGCATCGATGATTGATGTCTTGCGGCGGGCCGGCATTTCCGTGCATGACAACAGCGAAGGACTGCGCATCGAGCGCAATGGCCAGGGCATTGAGCCGGTGAATGTCGACACCGATCCCTATCCGGGCTTTCCCACCGATCTTCAGGCGCAGCTCATGGCGCTGATGACCAAGGCCAAGGGCACGGCGATGATCCGCGAAACGATCTTTGAAAACCGCTTCATGCATGTGCAGGAGCTGGCGCGGCTGGGTGCCGACATCCACCTGCACGGCGACACGGCGGAAGTGCGCGGTGTGCAAAAACTTATGGGTGCTGATGTGATGGCCACGGATTTGCGCGCCTCGGTTTCGCTGGTGATTGCCGGCCTGGTGGCGGAAGGCGACACGATGATCCACCGCGTCTACCACCTTGACCGCGGATTTGAAGCCCTGGAAGAAAAGCTGCAGGCCTGCGGCGCCGATGTCGAAAGGCTTGCGGGAAACTGATTGGTGCTGAAACTTACGGCGAAAGACACGGAGGACCTAAAGGTCATCTCCGCTCACATGCAGGATGCCCTGGTGCGGCTGGCCGACATCCGCTATCTGGCCAAGCCGCGCCAGTTTGCCTTTGTAGCCAACCGTTTTGCCTGGGAGCAGCAGCCGAAATCCGAACGCCGCCGCAGCGGACTGCATTTTGAGCACGTCCTCAGCGTAAAGCAGCATGGCATTGTGGCCCAGGCGAAAGACGCGGTTCTGTCGCTTCTTGCAATCACCTTTGAACCTGGCCCGGAGCCTTCCGGCGCGGTGGTTCTGACGTTTTCGGCGAACTGCACCATCAGGCTCAATGTTGAATATCTCGAGCTGCAACTCAAGGATCTGGGCGGGGCCTGGGCCACCAGCCTGACACCAAATCACGGTGACTAGCGCGTCCGCGGGCTTTCCGTCTAATCTCGTTTCATGACCTCCCATAAAAAAAACCGCCTCATTGCTGTCGATCTCGATGCCAGCATTGGCCCCGGCCCTTCGCCGGAAGCCGAGCATGAGCGGCGCGTCGCCATTTATGACCTTCTGGAAGAAAATTCCTTCGGCCTTTCGAACGGCAAGGAAGGGCCTTACCGGCTGCAGCTTTCGACCCAGGACGGGCGCCTGCTGTTTGAAATCTTCAATGAACACGAAGAAAAACTCTCGATCATCGGGCTGTCCATGTCGCCGTTCCGCGTCATCGTCAAAGACTACTTTCAGATTTGCGAAAGCTATTACCAGGCCATCAGGCACTCCACGCCCTCGCAGATTGAAACCATCGACATGGCGCGGCGCGGCTTGCACAATGAGGGCAGCGAAATTCTCAAGGAAAGGCTCAACGGCAAGGTCGACATCGATTTTGACACAGCACGGCGGCTGTTCACGCTGGTCTGTGTCCTGCACTGGCGCGGATAGAATTTGCCGGTGCCGGGGGACCTGCCAAATGCCGTGCTTTTTGCCTGCACGCAAAATGTCATCCGTTCGCCGATGGCAGCCGCCATCATGAAACATCTTTACGGGCACAGGATTTATGTGGCCTCGGCCGGAGTGCGGCCAGGAGAATCAGACCCTTTCATTGCAACTGTGCTCGATGAAATCGGCATTGAACTGGGCAAGCACCGGCCACACAATTTCGCCGATCTCGAAGACTCCAGCTTTGATCTTGCCATCTCGCTGTCACCGGAGGCCCACCACTGGGCCCTGGAGCTTACCCGCACCATGGCGATTCAAACCGAATACTGGCCGACCATGGACCCTTCCGCCACCGCCGGCAGCCGCGAACAAATTCTCGACAGTTACCGGGCGGTGCGCGACGGGCTGGAAAAACGGATCTGGGCAAGGTTCGGGGCGCAGGGGGCGAGAGGCGTTTAGCGTCTCCACCCATTCGGCAAAGGCGGCCCGCGGGGCGGAACGGGCGAAGACTGGATGATCGATGTGGTGGTCTGGCCGAAGGCCAGGAAGCGGTCGAGCACAACGTCAAGATTTTCCAGCGCATCAATATGGACCTTGAGAATGAAACAATCTTCCCCGGTAATGCGGTGGCATTCGGAAACCTCCGGCATGGATTGCGCGAGCGCTATGATCTTGGGCAATTGGCCGGGCATGGGGCGGATGCGGACAAAGGCAGTCACCGGAAAGCCCAGGGCCTTTGGATTGAGGTCAAGGCGATAGCCGGCAATGACGCCCGCCTCTTCAAGGCGGGTGACGCGCTCCTTTACGGCGGGAGCCGACAGCTTCACCCGGCGCGAAAGTTCAGAAATCGACATGCGCGGATCGCTTTGCAGCAAGCTGAGCAGATCGACATTTTTATCATCCGCCAGTGGATTTGATTCCATAGGTATTTCCTATAAATTACCTTCAATACATAATGTAAAATAGATTTTTACCTTCGTATCTATATATCATTTTGTCTTTCTCCATGCAAATCTTATGAACATGAATGACAACATTTCAGCCACCCCCGCCCCGGCAAAACTGACGGACCGTTTGCCGCCGCACCTCTATTTCGTTATCAGCGCCTTTTTCCATTATCTCGGACCGGCATTTGCAGTGCTGCTTTTTGTTCGAGTCGAACCGCTTGGCGTTGCCTGGCTGCGCATTGCCACCGCCGCAATCATATTTGCCATTTGGCGGCGGCCTTGGCGGTTCTTTATTTTACTTGATACGGAAGAGCGGTGGATTGTCGTCGGGCTCGGCGTGGCATTGGCCTTGATGAACGCGACCTTCTATCTGGCGCTCGCCCATTTGCCGCTTGGCACCGTGGGGGCCATGGAATTTCTGGGACCCATCGGACTTGCCGCCTATGGGATGCGCACCACCCGCAATATCGGCGCGCTGCTGGTTGCCATTTGCGGCGTCTATATTCTCACCAACGCCCGCTTTGAAGGTGCGGCCATTGGCTATTTCTATGCTTTTGCCAATTGCGTGCTCTTCCTGATTTACATTGTCCTCGGCCACCGGATTGCCGGCAAGGGTGCCGCAGGCGGCATTGACCAGTTGGGCATGGCAATGCTCATCGCCTTGGCTGTTTCACTGCCCATCGGATTTTCCGATGCGGCGGTAGCCTTTACGGTTCCAGAACTTCTTGGGGCCGGCATTGTGGTCGGCGTTTGCTCGTCGGTCATCCCTTATGTCTGCGATCAATTCGCCATGGCGCGCCTGCCGCGCGCGAGCTTCGCCCTGATGCTGGCTTTATTGCCGGCGACCGCCACGGTCATCGGCGTTGTTGTGCTGAGGCAGTTTCCGACGCCTGCGGAACTGGCCGGTGTTGCCTTGGTGGTCATCGGTGTTGGGCTGCATCAGGCCGAGAAATGAAACAATTGCCCGCCTAATCCGGCTGTTCTTGTAAATGCCACGGTTAATCACTACCCTTGCTTTTGGCGGCCAAGAGGTCCATTTATCGCGCCGCTTCATATAACAACCGGAAAGATTCATGGCGAAAGAAGAACTATTGGAATTTGAGGGCACGGTGTCCGAGCTTTTGCCCAACGCGACGTTTCGCGTGCTGCTCGACAATAACAATCATGAAATTATTGCCCACACGGCGGGCAAGATGCGCAAGAACCGTATCCGGGTTCTCGCAGGTGACCGCGTGATGGTTGAAATGACGCCCTATGACTTGACCAAGGGCCGCATCAACTATCGTTTCAAGTAAGTCCTTATGGCTGATACCCGCGTTAAGCTTGTTCTGGCCAGTGCTTCGCCGCGGCGTTTGATGCTCCTGGAGCGCATGGGCCTGGCGCCCGACCTGCTTAATCCCACCGATCTCGACGAAACACCGAAGCGCCGCGAAACGCCGCGCCGGCTTTCGATCCGGCTGGCCGAAGAAAAGGCCAAGGCTGCCATTCACGCCCCGCAGGTGCAGGCGCTGGGTTCGGGCGTTTTCATTCTTGCGGCTGACACCGTCGTCGGGCTGGGGCGCCGCATCCTTCCAAAGGCCGAAACCCGTAAAGAAGCCTATGCCTGCCTCACCCTGCTTTCGGGCCGCTCGCACTGGGTTTATTCCACGGTTTGCATTATCGCCCCCAACGGGCAGAAAACCACGCGCTGCTGTGAAACCAAAGTCAGGTTAAAGCGCTTGTCGCGCGAAGACATTGAAAGCTATCTGAAATCCGACGAATGGCGCGGCAAGGCGGGCGGCTATGCGATTCAGGGCCGGGCCGAAGCCTTTGTTCGCTATATTACGGGCTCGTACTCAGGCGTGATGGGGCTACCCCTCTATGAAACCGTGCATTTGCTGGAAGGTGCGGGCTATCCGGTGCTTCACTCCTGGATGACGACTGCCTCCGCGAGTGTCTGATGGCCGAGCCTGTCCGCCTTAAACTGCGCCGGCCCTGCCCCATCTGCAGCAAGCCTTCCGTGCAGAAATTCCACCCCTTCTGTTCGGCGCGCTGCTCGCAGATCGACCTCAATCGCTGGCTGGGCGGGAACTATGCCATTCCCGCCGTTGAGAACGAGGAGCAATCGGATGATGATGAGGCGAGTTGAACCTTAGGTTATCGCAAGCGAAATTTTCCCACGGGGCGGCGGAAAAATTTGATCCAGATTCTTAAGGTCTTCCGCATCGAGCACGAGATCGGCGGCGGCAGCGTTTTCCAGTATCCGTTTCTCGTGGCTGCTTTTGGGAATTGAGATTATGCCCGGCAACCGCAGGGTGAAAACAAGTGCAATCGCCGCATTTGTAACGTTGTGCTTTTTGGCAAGCGGCGCAAGTCCGGGATTGTTCAGCAGGCGGCCCTGACCCAGCGGGCAATATGCCATAACCGCCATCTTCTCCTTGCGGCACTTGGAATAGAGATCCCATTCGATACCGCGATCGGAAAGATTGTACATGACCTGGTTGGCGGCGCAGGAATTGTTTGGAACTTCCGCGCTTAGCTCCTCCAGATCATCGACATCGAAATTGCTGACGCCATAATGCCTGATCTTGCCTGCGGCCTTCAACGCTTCAAACGCCGCAAAGGTATCAGCCAGACGATGCGAGCCGCGCCAGTGCAGCAGATAAAGATCGAGGACATCGGTCTTGAGCCGCTTGAGGCTGGCCTCGCAGGCCTTCACCGTACCCTGCCTGCTGGCGTTCTGCGGCAGCACTTTTGACACGAGAAAAATCTTGTCGCGCTGTCCGGCGCCGGCGATTGCCTTGGCGACCAGTTGCTCCGAACGTCCATCGCCATACATTTCGGCGGTGTCTATCAAGGTCATTCCCTGGGCGATGCCGGCTTGCAGGGCGCGGATCTGGGCCGTCTCGTCGGCATCTCCCACGCCCATCTTCCAGGTTCCAAGGCCAAGGGCCGGGACTTTTTCACCGCCAACAAGCTCAACGCATTTCATTGCTTCAGACTCTGAATTCGGAGGAGGGCCGCGCCGAGATCACACCACCCGGCAGGATAAAGCAAGGCATTGAGGAGGGCGAAATTTCGCGCCCGGCAGGGACACCGCTTGATCAGGACGAGAGAAGGCCTAATACTTCGTTCGTTTCCGAAATTAAATTGCGCATAAGTTCTGCCGCCGAAAGTTCCCGGTTCAGCGGCGCGGCTTGCCCGTAGAGATGAAACGCGAAATCCTTGCTTTGCGTGGCGCTCTCAGTGCCCCACAAGGGCGAAGTCAGTGCATACATCGACGGGAAGTCAGGCAGGGGCGTGCGCTTCCTTTCCATTTCCAGGGTATATCGCGTGCGCTTCACCCGTGCCGCCCGGCCCGAGAACGCATCGGTGACCATCGTATCCATATCGGTTGCCGAGCGTATCAGGGCGCGGCGCGCGGCATCCGTTCCCGCCTCATGGCAGGAAAGAAAACCAGTGCCAATCTGCACGCCGCTGGCGCCAAGGGCTAAGGCGGCGGCGATTCCCCGGCCGTCGGCAATGCCGCCAGCGGCAACAACCGGCAGGCCGACCGCATCCACAACCTGAGGCACGAGGGCGATTGTTCCGACACCATCGCCTGGATCTGTTGGAACGTGGGAGCCCCGGTGTCCCCCTGCCTCCCACCCCTGGGCAATCACCGCGTCAATACCGCTTGCGGCAAGCTTGCGGGCTTCGGCCACCGTCGTGGCGGTGCTCATTAGCACAATCCCCGATTCCTTCAGTTTGGCGATCACAGCAGTGCCAGGAACGCCGAAATGAAAACTCACGACAGGCGGCCGGATCGCGAGCACGAGCTCAAGTTTTGCATCGTCGAAACCCGGCCCCATCTGCGGAAGGTCACCGCGCGGCGCGCCAAGGGAAAGCTCCTGGTAATAGGGCAGCAGGCGATCAACGGCCCGGGCCAGAACCGCCGGGCTGGTTTTTGGTGCCGGATGAACAAAGAAATTGAGGTTGAAGGGACGATTAGTGCCGGCCCGCACGTGGAGAACGGCGTTATGCAATTCATCCTGCATCATTTCGGCGCAGCCGAGCGATCCCAAGCCACCGGCATTGCTCACCGCCGCCGCCAGCTGTGGTGTTGCCGAACCAGCCATCGGAGCCTGGATAATGGGATGCTCGATCTTCAGGAGATCGCACAGACGACGGTTCGGCCACATGGGACTGCTCCTGCTTTTCGATTAGCTTCTTTTATAACACCTAAGCCGGTTCCTGGCCCAAGCGGGAAATTCAAGCCAGGACACCTCACGCCGGCGGGCGCCTTGGACAAGGTGCCACAACTGGACTAGCATTGCCCGCAATGGGGTAACGGGGAGCAGTGATGGCCGACGCACGGATATTGATCGTCGATGATCATCCCCTGTTTCGCGAGGCCCTGCGCAATGCCTTGAGCGCCGGGAAATCCCCGCTCGACATTTCCGAGGCGGGCTCGCTCGACACCTTGATTGCCCATCTCGCCAAGGACGACAGCTGTGACCTGGTCCTGCTTGATTTGCGCATGCCGGGGGTGCAGGGGCTCTCGGGCCTGATCTACCTCCGCTCGCAGTATCCCAATATCCCGGTGGTCATCGTCTCGGCCAGCGAGGAGGCGGGCATTGTGCAGAAGTCGCTTGATCTTGGGGCTTCCGGGTTCATTCCGAAATCTTCGGGAACGACGACAATCATCGAGGCTGTGGAAACGGTTCTTGCCGGCGGTGTCTGGACGCCCCCCTGGGCCCAGCGGGAGCTGCCCGCCGATCCTGAAACGACTGACATCGCGCGGCGCGTGGCTTCGCTCACGGCGCAGCAAATCCGCGTGCTGATGATGCTGAAGGAGGGCCTGCTCAACAAGCAGATTGCCCACGCGCTCAATGTTTCCGAGGCAACGGTGAAAGCCCATGTCTCGGCCATCCTGCTGAAGCTCGGTGTGGCCAGCCGCACCCAGGCGGTGATTGCCGCCAGTAAACTTGAAGGATTATGAATTAATGATTGTTAATGGCGCCTGAGTGCAGAGATCAGCAAAAATTCACTTAATATTTTAAGCGCCCAGTGACGCATTGATCCTAGAATGAGGCCTGATCCAGCTCAATTCATCAGGTTCCCATGACCCTAGCGACCAGTTACGCCATAGCAGGAACTCCGGACCAGCAAGCCGAAGAGATTCAACCGCTGTATAATCTGCGGTTTGAGCGCGTGCCATCGAGTCCCGGGCGCGGCTTCTGCCTTGTTGACGTGCAGCTTAGAAACAACGGAAGAGTTCCTGCCAACTTTCCCTTCCTCTGCCTGACGGTCCTTGGCCTCAACACACTCCCGGCGTTCGGCTGGGCCCAGGAAGAGATCACGATCATCCGGAAAATGCAGCGGTTTACCCCGTTTGCTTCGGTGACGCTTGATGCCGGCGCATTGACCCAGTGCTGCACCATCAAGCTGCGCTACAAATCCGCCTTTGGCGGCAGCCTGGAATTTGAACCGGGAAGTGAACATCTGTTAACCAATTTTCCCAATTTGAATCTGACGTGCGTGGTGGGCGCCGGAAACTTCCCTTCGCGGCGGACAATCCTGCAAGTGCCGGCAACGGCATTCAGAACATTGCTGAAGAAAACAGATGATGCAGTGGAATCGCTTGCCGATAGCGCGCCTGAAGAGGCGCGGGGCTCTGCCCCAAACTAAATAGCCCCGATCATTCCCCGGCGATGGCCTTGATTTCAAGGTG
Source organism: Aestuariivirga sp. (assembly GCA_030680855.1). Taxonomy (GTDB): domain Bacteria; phylum Pseudomonadota; class Alphaproteobacteria; order Rhizobiales; family Aestuariivirgaceae; genus Aestuariivirga. The sequence continues at coordinate 97,944 of JAUXUN010000079.1, forward strand.
GGACATGGCGGCGCGGAGGGCTGCCGGCTTTACGGGCTTGCGCAACACGTGAATGTCATGGACCGTAGCCTGGTCCGCCACCGCAAGCGACCTGTCAGCAGTGATGAGGATCGCCGGAATGGGATGCCTCGCCTTACGGCGCAATTCATTGATCAGCGAAATTCCATCGTCCTTGTCGAGATGGAAATCAGCGAGGATCATGTCGATCTTGCCATCGGCGATGTCATAGGCGCGAAACGCCTCCGCACTGCCCAGCGCCACGTGGGCCGTGCAGCCCCAGCCGCCGAGCAGCTGTTTCATGCCATCGAGGATTGCCGGTTCATCATCGATCACCAGAACCGACGCCGTTATGCCCAACCCCAGCCGCTGGCGCGCCATGTGCTTGCCACGGACGCGCGGAATTGTGACGTTCGACAGGGGCACGGAGATGGCGAACATGCTGCCCTTGCCGGGGGTAGTGCGCAGCGTGATGTCGCTGCCAAGGATGCGGGCAACACGCTCGACAATCGACAGGCCAAGACCAAGGCCGGTGGCCGAGCCCCCGTCATCGCCCAACCGCTGGAATTCCTGGAACACCAGTTCGCGCTTGGAATCCGGGATGCCGATGCCAGTGTCGTGGATTTCGATGCGCAAGGTGCGCCCCTTGCGCCGGCAGCCCATGAGAATGCGGCCGGACTTGGTATATTTGATCGCATTGGAGATGAAGTTCTGCATGACACGGCGCAGCAGCTTGCGGTCAGTTTCGACTGTTGCGCCACAAGGCATGAATTTGAGCACCAGGTTTTTCTTGGAAGCCGCCGGCGCATACTCGGTGCTCAGGGTTTCCATCAGATCGTCGATACGGAAGATCGACAGTTCGGGCAGCATGACGCCCGCATCCAGCCGTGAAATATCAAGAAGGGCGGTCAGAATTTCCTCCACCGCTTCCAGAGAAGAATCAACATTGCGCGCCAGGGCGCCATCGTTCGAGCGCTTGAGACGCTCCACCAGGCTGGAGGTGAAAAGGCGCGCGGCATTGAGCGGCTGCAGAATGTCGTGGCTCGCGGCGGCGATGAACCTGGTCTTGCCGAGATTGGCGGACTCGGCTGTAGCTTTGGCCACTGCCAGTTCATCATTCAGCCGTGTCAGTTCCATGGTACGCTGGACAACGCGGCGTTCCAGCTCCTCATTGGATTTCTGCAGGGTTTCGGCGGCGCGCACGCTTTCGGTGGCATCGTTGAAGGTGATGACAACACCGCCATCGGGAATGGCATTTGACCGCACTTCCAAAACCTGGCCGCTGTCGCTCAGGCGTTCGCGGAAATGCTCGTGGGACATGGCCATCTTGCGCAGCCGGTCTTCAAGGCTTGCTTCGCCGCTTTCGGTGGTGCGGAGGAATTCCAGGACGATCTCACGCATGGGCGCGCCGACGCGCCCCAATTCATTGCTGAGCTTGAGATGATCCTGAAAGCTGGCGTTCCAGCAACTCAGGTTCATTTCGGAATCAAACACCGCGATGCCCTGCTCGACATTGTCGATGGCTGACTGCAGGAGATCGCGGTTGTGCTGGATGGCGGCGGAGGCATCATCGAGAAGCCGCATGGCGCCGCGGGGATGGGCCGAATGGCGCTCGAGCAGCAGCGCCATGACAAGCCGCGATGAGGCCACGCCCACGGCGCGCGCCAGCAAATGCTCGGCAAAGCGCAGCATGCGCACATCGGCTTCCAGCGCCGGCTTCTGCGTGACCCCGCGCTGGGCGAAGAATTCGGCAAAGGCTGACCTGGCCCGGGCCTCGCCCAGATAACGCGCCACGGTCTGCTCGAGCCTTTCAACGGTGACGGCGGTGCGCCAGAGGCGGAAGCCCGTGCCGGTTCCCACCGTCAATTCGCGGGTCACGAAGCTTGCGGCCTGGATGCGTTCAATGGGCGTGGGCAAGCGGCTCAGGGAAAATCCAACATAGGCACAAAGGTTCGCGGCAAGGCTCCACAGCACGCCGTGGCTCAAAGCATCCAAATCCATGCCGAACAGCATCCTTGGCCTCAGAAAACCCAGGCCGAACGGCCCCTGTTCAATCAGGCCCTTGCCCATCCAGCCTGCATCGGCAAAGGAAGGAAGCAGCAGCGTGTAGCTCCAGACAAGGGCACCGGCCGTGAGGCCCGCCATGGCGCCGCGGGACGTGGCGCGCTTCCACATGAGGGCGCCAAAGAAAGCGGGCGCGAACTGGGCCACGGCGGCAAAGGAGATCAGGCCGACCTGGGCCAAGGCCGCCGTCGAGCCAATCATCCGGTAGTAGCCATAGGCGAGCACCAGCACGAGGGCGATGGCCAGCCTACGGATGGTGATCAGGGTTTTGCCCATGTCATGGACGATTTCCGGCCGTTCAATGCGCTGGCGGAGCAGCAGGGGCACGACGAGGTTGTTGCAGATCATGATGGAAAGCGCGATGGTTTCAACAACCACCATGGCGGTGGAAGCCGAGAGCCCGCCGATGAAGGCAACCATGGCAAAGAAGCTGTTCTGGGCGCTGACCGGCAGGGCCAGCACGAACATGTCGCCGTCAGCGCTGGGCGGAAGAAAAGCAAGGCCGGCAATGGCAATGGGGATGACGAAGATATTGATGGCAATGAGATAGAGCGGAAACAGCCAGGCGGCGCGGCGGATATCCGAAGGGGCGGCATTTTCCACAACCGCCACATGAAACTGCCGGGGCAGGAGGATAATGGCGAATGCCGCAAGAAGGGTGAGGGTCACCCAGCGGGTGCCGCTCAGGCCATTCGCCAGCACAGCCTGGACCTGCGGGTCCGAGGTCACATGGGCTGCGAGTTTTTCGACGCCGCCCATCATGGAGAGGGTCACGAACAATCCTACCGCCACGAAGGCCACAAGCTTGACAATGGATTCAACCGAGATGGCGAGGATCATCCCGTCCTGATGCTCGGTGGTGTCAATATGGCGGGTGCCGAAGAGAATGGCGAAGACGCCCATGGTGAGAGCCACCAGCATGGACAATCCGTCGGCGCCCTGCACGCCCGGCATGATGTCTTCGGGAAACAGCGGATCGGTAATCATGGTCTGCAGGGACTGCGACACGGCCTTCAGCTGGATGGAGATGTAGGGCACCACGCCGATAGTTGCCACCACTGCCACAAGGGCGCCAAGGGCCTCGCTCTTGCCATAACGGGCCGAGAGGAAATCGGCGATGGAGGCAATGTTCTGGCGCTTGGCGATTTCGGCAATGCGCTGCAGAAGCGGCCAGCCGAGGGCAAAAACCAGGATCGGCCCGATGTAAATCGGCAGGAAGTCAAAGCCTGAACGCGAGGCGATGCCGACACTGCCGAAATAAGTCCATGAGGTGCAGTAGACGCCGAGCGACAGGGCATAGATAAATGGGCGGGGCGAGCCGGGCTCCCGGCGGTTGGCAGGCCGGTCTCCCCAGGTTGCAACGGCAAACAGGGCCCCGAGATAAGCCAATCCAAAGAAGAAGATCATCCAGCTCTGCAGCATAACTGGAGCCTAGGCGAAAACCTTGCGAATTGAAATGCCGGGCCGGCGGGAGCCGTCTAGCCGGCGGGAACGCCCAGCAGATCGCGCACCAGCGGCACCTGTTTCAACGCCCACATGAGATGGGCTTTTTCGGGAGCGTGAAGTTTCTTCGGATCGACGCGGTTTGAAGGCGGAACGCCCTGCTCAATGTCGGCGAGCTGCTGCTGGAGAATGGCGCGCAGGATAATCTGGTGCGCTTCGAGAAGCCCTTCAATATTTTCGTCAAAGACATCCGGCTTGCCGCGCAGCGCATCCAGCCTGGCGGCGGTGGAATGATCCAGCAAGGCATGGCGAAGCGCCAAGACTCGGGCTGCCGAGAATATCGGCATGATGCCATGCATCTTCAGATCCATGCGTCCAACTTCGTCCAGGCTGAAGCGGCCAAGCCAGTTGACCGGGGGACGCGCTTTCGCGGCATTCATATCCATGAGACGCAGGAAGGCGCGTGTCCCGGAGGCGGCCTCAATTGCGTCGCCGCGCAGGTCATCAACCAGGCCGTGATCGCCATAGACCGGCAAGGCATCGAAAAATATGTCGGAATTCAGGATGTCCTGCGGCTCGGCCCGGGACAGCCAATGGGCCACCTGCTTGCGCCACTGGCTGGCGGACCTGCACCAGGCCGGATTACCCGCCATGACGCCCCCTTTGCAAAAGGGAACGCCGACCTCGTCAAGAATGGCGTTCATGCGCTGGCCAATTTTCAGAAGCCAGGCTCCGGCGGCAGGCTCATCTGCCGCGTCAAAGATAATTGCGTTGTCCTGGTCGAGGGCCAACAGACTTTCACCGCGACCTACTGAACCCAGGACCATCACCGCGAAACGCAGGGCTTTCGGTCTTGGAAAAGCCGCAGACACTTCCCGTTCCGCCATTTCCGCAGCGCGGGCCGTGAGGCTGCGCACCTCGCTTGAAACAATTCCGGCGATGTCGCGGGCGTCCACGTCCTCGTGCAGCAGGGCGCGCACGGCGTTCGCCAGTTTGCGCCAGACCATGGCAAGCTCTTCAAGGCTTGCCGCTTCTTCCAGCGCATCGGCGAAGGCCAGTGCTTCATCGGCCTGCAGGCGCAGGAGGTCACGCTGGGTGATGGCACCCACAAGCTTGCCCTTTTCATCCACCACGCCCATGTGGCGGTAACCCTTGCGCCGCATGCGCCCAAAGGCCACGTAGAGAAAATCCATCTCCGAGACGCATTCCAGCGGAAAGGTGGCGATGCCTGCCACCGGTTTTGCAAAGGCCTTTGCACCATCCCGATCGATGGCGCGGAGAATGTCGCGCTCGGTCACAATGCCGTGCGATGTCGTGGGCTTGTTGCTTGCGACAAAAAGCGAGCTCACCTTGCGGTCCGCAAGCAGGGCCAGAGCCTGGCGAATGGTCATTTTCGGAGTGGCAAATTGCGGCGGTTTTGACATCACGTCGCGGGCCCTATGGCGATAGGGATAACTTTCAACATGAAAAGGCGCAGAGTGCTGCCGGGAGGGTTCGTGCCAGCCATGGGTACCCGCCCCACCCTGTGATGCTGTAAACTTGCGGCAGGCGTCCTCAGCCTCGGCCAGGGTGCGAATCGAACGCGCACGCAGGCGCGGCAGGAGTGCATGGAAGACTTCCGCCGCGAGCCTTGCGTCGGCCAAGGCGCGATGCCTTTCACCAATTGCAACCCCAAGCCAGGCCGCGAGGGTTTCCAGGGAGAAGTCCGGCAGATCGGGCTTGAGCAATCGCGCCAGGTCGCGCACGTCGAGAAACCTCGGGGCCTTCCAGCCAAGGTGAGCGCGCTTAAGCTCGCGCCGTAGCATGGCGAGATCAAAGCCCAATGCATAACCCAGAATCACATGGGCGCCGGCAAATTCGCGGTAGCGCCTGTAGACACGCGCAAACCTATCCGCCGATTTTACCATCTCACCAGTGATGCCATGAATTGCAATTGATTCCGGCGGGATCGCTTCATGGGGATTGATCAGGGAGGTGAAATGAAACTCGGGGACGAGCCTGCCTTTGACAATGAATATGGCGCCAATTTCCAGGACGCGCGCGTGGTTGACATCCAGTGAGGTTGTTTCGGTATCAAGTGCTATGGCTGTCAGGGACCGCAGGGGCGTTCCCGCAGTCGCCACGGGATGCTTTTGTTTCATGGATCCCCCGGCCTCGACAACGAGGGGGCCGGGGCGGTGGGGTCCGGCAGTCGAAGGAACCAGCTATGGACAAGAAACGTCACATGATGAGCCTAACAATAAACCGGTGAAAAGAAAACCGGGGCCGCCGCGGCGCGACGCCGATCCGGATGGTTACGGCACTGGCGTCAATATCTTGTAGATAAATGCCGCCACTTCGCTTTCCAACGGAAAGGACAGCATGCCCATGACCGAATAGCCGAGCAGCCAGGGCATAAGGTAAAAGCGGACCATAAAGAAGAACCATGCGACGAAGAGGGGCACCATCTGCGGAATAAGAAACCCCGGGGTGATCGGCCTGAACACCCGGATGACTGGGTCGGTGGATCTGACAAAAAAGCGCATGAAGAAGAAAGTGGACGTTTCCGGCAGAAAAAAACCCATGGCCGTGCGACCGATCAAGGTCCACATGACCAGCCCGAGAACATAGTCAATGAGGATGACCCACCAGGGGAAAATCGCAAATAACTCAACCATGTAAAAAAATCCGCATCATGAAACATAAAACAGGGGCGGAAAATTCCGCCCCTGCATGCTAGCTGTTTTTGCCTTCAATGGCCCGAACTAAGGATCGTCTTGCCAGACGGCACGCGAACCTCGTCAACCATGGCCTGAACCTCTTTCGAAGGCTCCTTGGTCATCAAGCTGACCACGACCATGGCGACAACGCTGACGGACATGCCGATGATGCCGAAGCGGATGTCGTCAATCCCGAGCCATGGATCCATGATCTTGTTGAACACCAGGTAGAGGTAAAGCGAGCCGGAAGCAAAGCCGCCGACCATGCCGGCAATCGCCCCGGCGGTGTTGGCGCGTTTCCACCAAATGCCGAGAACCAGCGGGAAGAAAAGGCCGGAGGCGGCAAAGTCGAACGCCCACGCCACCGCACCCAGAATACCGGTGAGCTTCAACGACGCAACAAGCGCACCCGCCGCACCAATGAAGAGCAACAGGACACGGGCCACTGTCAGGCGCCGTTTCGTGCTGGCGGCCGGATCGATGATCTTGTAGTAGAGATCATGCGAGAGGGCGTTGGCGATGGCGAGCAACAGCCCGTCTGCCGTCGACATGGCCGCCGCAAGGCCGCCAGCCGCCACAAGGCCGGAAATAACGAAGGGCAAGCCAGCAATTTCAGGCGTGGCAAGCACGACGATGTCAGGCCGCATGAAGAACTCGTTCAACTGAAGGATGCCATCGGCATTCTGGTCCTGCACCGCGAGCATGCCCACGGAAGTCCAGTGCTTCACCCATTCGAGGTTGGCAACATCGGCAAATGACTTGCCAATAATCGAAGTCGCAAGAGTTGGATCAAGCAACTGCAATTTGGTCAGCGTGGCCAGGGCCGGCGCCGAGAAGTACAGGAGGAAGATGAATAACAGCGACCAGCCGACAGAGCGCCGGGCTGAGCGGACCGATGGGGTTGTGAAGTAGCGCATCAGGATATGCGGAAGCGATGCGGTGCCGGCCATCATGCAGATGGAAAGAGACACCATCTTCCACGAGCTCATGCTGTCGCCCGGCGCATTGTGCGGCGTGGTCAGGACCGACAGGCCTGCCATGGGCTGAAGTGCGGCGGTCAACCCATACTGGGCCTCCAGTTCGGCAACACGGGCAACCGCCCCGCCATACGAGAAGTGGGGGATGATGCCGAAGCCCTGCTTGTTGGACATCCAGATGATCGGCACAAGATAGGCGATGATCAGCACGATGTACTGGGCAACCTGGGTCCAGGTCACGCCGCGCATGCCGCCCAGCATTGAGCAGATGAAGATGCCAAGCAAACCGAGCCAGACGCCGAGCTCAAAACTGATGCCAAGGGTCTGCGCGGCAATGGTTCCGGTCGCGTTGATCTGCGCCGTCACGTAGGTGAATGACGCCACCACCAGGATGACAACAGCACACAAGCGTGCGGTATTGCCGCCATAGCGCGTGCCGACGAAGTCCGGGACCGTGTAACAGCCAAACTTCCTGAGGTAAGGCGCCATCAGCGAATTCACGAGCACATAGCCGCCGGTCCAGCCGACGATATACCCGAGATAGGGGTAGCCGCCGAAATAGACACCGCCGGCCAAGGCCACAAACGACGCCCCCGACATCCAGTCGGCAGCGGTGGCCATGCCATTGTAGAGGGCGGGCACTTCGCGGCCGGCAACATAGTAGGCATCGACTTCCGCTGTCCGAGAGAGCCAGCCAATGACCGCATAAATGCTGATGGTGAAGAGCAGAAATCCGATACCGATCGCCTGCGCGCTGCCGCCCAGACTCTCGAATACGGCCATGAGGGCGAAAAAACCCAGGAAACCAAGTGTATAGAGAAGATAAACCTTGCCCAGGTTGTCGAGAAACGCCGGGCGTTTGGACACTGATTCAGTAGACATTTGATCTTTCCCCTTTATTCGTCGCCAACGCCGAATTCGTCGTCAATTGCGTCTTGCCGCCAGTTCTGAATCCAGATGAGCGCCACAAAGGCGATCAGCGAACCCTGAACACAGAAATAATATCCCAATGGAAAGCCCAGAAACGAGTAGGCATTCAGGCTTCCTGCGAACCAAGGAATAATGATTCCAAAGAGCACCCATAACGCAAGGATTACATAGGTCAGGTTTCTGGTCTTCAGCCAGTGCATCTGGTGTGACGCTTTTGTGTTTGCAGGCATGTTTCGATCTCCTCCCAATAATCGGCTTGCACATGCACATGCAAAGCCCCTACGATATTAATTTACACTACAGGCAACAGTGCAATGCTGCGAAATGGGCCAAGCGGAATGGACTGGAACAGTGGCCGGCTTTACAGGTTTTCTCCCATGCGCCAGGTTTTTGCCATTGCCAGGGATTTTCTCAACAACATTGGCCTCCGCCGCCGGCACGCGGGAAAAATCTCCACGATAGCGCAACTGGGCGACTTCACTGCCACCCGCGCGGCCTTCGTTTCGCAAAAAACGCTTTACGGCTATGTCCAGACGCGCATGGGAATGAACTACGCCAAGAATTTCCAGGACGAAGTTTTCCTGGCGTCGCTTAACATCGCTAAAATGCATGTATTTGCGGCCTGCCTGTCGGATCTTGCGATCTATACAGTGGCCGAGGCCTTGCATGGAGCCCGCATCAGTCATGAGACCTGCCGCGCGATCGCGCGCCATTGCTTTCGGTCGGCGATCGAAGAAAATGAGAAATTCGCACCGACAGAGCGCTGGGCATCTGACGCCATCAGCGAATTCGACACGCGATTGATGGACACGATCTGGGAATTTGGCGCCCTCAAGCCGGAGAATTTCACGCGCAGCCCGCTGGCACTGGTCCGGTGGTCGCCTATCGCCCCGGAACTCAAGAGACACGACACGGAAATTGTCGAAAACTCCATCAAATTCGCTTGGCTCGAAGTCCGCGAGGAATTCCGGCGACGCGTTGACCGGCAGGCAATAGCATCCGAGGCAGCGCCCTGATTCTTGTTCCCGTCCGATAGATATCGTTGCATGGATCAATTTCCCCAACTTTGCGCACATGTACGTTTATCCGACATTTTCCGGCATCTAAGAGAATCCGGGCGCTGCCCATTTTCTAACATTGGGGAAAAAGCTCCGATACCCTACTTTGGACTCATCGCCTGCGGGCTTCTTGCTGCAGTGCAAAATTAAAATCGTGAAAGGGCTTGCCCTCCTTTCGCGATTTTTTTGGACCTTAAACTGGCTTCATGCCGCCCCATCCGCTGCATCTCCAAATCGCTGCCCTGCCGGCGATGCCAAAGGTTCGGGGTTGAATGTGGCCAGGCATTCCGCCAGAGTTTCCCCCAATAATTATTTCAAACGATGAGTATCGGTTAAGAACAATCCATGGCACCCTTTTTGACAGAAATTGCTTCGGGCCTCGGCTTTCCGGAGGGGCCGGTCATGCTGCCGGATGGCGCGATGCTGGTGGTGGAAATTGCCAAGGGTTGCGTGACGCGCATCGACCCAAAGGGCCGCAAGAGCATTGTCGCAACACCGGGAAGCGGGCCAAATGGCGCGGCCTTCGGGCCGGACGGCCATCTCTATATCTGCAACAACGGCGGATTTTCCTGGGACATGGAAGACGGCAGATTGGTCCCTACGGGCCAGCCAGATGACTACAGCGGCGGGCGGATCGAGCGCATTGATATCGATACGGGCAAGGTGGAGATGCTTTACACCCATTGCGGCGGGAATCCGCTGAAGGGGCCTAACGACATTGTCTTTGACCGGCACGGTGGTTTCTATTTCACTGATCATGGCAAGCGGCGCGCCCGCGACGTAGACCTCGGCGGCCTCTACTACGCCAGGACCGACGGCAGCCTGATCAACGAACTCGTGCAACCCATGATCATGGCAAATGGCGTTGGCCTGGCGCCCGACGAGCAAACGGTTTATGTCGCCGAGACCCGCATCGGGCACCTGTGGGCTTTCGACATTGTTGCGCCGGGCGTGATCCGCAAACAGCTGCCGCATGAGAATGGCGGCCGCCATTTGGCGGGACCCGCCGGCTACACGTCGTTTGATTCACTGGCGGTGGAAGCAAAAGGCAACATCTGCGTGGCTTCACTGGTTCATGGCGGCATCAATGTGATTGCACCGGATGGCGGGTTAATCGAGTTTATCGCCATGCCTGATCCCATCTGCACCAACATCTGCTTTGGCGGGCCGGACCTGGAGACGGCCTACATTACCTTGTCGAGCACGGGCAAGGTCGTGAGCTTGCCTTGGGCCCGCCCGGGCCTGCGGCTGAACTTCGATCCATGCCGACCGTAGCCAATGAGTTTGAGATATTTCTGGTGTCCCCGCCCGGCCTTGAAGCCGTGCTGTGCGCCGAGGTATCAGCCAGGGGCTTCGCTGACCCCAAGGCGGTGACAGGTGGCGTCGTGCTGCTTGGCGGCTGGCCGGAGGTTTGGCGGGCCAATCTTGAAATTCGCGGCGCCACGCGCGTGCTGGCGCGCATCGGCGCGTTTCATGCGGGCCACCTCGCGCAACTCGACAAGCTCGTGCGCAAATTTCCCTGGGGCGAAATTTTACGTCCCGATGCGCCGGTCAAAGTCGAGGTGACCTGCAAAAAATCCCGCATCTACCACGCGGGTGCGGCGGCGCAGCGGATTGCAACGGCGATCCGTGAAGAACTCGGTGCACCGATTTCTCCTGATGCGGAGCTGTGCATCATGGCGCGCTTCGAAGACAATCTGTGCACGGTCAGCATCGATACCTCAGGCGAGTCCCTGCACAAGCGGGGTTACAAGGAAGCGGTTGCCAAAGCCCCCATGCGCGAAACCATGGCCTCGCTTTTCCTGCGGCAATGCGGTTACGATGGTACTGAAACCGTGGTTGATCCCATGTGCGGCTCCGGCACCTTCGTGATCGAAGCGGCGGAAATTGCAGCGAAGCTCAACCCGGGCCGGGCACGGCGCTTTGCTTTTGAGCAGCTCACAAGTTTCGACGAAGGAGCCTGGAAGCGCCTGCGCGAGTCATCGCACAGCGTAAAGCCCGCCCTGCACTTCTTCGGCAGCGACCGTGATGCGGGCGCGATCAGGATGAGCCGCGCCAATGCGGAGCGCGCGGGGGTTTCGGACTTTACGGTGTTCCAAAATCATGCGGTCAGCAATATCACCCCGCCGCCGGGGCCGCCCGGATTGGTGATCGTCAATCCGCCTTATGGCACCCGCATCGGTGACAAGAAGCCGCTCGTTACCCTTTATGCCGCGCTCGGAAAAACGCTTTTGACGCGGTTTTCCGGCTGGCGCGTGGGTTTGATCACAACGGATACGTCGCTGGCCAAGGCAACCGGCCTGCCATTCGCGCCGCCGGGCCGGTCCGTATCCCATGGCGGGCTCAACGTGCTGCTGTTCCAGACCGAGCGATTGAAATGATTTGTTTGGATATGATGCCAAAGTCTAACGGCCTGTCTGAAGTCTTCCCATTTATCCTACTTATCGTTTGACTAATCGAGTGAGGCGGTTACACTTACGCTCATCAGTTTCAGACAGCGAAGCTTTTTAACGGCCCGCTACGAGGCCGCGTTTGTTGTCTTTGAAAACTATGGTTTCGGCACGATGGTCTGGGAGGATGTGTATGGCGCCGGTCGATTTTATCAACGTCCGGAAATCCTTTGGCGCTGTCCCCATCATCAAAGGCGTCAACATCGAAATCGCCGATGGCGAGTTCGTGATTCTTGTGGGCCCTTCCGGCTGCGGCAAATCAACGTTGCTGCGCATGCTGGCGGGCCTGGAGAATATCACCGCGGGAGAGATCCACATCGGCGGGCGCGTGGTCAACAAGATGCCGCCGAAAGAGCGCGACATCGCCATGGTGTTCCAGAACTACGCGCTTTATCCGCATATGACCGTTGCGGAAAACATGGGTTTTTCACTGCTGATGAATGGCGTATCCAAGCTGGAGATCGCCGCAATGGTAAAGCCTGCAGCCGAGATCCTTGGCCTTACAAATTTGCTCGACCGCTATCCGCGCCAACTCTCCGGCGGCCAGCGCCAGCGTGTCGCCATGGGCCGGGCCATCGTGCGCAATCCGCAGGTGTTCCTGTTCGACGAACCCTTGTCAAATCTCGACGCGAAGCTGCGCGTCCAGATGCGCGTCGAAATCAAGGAACTGCACCAGCGCCTGAAAACGACAACCGTTTATGTGACGCATGACCAGATCGAGGCCATGACCATGGCCGACAAGATCGTGGTGATGCATGATGGCATCGTTGAGCAGATCGGCGCACCCCTGGAACTCTACGACCGGCCGGTCAATCTTTTCGTTGCCGGCTTCATCGGCTCGCCGGCCATGAACATGATCGAGGGACGGCTGTCGCTGTCTGACCCCAGCGTTTTCCTCACGGCGGCGGGGACAGCCTTGCCGCTCGCAAGACCGGTCGATGCCGCGAAGGACATGGCTCTGATCTATGGCCTGCGCCCGGAGCATGTCCGCCTGGACGCGAGCGGAATTCCCGCCACCGTAGTCGTCACCGAACCTACCGGTTCGGAGACCCAGGTTATCGTGCGGCTCGACGAGGCTGACCTCACCCTTATGTTCCACGAGCGCATTGACGTGCACCCGGGCGAAACGCTGCACCTTGCGATCGACACGTCCGCCGTCCACCTCTTCGACAAGGAAACTGGAGTGCGGCTTTGACTGGAAACCTAAAACCGCCGGTGCGGCCACGGGATGGCGCCGGACGGAAAATTTGGAATATCCCGGAAACGTTCAGGAGGAAACGATGAAAATCAACAGACGTGATCTACTTGCAGCTTCTGCCGGCATCGCCGGCGCAGCAGGCTTGGGCCTGACGGGCAGCCGCCCGGCCTTCGCACAGGAACCATCCTATACGCCCGAAGCGGGCGCCAGCCTGCGTCTGCTGCGCTGGGCGCCTTTCGTGCAGGGCGATGAAGATGCCTGGCTCGCCAACACCAAGAAATTCACCGAAGCGACCGGCGTCGAGGTTCGCGTCGACAAGGAAAGCTGGGAAGACATCCGGCCGAAGGCCGCGGTGACGGCCAACGTCGGTTCCGGCCCCGACATGGTGCTTTGCTGGTTCGACGATGCCCACCAATATCCCGACAAGCTGGTGGACCTGACCGACCTTGGCACCTATCTCGATGGCAAGTACGGCGGCTTCTATGATGGACTCAAGGGCTATGCGATGCGTGGCGACAAGTTTATCGCCCTGCCGTTGGCCGCCATCGGCAATGCCGTGTGCTATCGCCAGAGCCATATCGAAGCCGCAGGCTTCAAGGAGTTCCCGAACGATACAGCGGGCTTCCTCGATCTCTGCAAGGCGATGAAGGCCAAGGGTACGCCTGCCGGTTTCGCCCATGGCAAGGCCGTGGGTGACGGCAACAACTATGTGCATTGGCTGCTGTGGAGCCACGGCGGAAAAATGGTTGATGAGTCAGGTGTCGTGGCCATCAACAGCCCCGAGACGATCGCGGCGATCAACTATGCGAAGGCGCTTTACGAAACCTTCATCCCGGGCACGGAAAGCTGGCAGGACATCAACAATAACCGTGCCTTCCTCGCGGGCCAGGTGTCGCTGACGGCAAATGGCGTATCGCTCTATTACGCGGCGAAAAAGGACGAGAAGCTGAAGGACCTGACAGCTGACCTTCGCGCCACCCTCTTCCCCGTCGGGCCGGTTGGCACGGGCGTGGAGTTGTATCAGACGACCCAAGCGGTCGTCTTCAACCACACGAAGTATCCAAACGCCTGCAAGGCCTACCTCAAATTCATGTATGAGGCCGAACAGATGAATGCCTGGATCACCGGCTCCAGCGCCTATTGCTGCCAGCCGTTGAAGGCTTTTGCATCCAACCCCGTGTGGACGGCGGATCCGATGCACGCGCCCTATGCCAAGGCATCGGAAACCCTGCGCCCGAACGGATACGCGGGCCCGTTGGGGTACGCATCCGCCGCCGTCATGGCGGATTACGTGCTGGTCGACATGTTCGCAGCAGCCGTAACCGGCGCCTCCACGCCGGAAGAGGCCGTGGCACAGGCCGAGAAGCGCGCCAACCGCTACTACAAGGTCTAAGACGAAATGCGGGCCATCCACATTAAGGCGGGTGGCCCGCGCTCATTCGAGAGACTTCGCTGATGAGAACACTGCATGTCCAGTCCATCTAGTCCGGGCCCGCCCAGCCGCTCAGGGGCTCTCCTGCTGCGCTTCAACAACAGCCGGAACGCGCTGGGCTTTGTGTTCATGCTGCCCGCGGCAATTTTCCTGCTGGGTTTTCTCACCTATCCCCTAGGCCTCGGTGTCTGGCTTGGTTTCACCGATACGCGGATTGGCCGGGCGGGCGATTTCATCGGCCTGCAAAACTACATTTACCTCATGGATGACGAGGTTTTCTGGCTTTCGGTTTTCAATACCGTTATCTACACGCTCGTCGCTTCCATCCTGAAATTCGCTCTAGGCCTGTGGCTGGCGCTCATCCTCAACGAAAAGCTGCCTTTTAAATCCTTCTTCCGCGCCATCGTGCTGTTGCCATGGGTGGTTCCCACGGTGCTGTCGGCACTGGCCTTCTGGTGGATTTACGATGCGCAGTTTTCGATCCTTTCCTGGTCCCTGATGAAGCTGGGCCTGATCCAGCAGCCCATCAATTTTCTTGGCGACCCGTTTAACGCCAGGGTTTCAGTCATTGCGGCCAATGTCTGGCGCGGCATCCCTTTCGTGGCCATCTCGCTGCTGGCCGGCCTGCAGACAATTCCGGTGTCACTCCAGGAAGCTGCTTCGCTTGATGGCGCCACGCCCTGGAAGCGCTTCCGTTATGTGACGCTGCCCATGCTCACACCGATCATTGCCGTGGTCATGACCTTCTCGGTGCTCTTCACCTTCACCGATTTCCAGCTCATCTATGTGCTCACCAAAGGCGGGCCGGTGAACGCCACTCATCTGATGGCCACCCTGTCGTTCCAGCGGGGCATTCCCGGCGGCCAGCTGGGCGAAGGCGCCGCAATTGCCGTCGCCATGATCCCCTTCCTGCTTGCCTCGATCCTTTTCAGCTTCTTCGGGCTGCAGCGCCGGAAGTGGCAACAGGGCGGCAAGGACTGATGAGGGCGCCATGAACACACAAGACAGGACCGCCGCTCCGGACGGACTGCGCGATGATGCGGAAGGGATGAGCTATCTCAGCCACTTGCCGCGGCGGATTGTGGTGATCTACCTGCCGCTTGCGATTTTCGTCTTCGTCCTGCTTTTTCCCTTTTACTGGATGGCGGTTACCGCCGTAAAACCAAACTCGCAACTGACAGACTACGAGAACTATAGCCCGTTCTGGGTTGTCGGCCCGACGCTGGAGCACATAAATTATCTTCTTTTTCAAACGTCCTATCCGGGCTGGCTGTGGAACACCATTCTGGTTTCGGTGGCCTCCACCTTCCTCTCGCTGTTTGCCGCGGTGTTTGCCGCCTATGCGGTCGAACGCGTGCGTTTCACCGGCGCCCGAACCACTGGGCTCCTGATCTTTTTGGCTTATCTGGTGCCGCCATCGATCCTGTTCATTCCGCTCGCCTTCATCGTCTTCAACATTGGCATCTATGACTCGCGGCTTGCCCTGATCTTTACATACCCAACATTCCTCATCCCATTCTGCACCTGGCTCCTGATGGGTTATTTCCGTTCGATCCCCTATGAGCTCGAGGAAAGCGCCCTGGTGGACGGGGCTACCCGCTGGCAGATTTTACGCCGCATCATCCTGCCACTCGCGGTGCCGGGACTCATTTCGGCGGGGATTTTCGCTTTCACCTTATCCTGGAACGAATTTATCTATGCCCTTACCTTCATCCAGTCGTCTGAGAACAAGACGATTCCGGTTGGGGTTCTTACGGAACTTGTGCGTGGCGACATCTTTGAGTGGGGCGCGTTGATGGCAGGCGCCCTGTTCGGCTCGCTGCCTGTGGTCATCCTCTATTCGTTCTTCGTGGACCACTACGTGTCCTCGATGACCGGTGCGGTTAAGGAGTGATCTAACCCAGAACCACGACGCGGGTTCCGATCGCCACCCGGTCGTAGAGGTGGATGATGTCGATGTTCAGCATGCCGAAGCATCCCGCAGTTTTCTTGCTGCCGATTTCGGATGGCTTGGCGGAGCCGTGGATGCGGTTAATCGTGTCGACCTCGCCCTGATAGAGATACAGGGCGCGGGCACCCATGGGATTATCGGGGCCGCCCGGCATGCCGTTGATGTGTTTGGCGAGTGAGGGGATTTCTTCAAGATGATAAGGGGCTGGAACCCATACGGGCCATTTCGCCATGCGCTTGATGACCGCCTCGCCTTTCCACGCCTTGCTCGATTTTCCCACGGAGACGCCGTAACGCATGGCCTGGCCGCCTCCTGACACATGGTAGAGAAAGCAGCGTTTGGTATCGACGACGATGGTTCCCGCAGGCTCCGGCGTCTTAAAGGCCATCTCGCGCCGCTGGAACTTATAGGCGACCTTCTTCGCTTCGGATTCGGGGACCGGAAAGGGCTCGCCCGACTGGGCAAGCGCCCGGGAGACAGGAGCAAGCCCGGCGAAAAGTGCGGAGGTCAGCAGCGCGCGGCGTGTAATCGGCATCTCAATCCCTGCTCCCGGTTCAAGACATTTTTTATCGCGGCAGGCGCGAAGAAGCAATAAGGCTAAGGCGCTGGATTTGCTGCGCGCCATTTGCTTGCGAGTTGTTCGGCCTTGGCCATTTGCTCGGGGGTCATCAGCTTTGCCACGATATCACGATACCTGACGGCTTCGGCATCTCCGCCATCCGCCTTCAGGCTGAACCAGAAATGGGCCTGCACATTGTCCTGGGGCACGCCCTGGCCATTATAATACATCATGCCCAGAGTGAATTGCGCTGGCCCATGGCCCTGCAGGGCGGCCCTGCGATACCATTTGCTGGCTTCGACAAAATCCTGTTTTGCGCCTTGTCCGCTGCCGTACATCATCGCAACATCGTGCTGGGCCGGCGCATAACCCTGTTTGGCGGACCTCAGATACCATCTGAGGGCCTGCGCATGGCTTTGCGTGACGCCTTTTCCATTGGCATACATGGCGCCGAATTTGTGCTGAGCCGGTGCGTATCCCTGCCTGACGGACTCGCGAACCCATTTGAAGGCTTCGGCATCGTCCTGGGGCACTCCTTTTCCAAGGTCGTAACTGACACCGAGACTGTACTGGGCTTTGGGATTGCCCTGTTCGGCAGCCAAACGATACCACTTGGCGGCTTCGGCGGAGTCCTGCGCCACGCCTAGGCCATTCTCATAGCTGACGCCGAGATTGTATTGCGCTGTCGCGTTTCCATGCCCGGCGGCCCTCCGGTACAACCTGACAGCCTCACCTGGGTCTTGCGGCACCCCCTGGCCCTTCTCGTACATCAATGCGAGATTTTGCTGGGCTTCAAAAATTCCCTGATCCGCGGCCTTGAGATACCACTTCGCAGCTTCCACATAATCCTGCGTTACGCCCCTGCCGGCCTGGTACATTCTTCCGAGATTGTGCTGCGCCAGAGCCTCTCCCTGATCAGCGGCCTTGCGATACCACTTCACGGCTTCCGCATAGTCCTGTGGCACCCCTTGGCCTTTGTCGTACATCGCACCAAGAGAGAGCTGCGCATCGGCATTTCCCTCTTCAGCCAGCGGTTTCCACTTTTGCAGGGCAGTTGCATAATCGCCTTTTTGAAATGCGATATAGCCTTCCTCGTGCCGCCCCACCCAGGAAACGGCTGGAAGATGAAGCGACATCAAAAGCAACATCAGCAAGAACTTGGCAGTCATTTCACCCAGCTCATTCCTTGGCGCGATCGTTTAACAACGTGCCGAATCATACTCCGTTCCGAGTCCACTCGGCCAGTGGCAAGCCAGACCAACCGCAAGCGGGCTTCCGCAGCCGGCCAAGGCCTCTCGCTCCTCGCGGGAAACCCCTAAAAGGCTGTATTCTCAGGGCGCAAGGGGTTTTGGCTTTCTTTCTTGCAAGCGCAAATCCAATCCCATATAACGCGGCGCACGTGATGTGCCCAGGTAGCTCAGTTGGTAGAGCAGCGGACTGAAAATCCGCGTGTCGGTGGTTCAATTCCGCCCCTGGGCACCACCGTTTTCAAAGCACCTTCCCATCACAGCGACACGGACAGGCCGCCATCGACCGCCAGCACATGGCCGTTGACGTAGGAAGCGGCGTCGGAGGCGAGAAAGACCACGGCGCCGCCAAGTTCATCCGGCTTCGCCCATCGTCCCGCCGGGGTGCGTGCTTCCACCCACGTTGTGAACGCCTTGTCATTGAGGAGAGCGGTATTGAGTTCCGTTGCAAAATAGCCGGGGGCGAGCGCATTGATGGTAATGCCGTGGCGGCCCAATTCCGCCGCCATCGAACGGGTCAATCCGTGCAGCCCGGCCTTGGCCGCCACATAGGCGTGGATGGTGGGGCGGCCAAGAATGGCGGCCACCGATCCGGTGTTGATGATGCGCCCGAATTTACGGGGCAGCATGAGGCGGGCGGCATCGCGGGCCAGGCGAAAACACGATGTGAGATTGACGCTGATGACGCGGTCGAAATCATTGTCTTCCCATTCGACCAGGGGCCGGCGGTGCTGAATGCCGGCATTGTTGACCAGTATGTCGAGATGGCCGTGTTCCTTGACAATGCCCTCCAGCGCCCGGCGCGCGACGGCGGCGTCCGAGACATCGAAAGCCATGGGTTGCGCGCCGATGGATTTTGCAGCGGTGGACAGTGCCGCCGCATCGCGGGCGTTGATGATGACATGGGCGCCGTTTTCCTTCAGGGCCCTGGCCATGGCTAGGCCCAGCCCGCGCGAAGCGCCGGTGACCAGGGCAACACGATTTTCCAGCGAGAACATTTTCGTCATGACTTCCTCCAATAAAAAGGCGGGGAAGCTCCCCGCCTTTTCAATACCTGTTAAAATTTTATTTGGCGATGCAGGTGTCAGCCGTTTCCGGCGTGCAGACATCAAGGCCCGTATAGGACGGATCAGCCGGCGCTGCCTTGCCATCCTTCATGTCGGCAAAGGCCTTCATTGTCATATAGCCCATTTCAAATGGACGCTGGCCTACCTGGCCGAGGGAGAAGCCTTCCTTCATCTGGTCGATCTGGACCGGCAGCGTGTCGGCGACCACGAGGGCCAGCGACTTGTCGGCGATCATGCCCTTGTACTTCTCGACCGCCGCGCGGTTTGCATCGGGCACAAACTGCGGGAAGCCGCCGGTCGGGATGAAGGCATCCAGCTTGGGGTTCTTGGCCATGATGTCTTCAAACTGCTGCACCGAGAGCGGGAAGTCATCGTTGGTGTAGAGCGGGCAGCCATCGATTTCCGTCCAGCCGTTCTGGCCGGTCAGACGGTCGCCAGGCGAGGCAGCCGACTTCGCGCCTGACAGCACGTCGCGGATGCCCTGCATGCGCTCATTGTGGTTGGCCGCCGCGGCGCCGCCCGACTGGATGCAGACGGTGCCGCCATTTGGCTTGATCTTCATGGCGAGCGCTGCGAGATTGGTGCCAATCTCATAGTTGTGGGTGCCGATGTAGGCCAGGCGCAGGTCGCTGTTTTCAGGAAGCATGTCGGAGTCCCAGGTCAGAACCGGAATGCCCGCGTCCTTGGCGGCCTGAAGGGCTACCGTCATGGCGGCCGCGTTAGCCACGGCCACGGCAATGCCGTCGACCTTCTTGGCCACGAGATCCTGCACGATCTGGACCTGTTCGTCACCGCCGCCGTGCTCGCCCGGGCCGATATACATGCACTCGAAGGCGCCGTTTGATTCAGCTTCGGCCTTCTTGCAGCCGTCGCGGGCCTGGTCAAAGAACGGGTTGTTCATGTTCTTGGGAACCAGCGCGAAGGTGAACTTCGCCTGGGCCCCGACTGCGGCCACGGTGAGCGCCCCAAAGGCAACCGCTGCGGTCAGTAAAAATTTCTTCATCTCAGATCCTCCACTTTCGTTTACGCGATGCCGCCGGAATTATTTCCAGTCGGCGGTTTTCTAGCGGTTTCGCTTCGGGACAATCCGGTCAATCATCGCGGCGACGATAGACTTGCCGCCGGTCTGCTTGCCAAGAAGAACCGCGAGAATAATGAAGGCGCCAACAAAGGCTCCTTGCCAATTTGAATCAATGCCGGCCATCAGCAGGGCGTTGCGGATGACTTCCAGGAAGGCGGAGCCGACGACAGCGCCAAAGGCCGTGCCCGCCCCGCCCATCAGGTTCGCGCCGCCGATCACGGTTGCCGCGATCACCCGCAGCTCATAGGTCTGGCCCATGGCGTTGATCGCCGAGCCGCTGTAGCCAAGAATGAGCAGCGAGGCGACCGAAGCCGTAAAGGCGGAGAACACATAGGCCTGGAATTTCACGCGATTGACCGGAACACCGGTGAGGCGCGCCGCCTCTTCGTTTCCGCCAATGGCGAACAGGTGGCGGCCCCAAGCCTTGAAAATGAAGACATAGCCGACAACGAACGCGAGCACGACCATCGTCCAGAAATGCGACGACAGTTGCGGAATCCAGTCGGGGATCGAGTCCCCGGGCGTTTGCCGCGGCCATCTTGCCTGGCCAATCGCCTTGACGATGGGGGCGTCGGGACCAAACTTGTAGAGCATCTGATTGCCTGACAGGACCACGGCGAATGAGCGCGCAACCGACATCATGCCAAGGGTCACGACGAAGGGCGAAAGGCCCACGTAGGCCACGAAGAAGCCGTTGATGGCGCCAAAGCCCAGCCCCGCCGCCAGGCCCATGAAAAACGCCACATACCAGGGAAACTCCCAGGTGAGAAAGAGCCCGGTGACAATGGCCACCGCGCCCATGATCGAGCCGACTGACAGGTCGATTCCGCCGGTGATGATGACGACCGTCATCCCCAAGGCCATGATGCCAAAGGGCGCGAAGTTCCGGGTCATGTTGGCAAGATTGTCGACAGTGCCAAAACTCACCTCATACATGGCCATGCCGGCATAGAGAACAACCAGCGCCACCGTCACCCAGAAGGCCTGGCTGGAATAAATCCGCTGCAGTGTTGTCTGCTCCTTGATCTCCGCAACTTCGGAGAGCATGGCGTGATTTTCCGCAGGCGCTGTTGCCATGGCTTTAGGCGGCACGGATCGCTCCCGTAATCAGCCCGGTTATTTCTTCGGGACTTGTCTTGGCGGTTGCCTTGTCGGCGACCAGTGAGCCGCGCCGCAGCACCATGATGCGGTCGCACACGGCGAAGACGTCGGGCATGCGGTGGCTGATCAGCATGATGGCAACGCCCTGGGCCTTGAGACGGCGGATAAGTTCAAGAACTTCCGCCACTTGGCGCACTGATATGGCCGCAGTGGGCTCATCCATCAGCACCAGCTTGGCATTGGAAAGCCTTGTGCGGGCGATGGCCACGGCCTGACGCTGGCCGCCTGACATTTTCTTCACGAGATCACGCGGGCGGGTTTCCGACTTGAGCTCGCTGAAAAGCTCGGCGGCGCGCTTGATCATGGCCTCCTTGTCCAGAATATTGAACGGCCAGACACCCTTGTTGATTTCGCGGCCAAGAAAAACATTCTGCGCGGCGGTCAGGTTGTCGGCAAGCGCAAGGTCCTGATAGACGACTTCAATCCCCTTGGCGCGCGCCTCAATTGGCTTGTGGAAATGGCAGACCTGGCCATCGACGACGACCTCGCCATCGGTTGGCGGAAAATTTCCGGCGATGAGCTTGACCATGGTGGATTTGCCCGCACCATTGTCGCCCATGAAGCCCACGACTTCACCGGCATCAAGCGTAAAACTGACATCCGTCAACGCATGAATAGCACCAAAGCTCTTTGATACTGCGTTAACCTGCAGCAACGCCATCAACTGACCTCCCGAACTGGACCCAACGGCTTCTCTGTCCGTCAGGTGGAGTCGAACGTAGACGGTTCAGGAGAAATTTCAATACTTTTAGCTCATCAGTTCCTTGCACTGAACATGAGCGTAGTTGCCCAGTTGACGGCGCCAGCGGGGACAGTCAAATTGCCTTTATCTCATCGAGATTGACAGGAACTCCCCATTATGAATGTACAATTCGCAAGGCGGATGGAGAACGTCCAGCCTTCGGCAATCCGCGAGCTGCTTCGTTTGGGGGCCGATCCCAGCATCATCTCGTTCGGCGGCGGCTATCCGGACGCATCCATTTTCCCGCTGGAGCAGTTGAACGCGGTTTATGAAGAGGCCATTGCGCGCAATGGCCGGATATCCCTGCAGTACACGGTTTCAAACGGCATCCCCAAGCTTCGTGAGCAGATTGCGCAGCGGATGGGGCTGGAAGGGATCACATGCACGGCCGAAGAAGTGCTGATTCTCCAAGGCGGCCAGCAGGGGCTCGACCTGACCGCCAAACTGCTGATCGACCGCGGCGACTTCATCATCACCGAGAACCCAACGTTCCTTGGCGCTCTCATCGCCTTCAATCCTTACGAGCCGCGCTATGCCACCGTCCGCATCGACGGGAACGGCATGGATATGGACGATCTTGAGCGCGTCCTGCTGGCCACGAAAAATGCCAAGCTTCTCTATACGGTGCCTGATTTTCAGAACCCCACCGGCGTCACCATGAGCGAGAGCCGCCGCAGGCGCCTGATCGAGCTTGCCAACCGGTTCAATCTCATCATCCTTGAAGATACGCCGTACCGCGAAATACGTTACCAGGGGAACTCGCTCCCGACTTTGAAGAGCCTGGATACGGAAGGCCGCGTTATCTTCGTGGGCAGCTTTTCCAAGATTCTGGCGCCGGGACTGCGGCTGGGCTGGACCGTTGCTTCGCCTGACATCATTCAGAAGCTCGGCCTGCTCAAGCTTGCCGTCGACACGCAATGCAGCACCCTGAACATGTCGGCGGTTTCGCTGTTTCTGGAGCGCTACGACATCGATCAGCACATCCGCCTGATCCGGCAGACCTATCTTCGCAAGAAGGAGCTGATGCTTGACACGATCCGGCAGACCTTCCCCCAGGACATTCGATTTACCGATCCCAGCGGCGGATTGTTCACCTGGCTCACATTTCCGGAGGCCTTCGACTCGGCGAAATTCATGCTGGAGCAAAGCCTGCCAAAGGCTGGGGTTGCATATGTTCCCGGCGCCACCTTCTTTCCATTGAAACAGGAATTGAACCACGCCCGGGTGAGTTATTCGTCGCAGCCGGACGAGACAATCGTCAAGGGCATTACGGCCCTGGGGCAGTTATTGAAAAGCCAACTTCATTAAGTCCACACCGCTTCACGAGGGATAAGTGCAATGCCAGTAATTGTTGATGAGCGTCTGCCTGAAACATGCCCTGCGGCTGCAATCGAACGCTGGCGGCAGGTGCCGGTGGCTGTTGCGGTGGATGTGAGCCAGGCGGAATGCCAGATAGACCGTTCAATCCGCCCGCTTTGTCCGCCGGGCCAGCAGCCGCGCCTGTTCGGCCGGGCGGTGACGGCGTTGTGCGAGCCGCCGGATTTTGGCGCGGTGCTCTACGCCCTGGACAGGATAAAACCGGGCGATGTTTTGGTCATAGCAGCCGGCGGGCATACGGAAACCGCCATGATCGGGGAAATTCTGGGCGGGCATCTAAGACGCTTGGGCGCTTGCGGATTGGTTTGTGACGGCGCGGTCCGTGATGTGGTGGAGCTTGCCAAGTGGAGTGACTTTCCGGTTTTCAGCCGCGCGATCACGCCCCGGGGGCCAACTTCGGCTGAGCGCGGCAGGGTGAACTGCAGCGTTGTCATAGGCGGGAGACTGGTGAATCCCGGCGACCTGATCATCGGCGACGATGATGGCCTTGCATCCCTTGATCCAAAATCGATCGTGAAATTCATCGCCGATGCGGAAGGAAAGCTCGCCAAGGAGGCCGAATGGCAATCCAGCCTCGCCGCGAACCGCACAGTTGCCGAGACCTTCCAGCTTGGCTCGCCGCAGGGTGGCGAGCGCTAGGGGTTCAGTCGGCCAACTTCAAGCGGCACCAGCCACGACTCGAACATTTCCGCCACCCGTTCCCAGGTAAACTTCGCCGCTCCCCGGCGCACGCCGTCGCGGTCCAGCTTGAGGGCGGAGGCAACGGCGATGGAAAGGTCCCTATCCAGTTCCCCCGTCACGCCGCTTTCCACCACATCGATGGGGCTTGCCACATTGAAAGCGGCGACCGGCGTGCCGCAGGCCATGGCCTCAATCATCACAAGGCCGAAAGTGTCGGTCAGGCTGGGAAAAACAAAGACATCGGCGGAAGTCATGGCGCGGGCATAGGTGTCCTCCCCGAGATATCCGGTGAATACGACAGCCGGATGCTTGTCTTCATAGAGCTTTCGCTCCGGCCCGTCGCCCACCACCACTTTGGTGCCCGGCGTTGTGAGCCCGAGAAAGGCTTCCATGTTCTTTTCCTTCACGACGCGGCCCGCATAGAGGATAATCGGGCGTGGCAGAGAAAAGTAATCGCGCGGCAGGTTATTGAATTTCCGGTGGTCGACACCGCGCGTCCAGACTTTCACGTTCACGAATTTCCGCGTTTCAAGCTCCTTTGCAATCGTCGCGGTCGGCGTCATCACAGCGCGGCTTGGGCTGTGAAAGCGGCGTAGCAGGCGCCACATGAGGCCGCCTACGCCCGGAATGGGAAGGCGTGTTTCAGTGTATTCGGCAAAGCGGGTGTGAAAGCTTGTGGTGAAGGGCAGGCCGCGGCGGAGGCAGGCGCGGCGTGCGGCCCAGCCAAGCGGACCCTCGGTTGCAATGTGAATGGCTTGCGGCTTGATCGCATCAATCTCGCGGCCAATGGCTGATGCCCCCACCAGGCTCAACTCGATTTCCGGATAGGACGGGATGGCCCAGGTTCTATGGCCTTCCGGGGTGATGTAGCGAACCTCATGGCCGCGCTTGCCGAGTTGCCGGCCAACGGTCTGAAGTGTCCGGACTACGCCATTGACCTGCGGCGGCCAGGCATCGCTTACGATCAGGATTCGCATCAGTCCCCCTGAAATGTTTCGGGAATGACCCCCTCGGGCATGAACATCACAATTACATGACGGCCCGGATTGCCGCGCCATATTCATGAACTTGCCGAAGGTGGAATACGCAAGATCGGCGTGGCGGTCCGCATGGCCACAATCGCCGAGGTTGCTTTCAATGAGTTGGAAGTTTTGAACAGTGCGATTGGGTGCAACGCAATATCAACCTCTGATCATTTGTGATGGGATTGAGGTGCCTGAATTCGGTCACTTGCCGCGCGGGCCGCCGCCTGCTTGAAACTCGGGCACGGCAAATTTCATTTGTATGACGATTGGATTTGACAGGCTGTGGAGATGACGGCAAGATTTGCGGTGGAGGGTGTTCAGCAGACTCATGCAAGAAATCGAAACTTAAACAGCACGGGCCTCAGAAAGCACTCCTGCCTAACAAAAATTCATATGGGAGATTCTAGTATGCTTGACGACCTAATCAAAGAAGCAAGAAACCGCCGCGATGTATTCAAGGCCATCGGCGGTGCTGCACTTGCCGGCGCACTTCTGGCCGATGCCGGATTTGATCCCGCCATGGCGCAGGCTTTGGCGCCTTCCGGCAAACCGATGAAGGCGGCCTTCTCGAACGCCGGTCTTCAGGCATCCTGGTGCGCCCAGGGCAAGCAGGCTGCTGAAGCCTGGGCCAAGCTGATGAATGTTGAGATCACCTGGTTTGACGGTGAACTCGCGGCCACCAAGCAGCGTGCGGCCATCGACAACATGGCCACCCAGAAGTGGGATTTCGTTGCTATCCAGACCTTCGGCATCGGCACGCTTACCGATCCCATCCAGAAAATGATTGACGCCGGCACGCCGGTTATCGCCATGGACACGCTGGTTGCCCCTCCGGGAACAATTGCCATCCATACCTTCATCGCGCCTGACAACGAGATGATGGGCTCTGCCGTCACCTCACAGCTCATGGCCGCCATTGGCGGCAAGGGCAATGTGGTGATGACCCAGGGTGCTCTTGGCCATTCCGGCGCCCAGGGACGCGCCAAGGGCTTCAAGTCGGTCGCGGCCAACTTCCCGGATGTGAAAGTGATCAACGAAGAACCAGCCGATTGGGATGTGACCAAGGTCGCCCGCATCTGGGACTCGGTCCTGACACAGAACCCCGATATTGCCGGTGCCTTCTTCCACAATGACGACATGGCGCTTGCCGCCAATCAGGTCATGAAGCAGAAGGGCCGTGAAGGCATCATCATCGGCGGCGTGGACGCCATGTCTCCTGCGGTGCAGGCGGTGCTTGACGGCACCATGCTGGCAACGGTGCGCAATCCTTCCTGCCGTATCCATGGCTGGTCGGTGGCTGCTGGTGTGGCCGCGGTTCAGGGTGGCGAGAAAGCCGGTTCGGATATTCCGAATTATATCCTGGCGGACGGACCGGTCATCACCCAGGAAACAGCACCTGGCCATCTCTGGCTGCAGAAGAACTTCCTGATCTGACCGGTTCATGACGGCTCAATCAAATAGCGGGGGCGGCTTGCCGCCCCTGCTTCAGCTTTCCAATGTGTCAAAATCTTTCGGCGGCATCGCGGCGCTGAAGGAAGTTGATATGACGCTGCAGGCCGGCGAGATTCACGGCCTTGTTGGCGAAAACGGGGCCGGCAAATCCACCACGATGAAAATCATTGCCGGCGTCTATCACGACTATGACGGCGAAATGCGCATTGATGGCGCACGCGTGCATTTCCGCTCGGCCCGCGAGGCTTTGGCCGCGGGCATCGGCATGGTGCACCAGGAGCTTTCGACCGTTCCGGACCTGACGGTGGCCGAGAATGTTTTTCTGGGCCACCAGCCATTGACCAGGATGGGAACGGTGGACTGGGCGCGGATCAACAAGGAGGCAACACGGCTCATTGCCAGCCTCGGCCTTGACATTGACCCCAAAACCCGGATGGGTTCGCTGCCGGTTGGCCTGCAACAGCTGGTGGAGCTGTCGCGCGTTCTGTTTTCAGGGGCGCGGATCATTATCCTGGACGAGCCCACCTCGGCGCTGTCGCCGCCGGAAGTGAAGCGGCTGTTTGACGTGCTGCGCAAGATCAAGGCGGATGGCCGGGGCATCATTTTCATTTCGCACTTCTTGGACGATGTGCTGGAAATTTCCGATACGGTTACGGTTTTCCGCAACGGCAAGAAGGTTGTTACCGAAGCCGCCGCGACGCTCACCAAGGATGCGGTCATTTCCCACATGATCGGGCGTGGCTCGATCGACATGCATATGGGGGAAAGTGCTGATCTCACGGGCGATGACGCCAAGCCTGTGGTTCTGGAAGCCGAAGCCATCGGGGATGGCAGGCAGCTCCGCGATGTTTCGCTCAAGCTGCGCGCCGGGGAAATTACCGGGGTTTACGGTTTCATGGGCTGCGGCCAGATCGAGCTGGCCCGCGCCCTGTTCGGCAAGATCAGGCTGAAGCATGGCCGCTTCCTGCTCAACGGGTCGCAGAAATCCTTCAAGTCAACGGCGGCGGCGCGGGGCGAAGGCATTGCCTTTGTGCCTGAGAACCGGCGCATGATGCTGTTCCGCACGGAACCGGTCTACAAAAATGTCTCCATCGCCATTCTTGACCGCATTCACCGGCTGCTGCTCATGCCGAAAGCGGAGCGCGCCATTGCCGGCAACCGGGCCAAGGATTTGCAGATCAGGCCGCCCAATCCCAACATGATGCTGGGCTCGCTCTCGGGCGGCAACCAGCAGAAGGTGGCGCTGGCCAAATGGCTGACCCATCTTCCCAAGGTGCTCATTCTTTCGGAGCCGACACGCGGCATGGATGTGGGCGCCAAGGAAGATGTGATCCGCATCGTCAAGGACCTGCGCGACAGGGGCGTTGCCATTCTGGTGCTTTCAACCGAACCGGAAACCATCCTGACCCTGGCAGACCGCGTCAGCGTGCTGCGCAAGGGAATGGTTGCAAAAGAATTCAACAGTGGGACAATCCACAAGGCCGACCTTCTGGCGGCGGCATAGGGACAGCGGACATGAGCATGACTGACGTACAACCAAACAGCCGGCTCAAGAGCTTTCTCAAGGACCAGCTGCGCAACATCGCGCCGGTGTTCACGCTGCTGGCGCTCGTCATTTTCTTCGCGGCGGCAAGCTCATCGTTCTTCACGGTGGTCAATTTCATGAACATCCTGTCGCAGATTTCGATCACCTCGATCATCGCGGTGGGGCTCACCTATGTGATTTTGACCGCCGAGATTGACCTTTCAGTCGCGGCAATCGCCAATGCGGTTGGCATCACCATTGCCTATTTCACCCTGCAGCCAGACTATGTGAACATCGCCAACCTGCCGCTGCCCGGCATCATCGCCATTGTGCTTACGCTGCTCACGGCCCTGTGCTTTGGCCTCATCACGGCCTTTGGCGTCACCTGGATTGGCATTCCCTCCTTCATCATGACGCTGGCCATCATGCAGATTGCCAATGGCGTGTCGGCCCTGCTGGTGCGCGGGCAGATTGCCTATTCCTATCCGGACCTGATCACCATGCTTGGCTCGGGTTCGATTTTCGGCATCCGCTGGACCATCATTGTCGCCATCCTGTTCCTCGGCATCGGCCATCTGGTGCTCACCTATACGCGCTTTGGCCGCTACATCTACATGACGGGCGGCAACCGCGAGGCGGCGGAATATTCCGGCGTCAACGTGAAGTTCATCATCGGTTCGGTCATGGTGATTTCCGCCATGTGCTCCGGCATCGCCGGCATGCTGGCGGTGGCCTATTTCGGCTCGGCCCAGCAAAACCAGTTCGACAGTTACCTGCTGGACGCCATCGCTGCGGTGGTGGTGGGCGGCACCAGCCTGTTCGGAGGGCGCGGCGGCATCGGCAATACGATCATCGGGCTTCTGGTTTTGGGCGTCCTCAACAACGGCCTCGACCATATCCAGATCGATAGCTTCCTGAAAATACTGATCCGCGGGTTGATCCTCCTCAGCGCCCTCATCATCAACGTCTACGCGCAGAGGCTGAAGGAATCCGAATAGGTTATTTCCGCTCGGGAAACAGCGCCTTCAGGCCTTCGGCTGATGCCTTGGCGATGCCACGTTCGGTGATCAGGCCGGTGATGAGGCGGGCGGGTGTCACATCGAAGGCGGGGTTTGCGGCGGGGCTGCCCTCGGGCGAGATCCGCACCTGCACAGTGGTGCCATCCTGCCCACGGCCCTGGACGAAGCTGACTTCCTCGGCGTTGCGCTCCTCGATGGGAATTTCCTTCACGCCGTCATGGACGGTCCAGTCGATGGTGGGTGACGGCAGGGCCACATAGAAGGGAACATTGTTGTCCCTGGCCGCCAGCGCCTTGAGATAGGTGCCGATCTTGTTGCAGACATCGCCATGGGCGGTGGTGCGGTCGGTGCCGACAATCACCATGTCCACCTGGCCATGCTGCATGAGATGGCCGCCGGCATTGTCGACGATCAGCGTATGGGGAACGCCGTGGTTGTTAAGTTCCCAGGCGGTGAGCTGGGCCCCCTGGTTGCGCGGCCGCGTTTCATCGACATAGACATGAACCGGAATGCCCGCTTCGGCGGCGAGGTAGATCGGCGCCGTCGCGGTGCCGTAATCCACGGTGGCAAGCCAACCGGCATTGCAATGGGTCAGCACATTCACCGGCTCGCCCGGCTTCTTGCGGGCGGCGATCTGCTTGATCACGGCAAGGCCATGCTGGCCGATGGCGCGGTTGAGCTGCACGTCTTCCTCGGCGATAGCGGCGGCGCGGGCATAGGCAGCGTCGCGCCGTTTCGCTTCCGGCAGGCCGCGCAGGTGCCCGCGCATGTCGTCCAAAGCCCATTTCAAATTGATGGCGGTGGGGCGGGTTTCGTGCAGCGTGTTCCAAACCCTGTCGAGGGCCTTGTCACTGGCATCGCCCGCCATGGCGATGGCCACGCCATAGGCGGCGGTGACGCCGATGAGGGGCGCGCCGCGCACCCACATGTCGCGGATGGCGGTGGCGACATCGTCAACGGTTTTCAACGTGACAACGCGGAACTCGTGGGGCAGCCAGCGCTGGTCGATGATATTGACGGAGCGGCCATCGGGGTTGAGCCAGATGGTGTGGTAATGACGGGAGCCTACTTTCACGTGACGATGTCCTTCTCGAGCCGTTCGGCCAGCTTGTTGACTTCCACCATGCTGTGAATGTGGCTGCGGTTCACCGCCAGGTGGCGTCCGAGCTTCAGGGCCTTGGTCTCGCAGCGGGCGCGGAGGCTGGCGTCTTCGATGGTTTCAAAATCCGCGTTATGGGCCAGGCCCAGAATGCGGCGGTGCATCTCCACGCCGGCAAAGCCCAGCATATCCACCCAGATGCCGTGCAGCACCAGATCAAGCGCCTGCTCCGAGGCCAGCATGTCGCCCTGATCCTCGAAAACCGAACGCTGGTAGAGAATGCCATTGCGTTCGCAGTGCCAGAGCCTGGAAAATTCGCTGCGGAAGATTTCCCAGATGTCCACGGTCACGGTGAGGAGATAGCGCCGCATGCTGGCCCGGTTGCCTGCGGTTTCATGGCCGGATTGCGAGAAATAGCTCATCCAGAAATTGGCGAGCAGCATGCCGACATCAAAAGCCATGGGGCCATAGAAGGCGAATTCGGGATCGATGACGCGGGTCTGCTCGACCGTCACCATTACCGAGCCGGTGTGGAGATCGCCGTGCAAGAGCGTTTCAGGTGTGGCGGCGAAAATGTGCTTCAGGCGCTGGGCCGCCACCTTCAGATCGCGGTCGGCGCGCAGCTCCTTCACGAGACAATCAAGCTGCGGCGAGGTATGGCGGTTGAGCTTGGCGTCATAATAGGGATCGCTGAAGACAAGGTTTTCGGTGATGTCACACAGCGCCACATTATCGGCAAAGAGCGCGAGATCAGCCTTGCGCAGCTTGGTATCGAGGCAGAGATCGGAGCCGCGGAACAGGGTGCGCGCCAGGAACAGCCCCAGGTCCCTGGCAATTTTCGGAAGTTCCTGCCCGGCGATGAGGGCGCGGCGCAGGATGATGTGGGGCGAGAGGAACTCCATGACGATGATGGCCTGCCCCGCATCGAAGTGGAAAATCTCCGGCACCATTCCGGGATCGCGCTCCGCCTGCCTGGACAGGGCGTGATATTCAAAGAACGAGCGCTTCAGCGGCAGGGGCCAGCTATCGCCCACGAGGCGGACATAGGGCAGCGCCTGCTTGACGACGACGGCGCCCTTGGGGCCTTCGACAATGAAGACCAGATTGAGATTGCCGTCGCCGACTTCGCGCACTTTCCAGGCCTTCGCATCAGCGCCGATCCGGTTCTTCACGGCGGCAAGGCCGCCCAGCCTTGCGGGCAGCGTTTCGGGGCTCAAGGCGATAAAATCTTTGTATGAATTCATTTTTTCCGGCATTTGGCTGGTGAACGGAGCTAGGTTTTGCACAATGCCCGGGCAAATGTAAATGATGCCGGGCATATCGTTTGAGGAATGGAATTTTCAATGAAAAAACCGGCCGGCCTGACAGGCAACTTGCGCGGCATCCTGCTTCTGGTCGCCTCGGTAACTTGTTTCGGCGTGGTCGACGGAATCAGCAAGATGCTCATCGAAACCCAGTCCTTCGGCCAGGTCATGCTGGCGCGCTATGTGCTGGCGCTGCCCATCCTGCTCTTGGCCACGGCGCCGGGCGAGTGGAAAAACCTGTTTCATACCAGGCTGGTGTTTTTGCAGATTGTCCGCGGCATCGTTCCGGTGGTCATCGGCGGGTCGATGGTGATCGCCGTGTGGTACCTGCCGCTTGCCGAAGCCACGGTCATTCTGTTTGCGGGCCCGTTTCTGGTGCTGGCGCTTTCGGGCTGGCTTTTGGGCGAACGGGTGAGTGCGGCAAGCTGGATCGGCGTGGTGGTGGGCTTCATCGCGGTTCTGATCGTGGCCCGGCCGGGATTTTCCGAGCTTTCGCAGTACACGATATTCCCGTTGATTGCCGCGGTGTTCTACGCGGGGTTTCAACTGCTGACACGCCACCTCGGCACGGCGGGCGAGGCGCCCACGACCACGCTGGCCTGGACCCTGCTGGTTGGCATCATCGTCGGCCTGCCGCTGGCAATTGCGAGCTGGACACCGCAGACGCTGGAGACATGGATCCTGAGTTTCGTTCTGGGGGTCATTTTCGGCCTGGCGCAATTGCTGATGGCCAAGGCCTTTTCGCTGGCACCGGCAAACCTGCTGACGCCCTTTACCTATTTCCAGATCCTGTCAGCCCTGGTCTTCGGCTTTCTGGTTTTCGGCGACATCCCGGACATGTGGACCTTCGTCGGCATCGCCCTGATCGTCGGCGCGGGGCTCTATGTGTTCGGACGGAACGCGCCCAAGGCGAACTAGGTCATCTCTTGCTCTGTTCGATTAAATCGTCCACTACGAGATGAATCTTTGTTATTGGATTTTCGCTCATAGAGTTATTCAAAATGTTTTTCGAGTTTTTGATTGCAATTGCTGTCTTATCTCTCAGTTCAGCATAGACGTCTTTGGTTTTCTTCTTGCTATAGGTTGCCCATTTTGTTTTGATTTGCTTCTCAAGAGACGCACAGTTCTCAAAGGGTTTATCCGTATATTCAAAATGTAAAAGTATCCAGAATTCGAAGCATGGAACACTATTGATTGCCATTACTTTCGCTGTCTTTTCCTCAATTTTATGTGTCGGGTTTTTGTGAATGGTTTTCAAAGTGCGGTCGTAACAATCGTGCTTATCCCTATCAAAAACGCAATAAACACGATCATAATCGTCAGTAGTCTTATCTCTAAGATTTCGTTCGAGCTCTTCAAGCGCAAACTTGTAAACGGCTGATGGTGGGCTATCACTTTCCTTCCCACATATTCTAACATCTGCACTGGATAAGCGTACATCAGTACATAGCGCTCTAAAATAGTTTGGCTCTGTAATTTCCCCTTCGGAGACAATTAAGATGCGATCACGTGGGGATTTAGTAGGAGGCTTCCTTGCAAAGTTTAACTTTGCGCGTTGAAATAGTTTATCGCTTCCGGAACGCCCCACTAGCTAATGCTTTCGATGTTGGGAATTGCCCCATATCTTCCCCCAAGGTAACGCTTTTCGATAGCTTCGTCGGGCCTTCCCTTAAATTCCGACAACGCTGAGAATGTTGTGTTGCCAAATTTTCGCTTTTCTAAGAGCCATATTTGGTCCCGCTCCAGATAATTCATGGCGTTGGTATCATGTGTTGTAAAAATCAATTGGGATTTCTTTTTATTCACTTCTTTATCTTGGAACAATGATATGATTTTTTTTAGCGCTAGAGGATGCAAACTATTGTGAATTTCATCGACTACCAGCGTGCTGCCACCTTCAAAAACATCAATAATCGGCCCAGCAAGAGCGAAGAGTTGCTGAGTCCCTGCAGACTCGCTCTCGAGTGGCAAGGTGCAATGACCACCCTCCTCTATCTTATGTCGAGTGAAAACTTCAGTGTGTTTCTTACCCAACATTTCCTTTAACAGTTCTTCTTTGACACTCGGCGGCAACTTTTCAAGGCCCTTAAAATCGCTTTCTGCCAAAGTTTTTTCAACAACCGAGACATCATCAAAAAACAGATCAAGATCCTTCATTAAGCTTAAAATATTTTCCTTTCTTTTGTTCTGCAAAATTTGCTTTGCTGTATAGCCATAATGAAGGCGCCCGGGTGTAGTCAACACTCTCAAATTGCTCTTTATCCAATTGAATGGCTTTTTGAAGTCTTCGGATTGCCGGTTAGCCGCAACAGAAAGAAAGAGGTGATTTTCACCTGTGCCCTCTTTCCAAGCTTCTTTAGCTCCCTTCAATTCTCGTTTGATGATGGATTGTTTGATATCTTTGGAATTTCTTTTGAACCATGTTTGAGGTTTTTGTTTTTGCTTGCCTGCTGGCGTTGCATATAGCCATTCGTCATGCACCTTCTTACTGTCTGCTGTGAAACCATACTGAAAAAGAAAATTGTCTTTTACAAATGCAGCCTCAAAAGTGGAGGGTTGGGTCGTGGTTTTTTTGGAAAAAAGGAATGGTGAGATCGCATCGATTGACTCTCCGGGTTGCAGTTTATGAGAATCCATAACGAAATCCTGGAAGAAATCCATGGCGTTAATCAGCGTACTTTTCCCCGAGCCGTTAGGCCCATAAATCGCAGTAACTTCCAAAAGTGTGGGAGCTGCTTTGAAACCTGTATGCAGCAAGCATCTCGACCGTTCGATTTTTGACGTACTCGTGACCATCGAGAGCGTTTGACGTTCTTTAATTGATCGGTAGTTCTCGATGCTAAATTGGATTAACACTGTCTTTTCCCTCTAGATAAAGTCGAATTCAGCACATAAACTTCTCATATAGTAGTTAAATAGACATTAGAGATGGCATTTTCTACCAAATTGCAAGAATTTAATTCTGTCTGGTTAAGCTGAAAATTCGGCTTTTTGGTTTTCGGTGACATCCCGGATATCTGGACCTTCGTCGGCATAGCCCTGTTCGTCGGTGCGGGGCTTTATGTGTTCGGACGGAACGCGCGGAAAACGAACTAGCCATGACGAGCGCAGTCAGATGTGCCGGGTTCGCGTCATATATATTGCAGAAATCATAGCGGTACGATATTATCCTACCAAGGAGTTCCTTATGTCCGCACCTGCCGAAAAGATCAGCATTACCGTCACCCCTGCCATGAAACGGGTTTTGGAGGAGCGTGTGGCTTCGGGGCAGTTTGCCTCCGCCAGCGAATTGATGCGCGAAGCCTTTCGGACCTGGCAGCGCCAGCAGGACGAGCATGAGGAGCGTCTGGCCTCGCTTCGTGCGCGTATTGACCGGTCGATGAATGATCCCAGGCCCGGCATCCCTGCCGAGGAGGTTTTTGACCGCCTCAAGAAAATGCATGAAAAGAATTTGAAAGCCGCGTCTTGAAAGGCAAGCGGCTCGTTTTCCAGGCTGAGGCGGAGGCCGATCTTGTTGCTATCTATGTTTATATCGCTCAGGCCAGCGGCAGTTTTCATACGGCTTTCAGCTTTACCGAACGGTTGCGCAGCGCCTTTTTCAAGCTGGTGGATTTCCCCGACCGTGGCGCGCCGCGCGATGACATCAAAACCGGCCTCAGAATTCTAAGCATCGAGCGCAAGACTGTGATCGCCTATTTCGTAAAAGGCGGCGATGTCATCATCAGCAATATCTTCCACGGCGGCCGCGACTGGGAAGCATTTTTCCTGGACGACAAGATCGATGACGGCGAAGGCTAAAAAATCAATGCTTTGGAATTTTATTCCTTGACAAATATATTCCTATGAACTAGGAATTGTCTGTCCATCCCGGAAGGGGTCTCGGTCGCGACGGTGATCATAGATGGGGTGGATGTGGCGCCTGCGGGTCTGGTGAAACGTTCATCAGGCACCCGGGAGCCGGAGGGAAGACCCGTGGATATTACGGTCCATGCGCCTTAAATGGCTAAACAACCCTAGCGGAAAACCTCAGACACCGTGCGATCTAGGGCTCTGCAAGATCTTCCCCGAGGCAAAAATCGCCGCAAAAGCGTGGGCGCAGT
>JAUXUN010000023.1 GCA_030680855.1 Aestuariivirga sp.
GCTTTGAATACAACGGAGTTGGCTCAGACAATATTCAATGCCGATTGATGCATATCAATGCAGACCGAATCCTCTGTTGGGCAGATGGCAGCTGGCTGATCGACTTCGGCGAAAGGAGACTACTGCGATGAGTACCCTTACGAAGCTAGCCCTCGGCATGATGGGGCAGCTGCGCCCCAAGCCTGCGCAAGGCGATACGCTGCCAAAGATGGCCCTGCCTGCGCCTCAGAAGGATGGCGGCATGGCATTGATGGAAGCCCTGTCCAAGCGGCACTCGGCACGCGACTTTGCACCCAAGGAGCTAGCACTGTCTCTGTTGTCCAACCTGCTTTGGGCCGCCTACGGAGTGAATCGCCCAGACAAGGGACGCACTGCGCCCTCGGCGCTCAATTCGCAGGAAATCGATATTTATGTGGCGCTGCCCTCGGGCGCCTACCTGTATGACGCGACAGAGAACGTTCTGCAATTGGTGGCGGCCAGTGATGTCCGGCACGTGACCGGGTATCAGGACTTCGTTTCGGACGCTGCCTTGGACCTGGTGTTTGTTGCCGACCACAGCCGCATGAAGCTGGTGCCAGTCGCAAAACGCGAGAGCTATGCATCCGTTACAACCGGCGCCATCTCGCAGAACGTGTACCTGTTCGCAGCCAGCAATGGCTTAGCCACGGTAATCCGGGCCTGGATCGACCGCGATGCAGTCGCCGATGCGCTGTGGCTAAACCACGACCAGCAGGTGTTGCTGTCGCAGACTGTGGGTTATCCGAAAGGCTGATCCCAGAGGGACGATTGTGCTCGTTTGTTGAATTCCAAGTTAGGCGAATGAGGAAGGATATGCCAATGCTTAGGAAGATGCTTCTACCACTTTTGTTCCCAGTCCCAGTCCTTGTGCTTGCCATGCCTCAATCAGTTTGCGCTGCGGATGCTGCTGCTGGCCGCAAACTTGCTGAGCAATGGTGCGCGAAGTGCCACGACATCAACAAGGGTGCCCCATTCAAACTCAACCCACCAAGCTTTGCGTCGATTGCCGTTTACCGTCCCCCCGATATCATTCTTGGCAAGGTCATAACGCCTGCGATGCACAGTGGCATGCCGGAAACGCTATGGACGCTGCAGCGGGAGGACTTCGAAAACCTCGTGGCCTACATCACTTCGCTTGCGGAGAATTAGACGTTCAAAGCCGACTCTGCGGTCCCGTGCTGTCTCTCAACATCAGACCCGGAAAGCGTGAGGTACGGGCCATGACTTGGGTTATCGCTGAATAGTCTTATTGGTCGCCCGGACGGTAGGTCTCGAGAAGCTGGTTGAGTTCGCCCACCCTGTCCGTCATGGCCCCGACTGCCCGGAGGCCGAGTTATATCCCAAAGTTGGTAAAGGCAAATTTGGTTTCGGAAGATCGTAGTGCATGGCAGAAATGGCATTCAGGCCACCACATGCAATCAAGGACAAGCATCCATCGTGGTCACAGTGTCATCAATGGCCCAAGGCCTGCCGGCTATGTCGGCGGGGAATTATTGGGCGAATACGATAAACAGCCAAAGATGTGAGATTTTAAACTGAAGAACTACCCCCCCAACGCCCGTCACCGACTCACTGCAGCCTCAAATTGCAAGAGTCCGGCATGGGCAATTTTGACATAGGCTCGCGCCCTCGGCTCCCATTTTGCAGGCATACGGGGGTTAGATTCAATTAGATGGGCCAGCGCAAGGCGCGCCCGCAGCAGTGCGCGCGTGCTGCGATAGAAGGCAAATAGCCCATCGGGAAGCGGGGAAGACAGTTCCCTCCGGCAGATGTCGAAGACTTTTTGGCCGACCCAGGGAGCGCCCAATCTCTCACACTCAAGATCGAGAAATGCAATATCATCGAATGGATCAACTAGCCGCATATCGCGGTTGAATTCGAGACAATCAATGACGACGGGCGGCGCGATGAGGCAAACATGCTCAGGCCGCAGGTCGCCGTGACCCTCCAGAAAAGCATCCGCTTCAACCCGTGTGTTGAGCAGAGGCCGCGCAGTTGACAGGGCTTTCGTCATGCCCGCCAACACTGTTCCTGTCATGACATGATCCAGTTCGAACCGACCGTCGGAAAGGAGAGCCACGTTTCGCTCATGCTCAGCGGAAAATCGCCGACAGACCTGTTCAAGAGACTGCACCACCGGTGGCGCTGCGCGGTAGAATGCGGACAATTTTTCCGCAAACGCCACAACGTCCGACTTCCTTGCGGTTCCATGTTCAATTGCATAGTCCAGCATTCGATCCGCCGGCAGTCTTTTCATCTTGACCAGCCACTCAACAACGGGGCCTTCCCCGGCAAAGGTCAGAACCCCTACACGATCCAGTTTAAGCGGCACAACATCAAGATATATGTCTGGCGCCAGTCTGCGGTTCAGCCGCAGTTCCTCCCGGCAGGTGAATTCGCGCGCGGAAAGCGTTGTAAAATCGAGGAATTCATAGTGCACCGGTTTCTTCATCTTAAAGACCAATTCACCGGCAAGAAAAACCCATGCCATATGTGTTTCGATAACGTCTACGTGAGGACAATGGGAATAGATTGCACAATCACTCAGTGCAGCAACCTTCTGGGCAATATTGACTGCATTTCCGTTTATGATGGCGGTGGGCAATTAGGTGGCTCTATCGGTCGATTGTTCGCACATATCAATAGCGCTTTTTGACGGCTTTTCAAATAACTCACGGGGAGAACCCTCTGTCCTTGATCTTGGCTAATTGACGAGAAAGTTGTTCAGGCGGGGAATTTCTTGACCTATGTCAATGCCGTTCTCAAAGTTCGGATACAAGGTGTTTTTATGTTGTTTTTTGCCATTCATGAATCACGCCCATTTGGCGAGCAGGTGGCCCGGCACCTTGGTGTGGATCTGAGTCTGCATGAGGAGCGCAACTTCGAGGACGGCGAGCATAAGATGAGGCCACTTGTCAGCGTTCGAGGCAAGGATGTTTATGTTCTGCAGAGCCTCCATGGCGGGCCAGTTGAGAGCGTAAACGACAAGCTTTGCAAGTTGTTGTTCTTTCTTAGCGCCCTGCGTGACAATGGCGCAGCGCGCATTACCGCGCTGGTGCCCTATCTCGCCTACTCCAGGAAGGATCGCCAGACCAAGACCCGCGATCCCGTAACGACCCAATATGTCGCTCGTCACTTTGAGGCAGCCGGCGCCGATTGTGTCGCCACCCTCGATGTTCACAACATTGTCGCTTTCCAGAACGCCTTCCGCTGCCGGACCGTCCACCTCGATACCCGTGGCCTGTTTGCCAACGCACTTCGAGATTTGCTGGCAGATGCGCAAGTTACCGTGATCTCGCCCGACCCAGGCGGCGTAAAGCGGGCGCAACTCTTTCGTGAAATGTTGCAAAAGACGCTGCTCCGGCCTGTGGGTCAGGCTTTTGTGGATAAGCGCCGCAGCGGAGATATCGTAAGCGGTGATATGATCGTCGGCGATGTTGAGAATACAACCGTGGTTGTGATAGACGATCTGATAGCCTCGGGGGGGACGATGGATCGCGCGGCACGCGCGGCAATGGAACATGGGGCGAAGGAAGTAATTGCCTGTGCCGCACATGGGCTCTTTACCGGCAACGCCAAATCGATCCTGGCAGCCGCGCCGCTCAAACACATTATCGTCACCGATACAGTCCCTCCGTTCAGGCTGGACGCAACGTTTGTCACAACTCACATTGAGAACGTGAGCGCCGTACCGCTCTTTGCAGATTGCATCAAGTGCCTTCATGGGGGTTCTTCAATATCTCAGTTGCTGGGCGACGAGGACTAGGCGGATTCCAGTTTGAGGAGGAGATTGTGCAGACACCAATAGAAATTGACTTCCAGGGCTTTACACCAACTGATCGCCAGAAGGCTTCGGTCCAGGAGCATATCAGACTCTTCGAAAAAAGATTTGGACGTATCAGCTCCGGCCGCCTCGTCGCTATCGGGCCCGGCGGCCACCATCAGACGGGAGGCCTCTACGAGGTCAACATCCGACTAAGACTGCCGACGGGAAAGGAAGTCGATGCGTCCCGTACCCCTCACGCCGATGAGCGTCACTCCGACTTCTATTTCGCATTGAATGACGCCTTCAAGCGGGCCCGCCGCCAGCTTCAGGACAAAGTGGGGCGTCTCAGGGGTGAGGTCAAATCCCATGAGCCCCCGACTGCCGGAACTGTGACCAAGTTGTTCGAAGATCACGGATTCCTTGAGACTCCGGCCGGCCTGGAAATCTACTTCCACCGAAACAGCGTCCTGAACGGCGGTTTCGCCAAGTTGAAGCCGGGAATGCGCGTCACCTATGTTGAGGAGGAGGGTGAAAGCGGCCCGCAGGCGAGCACCGTCAAAATCTAGGAAAGCATTGGTCTGGTTTGCCGAAGCAACGATGGCCAGGAGCGAAGGACTGGAGAAAAGCCAGGAGCAACTAGCCCTCCATCCCGTCCCGCCGCACCCAGGCATTGCCAATCTTTTCGTACTGCCGCTTCACCGCCGCCCAGGCGATGCGGTGCGCGATTTCCTCCAGCCGTGGATCGCCACGATGACTCTCAAAAGCATGGTTGAAGGCCGCCCGGAAAATGTCCTGGGCATGTTCGGGCAGGTGGGACTTCACGGAGGCGGGCAAATCGGTATTCGATGCATAGGGCATGGCTTAAGAATCCTTCAAATTCGAAGGGTCCGCAGCGGCCAGCATTTCGATCACTTCTTCATCGGCGACCTGATGAAAGTCGCGATAGAAATCACCGATGGCCATGAATGGATAGGGTTGGTGAAGGCAGATGATGTCATCGACATAGGTACTCAGTTCATTGATCCTGTCGCCCGGGGCAACCGGAACTGCCAGCACAAGCCTCTTAGGGCTTCTCTTCTTCAGCGCCTGTAATGCAGCCTTGACGGTGGTGCCCGTGGCAATGCCATCATCGACGACAATGGCGGTGCGGCCCATAACGGAGACGGGCTCACGCCCCTTGAGATAAAGTTTACGACGCCGGTCGATCTCGGCAATTTCCTTTGCTGCCGCCTTTTCAATTTCATGCCGCTCAAGACCCAGCGTCGACATCACTTCATCATTGAAGACGAGATCGCGGCGTTCTCCATCGACAATAGCAGCGGCGGCGAGCTCCGGCTGCCAGGGGACTCCGATCTTCCGCACTAAAAGCAATTCCAGTGGGGCCTTCAAAAGGCGCGCTACTTCGAGAGCCACGGGAACACCACCACGCGGCAAGGCAAGCACCACCGGCTGCTCAAACCGGAATTTTGCAACCTCCTCCGCCAGAAGTTGTCCGGCCTGCGTCCGCGACGTGAACGCCGTGAAGGTCATTGCTGTTGTCCCGCGCCAAGATGACGGCTGAACCAGTCCATCGTGAGTTCGACTACGCGATCAAGCGTCCCCGACTCCTCGAAGAGATGGGTCGCACCTGGAATGATTTCCAGGCGTTTCTCGCAGGATAGCGCCGCAAGAGCAGTTCGATTCATTTCGATAACCTCCTCGTCATAACCACCAACGATGAGCAGTGTTGGAGTCGTAACCTGATGCAAAACTGGCAGAGCCAGATCGGGTCGTCCACCGCGGGAAACGACGGCGCCAATATGTTTCCCGTGTTTGGCGGCGGCCATTAGCGCGGCAGCCGCACCTGTGCTTGCACCGAACAATCCAATAGGCAGGCGTGACAGGCCGTTCTGGCCTCGCGAAAAGCTAACTGCCTCCGACATGCGGCTTGCCAGCAGCGGAATATCGAACACATTGTTGCGATCTTCGGCCTCCGCCTCGGTCAGCAGATCGAAAAGAATTGTGGCAAGCCCCGCACTATTCAACTGCTTTGCCACTAGCCGGTTGCGGGGACTGAACCGGCCTGACCCGCTTCCATGCGCAAAGATGATGGCACCGCTTGCCCGCTCAGGAACGGAAATGTCAGCCGGCAAACCCGCCGCGCCAATTTTCACTGCCTCGCCTCGATCCGGCTGTTGACCGCGGCGAAGATCATGTGAATGCCTTTCTCACTGTTGCCCAGGGGTGCAGCAAAAACTTCGATGAGTTGACGCGGCCCGGTTTGCCCATCAGTCTCGAACATTGCGGAATATGGCTCGACTTTTTCGGCGACAATGTCGAATAGGCGACGCAACCGTACGGCGATCTTCTTGTCGGCAACCTCGGGGGCCTGGCCGCCAGTGAGCTGGAGCGTAGCCGCCGCCGCATGGCCCGCAGTAGAAACGGTCCAATGCCTCGTTCCGTTGGTCGTCAAACGGGCAAGAAAGGCAAAAGGTGAAATGTCGGGGGGAGTGCCCGACATATCGGCTACGCTCGGCGTGATCTTGCCACCCCGTTTCAACACCCAGAAATCAGATAGAGCGCGGAGTGCCGGATCAGTCGGGCTTGCCGCGTCAATGCGCAGAAACAGGCGGACGAGCGGCTCAGTCAGGGAATCAAGGGTGGACATGGGGTTTATCTCGCTTCATTGCAAACTACAGACATAGATTACAGTGCGAACCTGCCTTTGGCATTCGCCAGCTTTGATAGGGAACTGCACGCAGCGGACCCGCAGGGCGCAGCGTGTCCCGGTCACGATTAATTAGCCTACCCAACGTTGCCTAAGCGAAAGCCACAAGGCAATTTTTCTACCCTGCGGAGTAGCACTCCCTGACGGGAGTGCTGCCGTTGCAGCAGCCAATCCATAGGCAAACAGCCTAGACAATGCTGATATGGTCCACGACCGAAATAACACCGGGCGCCGACCACGCAGTGCGTTCTGCGAGGTCACGCTCGTACCAGGCCTTCACCTTGCCATCCAGCGTGACATGTCCATTCAAGACCGACACCTTTATAGCGCCAGACTCTAGTTCGGCGTTTCTTTTCAAGGCATTCTCAATACGGTGCTTGACATCCAGGGCCTGGACTCTCGGCTTGATCATGATCTCATTGGCGAGACCCTTGATGCCCGCCAACTTGCGGACGGCACATTCCGCGTCGGTGCGTTGATAGTGCCAGTCAACTTCGCCCGAGAGTGTCACAAATCCACCCTGGATCTTAACCTGCACCTTGTCCTTGGGTATGGTCGAATCCCAGGCGATTATATCCAAGGCACGTTTGGCGATCTGATCGTCTGACGTTTTTTTGTCATTGGGAAAGCGGATTTCAATTTCCTGGGCGATTGCCCGGACACCTTTCACCCGCCTGACGGCCTTCTCGGCAGTGAACTTCTCAGAGTAGCTACCAACATGGCCAGTGAGCGTCACAACGCCATCTTCGGCTGTTACACCGATATGCTCGGCGTCAATGCTTGGTTCCCATTCCAGTTCATCTTCAACGGCTTGCTTCAGGGTTTTGTCACTCATTGTCATTCTCCATTCTAGCATAGGAAATTGTAGCAAAATGCCTGCCGCCGGACATTGTCGCACCAAAAACCGCCGCCTGCATTGATATTGATCAAAGGAACCGGTCGCTTCCGGCAGCCGAATGCCTCATGGCACACACCTAAGCGCGGGCTTCCACCTCATATGCTATTGATAAAAAGGCGGCGGCCCCTCTTAGACCCGCTTCATCTGTGACTATTACGTAAATAGGGATGGACTTCATATACTCCGTCATGCGCCCCTTGGAATCGAACCCCTTGCGGAAGTCTCCGACCGTCAGAACATCTAGTATGCGGGGCGCGATCCCGCCACCGATATACATGCCCCCGCGAGCTCCATAGAACAGCGCTGCATCGCCGGCAAATCGGCCGAGCCAGCTGGCGAAAAGCTCCACCACCTTCACCGCGACTGGATC
Source organism: Aestuariivirga sp. (assembly GCA_030680855.1). Lineage (GTDB taxonomy): Bacteria > Pseudomonadota > Alphaproteobacteria > Rhizobiales > Aestuariivirgaceae > Aestuariivirga. The sequence continues at coordinate 7,760 of JAUXUN010000023.1, forward strand.
ATTGCGGCTAAGTGCCCTCTCCACGATTTCGGGAGTTGTACACTTCACGGCCTGCTTGCCCTGCAACTCTGTCAGAATTTGGTAAGCACTCGCGAGACCCGGCCCTGAAATCAGCATCTCGGCTGATATGTGGCCGAATTCCGTGTGCATTCGTTGCAGAATCATGAATTCTTCGTCATCCGCTACGGCGAAAGACGAATGTCCCCCCTCCCCTGGAATCGCGCACCATCCGGCCCGGGACCAGGTCAGCCCTGCCACACCGAGCCCGGTCCCCGGCCCCACAACCGCCTTTGTCGCCTGTCCTGCGGACAAGTCTCCTCCCACCCTCTGGTAGTCGTTCTCCGAAAGTCTCGGCAGCGCATAGGCCAATGCCTCATAATCGTTGACGAATGCGATATAATCGGTGGCGGTTACAGCACGCATCGCCTCGCGAGTAAAAGACCAAGAGGAATTGGTGAGACTTATCCGTTCCCCGCCAACCGGTCCAGCTACTGCAAAACCGGCGACTAGAGGCCGAAACGAAAGTGTTGCAAGATAGCTCTCGGTCGCCGCTTCAAGTGAACTATAGTCTGATACCTTTAACTTCTTGAAGTTTTGAATTTCAAGAGTTTTCAGGTTGGCCAATGCAAAACGCGCATGGGTTCCACCGATGTCCGCGACCAGAGCGATGGGACGTGGATTGATCATTAATGAACACTCAAACAGTGAGGCACAACGCAAATATCCTTCCAATACTCATATCTTTCACAACCGCTTCCCGGTCTTGACATCGAACAGTTTTGCCTTGCCCATATCGACTTCAAACGCGTACTTTGCACCCGCCTGTTCTCGGTCTTCCGGATGGACCCGGGCAATGGCCTCGATGTTGCCGAGCGTGAAAACGAGCATTGTATCCGGCCCGGTCGGCTCCACGACATCAATGGCTCTTTGAAACGAGAACATGTTCACTGACGGCCGCTGGGCGCCCTTGCGGGTGATCGTTTCCGGACGCATTCCCAGAAAAACCTCCTGATCTTCACGGGCTGCCGCTGGCTTAAGCAGCCGATCAGGCAAAGGGAACAGGATCGAACCCTCCTCATCAATAACCTCAACGACGTATTGGCCTTTCTTTCTGATGCGGCCGCGCACAATGTTCATTGAAGGAGCACCGATGAACTCCGCAACGAAGAGATCTTCCGGTTCCTCATAGATGGTTTCCGGCGAAGCAAACTGGCGGATATGGCCATTGTCCATAACCGCAATTCGTGAAGCGAGCGTCATCGCTTCAATTTGATCGTGCGTGACATAAATAATGGTCTTGCCAAGCTGCTGATGAAGTTTTTTGATTTCAGTGCGCATTTCAATGCGAAGTTTCGCGTCGAGATTGGATAGCGGTTCGTCAAACAGGAACACATCGGGATGACGCACAAGGGCCCGCCCCATCGCCACCCGCTGCCGCTGGCCGCCCGAAAGTTGGCCGGGCTTGCGCTCAAGGAAGGAATCGATATGCAAAAGTTCGGTCACCTGCTTGAGGGCGCGCTCCTGTTCCGCAACCGGAACCCTTCGGGTTTCCATGCCGAAAGTGATGTTTTTGTGCACGGTTTTTGTTGGATAGAGCGCATAGGACTGAAAAACCATTGCAATGTTTCGGTCTTTCGGCGGAATATCATTCACCAGCCTGTCCCCGATGAAGATATTGCCGCTCGATAGCGTCTCAAGTCCCGCGACGAGATTGAGCAAGGTCGACTTTCCGCAGCCGGAGGGTCCCACCAGAACTACGAATTCACCCTCATTAAATTCGATGTCCACGCCCTTGATGACTTCGGTTGCTCCGAACCTCTTCCACACTTTCTCAAGACGGACATTGCTCATCGCGTTAACCTTTCAGAGCACCGGCGGCGAGACCCCGGACGAAATATTTTCCAGCGATGATGTAAACCAATAGGGTGGGCAACGCGGCCAGGATCGCCGCCGCCATATCGACGTTGTATTCTTTCACCCCTGTCGAGGTGTTGACAATATTGTTGAGGGCAACGGTTACCGGATTGCTGTCGCCCACAGTGAAGGCAATGCCAAACAGAAAGTCGTTCCAGATCTGGGTGAACTGCCAGATCACGGTTACCACAATCGCTGGCGGCGCCATGGGCAGCATAACGTGGAAGAAGATGCGAAAGAAGCCCGCACCGTCAATCTTGGCCGCCTGGACGATTCCATCTGAAACTCCGATGAAGAAATTGCGGAAATACAGTGTTGTGAATGCCAGGCCATAAACCGTGTGGACAAAGATCAGCCCAGTGACAGATCCCGCGAGACCCATAAGTCCAAGCGTGCGAGCCATGGGCAGCAGAACAACCTGAAATGGGATGAATGCCCCGAACAGCATCAGCGCGAATATGGTATCTGCGCCGCGGAACCGCCACTTGGTCAGCGCGTAGCCATTGAGCGCGCCGAGCGTTGTTGAGATCAGCACCGCCGGCACGACCATGGCTACTGAATTCCACATGTAGGGCCGCAAGCCATTGCAGCGGACACCGACGCAGGCCGATTGCCAAGCCTTACCCCAAGCATCGAAATTCGGGTTCCGGGGCAGACTGAGCAGCGATCCGCCACGAATCTCATCAAGGGACTTCAGCGAGGTCGAGACCATTACGAAAAGGGGCAGAAGGTAATAGAGGACAAAGAGTCCGAGTATGAAAAACAGTAGAACGCGCAGCACCTTGTTGCGTGCGCCCTTTGGCCTGACGATGCCATCGATTGCAGCTCTGCTCATCTTCCGGTTCTCCGCAATTCGGAATATAGATACGGCACGATAATCGCGATGACTGTTACCAGCATCATGACGGCGCTCGCGGCGGCTTCACCCAGTTCGCTGCGCTGGAAGGCAAAGGAATACATGAAGGTGGCAGGCATGTCGGTGGCGTAGCCAGGGCCGCCGCCAGTCAGCGCCATGACAAGATCGAAGCTCTTGATTGCGAGATGTGCAAGTATGATGAACGCCGAGAGGAAGACTGGCCGGACCATTGGCAGTATGATGCTGTAATAGGTCCGGATCGGCCCTGCTCCGTCGATCGCCGCTGCCTTGAGAATCTCATCGTCAACGGATCGCAATCCGGCCAGGAACAAAGCCATCACATAGCCCGACGATTGCCATACTCCGGCGATGACCACTGTGTAGATGGCCATATCCGGATTGACCAGCCAGTCGAAGCGGAAATTCTCAAAACCCCATCCCCGAATGACATGCTCAAGTCCGAGGCCTGGATTCAGTATCCATTTCCATGCCGTCCCGGTCACAATGAAGGAAAGCGCCATAGGGTAGAGATAGATCGCCCGAATTGTGCCTTCGATCCTTATCCGTTGATCAAGCAGGATAGCCAGCAGAATTCCAATCACCGTGCACCCAGCCATAAACAGGCTGCTGAAAATGAAGAGATTTGCAATTGCAACGTACCAACGCGGGGTATCCCACAGCCGCTCGTACTGGATTAACCCGGCGAACTCATAGCTGGGAAGGACGGCTGATCTGGTGAAGGAAATGTAGAGGGTCCATGCAATGAACCCGTAGACAAAAAACAGGCTTGCTGCGAACAGTGGCGACACGACCAGCTTTGGGAGGTGAGGCTCAATCCATTGCGCAGGTCTTCGTCTGGTTGGCATTGGGGCACTCGGTCAGTTAAGTGAAATGACCGGGACCCTCATGCGGACCCCGATCGTTCGCGTGTTCTGAACAGATGTTTAACGTTGGGCGCGCTTGACGCCTTCCACTAAGGCCTTCACCGCGTCAGCAGAGCTCATGTCGCTATTGAAGAAATTGGTAACAGCATCAAGGAATTCGCCACGGATTGTGCGGGGAATAGCCATCTCATGCGCCATGCTCGGAACAAGGGAATTGGCCGCGATGGCCGCCGCCAGATCATCATGCGATTTCACCGCACAGGAATCGAACTTGTCCATGGGAACATCGATCCGCGCCGGGATCGATCCTTTGGCAAGATTGAAGGTCTCCTGGAATGCAGGTGACATGATTTCGCTGGCAAGGACTTTCTGGCCTTCCAACCGGTCAGCACCTGAGACTTTGAAGAAGGTGAAGCTGTCCGAGTTCAGGATGTAGCCATTGCCCGGCGCCGGCGCACAAAGGAAGTCCGTCCCGGGCCTCTTTCCGGCCGCAAGGAATTCACCTTTGGCCCAATCGCCCATAATCTGGAACCCGGCTTCGCCATTCATGACCATTGCAGTGGCCAGGTTCCAGTCCCGTCCCGAGAACGATGGATCTACGTAGCCGCGCAGCTTGCGGAGCTGGTCAAACGACTTGACCATGGTATCGCTTGTCAAGGCTTTTTCGTCGAGTTCCACCAAGGCTTTCTGAAAGAAATCCGGGCCGCCGACACCGAGAACGACCACTTCAAAAACTGTGGCATCCTGCCAAGGTTGCCCGCCATGGGCCAACGGAGTAATGCCCGCCGCCTTGAGTTTGTCGGCCGTAGCGTTGAACTCTTCCCAAGTTGTCGGCATTGATGCACCCACTTTGGCGAGAACCTGAGGATTGGCCCAGAACCAGTCGACGCGGTGAATATTGACAGGTGCTGCGACGTACTTTCCGTCATACTTCATGATGCCAGCGAGTGCCGGGGGCAATACCGCGTCCCAGTTCTCCTTCTTTGCAACATCATCGACGTCGTTCAGCGCGCCCTCTTTGGCCCACTCCTGAATGCCTGGCCCCTTCAGCTGCACTGCGGTTGGCGGGTCACCAGCCATGACGCGGGCGCGCAACGCTGTCATCGCTGCATCACCGCCACCACCGGCAATTGGAGAATCAATCCATTTGCCACCTTGGGCCTCAAACGTCTTTTTCAACTCACCGACAGCCTTTGCTTCGCCTCCTGATGTCCACCAGTGAAGCACCTCGACGGTTCCGCCAGCTTGCGCTGCCGCAGACCCTAAAAACAGACTTGCTCCAAAAACGAATGCTGCACTGCGATTGAACATATTCATGGAATCCTCCCATCACGCGCATTGGCCACTCTGCCAACATTTTACAATGCTAGCATCGGAATTGACCCCTTGAGTTTGATGCTGATCAATAATGGAAGATCTTTTATCAACTTCGCATTGGGTTGATGAGGATCAATGACGCGAGCCGTCTTCTGCGTGAAAAGGGATGCAATCGGCAAGAAATTCATCTCGGATCGCAGCAAGTTGCCCCGTGTGGGTGTTGTATTGCCGGTCAATTGGTTGGCAGCGAGGAGTGATTTAATGGCAGTTGCGCATTCCCATGTGGTGTGGTTCGAAGATGTTGGGCGGGCCGATGTGGCGCTGGTGGGCGGCAAAAGCGCCTCGCTTGGCGAAATGATTCGCGCCCTCGAGCCTAAAGGCATCCGTGTTCCTCCCGGCTTTGCAACCACGTCGGATGCCTACTGGCGTTTTCTGGACGAAAACAAGCTCCGCCCTAGGATGGAAGCGCTTCTGGCTGACCTCGCAGCTGGAAGGCTCAAGCTGCCCGAGGCCGGCAAGGCAATCCGGACCGCAATTCTGCAAGGTGCATGGCCAAAGGCAATTGCAGAAGCCATCATCACCGCCTATGGCGAGCTCTGCCGCAGAACTGGCCTGGCCGACATCAGTGTCGCAGTTCGTTCAAGCGCTACAGCAGAGGACTTGCCGCAGGCAAGTTTTGCCGGCCAGCAGGAATCATATCTCAACATCCGGGGCACACAGTCCCTGCTCGATGCGTGCCGCAATTGTATGGCTTCGCTTTTTACGGATCGGGCGATTGCCTACCGCCAGGCGCAGGGTTTCGATCACATGCGTGTGGCGCTAACGGTCGGAGTGCAGCGCATGGTGCGGTCTGACCTAGGCGGAGCTGGTGTGATGTTCTCGATCGATACCGAGACCGGATTTGACAAGGTCATTCTTATCAATGCCGCCTGGGGTCTCGGCGAAAATGTTGTGAAGGGTACAATCGATCCCGATGAATACCATGTCTTCAAGCCCGGTCTCGCTGATCCAACCCTCATCCCAATCATCGAGAAGCGGCTTGGCACCAAAACCCAAAAGATGACCTATGCGACCGGTGCTTCGCCCACAGAAAACGTCCCGACCTCAAAAGCCGAGCGGACAGCATTTGTGCTCGACAACCAGGACATTCTCCTGCTCGCCCGCTGGGCTACTACAATAGAGGTGCATTACGGTATCCCGATGGATATGGAATGGGCCAAGGACGGCGAGACTGGCGAACTCTTCATGCTTCAGGCGCGGCCCGAAACCGTCCAGTCGCAGAGCAAAGCTGGCCAGTTCAATACCTACAGAATCAAGAGCAAGGGCAAATTACTGCTGTCGGGCCTCGGGATCGGCGGCGCCGTCGTGGCTGGCAAGGTTTGCCTCATAGAGAACCCCCGTGACATCGACCGCTTCGCCGATGGCGCTATCCTTGTGGCGAGCACGACCGACCCGGACTGGGTGCCGATCATGAAACGCGCCTCGGCAATTATAACCGATTATGGTGGCCGCACCTCGCACGCTGCGATCGTCAGCCGTGAACTCGGGCTGCCGGCAATAGTCGGTGCCGGAAAAGCCACGGAACTCCTGCACAATCTCCAGGAAATCACGGTTTCCTGCGCCGAAGGTGACCAGGGCTTTGTCTACCAGGGTGCTGCCGAGTTCGAGGTTCAAAGCATCGACGTGTCAAACCTGCCGAAAACGTCAACTGAGGTCATGCTCAATATGGCAAATCCGGCAGCAGCATACAAATGGTGGAGAGTTCCGGCCGATGGCATAGGCCTTGTTCGTATGGAATTCGTCGTCGGCAATCACATACGCGTTCATCCCATGGCTCTTGTGCACTTCGAACACTTGAAGGATGACACCGCAAAACAGCAGATCTCAGAAATGACCAGGACCTACAGTGACAAGACCGAATATTTCGTGGACCGGCTGGCGCTCGGGTTGTCGAGGATTGCGGCCGTCATGCACCCCAAGCCGGTCATCGTTCGGATGAGTGACTTCAAAACGAATGAATACGCAAACCTGATCGGTGGCGCCGCGTTTGAGCCGCACGAGGAGAACCCGATGATCGGGTTTCGCGGGGCGTCACGTTACTATTCGCCACGTTACAAGGAAGGGTTCGCACTTGAGTGCCGCGCCATTAAACACCTGCGAGAGGAGATGGGTTTCAGGAATGTCGTCGTCATGATCCCCTTCTGCCGATCCACGGTTGAAGCTGATCGCGTCTTGAGCGTAATGGCGGAAAATGGCTTGGAGCGCGGCGTTAATGGCCTGGAGGTCTATGTGATGTGCGAGATTCCTTCAAACATCATCCGCGCAAGCGAATTCGCCAAGAGGTTCGACGGCTTTTCCATCGGATCGAATGACCTAACCCAACTCACGCTTGGTGTTGACCGCGATTCCGCGGAACTTGCCGAGCTATTCGATGAGCAGGATCCGGCGGTCAAATGGATGATCGAAAGTGTCATCACCGCCGCGCACAAGGCCGGAGCAAAGGTCGGCCTTTGCGGCCAGGCGCCGAGTGATCACCCAGAGTTTGCGGAATTTCTCGTCAGATGCGGAATTGATTCTATCTCGGTGAGCCCGGACAGTTTTGTGGCGGTGAAGCAGAAGGTTGCTCAGGCAGAAGCCGCTTTGTAACGGAGTTAATGCCGGTCAACCGGCATAGCCCTTGGAAAGGAGATCGAACACATCACTGCGCTTGCAAAGCTTGGTTCCCGGGGTCATGACTTTTGCCGCGCCAGCGGCGACCCCAAGCCGAAAGGCTTCCTCGGGCGACTTGCCTTGGGATAGTGACCAAGTCATCGCGCCAAGAAAGCTGTCCCCCGCGCCAACGGCTGAGCGCACTCTCACAGGTGTGGCCGGCACGCGCAGAATGCCGCTGGACGTGGCCATTAGCGCTCCATCGGCACCCATGGTGACAGCAACAATTTCAGCCGCACCACGCGCCACAATATCCGCAGCGGCCCGACGAACGCCATCTTCATTCAGTTTTTGTCCCACGAGTTTTTCCAACTCGCCCAGGCTGGGCTTGACCAGGAAAACCCGGGACTTCTCCAAAGTTGTTTGCAGGCCCATCCCGGAACTATCGAGGACAAACCTGGCTCCCCTGGAAGCAGCCGCGTCAGCTATCCGGGCATAAGTATCACCCGGCACACCGGCGGGGAGACTCCCACTGGCGATAACATAGCTCCCACCATGCGATATTGCGGCCTCCAGGCACGGCTGCAACTCGTCGGGTCGCACGGCCGGACCCTCGGCAACAAAACGGTATTCGAGCCCAGTCGTCTGTTCTTGAACCACGACGCCGATTCTGGTCTGGCCGGTTATGGGGAAGAGACGTCGGCGGATACCTTCCTCTCCCAACAGACGGTCAAGGAGCATGCCTATCTCGCCACCCGCGACGAAGATCGCTTCCGCATCTCCCCCCAGCGTCGCAATGACCCGGGCGACGTTAATTCCACCTCCCCCCGGATCATATCTCGTGTTCAACGTTCTTGTCTTGCGGGTTGGGCGCACGACGTCCGCCTGGCTCGAGATATCAACCGTGGGATTTAGTGTAATGGTAAGGATTTGGGTCATGGATCGGAAGGCACGGCCTGCATCATTGATCTGACAGCTTGCTGGTGGATGAGCGCCTGGCGCTATCCAAGATTTGCATGTGGTCGCAGACGCCTTCGACGCCTCGTACGCTTTCTGCCGTCACGCGCGCCGCCTTACGTTCGGCATCGGAGCAAACCGTGCCACCTAGATGAACGACTCCACCTGAGACCGTAACGGTTAGGTGGGCACCCTGCAAGTCAGTGTTTTCAGCAAGCCGCGCCAGGATGGCGCGCCGCATCGCGTCGTTTCCCGGGGGAATTGTTTCGCGCCTTGCGGCCGCAATGACACGCAGAAGGTCCTTACGGCTAATGATGCCCACAAGCTTTCCGTCGCGGACTACCGGCATTCGCCTGATGCGATGTCGATCCATTAACGTGGCCACAGCGTGGATTGGCGTGTCCTCCTTAGCCGAGATAACCGCGGCTGTCATGACATCGCCGACATTCCAGCTATGGGCCTTCACGTATGCACCCAGCCGCTGTTCCGGTGCCGCAGGTGCCGTCTCGGTTCCCAATTCAATCCTGTGCAACAGGTCTCCTTGGGTGAGCATTCCCGCCAGACGGCCGCTGTCATCAACAACCGGCAATCCGCTCACATCGTGATCAAGCATTTTTTGGGCGGCGTGCCATATGCTATTTCCAGGGCCGACCGTTACCACCTTGCTGGTCATCAAGTCTTTGGTTAGCATCGGTCACTCCAGGTCATGGAAAGGAAGAACGACAATTTGACGCCAAAAGCCTCGGATTGCCTTGATCTTGATCAACATGTTGGAGCCTCTGGCAATCTAGTATCCTTCTTCGCGGATCATTTGGGAGTATGACCATGAGAGCAAGAGATATCATGACGACAAGCGTGGTGACCGTATCCCCCGAGACGGATATCACGGAGGCAGTTAAGCTCATGCTGGAGCGGCAAATTAGCGGTGTCCCCGTAATCGACGATTCCGGCCGGCTCATTGGAATTCTCACCGAGGGTGATCTGATGCGCCGGGCGGAACTCGTCACCGGGCGGCAGTCGTGGTGGATCAATCCGATATCGTCTCCAGAGCAGGAGGCGAAAGCCTACGTGAAGGCACACGGCTTGAAGGTGAAGGATGTAATGACAAAAGAAGTGGTAACGATCACCGAGCAGGAGCCTATTGACCGGATTGCCATGGTGTTCGAGGAACGGGGAATCAAGCGGACACCAGTTATGCGTAGCGGAAAGGTCGTTGGGATAGTGAGCCGGGCAAACTTGCTTCGAAGTCTGGCGGTCCAGAAGATCAACGACTTCCCTCCGAGCGATAGCAAAATCAGGTCCGCAATCCTGGCAACTGCAGCCGAAGACGCGGCTATACGGGTGGTGCTGGTGGATGTCACAGTCGATGATGGAGTCGTGCACCTTTGGGGCAATACGGCGTCCGAGGCCGAACGCGACGCTTTTCGCGTGGTCGCGGAAAACACCATGGGGGTCAAAGAGGTTCAAAATCACATCAGGGTGCTTCCACGGTCGAATGTCGACTATTTGCCCGAATGACTGCTGCACCCATAGCCCCCACGGTTGAGAATGTTCTTCCAATGATCTTGCTATTCCGGAGGAAGTCATTTCACGAAAACGACTCATTGGAGCGTCCTGATCGGACCCAACCTTAGGCTTGCCATTGGAGGAACAGAGGCAGGATTGAGATAGATCAAAGCGGCATGGCTGGAAATGGCAGATGCTGCAAAGCATATAGCTTCTTGTTTGGAGGATGGCATGATGTTCATCTCTTGGTCAGTATGAGTGAGGCGTCACAGTTCTGGGATGGCGCCAGACGTGAACTGGCGGAGCTGCCGGGCGGGCACGGCCTCAATATCGCCCATGTGGCGGTGGATCAGCACGTCCTGCAAGGCAATGGCCAACGGATCGCCATCCGCTGGATCGGCAGTGGCGGCAGCCGCAGTGATATCAGTTATCAGGACCTGAGTTGGTCGGCATCACGTTTCGCCAATGCACTCAAGGCTTTGGGTATCGGCGCCGGAGATCGTGTCTTCAGTTTGCTAGGCCGGGTGCCGGAGCTGCATATTGCAGCCCTTGGGACTTGGAAACTCCGCGCCGTGTTCTGCCCGCTATTCTCGGCCTTCGGGCCGGAGCCCGTCAAGGCGCGGATGTCGATTGCAAAGCCCGTGGTGATCGTGACAACATCAAGGCTTTTCGTGCGGAAGATCCAGCCCATACTGGCCGACCTGCCCTTCCTCAAGCATGTGATCCTTACCGATGGAGGTGCCGGCGGTCTTGATTTCAACGCGCTGCTCGCTGCGGCATCTCCGTCGTTCGAGATTGAGCCTACCAGCCCGGAAGAACTTGCCATTCTCCATTTCACCAGCGGCACGACCGGGCGGCCGAAGGGAGCCATGCATGTTCATGCCGCCGCTATTGCCCACAGAGCAACTGCCATCCATGCGCTTGATCTGAAGCCTGAAGACATCTACTGGTGCACGGCCGATCCGGGCTGGGTCACCGGCACCTCATACGGTATTATCGCGCCTCTGGCAGTCGGTTGCACACTCATTCTCGACGAGGAGGAGTTCGATGCGGAGCGTTGGTATTCCACCCTTGAGAAGCACCGCGTCAATGTCTGGTACACGGCGCCGACGGCGATCCGTATGCTTATCCGGGCGGGTGACGAGCTGCCGAAACGGTTTAACCTCTCGGCGCTGCGTTTCATCGCCAGTGTCGGTGAGCCGTTGCATCCCGAGGCCGTGGTTTGGGGGCAGCAGGTATTGGGCCGGCCCATTCACGACAACTGGTGGCAGACCGAAACGGGCGGCATCATGATTGCCAATACCGCTGACATGAAAATCAAACCCGGCTCCATGGGGCTCGCACTCCCCGGCATTGAGGCGGCTATCGTACGCCGCAAAGATGACGCGGTGGAGGTGATTGCGGAGAATGATGCCGAGGGCGAACTGGCGCTCAGGCCCGGCTGGCCCTCCATGTTCCGCGGCTATCTCAACGAAGACGAGAGATACAAAAAGTGCTTCGCTGGAGGCTGGTACCTCACCGGAGATATGGCCACGAAGGATACTGACGGTTATTTCTGGTTCGTTGGCCGCGCCGATGATGTCATCAAGTCTGCCGGTCATCTGATCGGACCGTTCGAGGTGGAAAGCGCCCTTCTCGCCCACCCCGCCGTGGCCGAGGCCGCCGCCATCGGCGTTCCCGATCCGGTTGCGGGCGAAGTGGTCAAAGCCTATGTCAGCCTGCGCCCGGGTCACGCAGCTGACGAGGCCCTGATGAAGGAGCTCATGGCACACGCGCGGAAGAAACTCGGGCCTGCCGTGGCGCCGCGCCAAATTGCTATCAGTGAAGACCTGCCGCGAACCCGGTCTGGCAAAATCATGCGGCGGCTGCTCAAGGCGCGAGAACTTGGACTACCGGAAGGTGATACCTCGACGCTAGAGGGTGCGACATGAACCCATCCATTTCCGAAAAGATTCACCTCACAAAAGAGCATTGCACCGAACTCCTCCGCATGATGATGCTGATCCGGCGCTTCGAAGAGCGTTGCGCCGAGCTTTATGGCGAACAGAAGATCCGCGGTTTTCTTCATCTTTACATCGGTGAGGAAGCAAATGCCGTTGGCGTCATGCAAGCGCTCACGCCCGAAGATGCTGTCGTAGCGACCTATCGCGAACATGGTCACGCCCTGGCACGTGGCTTGCCTTTGCCCGAAGTCATGGCGGAAATGTATGGCAAGGCCACCGGCTCCAGTCGCGGTCGTGGCGGGTCGATGCATATCTTCAATGCGGAGCGGAGATTCTATGGTGGCAATGCCATTGTCGGCGGTGGCCTGCCGCTGGCGGTGGGTCTTGCCCTGGCAGACAAGATGAATGGGCGGCCGAGAATAACCTGTTGCTTCTTCGGCGAAGGGGCCGCTGCCGAAGGCGAATTTCACGAAAGCATGAACCTTGCTGCCTTGTGGAAACTGCCTGTGCTTTTCGTTTGTGAGAACAACCTCTACGCCATGGGCACATCCCTCGAACGATCCGAGTCTGAAACTGACATATGTCAACACGCCAAGAGCTATCGCATCGCCGCCGGGAGCGTCGATGGGATGGATGTGGTGGCCGTAGAGGTTGCTGCGCGGCGCGCGGTGCAGGCAGTACGCGACGGAAATGGTCCCCAATTCCTGGAGACCCAAACCTATCGTTTCCGGGCTCATTCCATGTTCGATCCCGAGCTCTACCGCGACAAGGCCGAGGTGGAGAAATGGAAGGAGCGTTGCCCAATCAAACGTTTTCGCGAGTGGATTCTGGCTACCGGCACTCTCCACGAATCCGAGATTGCCGCAATCGAGATTGCCATAGCTGATGAGGTGGAGAACGCAGTGAAATTTGCCGAGTCCTCGCCATGGGAGCCAGAAGCAGACCTCACGCGTGACGTGCTCACACCAATCAAACGGAGCGCACTGACATGAGCGTACTGCGCAAGGTCACCTATCGCGATGCCGTGCGGGAAGCAATCCAGGACGCGATGCATCGGGACGCCAGCGTTTTTCTCATGGGCGAGGATGTCGGTCGCTACGGCGGTGCTTATGGCTGTTCCAAGGGCTTGCTGGCCGAATTCGGCGAAGATCGGATCAGAGATACACCCTTGGCCGAGGCCGGTTTCACCGGCGCCGGAATTGGCGCTGCGCTTGGCGGCATGCGGCCCATCGTCGAAATCATGACGGTTAACTTCAGTCTTCTGGCCCTCGACCAGATCGTCAACACTGCCGCCGCCATACGACACATGTCAGGTGGGCAATTTTCGGTGCCGCTGGTGATCAGGATGGCAACCGGCGCCGGGCGGCAACTGGCGGCCCAGCATTCGCACAGTTTGGAAAACTGGTACGCGCATGTGCCGGGAATCAAAGTGGTGGCCCCCGCGACTTTGGCGGACGCGCGCGGCATGCTGTGGACCGCACTGCAGGACCCTGACCCCGTTGTCATGTTCGAGCATGCAATGCTCTATAACGACGAGGGCGAAATCGCGGCCGAAGGCGATCTATCCATGCCAATCGAAGGCGCCGCCATCCGCCGTCCTGGCACCGATTGCAGCATTATTACCTATGGCGGCAGCCTGAAGAAGGCGCTGGCGGCAGCGGCAGAACTTGCAGGCGAGAACTTCAATTGTGAAGTGATCGATTTGCGCGCGCTTCGTCCCCTTGACGGCAAGACCATATTGGCATCGGTGGAGAAAACCCACCGGGCCGTAATCGTGGATGAGGGCTGGCGGACGGGAAGTCTCGCAGCGGAGATCAGCGCATTGATTATGGAAGGCGCTTTCTTCGCGCTTGACGCGCCGGTGGCGCGCGTGTGCAGCGCCGAAGTCCCCATTCCCTATGCACGTCATCTGGAAATTTCTGCCACGCCGCAAGTGGCAGGCATCATCACGGCGGTGCGCGGAGTTCTGCGGCGATGACCGCCTTCCGCATGCCTTCGCTTGGGGCCGACATGGACGAGGGAACCCTCGTTGAGTGGATTAAGAAGCCTGGCGATCAGCTGAAACGCGGCGATATAATAGCAGTGGTCGAGACCCAAAAAGGGGCCATCGAGATTGAAGTCTTTCATGACGGTGTGCTGGAGGCCATCCATGTGAAGACCGGCTCACGCGTCCCGGTCGGAGAGGTACTTGCGACCATCCGAACGGCGGAAGAGCCGGAATCGGCCCAGCCTGTTCCACCCGAAGTGGTTACACAGAAGCCAGTCTACGCGCCTCCAGCCCAAGTTGCAGCCCCGTTTACACCCGGACTGAAGATTACGCCCGCCGCCAGCTCCCGCGCCAAGGAACTCGGCATTGATGTTCAGTCGGTATTTCCGGGGCAGGATGGCATCATTGGACTCAAGGAAATTGAAGTGCCCTCGGTACCCGCCAAACCCAAGGCCAGCCGTGGCATCAATCTCGACGAAATGCGCAACGCCATCGCGGCGGCCATGGCGCGCAGCAAGCGCGAAATTCCTCACTACTATGTGAGCTCAATCATCGACATGACGGCAATGATGGAATGGCTTGCCACGGAGAATGCACGCCGCACCGTTTCTGATCGTCTCCTTGCCGCCGTTCCCATCATCAAAGCCTGCGCCCTTGGTTTGCAGCAGGTCCCCGAACTCAATGGTCACTTTCTTGATGATCGTCCGCTGCGGATCGCCGAGGTGAAAATGGGGATTGGCATCGCTTTGCGCGGCGGTGGGCTTATAGCCCCTGCCCTTGCCTTGCCCGACAGGCTATCGCTGACCGAAATCATGCAGCGGCTGAGCGACCTGGTCGCGCGCGTCCGTGGTGGCCGGCTGCGAAGTTCGGAACTGACGGAAGCTACCGTGACGCTTTCCAATCTTGGGGATAATTCGGCCGATATGGTATTACCTGTGATCTATCCACCGCAGGTGGCAATCATCGGCGTCGGCCAAATCGATGCTCGGCCATGGGTGGTGGACGGCACCCTCGCATCTCGCAAGATTGCAACTTTCGCGGTCGCCGGAGATCATCGCGCCAACGATGGTCGTTCGGCAGCTCGTTTTCTCAGGCTCCTTGGCGAAATTCTTCAGAAACCGGAGATGCTATGACTCAGGATCAACTTGTCGAACTGGTCAAGCGGTCACTCTACGAGGTAGCCCCCGATCTCGAGGCTGAACCACTCGATCCGAAACGCAGCTTCAACGAGCAGTTCGAATTCGACTCCATGGATTTCCTTAAGTTCATCACCGGCCTGCATCAGGCTACGGGACTCGCTCTCCCCGAGAAGGACTACCCACACCTGGTGAGCCTGGAACTTGCGGTCGCGTATCTGTCCGAGAAACTTCCGTCATGATATGAGAACAGGTATTTTTGTCATCACAACGCGAGTCTGGCGATTGCAAAATCCAATGAATGGAACTTGATTGCCACAAGAACAACCGTCAGTGCGGTGTTACAACCCCTACTCAGGAGGAATTCGTTAGAACTCGCGCTGGCGAACTTATATTCCCGTATCCATCTGAGGCATGCGGCTCTTCTCTGGTTCTTCAATTTCGGTCATGGTTGCCTCGGTAAGCAGCAAAACGCTTGCAACCGATACCGCGTTCTCAAGCGCGATTCGCACCACCTTGGTTGGATCAATGATCCCGGCCTCAATCAGATCGGTGTATTCATTGCGCGCCGCATCAAACCCGAAATTGCCCTTGCCTTCAAGCATCTTGGCGATGACCACTCCACTATCAACGGCAGAATTTTCGGCTATCTGGCGGGCCGGGGCGGCAAGCGCCCGCTTCAAGACCTGAATCCCGGTGCGTTCGTCACCTTCGGTAATTTTCTCAAGGGCGCTTAGGGCATCGACACATCGCAAGAGTGCCAGTCCACCACCGGGAACCACCCCTTCACTCACCGCCGCCTTGGTGGCGCTGATAGCATCGTCGAGGGCGTCTTTTCTGGTCTTCATCTCGGATTCAACCGGAGCGCCGGCGCGAATTACTGCGACGCCGCCTGACAACTTCGCCAGACGCTCCTGCAACTTCTCCTTGTCGTAATCGCTGGTAGTCTTGGCGATTTCAGCCTTGATCTGGCCAATCCGATCGTCAATGGCGGTTCGCTGGCCGCCACCGCCGACAATGGTCGTAGTATCCTTGTCGCAGACCACGCGCTTGGCCTTGCCAAGCTGGTCAAGTGTGGCGGTTTCGAGTTTCAACCCGAGCTCCTCGGCAATGACTTGCGCGCCCGTAAGGATAGCGATGTCATGCAGCATGGCTTTTCGCCGGTCGCCGAAGCCCGGCGATTTCACGGCGCAGCTTTTCAGATTACCGCGCAATTGATTGACGATAAGGGTGGCGAGCGCCTCGCCTTCCACATCCTCGGCGATCACCAGCATAGGCTTGGCCGACTTGGCGACCTGTTCAAGAAGCGGAATGAGATCGTTCAACGCGGCGATCTTCCGGTCGCAGACCAGAATGAGGACATCTTCGAGGACAGCTTCCATTTTCTCGCCGTTGGTGATGAAATAAGGCGAGATGAAACCCCGGTCGAATTGCATGCCCTCCACCACCTCCAGAACAGTCTCGGTGGTCTTCGACTCCTCGACGGTGATAACGCCCTCATTGCCCACCCGTTCCATGGCATCTGCCACAAGATCTCCGATCAGTTGGTCATTATGGGCTGAGATCGCCGCCACCTGGGCTTTCTCTTTCCGTGTTGTGACCGGGCGTGACAGGGCTTTGAGGGCTGCAACTGCAGCCTGGGCGGCGCGCTCAAGTCCGCGCTTCACATCAATGGCACTGGCGCCGGCAACGACATTACGCAAGCCATCGGCATACATGGCATGGGCCAGAACAGCTGAAGTACTGGTGCCGTCGCCAACGAGTTCGCCCGTTTTTTCAGCGGCTTGCCGTAGCATCTGGGCACCCAAGTTTTCTTCCGGGTCTTTCAGGTTGAATTCCTTGGCGATAGTGACGCCATCATTGCACACGAGCGGGGCCCCCCATTTCCTTTCAATCAGAACCGATTTCGATTTGGGTCCCAGCGTCACGCGGATTGCGTCTGCCATCTGGGTGGCCCCACGCAAGATCTTCTCGCGTGCCTCGGACCGAAACATCACTTGCTTGTGTGCCATAGAGCGACTCCTTGATATTCTGATTGCTTTATTTGTTAGCAAGTTGCCCGTTCCGCGCGATGATTCAGATCAAGATGGCGCAACGAGCGATACTTTCCTCGAGACCAGGAAACTCTGCAGGCAGGTGCCGAGCCAGTCAAAGCTCTGTCGCCACTTTTGGGCCTTTACCGCAAGTGGCGCTACGCTGTCCGCATGTTTTGAAATTGTAGCAATAATGGCAGTTCTGAATTGAGTAATAATACCTAGGTACAATTCCCATCTATATTCCGGACGTGAACTCTCGTTTCATCCTCCCAACGGTCCATACCTTCCGACTTTCAGTCGGGCCTCTATAGGGAGATAGACGATGACCCAGTTCACAAATTGCAATACAAAAGCTCCTGATCACAACAAGGCAGATTCGCTGGTGTTTAGGCATCTCATGGATGACCAGACTCTTCTCCCACTGGATAGCGGCGAAAGACAACGGCTTGATAGTGTCCGTTGGCTAGTGAAAACCATCGACAGAAACTGCCCGGTGATTGGCCAAGGCGAGGATCGCGAGGTGGTGGCCGTGCTCTTGTCCGGCTGGGCCTTCTGCTATCAAACCCTTCCCGATGGCAAACGGCAGATTCTTGACTTTATCTTTGCCGGCGCGCTTGTCGGATTTGGCACCGGGCTCACCAATTCCTATGGAGTGGAAACCGTGACAGCTTGCAACGTCGCCACCCTGCCCCATGGACAATTCCGCCGCCTGTTGGCGACCTGCCCCGCCTTGGCCATGCAGGTTGTCGAGCGCGTATCCGACAGCGAGATGCGGGCCCATGAACACATGACCAGCCTTGGCCGGCGCAGCGCCCGCGAACGCGTTGCCGCACTGATTGTGGAGCTTACGTGCCGGGCCCAGTGCACGGACCTCGGCAGGCGCGAATACAGCATTGACCTGCCCGTCACCCAAATGATGATTGGCGATGCGCTTGGACTGTCCAATGAACATGTCTGCCGCATATTGGGCAAACTGGCGAATGACAAGGTGATTGAAATCAACAACCATACCTTGAAAGTGCTCGACCAGCCGGCACTTTCCCGGGAAGCCGGAGCCGATCCGAAAGACTTCATTGGCCGTGAAAGCCAGTTACCAGCGGCCGCGTAAGCTTTCCGGCGCAGTCCGCGCTTGAAAGCATTAATTTCCAATGTGCTTGGCCTTGGAGCACCGGCACGTCGAACTATCGCAATTTTGAGTAGAAAGTTGACGTGGCGCAAAGCAGCAGGGCCGCGAGTGGTCCAGACCTTCCATTAAAGGCAATGCCTTGAAGGATGGGGAGGACCGCAAATGAAAGCGAACAACAGAGTCGTCGCCGAAGCCTTGCGTGACGCGGCGGCACTTTTTGCCCACCAGGATGCGGGCCAATTCCGGGTCTCGGCCTATCGCAATGCCGCAAAGACCATCGAAGAATTGCCGGATGACGTGGCTGATGTCGCCGCGCGGGGTGCCGACGCACTCGATGCCCTGCCCCACATCGGAAAATCCATTGCCAGTGCCATCGTGCAGCTTACGACAACCGGCAGATGGCCGCAGCTCGAGCGGATGCGTGGAAGGCTCGATCCTGAAGTTTCCTTTCAGAACATCCCCGGAATTGGGCCGATCTTTGCCCGCCTCATTCACGAACACTTGCACGTTGACACGCTGGAGGCCCTCGAGGCCGCAGCGCATGATGGGAGGCTGGACACGGTCCCGGGGATCGGCGAACGCCGGGGCAAGGTCATCCGCCAGTCGTTGGCCAGCATTCTGGCGCGCAAGGGCCCCCTTGTATCAGGCGCGCAAAAGATTCCGCCACCGCCAATCGAGATGATCCTGGACGTTGACAGGGAATACCGGGAAAGGGCGAAAGCCGGAGACCTTAAACTCATCGCGCCAAAACGTTTCAACCCAAAAGGCGAGGCGTGGCTGCCGATCCTGCATACGGAGCGCGGCCCATGGCATTTCACTGTGCTGTTTTCAAACACCGCAAGGGCCCACGAACTGGGAAAGACAGCCGACTGGGTCATTGTCTTCTACTCGTCAAACCATCAGATTGAAGACCAAAACACAGTTGTCAGCGAGACAAAGGGCCCGCTCAAAGGCCAGCGGGTCGTACGAGGACGCGAACCGGAATGCCTGGTACGGCTGCATCAAAACAAGACCGACACTGGGAATTCACGGCGGCTCATTTTATAGCAGCGAAGTTATGCCTCAATAACGGTGCCGGCACGCCGCTTTAAAATTTCCAATGCGTCTTCGAGCCTGCCGATGCCGGCCATCCTTCGCCCGCCCGACACGAAGTCAATGGCAGCCTTCACCTTTGGAGCCATGCTTCCGGCCGCGAAGGAATAGGAATTCAGCTCATCCGGTTTTACGGAATCCAATCGGCGTTGCTGCGCTGTTCCCCAGCCAAGATAGACGCCATCGACATCGGTGAGCATCAACAGCGCATCGGCATTAATTTCACGCGCCAACAGGCCGCTTGCGTGGTCCTTGTCGATCACCGCTTCGACGCCAGCGTAGCTGCCGTCCTTTCGCCTCACTACCGGTATGCCGCCGCCACCCGTGCAAATGACCGTCACATCGTGCTCGATCAGCAGCTTGATAACTCCAATCTCCAGAATGCGCTTGGGTTGCGGCGAAGGCACGGCCCGCCTGAAATGAGATCCATCGGGCACCATGACCCAGCCATGCTTGTCGGCCAACGCGGCTGCCTCCTTGCTGCTATATATGGGGCCGATCGGCTTAGTCGGCTTTTGAAAGGCAGGGTCGGAGGCATCAACTTCGACCTGCGTCAGAAGCGTGGCAATTTCATTCTGGGTCGATATGACGTTTCCCAGTTCCTGTTCGATCAGGTAGCCAATCATGCC
Source organism: Aestuariivirga sp. (assembly GCA_030680855.1). Classification (GTDB taxonomy): domain Bacteria; phylum Pseudomonadota; class Alphaproteobacteria; order Rhizobiales; family Aestuariivirgaceae; genus Aestuariivirga. Next base: position 27,792 of record JAUXUN010000023.1, read on the forward strand.
TTCCGTTTCAGCACCCAGGAGATCGACAGGACTGGCGAGAGCCTGGTCATAAGCCATATCCCGGAGCGCCATCAGCCCGACTTGCGGGCCATTGCCATGCGTCACGATAACCTGATGCCCGGCCGCAATCACCTCGCCAATGGCCAGGGCCGCACGCCTGACATTCTGCCGCTGGTTTTCCGCCGACATGACCTCGTCGCGTTTGAGAATTGCATTCCCGCCGAGTGCGATGACCACGCGCACGCCTTTAGTTCCCAATCGTCGCGACGAGGACGGCCTTGATCGTATGCATCCGGTTTTCAGCCTGGTCGAAGACGATTGAGGCTGGCGATTCAAATACTTCTTCGGTGACCTCCATGGCCTTCAGCCCGAATTTCTTCTCAATGTCCTTGCCAACCTCGGTTTCCGTGTTGTGGAAGGCCGGCAAACAATGCATGAACTTGGTGCTGGGTTTCCCCGTCAACTTCATGACTTGCGCGTTCACCTGATAAGACTTCAGCAGGTTGATACGTTCCGCCCATTTCGCATCCGGCTCGCCCATGGACAGCCAGACATCGGTGTAGAGGAAGTCGCAGTCCTTCACCGCCTGTTCAATATTGTCAGTGACCGTCACATGCGCCCCGGTTTCCATCGCGGTCTTTTCGGCATAGGCGATAATTTCCGTGTCTGGCCAACAGGCCTTCGGCGCGCACAGCCGCACATCCATTCCCAACTTCGCCCCGCCGATCAGAAGCGAATCGCCCATGTTGTTGCCGGCATCGCCAAGAAAACAGAAACTCACCTGGCTTAACGGCTTTTCGCAATGTTCCTGCATGGTGAGGAGGTCGGCAAGCACCTGGGTCGGATGATATTCGTCCGTAAGACCATTGTAGACGGGTACGCCGGAGAATTTCGCCAGTTCCTTCACAGTCGCCTGGCTGAACCCCCGATACTCGATTGCATCGTAGATGCGGCCGAGTACCCGAGCCGTATCCTTCATTGTTTCCTTGTGGCCGATCTGCGTGCCGCTTGGACCGAGGTAGGTCACATGGGCGCCCTGGTCGTAGGCGGCGACCTCGAAGCCGACGCGCGTCCGTGTGGAGGCTTTCTCGAAGATCAGTGCAATGCTTTTTCCCTTGAGCCGCTGCTGTTCGGTTCCGGTGTTTTTGGCCGTCTTGAGGTCGGCCGAAAGCTTGAGGAGGAATCCGATTTCCGCCGGAGCGAAATCGCGAAGCGTCAGAAAGCTCCGGTCTTGAAGGTTGAAGGGCATTGTTATCTCTCCTAGTAGTCCACGGCATCGCGGGAGACCGGACAGGTCATGCAATGTCCGCCGCCGCGGCCGCGGCCCAGTTCGGCGCCGCGGATGGTTATGACTTCGACGCCGGCCTTGCGCAGCAATGTGTTGGTGTGGACATTGCGATCATAACCAATGACGACGCCGGGCTCCAGGGCAACGACGTTGTTGCCATCGTCCCATTGCTCGCGTTCCTGTTCAAAGGAATCTCCGCCAGTGCCAATCACATGCAATTTCCTGATGGCAAGGCATTCCTCAATGAGATTGAAAACCGACTTGGTTTCGGCACGGAAATCGATCCTCCCGGGCGTGTCACCCGGACGTAGGCTGAAGCAGCGCAGTTGCTCAGCCACTTCCACGAAGCTGGTGGCGACCGCGCGGTCGCACAGCGTAAATACCGTGTCAAGATGCATGGCGGCGCGCGATTGTGGCATCTGGCAAGCGACGACGCGGCTCGCAACTTCATTTTTGAAAAGCGCCCGGGCCAGTTGGCCGACAGCCTGCGGGCTCGACCGTTCACCCATGCCGACAAAGACAATGCCGTTGCCGAGCGGCAGGATATCGCCCCCCTCCAATGTTGCCAGACCGAAATCGCGCTCGGGATCGCCCCACCAGACCTCGAACTTCTCATCCTTGAATCGGGGATGAAACTTGTAAACGGCGGCGGTAAGAAGGGTCTCCTGGCGGCGGGCCGGCCAATGCATCGGATTGAGCGTGACACCACCATAAATCCAGGCGCTAGTATCGCGTGTGAACATCAGGTTAGGCAGAGGCGGCGCCACAAACCCGTGAGGGCCGAGATACTGGCCGAACATGCCACTGGGCTTGAAGGGCAGATCGCAGACGGCTATTCCACCTGTCAGGACCTCGGCAACTTCCTGCGCCGGAAGATGGCAGAGCCAGTCCTTAATTTCGTCCAGCATGCCGACGCCAATATGGTTCTCGGTGTACTTCCGATCGAGTACCCACGCCAATGCCGTGGCGTCGGTGGCGATGTCCGCCAGAAGATCATGCATGTCCAGAACCTCAACGCCGCGCTCCTGCATCTTCGTCGTGAAGTCGTGATGATCGTTCCGCGCTTCGTGCACCCAGAAGACATCGTCAAAGAGAAGGTCCTCGCAGTTCGACGGGGTCAGCCGTTCGTGGGCCCGGCCCGGGCGGCAGGTAAGCACGGTTCGCAGCTTTCCGATTTCGGAATAGGTGCCGATCGATTGGGATACGGTCATTTATTTCCCTATTAAGCGCTGATGGCGCCGGTCCACATCCAATAGCCCGCGATCCCGGCAGCAATCACGATGCCGGCAGCAATTGCCACCTCCATTACATTGAAGGCTTTCTCGCCGCGAACACTGCGCGCCCACCAGTAGACGAGAATGCCAGGTGCATAGAGCAGCGCGCACATCAGCAGATAGTTGGGACCTGCCGCATAGACAAGCCAGGCACCGTAGACCGTGGCTATGGCTCCTACAAACATATCCCGACTACGTCCATCGCCAACGCCGTAACTTTCCCCGGTCATGGCAAGCTTGAGCGCATAGGCTCCCGAGAAAACATAGGGCACCAGAATGGCCGTGGAGGCAATGTAGAACAATGCGAGATAGGTCGAGTTCGAATAGAGGGTAATGATCAGGAATGCCTGCACCAGGATATTGGTTATCCAAAGGGAACCGATGGGTGAGCCTCTCTCGTTTTCAGTTGCAAAGACGTCCGGCATCATGCCTTCGCGCGCTGCGCGATAGGGAATTTCGGCGGCAAAAAGCGTCCAGCTCAGAAAAGCGCCTGCGACCGAGACCACGAGGCCGATGCGGACAAGCACAGAACCCCACGGGCCAACCGCTTTCTCAAGCACATTGGCCATTGAGGCCGAGCTTGGCAGTGCCGCAAGTTCGGGCTGGGTCATGACGCCGAAGGAGAGGAGCGAGATAAGAAGATACACCGAGAGCGCAGTTGCAAATCCGAGTATGGTAGCCCTGCCAATATCAGCTCGACGTTCGGCGCGTGCGGAAACGACGCTTGCGCCTTCGATGCCGATGAAAACCCACAGGGTCACAAGCATAGTGCTCTTGACTTGTGTCATCACATCGCCAAGGGCCGGAACACCTGCACCCCAAATGTCAAAATTGAATGTGGGAAGGTTGAAAGCAATCAACGCCATCACGATGAATATGAAGATCGGCGCCAGCTTTGCGATCGTCGTGACCACATTGACGAGTGCGGCTTGACGGATGCCCATGAGAATAAGGGCATGGACAAGCCAAAGGCAAATGGAAGCGCCTACAATGGCCTGCCAGGTGTTTCCCTCTGAGCCGAATACAGGAACAAAATAGCTGAGGGCACCGAAGATCAAAACCGCATAGGAAACATTGCCAATCCAGGCGCTGAGCCAATATCCCCATGCGCTATTAAAGCCAATAAAATCTCCGAACCCGGCCCGGGCATAGGAATAGGGGCCGGCGTCAAGCTTCGGCTTTCGCGTTGAAAGACCCTGATAGACGAAAGCCAGCGCCAGCATTCCGACACCGGCGATGAGCCAGCCAATGATGACAGCACCTGGGGAAGCCGCTTTGGCCATATTCTGCGGCAGGCTGAAAACACCGCCGCCAATCATCGAGCCCACAACAAGGGCAACAAGCGGCACCAAGCCAAGCCCGACAGATGATTTTTTTTGCACCGCGTTAACCGGGATGGTGATCGCTTTAGCCATGGTTGTCTCCTCCAATTTTGCTCAATTTGGGCCGCAAATTACCCAACAGCATTGATCGGGATCAAGGAAAGGGCGGGTTCGCGCGCCCATTCTCGCCTCGAAACCTTGCCGGGACTGATAATGACAGAAGCAGTATTTTCAGGTCGCGGCCTGACGAAAACCTATCGCAGTGGCGAAGTAGAGGTGCATGCCTTGCGTGGCGCCGACATTGATCTTTTTGAAGGAGAAATCGCCGTTCTGCTTGGGCCGTCCGGCTCAGGCAAGTCGACGCTGCTGAATATTCTTGGCGGATTGGACCGGGCAACCTCGGGAACGGTCAGGTTTCGCGATCACGACTTGATGAATGCCAGCGAACGGGAACTTACGCAGTACCGGCGTGAACATGTGGGCTTTGTGTTCCAATTCTACAATTTGATACCCAGCCTCACGGCACGCGAGAATGTGGCCCTGGTTACCGAGATTTCGTCCAATCCAATGGACCCCGAGAAAGCGCTGGCTCTGGTTGGCCTTGGGCACCGGCTTGACCACTTTCCGTCCCAGCTTTCAGGCGGCGAACAGCAACGCGTGGCGATTGCCCGCGCAATTGCAAAACGCCCAGATGTGCTGCTCTGCGATGAGCCAACGGGCGCGTTGGACAGCAAGATTGGCGTTCTTGTGCTCGAAGCACTCGACCACGTGAACCAGACGCTGGGAACAACAACCGCGATCATTACGCATAATGCGGCGATCCAGTCGATGGCGCACCGGGTGTTCAACTTCGGTGATGGCCGCATCATCTCCACCCACGTAAATGCCAAACGGCAAAATCCATCGGAGATCAGTTGGTAACCGCCATGCGTGTGCTCGACCGAAAGCTCTTTCGTGACATGAAGCGTCTTTGGGCGCAGTCCCTGGCTGTTGCACTTGTGATGGCAGCTGGCGTCGCGACGATGCTGATCGGACTGGGTGCCTATAATTCCCTTTCGGAAACCCGGTCGGTCTACTACGACCGGGCCCAGTTTGCCGACGTTTTTGCTTTTGCGGTGCGAGCACCCAAATCCGTTTCCGCAGAAATACGCCAGCTCAATGGGGTGGCGCAGGTCGAGACGCGGATCGTGAAGGCAGCGTTGCTTGACATCAAGGGCTTTGAGCTGCCCGCCACCGGATATTTCATTTCCTTGCCTGCCAGCGGCGAAAACACGCTGAACAAGCTCCATTTGCGCTCAGGCAGGCTCCCAAGTCCCGGCAGCCTTCAGGAAGTGGCGATCAGCGAGAGTTTTGCACAAGCCCATGGGTTTCAAATCGGTTCCAAGATTTATGCGGTTCTGAACGGGGCCAAACGCCGTCTCACCGTAGCGGCTATCGTCCTTTCACCGGAGTTCATCTATGCGCTGGGTCCTGGCGACATGATGCCTGATGACCGCCGCTTCGGCATTATGTGGATGCGGGAACCGGCACTTGCCGGCGCTTTTGACCTGGAAGGTGCCTTCAACAGTGTCGCGCTCCGCCTGCTCAAGAACGCCATCGTCGAAGATGTCGTGCAATCGCTTGATGACATCCTTGAACGCTACGGCGGCGAGGGCGCATATGGCCGTGAAGACCAATTGTCCCACGCTTTTCTTGATGCCGAACTCCAGCAGCTCAACGCCATGAGCCGCATTCTGCCGCCGGTCTTTCTGGTGGTTACCGCGTTCCTGATCAACATGGTGCTCGCACGCCTGATCTCATTGGAGCGCGAACAAGTGGGGCTTCTCAAGGCAATCGGCTACCTGCCGACCGAAATAGCGGTTCATTATGCAAAGCTGGTGCTTCTCATCTCTTGCATGGGGGTTGGCATAGGCTTTGCGGCGGGCACCTGGCTCAGCCATGGGCTCACCGTACTCTACACAAAATTCTTCCATTTTCCCTATCAGATATTCATTGCTTCACCCAGACTTTATGTGGTGGCGGCACTTGTGTCCCTTGCGGCCGCATTTGTTGGATCCATGCGGGCCGTGGCCGGGGCTGCAGCGCTGTCGCCAGCGATAGCCATGCAACCGCCTGCCCCGCCCACCTACAAGCGGTTTTGGTCCGGTCGCATGCAACCGTTGAAGTACCTGTCGCAGCTCACCATCATGGTCCTACGCCATATTGTTCGCTGGCCGCTCCGTTCGCTGCTTACGACATTTGGCATTTCCCTGGCGATTGCATTGCTTGTCAGTTCCTTGTTCTCGGTGGGCGCAATCAACTACATGATCGATGTCACATTCGACCGGACCGACCGCCAGGACGCCACATTTGCGTTTGGCGAGGCACGGCCGGCACAGGCCCTGCAGGAGGTTGCGCGGCTGCCGGGCGTGCTTACGGCGGAGCCCTATTACGCCGTAGTGGCCAAGCTCTCCCATGGTCACCACGCCAAACGTGTCGCGATCATGGGAAAACCCCAAGCCGTGGATCTAAGCCGCGTACTCGATTTGGAGTTGAAACCTGTGGAGCTTCCCAAATCGGGCTTGGTCCTGAGCGAAGCGCTGGCCAGCAAGCTCCAAGTTGGGCGCGGGGACACCATTCATGCTGAATTTCTGGGCAGAAACCGTGTTGAGACCGATATCCCGGTTGTTGGTATCATCCAGAGCTATGTGGGTTTGATGGCATTCATGGATATCAATGCGTTGAGCCGGCTTCTCGGCGAGAGCCCGAAGGTCAGTGGCGTTCACATGCTTCTCGATCCTGCCCAAAGCACTGCTTTCTTTGCAGAGGTGAGAGTGCAGCCTGCCCTCTCCGCGTTGTCGCTGCAGCGCGTCTCCCTTGCCAAGTTCCAGGAAACTATTGCCGAAAATATCAATATTCAAATCTTGGTTTACTGCGGCCTTGCAACAATCATCGCCTTTGGCGTCGTTTACAACAGCGCCCGCATTCAGTTCGCCGAACGGGCAAGGGAACTCGCCAGCTTGCGCGTGCTTGGCTTTACCGAATACGAGGTCTCGCGCCTGCTGCTTCTGGAGTTCGCGCTACTTACGCTCGCCGCCGTTCCAATTGGTTGGATGGCGGGATATGGTCTTGCCTTTGCACTTGTCCAAGGGTTCCAAAGCGACCTCTACCGGTTGCCCTTCATTATGCTGCGCTCGACCTATGCCTACAGCGCCTTGATCGTCATGGTCGCCGTGGCACTTTCTGCGCTCGTTGTACGGCGCCGGGTCAGCAATCTCGATCTGGTTAGCGTACTCAAAACGAGGGATTAGAGTCATGGCCGCCAAGTGGATTAAACGAATACTCATGATGGCCGCTCTCGCGGGGATAGTAGGCGCCTTCATATGGCTCATGTGGCCACAACCGATCCAGGTCGATGCGGCGAAGGCGGTTTTGGGCCGCATGCAATTGACTGTGGATGAAGAAGGAATCAGTCGAATTAGAGAAGTCTATACCGTCTCTGCGCCAGTTGCGGGCAAAGTTGCGCGTTCGCCCCGGGAAGTCGGCGACCACGTTGTTGCGGGTGTAACCACGGTGGCCGCCATCCGTTCGGCTGATCCCACAATGCTTGATGCAAGAACGCGGGTTGAACTTGCCGCCGCCGTCGAAGCTGCCAAGGCCGAGAGGGACTTCGCCAGCACCGCAGTATTACAGGCCGAAAAGGAGTTTCGTTTTGCAGAAGCCGAGCTCGAGCGGACAAGTTATCTCGTTGGCAAGAAGGTCATGGCCCTGAATGCCTTGGAAAAGCGCCAACTTGACGCCGATAGCGCCCAGCAGCAGCTTAAATCCGCCAGGGCTCAGCTCGACGTCAGGCTTCACAATCTTGAAATAGCGGAAGCAAGATTGCTTGAACCCGCATCACGCAGCAAAGCCGAGCCGTCGGACGATTGCTGCATAAGCCTGACATCACCTGTGAATGGCATAATTCTCCGGATTCCCGTTAAGAACGAACAAGTCATTCAGGCCGGCACGCCGCTCGTCGAGATCGGCAATCCCTTCGACACTGAAATCTCCGTGGACCTGCTGTCCACGGATGCAATTCAGGTGAAACCAGGGGCACCGGCCGTGGTCAGCGGATGGGGCGGCCCGGACGAACTGAAGGCCCGCGTCAAACGCGTCGATCCTGCGGCTTTCACGAAGATTTCCGCGCTGGGCATTGAAGAACAGCGCGTCAAGGCCATTCTGGAACTCACCGATCCGCCGGCGAAGTGGACGGGCCTCGGCCATGAGTACCGGGTGTTCGTGCATATTACCATCTGGCAATCGGAGAACGCGCTTAAAGTCCCCTTAAGCGCACTGTTCAGATGGGAAGGGAACTGGGCCGTCTTCAAAGTTGAGGGCGGACTGGCGAAGCTGACAAAGATCACCACCGGTCAAATCAATTCCAGCGACGTGCAGGTCCTCAGCGGGCTCAGCGCAGGTGAAGCCGTCGTCGTTCATCCCAGTGATCTTGTCGCAGATGGGGTACAGATTGAAATGCGGGCCGCGAACAAAGGGTGATAGAATGCACGAGGTAATTCAGCAACTCTTCAAACGAGTGGGAGACCCGCAATGCACATTGAAGAACTGACGAGGAAGGCGAGTTTGGACTTCCTGGCTGGAAGCCGATTGGGTCATCTTGCCTGTGCGAACAACGGCCACCCCTATATTACACCCTGTTATTTTGCTTATCATGATCAATATATCTATAGCTTTTCCACAGCCGGTAAGAAAATCGAATGGCTGCGTACGAACCCTCTCGCTTGCCTTCAAGTGGACGAAATCGCAAGTTTTCAGGAATGGACAAGCGTTATCGTTTTTGGTCGATATGAAGAGCTGATCAAGACCGACAAGAGCCAGGAGGCTCGTGAACTGGCCTTCAAGCTGCTTCAACAACATGAATTTTGGTGGGAACCAGGTTACACTAGAACAGTTCTTCATGGTGCAGCACGGCCGTTGGACCCGGTTTACTATCGTTTGTCCATCGACGAAATAAGCGGTCACAGGGCTACACCAAATTAGCTTTGGGCAAAGCTTGTTTGAATCACCGCACTGGGGGAACACCAACGTTTCGCTCGGACGGCAATTTTCCAGCATATGGCAATATGTGTTGGGTGGTGGCATTTCAGCACTAGAGCGTCGCGCTGTCAGGTTGAATCGAAATGGGGTTTGCAAATCAGTTGAGATGTGATTCAAGATTTGCGGAGGTGATTTGCCATGCCGCACCCATTGTCGAACGATCTGCGTGAGCGTGTTGTTGCGTTTGTCGAGG
>JAUXUN010000085.1 GCA_030680855.1 Aestuariivirga sp.
TTTGCCCTTCGTCATTCAACCTTCCCCTGCAAATCAAATTAAGCAGACTCAAGTGAATCACAAATCGAGCAAAACTGCTATTAATTCACAGCCTCGAAAGCCGGGATGACAGATCTGGCTAGCTAGCAAATTAATCCGCACACGGATGATTGTTGTTTCAGCTTGTGTCCGGCTTCATGGCCTCCCAGGCCAGCCAGTCGCAGGCGATGAGGACTTCTTCGACCTCGTGAACGGGCTTCCGGCGGTAGCCCGGCGGATGGCCCGTCCTAAGCGGCGTCGTCGACTTCGGCCATGGCGAGGCCTTCCGCCTCTGCTGCAGGCGGACGAGACGCTTGGCCTGGCGCGGAAGGTCCTCGAGGGCGGATTTGAGGGCCTGGAGTCTCCGGTGGAGGCGCGCGGCGCTTGCCAGACCATCGGGCGGCGGCGGGGGAATAACAACAGGCTTAGGCGCTGGAAACAGGGCGCAAATCCGGGGATCGTATTCGATGAAACGAATGCGCGGCTCAATCCTTCTGACTTTCATGGCCCGCACGGGCTTCACACGTTTCTGGGGATCGAAGAGCTGGAAGGAGGGTAGTGAACATCCCCCACCTTTCCCGATGACTTTCCCCGCCGGCATGGGCCGCGAGGGAGCCAGCTTCACCACAACATTCCGGGCTGCAACGACAACAAGACGCCGCACGGCGGATTCGGCGGGCCGCAGCACCCCCAGCACCGCACTGTGGAGGGACCGTGGAATCCGCAAAGCCGCATCGGTGCCGTCCAACCCCAGCAGGGCGAAAAGCACCTCAATGATGCCTTTCAGCGCCTTGCTGTTGCGTTTGATGGCCAAGTCCCAGTCCATGGTGTTTCTTATCCTGCATAAAGAACATAACAGGAACACAAATGACACACTAGGAATATAGTGTCAAGGGGTATTTATTGGGTGCCGCGTGATAGTGTCGAGGCCGAGAAATGGTACCGGCTTGCTGCCGGGCAGGGACTGCCCGACGCCCAATTCACGCTCGGCGTCGGCTATGAGAAATGTCAGGCTCGCCACAGAGCACAATGGAGGGTGATGCCGCCTTCCCGGCAAAATCAGGATGCCCAACGGCGCGTCGCGCCGACGAGCGCTCTGGCTGCGGCATCAAATGCATTGTATTGAGTCTTGGCTTCTTCAGCGACTTTCGGATATTGCCTGCGGCGCTCGGCCCACATTTTGGAAGAAAAGTGCCAGGTGTTCCCGCCTGCATTAACCTCCAATACATAGAGTTCATTGCTGGTGAAATCTCTTACAATGTCGACTCCAAGCAGCGGAACATTGGGAAAGGCGCATGCCACCTTTTTGGCGAACTCCACGACATCAGGGTAGTCCTCGTGAAAATACTGACATGAGCCACCTGAAGTGGCTACTTGCGCGGACTTCAAAACTTCGTCGGACAATGCGAGGTCGGGCCGTGGCTCCATGAGTTTTCTAAATTGGGCATAAAGGACCTCACCGCAAAGCGTAAGAACACGGTACTTGCAAGGGAATTTTCCCGTATCGATAAATTGCTGAATTATCATCGGGAATCTGTGTACAAAATGATCCGGTGGAAAGTCGCCGGCCTTCATAGCGGCCAAGCTTGATCGGCGAAATATGTGAATATTGTCCCCATGAGATGTCGCATCCAGTGGTGCGGGCTTAAGGAGCACGACATCACCCCAAATCGCGGGATTGAGCGTCATTCCGGGCCTGAAAATTTCGCAGTGCGGTATGGGAATGCCCGCCAGCCGAAGGATCCGTGCCTGTTCAAGCTTCTCAATCTTGCGATTGTGAATTATCCGCCCCCGAGGAGGGATGAACGTTAATTTGTTGTTAAACGCGACGGTGAGGGTGGGAAACTCCCAGATACTTTTGGGAAGAGAACTGCTTGGCACTTCGTTGCTAACCACATAAACTCGGACATCGGTTGCAAAGGCCGCAGCGCGATTGCCGATATCCACAAAATCCGCAGGGTCATATCGGTTGCCGGACTTTGAGATGAGAATGATCAGGTTTTTGGCTGAAGCGAATATCATGGCAAATTTTTACTGGATTGATTGCGTTGCATTAAATGTGATTTGAGATAGGAAATCCGGCTTTGTAGTCAAATAGCGGTAGTTTCCGTTACGTTAGTTTTTGTGCTTAAACTCTTTGAAAGAAAAACCGGAAGACTTCAATAGCGTTGAAAGCAAGAAATGGCCGTACCCAAAATACATGAACTCGAAGTTGAAAACTTGCTCGAAGCTGCCGGGGTCGAAACAGAGCAGGTTCTTGACCTGTTCTCAACTCATGGCTGCGTTAAAATAATCCAAAAAAGGCCTATTTCCCAATCGGAAATATCGCCGGCTCTGTCGAAACTGGGGCGCCATTTCGGAAGCCCTGTTCGGCACAAACTGTCGGATTCTGCTGGGGTGCATCCAATTCGGAGTTTGCCTGGGTTTCCTCAGTACGCAAATACAACCTCATCTGATTTGCTTTTACATACGGATGGGTCTTTCGAGAAACACCCACCGAAAATGATGATGATTTACTGTGAGACGCCAGCTGAACAAGGTGGTCTGTCGCGCATATGTTTTGCCGGAGATGTTTATGAATTTTTGAAACAGCATCATTCTGCAGCACTCGCCGAGCTGTTCAGGCCGGATGCATTCATGATCAAACGCGATGACCGTGAGGCGCTGAGATCTGTGTTTGAAGTCTGTAACGGCCGTATTTCGATGGCATTCCGATACGGAACAGACGTGTCGCTGCAAATTCATCCAATGGCTCGGGCAGGAATTGCGGCCATAATTGAGTTCGTGTCGGACCCGGCGAACTATGCAGAGTTCCTGCTCGGTGAAGGGCAGCTGCTGCTGATGGATAACACGAGGGTTCTGCACGGCAGAACGGTGTTCTTACCCGGTTCGCAGCGTATTCTGCACGGGCTATGGTGCGACGGGCGCGATGCCGATCCGGACAAAATCAAGTTTGGTTTCGTGCCAGAAAGACGCGAGCAACAGTAAGATGTCAGGGAAATAAAAACGCCTGCTCGCTTAACGTGACATGACTCCCAAAATGTTGTTTATGCTCGCCGCATGAAAACTGGATTGCAGGTTACGCTCTTTGGCTTGGCGGTTCTATTCTGCCAGCCGGCTCTGGCGGGCCCTTATGAAGACGGGGCGGCCGCCTACATGGGTCGAAGCTACACCGAAGCGCTTCAGCTTTGGCTGCCGTTGGCCGAGCAGGGCCATGCCGCGGCCCAGTACAATCTCGGAGCCATGTATGAAAACGGCCAGGGCGTGCCCCATGATAGTGCCGAAGCCGAGAAATGGTACCGGCTCTCCGCCGGGCAGGGCCTGGCCAATGCCCAGTTCACACTCGGGGTCCGCTATGAGAATGGCCAAGGCGTGCCGCAAAACATTACGGAGGCCTTGAAGTGGTACCGTCTCGCCGCCGATCAGGGGTTTACCCAGGCCCAGTTCAATCTTGGGACCATCTACGACAACGCCAACGGCGTGCGGCGCGATACCGTCGAGGCCGCCAAGTGGTATCGTCTGGCCGCTGGTAACGGCCTGGCGGCGGCCCAGGCCAAACTCGGACTCATGCACGAGATGGGGCGTGGTGTGCTGCTGGATTACGTCGAAGCCGCCAAGTGGTATCAGCTTGCCGCCGATCAGGGTGATGCCGTTGCCCAGGGCCACCTTGGGGCGATGCATGACAAGGGCAGGGGCGTGGCCCAGGACTTTGCCACGGCCCTGAAGTGGTACCGCCTCGCTGCCGGCCAAGGAAATGCCGCCGCCCAAAATGGCCTTGGGGTCCTGTACGGTGAAGGCCGGGGGGTGGAGCAGGACTTTTCAGAGGCGGTCAAGTGGTATCGGCTCTCTTCGGATCAGGACCTGGCCGCGGCCCAGGCCAATCTGGGCGCCGCCTATGACGTGGGCCACGGCGTTGCTCAGGACGCCGCAGAGGCTGTAAAGTGGCTCGGCCTCGCTGCAGGCCGCGCCTATCCTCCTGCCCAGCACAGCCTCGGCGCAATGGCCGCGAATGGACGTGGCGGTCCCCGGGATTACGCTGCGGCAACAAAGTGGTACCGCCTTGCCGCAGTCCAGGGCCATGCCCCCGCCCAATTTGATTTGGGCCTCAGCTACGAAAATGGCCTTGGTGTACCGCAGGACTTTAACCAAGCCGCCAAGTGGTACCGCCTTGCTGCCGAGCAGGGCTACGTCTCAGCCCAGTTGCGTCTCGGTGTCAGCTACGACCTCGGCCGGGGCGTCACCCAGGATTATATTGAAGCGATAAAGTGGTACCGGGCAGCCATTGCCCAAGGCGATGCCGCCGCCCAAAACAACCTCGGCTCCATGTATGAATATGGCCTCGGTGTTCCCCAGGACTATGTTGAAGCGGTGAAATGGTATCAGCTCGCGGCTGATCAAGGCTATGCCAAGGCCCAATATAATCTGGGCCTCATGCATGCCAATGGGCGCGGGCTGCCACAGGATTTCATGATAGCGCACCAGTGGCTTGATCTGGCGGTCAAGGCCGGTTCGACGCTGGCACCGAAAGTCCTGGCCGATGCAACGGACAACCGCGACCAGATTGCCGCGCGCCTGACTCCTGAACAGCTAGGCGAAGCGCAACGCCGCGTACAGGCGTGGCTGGCGGCCCATCCCAACCCTTGATCTGCGGACCTTGCCGAAAGCAAGGGCCGATATATGATGCGGTTTCATTTAGCCCAGGGTGACACATGCAAATTGGTAAAACCGGCGCCGCAGAGAGCCACATCTGCCAGGCCTATCCCGATCGTGTCGAAGTGCGCGGGCTGGACCTTTGCCGCGACCTCATGGGGCGCATGAGCTTCACTGAATATTTTCACCTGCTCCTCACCGGGCGCAAGCCAACCGAAACGCAGCGGGATTTCCTCGATCTCCTGCTCGTTGCCATCGCCGAGCACGGCATGATGCCAACCTCGGTTGCCGCGCGGATGACACTCGCTGCCGATCCGGGCTCATTACAGGGCGCCCTTGCCGCCGGGTTGCTGGGCTGCGGCCCGGTGATCCTCGGCACCGCAGACCTCTGCGCAAAACTCTTAGCCGAAGCGCAGGCCAAAGTGCTTGCCGGCGGTGATGCAAAGACGGTGGCAGAGCAGATGGCCCGCGACATCAAGAGTGCTGGTGGCAAGGCCCCGGGCTTTGGCCATCCCGTGCACCGTCCGCTTGACCCGCGCACCGAGCGCATTCTTGAATTGGCCGATCAACGCGGCGTCAGCGGCCCCCACGTCGCCTTGGCGCGGCACTTTCGCCTTGCAATCGCAAAAGTCTGGGGCAAGCCGCTCGTCATGAATGTCTCCATGCCCATGGCCGCCGTGCTGCTTGACCTGGGCTTTCCCGTTAACGTCGTGAAAGCCATCCCCTTGCTGGCGCGCACTGCGGGCATTCTCGCCCATCTTGCCGAAGAACAGGTAAATCCCATCGGCTTTCTCCTGGCGGGCAAGGCGGAGGAAGCGACCGCCTATCGCAGTGATCAGCCGGGAGACAAGGTGTGATGCTTGCGCCCGAGATTGAAACCCGTCCGTGGGCGGAGCAATACGTCATTGACGATGCCCAGTACCGCAACCAGCTTGACTACCTCTACGGACATTCTGCTTTCTATCAGAAGAAATTCAAGATAGCGGGCATTGGCCCGGCCGGAGCAGGAGGCCTTTCTGACATTGGGCAACTCCCCTTTACCGAAAAGGGTGAGATCCGGGCAAGCTGTACGCCTGAAAACCCCATCGGTTCCCACCTGTGCGTGGGCCGTTCCGAAATCATGCGAATCTATTCAACCAGCGGCACCACCGGAACGCCAAGCTACATTCCATTGACCGCTCGCGATCTCGACAATTGGGTAACCACCTCGGCCCGGAGCTATTCGGCTTCCGGCGTTGAAGCAGGCCAGCGCATTGTCTCCACCTACAATGCCGGCCCCTTCGTGGCCGGCGCGGCATTGGCAGCGTTCGATAAGCTGGGCATGTGCCATATTCCCGTGGGCACCGGAAATACTGAACGCCTGATGGCGGCCATCCGCATGCTGAAGCCCGAAGCCGCCGTGCTCACCCCCTCCTATGCGGCCCATCTCATTGAATGGGCAGCGGAAAGGAACTTTGACCTCAGGGGTTCCAGCGTGACGCGCGTGCTAGTGGCAGGAGAGCCCGGTGGCGGCGAACCCGCCTTTAGGAAGAAGCTGGAGGAGGGCTGGGGGGCCCGGGTAACTGAGGCCATGGGCATCGGCGATATCGGCGTCTCCCTCTGGGGCGAATGCGAATATCAGCAGGGCATGCATCTGGGTGGCCGCGGCTTCATCCACGCGGAACTGATCGACCCCGACAGCGGTGTTCCAATTGCCATGCAGGACGGCGCCAGGGGCGAACTGGTGCTCACCCATCTTCAGCACCGGGCTGCACCCTTGCTCCGCTTCCGCACCAGGGACCATGTCGAAGTCTGGACCAGCCCCTGCAAATGCGGCCGCACCGCGCCGCGCATCCGCTGCATTGGTCGCACCGACGACATGCTCATTGTGCGCGGCGTAAATGTCTTTCCATCGGCCATCCGCGAGGTGGTCAGTGAATTTGTGCCTGAGGTCAGCGGCCATATTCTGGTAAAGCCGGCACAACCCGGCGTGAAGCAGGAACCGCCGCTTCCCATTGAGGTTGAACTTGCCAAGGGCAAGGCGGACGATGCAGCTTTAGCCGAAGCCATCCGTGACCGCCTGCGCAGTGTGCTGATATTCACGGCCGGTATCAAACTTGTGCCTTACGAAAGCCTGCAGCGCAGTGAATACAAGTCCAAACTGGTCCAGCATTAGCTCACGAGGCGTAATCCCATGCAAAAACTCCAAAGCCAGGGCGTCCACCACATCACCCTCACGGGTGCCAACCGCCAGACCTCCATTGATTTCTGGGAAGGGGTGCTTGGCATGCCATTCATTTTCGAGCAGCCCAACCTGGACCGCGCCTCCGAAAGCCACCTCTATTTTGATCCCGGCGACGGGCGCCTGATAACCATCTTCACCGATGAGGGCCGCAAGCCCGATCCCCGCCGCACCCCCACCGAGCCGGGTTGCGTCCATCACATCGCCTTTTCTGTGTCCCGTGTTACCTTCCTGCAGGCGGTGAAACGCCTCGACGACCGCAAGATAAAACACAGCGGCGTGAAGGATCGCGGCTTCATGGATTCGATCTATTTTACCGATCCGCTCGGCCTTCTGGTCGAATTGGCCTCCTATCGCTTCGAACCACCCCATGGCCTTACCCATGCAGACGTCCTGTTTGAGGCCCATAAAATCCGCGTCTCGCGCGGAGACTACAACATCGCCGAGGTTCATCTTGCCGATGCGATAGAAGCGCTGATGGCGCGAAAGAACGCGTCACTGTCGGAAGACCGGTCGCCAAAGAATCCGTACTGAGTATTAAAGGGAGGAAGAAAATGAAACTGCATGTGCTGAAACCAAGTGTGAACAACATGGCCGTCCGCGTCTTCGTGCGCGCCGCCAAGCTAGGGTTCACTGAGGATGATGTTTACGGCAAGACCCGCACCAAGGAGTTCATCGCCATGAACCCGGCCCACCTGACGCCGATGATGGAAGCCAAGGGCCTGCCCAAGGGCGTGCTCTGGGAAAGCTGCGCCATCATGCAGTATCTCTGCAACAAGCATGAATTGACCAAGTTCTATCCCAAGGCGCCGGCCAAGCGCGCCATGATCGACAGCGCCATGTTCTATCTCATTGGCACGCTTTATCCATTGCTGGCGCGCGCCACCTATCCGGCCCTCGGCTTCCCGCAATATGCAGGCGAAGTCGGAAGCAGCGATGGAACATCTGAGCAGAAAGCCGCGGCCCAGAAAGCCGCGAAAGACGCCATTGCCGAGCCGCTCGAAGTTTTCCACAAGTTCTATATGGATGGAACGCCCTTCATCGGCGGGGCCAAACCTTCAATCGCCGATATTCGCCTTGCTGTCACGCTCGAATTCCTCGCCGTAATCGACTACCCGCTTCCGGCCTGGGCCAAGACCTACATGGCGGCGATGGAGAAGTCGCTGGGCAAAGCCTATGCCGAGCCCGCCGCCGACGTGCGTGGCTACATCACCTACGTGAGGTCGCAGAAGAATTGATGTCGTAATCGGAGATCGTTGCACCGAAGGGCCCTCATCCGCCCTGTCGGGCACCTTCTCCCATTCGCTTCGCTCACGGGCGAAGGCCCATCAGTTTATCGCCTTCTCCCGTGCTCTTGCATGGGAGAAGGTCCCGAAGGGGGATGAGGGCCTCTTGATCACCAGCGCGTCTCTCGTTCTATTTACTTATGTAACGTTTCAGTCTTTCCTCCAGCGTCCCTGTGTGCAACTCAAACAGGTGATTGTTGTGGTCGTGGAAATAGATTGACCGTCCTTCACCCGCAACGCGTGACCGTCCTTCGCGGACCTCAAGGCCAAGGGCCTGAACCCGCTCGAGACTGGCAGGGTAGTCCGTTTCGGAAATCTTGAATGCAACGTGGTTATAGGTCCGTGTCGGCAGGCTCTCTCCCTCCATGATCGCCAGCCAAACCGGTGCCGCCTCTTCTCCGGCGAGAAAGAATCGCTCCCGCGAAACCGAGAACGTATTGTCCCCGCTGTCATAAACTTTTCGGGCCCCAAGAACGGAAACCAGAATTTCCTCCATCCGGTCCAAATTCTGCACAATGAACGTGATGTGGCTCAAGCCTTCGATCATCTCAGTATTGGCTTTCAATAAGCCGCTCCACCAAAACAGGCATGTCTTCGGCCGGTGAATTTGCAAAGGCGAACCGGAGATAGGAGTCCTGGTCCGGGCCGAACATGGAGCCGGGAAGGCAGAGAACATCATGCTCGCCCGCCAGCCGCATGGCCACGGACTTGGCGGCAAGCTTTGAAAACGGATGCTTCACATAGGCAAAATAGGCGCCGGAGCTGATGAGCGTGTAGGCCAGCCTGGGATTGTTGAAGGCGGCCAGCAGGGCCCCGCGGCGTGTTTCCATCAGGCGCTGCTTTCCCCGCTTCCAATCCGCGAGGTTTGCCAAGCCGAAAAGAGCCGCGCGCTGTGAAATCTGCGGGGCGCAGATGGCGATGCAGTCCAAAATCTTTTCAGCTTCCGCCAGAACCTTGGCTCCGGCAATTATGGACCCGGCGCGGTAGCCGGTCATCGCGAAGACCTTGGAGAAGCTGTAAAGCTGGACAAAAGTATCCCGCCAGTCCGGCCTGGCGAAAAGGCCATGCAAGGGTTCCGGCGAGGCGCGGAAATCCTTGTAGGTCTCGTCAATGATCAGGGCGATTCCGTGGGTTTTCGCAAGATCATAGAAGCCTTCGATTACGTGTGGGGGATAGATGGCGCCTGTGGGATTGTTGGGCGAGCAAAGGACAATGGCCCGCGTACTGTCATCGATGACAGCCGCCATCTCCTCGGGCAGCGGATAGGCGCGGCCCTCGGCAAAGGCTGCAACCACGCGCTTCTCCACCCCGAGCATGTCCAGCCACATTTGGTGATTGAAATAATAGGGCACTGGAAGCACCACATTGTCGCCGCGCTGCGCCACTGCCATGATGGCGGCGCAAAACGCCTGATTGCAGCCCGAGGTGATGCTGACATTCTCCGGATCGATGTGGCCGCGATAATCCGCCGCCATATGCCGTGCCAAAGCGCCGCGAAGTTCCGGAATGCCGTGGATGTCCGTATAGAGATGGACTGCCGGATCCCGGGCAAGGCCCGCGATTTCGGCCTGGAGTGCCTCCGCCGGGGCATAGCTCGGAACCGCCTGGCAAAGATCGAGAAGCGCACGGTTGCGCGCGCCGGGCCGCACCCACGTCATGGCCTCGGAAATGGGCGGCGCTTCAATCCGTGAAATGGCAGGAGATACCGAAAGCGACATGGAAGCGAATTCCTTGCAATTGGGAGGTTTAAGTGTTTGCCGATACCGGCTTGGTTTTTCAAGCAATTTGAGGCATTAAGAGGCCAATGAACGAGACTTCAGGGAAAGCGGGAAACGCATGACGAAAGCTGTTCGTATCGAGAAAACCGGCGGGCCGGAGGTCATGCAATTGGTGGCCGTGGACCTGGCCAAGCCGGAGCCCGGGGAAGTCCGCATTAAACAGGCGGCCATCGGCCTGAACTACATTGATACCTACCACCGCTCCGGCCTTTATGCCGTGAAGCTCCCGTCCGGCCTGGGCCAGGAGGCGGTGGGCGTTGTCGAGGAAGTGGGGCAGGGCGTGACCAGCCTCAAGGTAGGAGACCGCGTTGCCTATGGCAACGGCCCCATTGGCGCCTATGCACAGGCGAGGAACATTCCAGCCGCGCGCGTTGTTAAAATTCCAGCAAGCATAAGCGACGAGACTGCCGCCGGCATGATGCTGAAAGGCATGACCGTGCGTTATCTGCTGCGTGCCACTTACAAGGTCAAGGCTGGTGAAACAATTCTGCTCCACGCCGCCGCGGGCGGAGTTGGCCTCATCGCTTCCCAATGGGCCAAGGCCTTGGGCGCCACTGTCATCGGAACCGTAGGCTCAGAAGCCAAAATGGAAATCGCCAAGGCCCACGGCTGCGCCCATGTCATCAATTCGTCCACCGAAAATGTCGCAGCGCGCGTAAAGGAAATCACCGGCGGCAAAGGCGTGCCCGTGGTTTATGATGGCGTTGGCCAGGCGACGTTCTTGACCTCGCTGGATTGCCTCAGCCCGCGCGGGCTCCTCGTCAGCTTCGGAAATGCCTCCGGCCCGGTGGTTGGCGTCGAACTTGGCATTCTCGCCAGCAAGGGCTCGCTCTATGTGACGCGCCCGACCCTTGGCAGCTACATCGCCACCGAAGCCGAGATGCAGGAAACCGCCGCTGACCTCATCGACGTGGTGCAATCCGGAAAAGTCAAAATTCCGGTGAACCAGCGCTACGCCCTGGCCGACGTCGTCCAGGCCCATCGCGACCTCGCCGCGCGAAAAACAACCGGAACGACGGTGCTATTGCCATGAACCAGTTGAAATCCAAGACCCATAGCCCGGCGAATGCTGCGGCATCGCTCGCCAAGGAAATTTCGCTGGAATTTGTACGGATCTCCAAGCTGTCAGAAAGTGGCAAGGATGATGAAGCTTGGCAAGCAGCCAATGCCTTGTACGCAAAACATCCCAACGATGGGACGGCGAACTTCATCATTGCACTTATCCTGGCTGGAAATCAGCAGAAATCCGATGCACTTTCCTACGCTGAAGCGGCTGTAAAATTCGCCCCTGACAATGCAATTTATAAGGTGTTCCTGGGCAAGCTCTATGTTGAGCTCGGCATGATCGAGTTTGCTCCGGATATTCTTCATAAAGCGTTTGCCATGGATAAAACCCTGTACCAGGCGCCCTTGGAGCTGGCGAAATATTATTATGAATCCGGCCAGGGCGCTCGCGCCTTGCCTTATTATGACCTGGCCCTCAAATCTGCGCCACCCGCCTCTGTTTCCACTATTCGTTTATACCGGGCAGATTGTCTCAGGTCCCTGGGGCGAGTATCAGAGGCTGAAGCCGACTACAATCTGGCTGTAGGCGCGCCGCAACATAGAGTGACAGGTCTGATTGCGATTGCCCTGTTGCAGAAGAATGATCACACGTCAGATTATGCCGGGCAGGTACGCAGGGAACTGGAATTGCCGGGCCTGAATAACAAAGAACGCAGCGTGCTTCTTTTGTGCCTTGGCCGTATGCATGAAAATGGTCGCGATTATGACAACGCTTTCTTGAATTTCGACAGGTCTCGAAAACTTTCAACTTCAAAATTCAATTTGGGGAATTTTGTCTTGCAAGTCGACGAAGCATCAAGAGTTTTCACGCGTGATGTTTTTGAAAAATTCCGGCAATTCGGCCACGAATCCGAAAAGCCCATTTTTGTCATTGGGATGCCCCGCTCCGGCACAACAATGACAGAACAGATCATTGCAGCCCATTCCCAGGCCGAAGGCGTTGGTGAGCTCGCCCGCATGGGCCGGTTGTCCTCAAATTTCGCAAACCGCAATGGTGGGATGCGGCAGGTCCTGAACAAAGTGACTGAGGTGGGCCCGGAGCTCTGGAAAGATGTTCCTCGGCAATATTTGAATTTGGTCAACGCATTGGCTCCCGATGCCCGCCGCACGGTCGACAAAATGCCGCACAATTTCCTTAACCTTGGCTTTATCCACCTGTGTTTTCCCAACGCCAGGATCATTCACTGCAAACGCAATCCCCTCGATAATTTCATTTCAGCTTTTCAGAATCCAATGAATGCATTTCACAGCTATTCCTATGATCAGGTGGCCTACGGCAAATATTACGTCGACTATTTGCGGCTGATGGATCATTGGAAGGCGGCGATGCCCGGCATGATCTATGAATCACAATATGAAGAGTTGACGGCAAACCCCGAAGTTGAGGTTCGTAACATATTGAATTTCCTGGGCCTGCCCTGGGAGGACGCGTGCCTCAAGTTCAACGAGCGGGAGGTGACTGTTAAAACCTTCAGCCGTTTGCAGGTTCGCAATCCTATCAACACGGGATCGGTGGCCCGCTGGCGCAACTATGAGAAGCACCTCCAGCCCATCATGGCTGTGCTCGAACAGGCAGGGGTTGAGTTTTAGAGCATGTTCGTCACTTATTGAATCATGCACCGAACGGCCCTCATCCGGCCTGTCGGCCACCTTCTCCCATCCTTCGGACGGGAGAAGGCCAATGTTTTTTGAGATTATCGCCTTCTCCCGTGCGGTACGCATGGGAGAAGGTGGCCGACAGGCCGGATGAGGGCACCTTCACCAAGAGTTTCGATTAAGTACTAAAGCGCTCTAGCTGCGGCATGAGCAACTGATCTCATCCCTGAATTTGCGAATCAGCTTTTTGTGCAGCTATCAATGGATTGTGTGGCAAGGGCTGACCATGTGGCGCTGCACGATGTCTGAGAGCACAGGTATGATGCCAGTGTTGTGGATGGAATCGCATGGGCAAGATTTATGGAACGGCCTGTCCCATCCGAGAGTGTGCTGACCACCATGCCGATGAGGCGGCCATTGCCGTCAAACACCGGGCCGCCCGATTCGCCTTTCTGAGTGCCCATTTGCAGCACCATGGCATCGGGATAGCCGAACTTGCCATAGGCCACGGCCCGGCCGAAATGCAGGGATTCCAGTGCGCCTACCCGTGCCGTGTCACCCTGTGCGTGAGGTTTGCCAAGCGTGTAAACGAGGTCGCCTTTGATTCTGCATCCAGGTGCGGCTGGAGCCACGGCCCGTCCGGAATAACCCCGGAGTTTGATGATGGCCATGTCGTTGCCAGGCAGAATACCGATCACCTTTCCTGAATAGATGCGGCCATTGGCAGCGCGCGCTGAAATGGAATTGCCCTTGCGCACCGCTACATGGGCGGCCGTCATCACATAGCCTGCGCCTTCAACAATAAAACCGCTGCCGGAAGTGATTGCAGCCTTGCGGTAGTCTGACTTTGCTGGCGCCACATTGGGATCCACTTCAGAAACCGTAAGCGTCACATAGGTTGGCCCGCTAGAAGGCAGGAGATGGGCGACAGACGCTGCCGGGCCGACACCTGCCGGTTCGGCGTTCTGCTCGACCGATATGTCCCGGCTTTCCAGCTCAACGCTTTGTGTTGCCGAACAGGCAGCAAGGCAAAGGGCGGCGAATGAAGAAAATATGGTGCGGGATTTTTTCAAGGCAGTTGGGCTCGCTCAGCTATGTCTCGTGAATAGGTGAAAATGACGGCAACAACAAGGCTTAAAACGAAAACGGCCCGCCGAAGCGGGCCGTTCTTTAGGTGATAAGTGCTTCGATTAGAAGCGGTATACCGTGACGAGATCAATTGTCGTTTCCTCAGCCGTACGACTTCCGTTAGCAGGAACCAGATGGTCCTGTTCGGTTTCGCTATATTCGGCTTCAACACCAATCGTCAGCTGGGCCACCGGCTCATAATAGAGACCGCCCATAATCGCCCAAGTGTCGCGCTCAGGTATGGGATTAGCAGGGCCCCCACCCAAGTTAACCCCATCGGTTTCGTCATAATGCTTGTAGCCAGCGCCGAGTTCAGCGTGGACTGAGTCGCTGAGGTTCGCACTCACGAGAGCGTTGACGTTCCAGAAGTCCGCGTCATAGTTCGTCCGGCCAATGTTGGCAGCAAGAGAGATGCTTGCCATATCGCCAAGCGCGAAGCCCAGACCAGCACCAAGCACGTAGCTGTCAGACCCGTCCACACGATGCGGTGCGCCGCCAAGGTGCGGCGCATAACCATACTCGCCCCCCTCACGCCAAACGGCGGAAATCTCGCCGCTCACCGTATCGCCGCTGTACTTGACTTCAGCCGCAACACCTAGACCGTCGTTGAGACCGAGAGAAGGAAAGCCATCATTATCACCGGCAGTCGAGAAAGCATTGCTGCCAGTCGCGTCTTCAAGGGCAACTGCAAAGCCAATCGGACCGCTTTCCCAGCTCAGGCGCAGCTGAACCGCATCGCCCGGGTTGGTATAGACATCGGAATTGTCGATGTAGTAGCAGCTGCAGGCACCGTCATAGCCGTAACCGACGTTGCCCAGCGA
>JAUXUN010000007.1 GCA_030680855.1 Aestuariivirga sp.
GAGTAGCCCCCCGATCCCCTGCAATGAGTAGGGAAGGCAATGCACGAATCCCGCACATACAGATGTTATCAACGCGATTGCCCGTTAAGGTCAACGCATAACGCCGCCACTTTTCCAGAATTTCGCCATATGTGGCGCAAAGGCAACAGTTTTGCCGGAGTCTTTAACAACAGCTTTATGCCAAGCAAGTTCAACAACTTAAGACATGGTTAACAAATCGCGTTTGGTTGCGCCCGCCTTCTGGTTGCGACTCGGTTTCGATGCTAACAAACTGAACGCAAGTCAGCGCAGGCTCCACCCGTTGGGGCCGTTTCAGCTTTGCTTACAGGGGGAACAAATGTGGAAACCGCAACCTGGGAAATGGCTGCTTTGGGCGCTTCCCATGGTGGCCCTGCCAACCCTGTCGGCGGTTTGGCTTAACACCAGCTCACTTTTCCGGGACATTTCCGCCAGATCGACCGAACAGCTCTCCGCCATCGGCGCCGACTGGGCCGTCACCACATTCGATGGCCGCGATGCCAGCCTCGGCGGCGATGCCCCCAGCCAGCAAGCCATTGATTCTGCTGTTAATGCCCTTGCCGGCGTCTACGGCGTCCGCACCGTCATCAATGGCGCGCGTGTTGTGGCGCCGCTGCCCGTTACGCTCATTGCCCCCCGGATAAAGTCCCTCGTCTCCAATAGCCCCACCCCGGAAATTACCGGCACCTGGCAGGAGGGCGCCGCCAAAACCCTGACTGTTACCCTTGTCGGCAAAGCGTTCAACCTCGGAACCGACCCGGAACTGATCTCGAATGCCGGGACCTGGACGCTAAAGCCATCCGCTGCCTTGGCTGACGGCAACTATGACGTGACTGCCGGGAACTCCGATGGCGTGAACCCGGTCATCGGCACCACCATACCGGCAAAACTCGTCATTGACACGGTTGCACCCCCGGCACCTGCCATCACGCCCTTAGCAAGCGGCATCCAGTGGCCCTTTACCCTGAATGGAACCTGGGTCGAGGATGGCGCCACCTCGCTCACGGCAAAGCTGGCGAATCAAACATGGACCCTCGGCAAGGACGAAGACCTGAAATCCGATGGCAAGGGCAACTGGAGTTTCGCCCCTGTTGTTGATCTCCGGCCCGGTACCTACGATGTCACCATGGAAGCCAGCGATGAGGCCGGAAACATATCGAAATCCGTGCTCGCCGCGGCGATTGTCATTCAGGAACTGCCGGCGGCTCCGGCAACGCCGATCCCGGCCCCCATCGAAGCGATCATCGCGGGACCAACGCTGACTTCCTCCACCATCATGGAGGCCCGGCCAGCCCTTGCCGGAACCTGGCCGGAAGCGGCGGCCACTGGGCTTTCAGTTTCACTGGCGGGCAGGAGCTATGTTTTGGGCACCGATGCAGCCCTCTCTTCCGATGGCGCCGGGAATTGGAAACTAAAGTCCGAATCGGTTTTGAAAGATGGCGCCTACGATGTCGCGGTGGAAACCGTGAATGCCGGAGGCGAGCGCCTGGCCATTACCTCGACGATCATCGTTGACGCGGCCGCACCCGCGTCTCCCACGGTTTCCCTCTATGCCAGTGATGTTACGCCATCAGTAATCACGGGAACCTGGGCCGAGGGTGACGCCACCAGCCTGAAAGTGTCCATTCCCGCTGCCGTGCTGGAAGCAACACTTGGCGGTGACGGCAACAATCTGGTTTCCGACGGCCAGGGAAACTGGAGCCTTGCGGTTCCGCTAACGCTTGAACCCGGCAGTTACGATGTGGTTGTCGAAACCGCCGACAAGGTCGGGCGCAAATCATTTGATCAAACCCGCTTTGAACTGAATATCAAGGCCCCCGCGGCTCAGGAGTCTCAACAACCAGCACCTGCCCGGCAGCCAGAGCCTCTGGCAGCCCAAATCCCTGCGCCTGCCGAACAGCCAGCCGACTCTCAGCCAGCCGCCTCTCAGCCAGCGTCTCCAGCCTATGACTGCGCCGCGGCATTGGCCGGGATCAGCGCCGCCTTCCCGATAAGGTTTGCATTTAACGACACGCAATTGAAGCCGCCGCTCGATGCGGCCATGAATCAGTATGCCGCCCTTCTCAATGACCGGCGTTGTGCTACGATGAGGGCCGAGGTCGCAGGCCATGCGGATTTTTTCGGCCCCAGGCTGTCTAATCAGGCACTGAGCGAGGCGCGCGCCCAGACCGTGGTCAGCGCCTTGGTTGCTGCTGGCGTTGATGCCCCAAGATTGAGTACGCACGGCTTCAGTTACTCGATGCCTGCCGATACGGAAAAAAGCGCCGCGGCGCGGCAGAAGAATCGCCGCGTTGAAATCACCCTGGTGAAATAAGGAAAATGACATGAACGAGCTTTTCAATTTTAATGACACCTGGATTGTTGTGGAGCAAAACTGGTGGCTTGTGCTGTTGAGCCTGGCGCTCGGCGTCTGGGTTGGCTGGGTAACCTGCAGCCGCGAAAATAACCAGGCCCAGGGCTAACAAAGGAAAAAATGATGTCACACTATCTTTTGGAACTTGTCCTTTGGATGCTCCTTGCGTTTTTCGTCGGCTGCATCTTTGGCTACCTCGCGCGCCTGATGTTTAGCGAGGCCAAAGCTGAAGTCCTGGAGCCAGTTGCAGTCGCGCCGGCGAAAGTGGCCCATGTTGCAGCACCCATCGCCCCCAAGGCGGCCGAGCGGGCGGCGCCTGCTGGTAAAATGGCAAGGCCGAAGGGCATTTCCTCGGCCCGCGGCGGCAAGGCCGACAAGCTCCAGAGAATCAGCGGCGTTGGCCCGAAGAATGAAAAAGTGCTGCACAACCTTGGTTTTTTCCACTTTGACCAGATCGCCGCATGGACGCCCGAGGAAATCGAATGGGTTGATGATCACCTGAAATTCAATGGCCGCATCAAGCGCGAAGAGTGGACCAGGCAATGCAGGCTTCTGGCAGCGGGCAAGGAAGAGGAGTTCAGCAAGCTCTTCGGAACCGGCGGCGTGAAGAACAAGGCGGGCCAGGCCCAATCCGGCACGCGCACGAAAAAGTAATCTGATTTTTGAACAAGGACAGGGCCGGGGTTACCGGCCTTTTTCTTTTGCATCGACCCGCGCCAGCCAGCGCATCAGCGCTTCCTTTGCTGGTGCTTCATCAAGAAATGGCGCATGCCCGCGCTTCGGTATGGTGGTTGCGTCAAGCCCGGCGTTCTGCTGTTTCATCGCCGCGACTGTGGCGGCGCTCAAGAGGTCGGAATGCTCCCCGCGCGCGAGAGAAACGGGCAGATTTCCGATCTTGCCAAAAAACTCCCAGAGGTTTGCGCCGCGTCCTGCCGTGATGTCTTCAACGCTCGGAAATGTGCGGAGCAAAGCCGGGTCATAGTCGATCCGCGGCACTCCATTCACCGGCTTGAACACGCGCTGCGCAAAGGCCCGCCATTCATCGGCGGTGAGCGATTCAAATCCGCAGTTGCTGGATTTCAGATTTGCAACGGCCATTTCCCATGAGGTAAATTCGCTTTGAACCCCGAGGTAACTCCGTATACGGAGCAACCCGGCACTGTCCAGTTCCGCCCCGACATCATTGAGAAACAACCCGCCGAGCCTGTCATTGAAAAATGCCGCTATCAGCATGCCAACGATGCCGCCACGCGACGTTCCGATAACCGCCACGCGGTCAATCTTCAAAAAATCCAAAAAAGCAATTGCATCAATGAGTTCAATGTCTGGCCGGTAGGACGCCGGATCGCTCGCATAGTGCGACAGGCCACGGCCCCGAAAGTCCGGAGCAATTACCCGCCGTGTTTGCGCCAGCCACGGCGCTATCGGTTCAAAGTCCTTGCTGTTGCGTGTGAGGC
Organism: Aestuariivirga sp.; assembly: GCA_030680855.1. Classification (GTDB taxonomy): domain Bacteria; phylum Pseudomonadota; class Alphaproteobacteria; order Rhizobiales; family Aestuariivirgaceae; genus Aestuariivirga. Next base: position 3,829 of record JAUXUN010000007.1, read on the forward strand.
CCGGAAGGCAGAGCAGGGGTGTGAGAGCCGAGAGCGACGAAGAGTAATCTCGCGCAAACAGCCTCAGGCCATCATCAGTTTGAAAATGGACAGGCGCATAACCGGAAGCGCTAGTCACAACTCGCAATGAGAGCGCCGATGGAACCACCGGCACATCTCTCGGTGTCTTTGTCCTCGTTTGCGGCAACGTTGATTTCCGCCCGCCCGCCGCGCTTGAGGTCAGCCGTCATGCTGCGCATGGTTCCGGGTGCGAGGCGCGCGCGGTAAACTTGCGTGTTCTGCAAGACCTTTTGCACATATTGCCGGGTTTCCTGGAAGGGAATGGATTCCACCCAATCGATGGGGTCCACCGAACCGCCGCGCGGATCGCCGTATTCCGCAACCCATTCCTTCACCCGCCGTGGCCCCGCATTGTAAGCAACCAGGGTGAGGATATATGAGCCGTTGTAGTCCGCAATCAAATCGCCGAGATGCGCCGCTCCGAGTTTCACATTATAGGCCGGATCGTCCATCAATTTGGCGGGCTCATAGGGCATGCGATATTGCTTTGTGATAAGCTTTGCGGTGCCTGGCATGATTTGCATCAGTCCCTGCGCGCCCGCTTTGCTTCCCGCGCGCGGATCAAACTCACTTTCCTGCCGTGACAGGCCATAGACCAGTGATGCCTCAACCGGTTTGCCCATTTGCTTCCAGCTCGGCAGCGCCTTTGTGGGATAGGCCCAATCATCAATGTCAACATTGCGCTGCGCTGCTGCTTTTGCCAGCCGCAGCGCCATCGTTGTGCCGCCCTGTCGTTTGGTCAGGGCCGCAACCGCATTCATTTCATCGACGCTGTTGAACCGGCTGGCCAGCGACCAGACAAACATATTGAGCGACGACGTGGCGTTGGCCTTCACCATCAGGTTGAATGCCCGCGCCACTTCATCGCGCTCGATGCTGGCCTTGGCAGCGGCAGACGGTTGCCCGCCTTTGATTTCTTTTGGAACCTTGCCAAGTCCGACATGCTCACGGGCCAGCTGGCCATAATAGATTGTCGAATGTTCGGCCGCGCGGGCGTAGACTTCACGCGCCTTCGCTTTGTCGCCCAGGTCTCCATAGGACCTGCCCATCCAGTAGTGAGCCCGCGCCTTCTCGGTGCGCGACTCGGCAATCTTTTCAAGTTTGGTAAAATGGCCGAGCGCCGTTTCAGGATCTTTCAACCAGCGCAACGCGATCCAGCCCGCCAGGAACTCGCCTTCAACCGCGTTGGATCCCGTGGCCGAACCATGGGCCTTGGCAATTTGATAGGCAGCCTTCACCGTATCCCGGCGCTGAATGCCAACCGAATGACGCACCACAATGCGCCGCTCCACCCACCAGGCGTCAGCACCTGCACCAACGGCTGCGTCTGCCGGAATTGTCGCAAGAATGGTTCGCGCCTTTGAATAGCGTTCCAGCTTCCGCAAGTAGCGGACCAGCGCATATTTCATCGCCAGTTGTCCGCGCATGGCCGCCGGCAGCCGGTCATACTTCTTGTCGGCGCCTGCAACATTGCGCAGCAGTTCCTGGGCTACCTTGGCGGCATTCTGATAGTCGCCGCCCAAGCGCTTTGAATTGCGTATGGCGGCATTGGTCTCCTGCGCATAAACCATCTGCCACATGCGGCGCTTGTGATCATCGGCATCGAGCAGCGAACCAAACTCGGAAGCAATCGATTTCTCAAATGCCGCATCAATCGTGGGATCACTCCAGACTTTCCTGATGATCTCACGCGCCGCCTGGCTGTTGCCGCTGGCAATGTTGGCCCGCGCCAGTGCCAGTCTTCCTTCCGTCGAAATCGGCTGGCGCTTGACAAAATGTGCAAGAATGCGGTCAGCCGGTTCGCGGTTCTTGTACAGCGACTGTTCGGCCCGCTTCATGAGCATATCGGCAAGCGGCCACTTGGGCGCGGCGTTGAGAAAATTCATGATGCGGTTATAGCCCGCGTCATCCCAATGGTCCCTGAGGTACAGGAGTTCGACCAGTTTGACCGCAGCTTCGTCGCCCGAACGTTTTGCCAGCGGTCCCGCATCCGAGAAATGGCCCTTGAGCGCCAGTTCGATGGCATGAACGGCCGGGCTCGTGGCTTGTTTGGCGGCGACGGCACTTTCTGGCGTGAAAACCGCAGTGGCGCCCGCAAGCGCGGTGCACACGAGAAGTGAGCCGATAACCAGTCTGCCAAGTACCCGATTCTGCATCAATTTTCCTGCTCTTTGGCCCGTTTTAACCCGCTCTATAGCCCAATTACGAGAGCCTTACGACTCAAAAGGGCACGAAACGCAATTGCTTGCCGGTCCGAATATGAACGTCTAAGGTGCCGATAATCCGGTTGCGGTACAGCATAGTCGTATGCCGCTGAAGGTTTCCAATATCTTAACAACGAGGTTTGCCGTGCAGTTTAGAGGTTCATTTCCGGCTTTGATCACCCCCATGAAGGACGGAAAGGTGGATGAATCCGCATTTCGGAAATTTGTGGCCTGGCAGATCAAGGAAGGCACAAATGGCCTGGTCCCGGTCGGAACCACCGGCGAATCGCCAACCCTTTCGCCCGCCGAGCACAAGCGCGTCGTCGAAATCTGCATCGAAGAGGCGGGCGGCAAGGTGCCGGTCATCGCCGGGACAGGCTCAAACAATACGGCCGAAGCCATTGAATATACGGTCCATGCCGAGAAGGCCGGCGCCAATGCGGCCCTAGTTGTCGTTCCTTACTATAACAAGCCGACCCAGGATGGCATGTATGCCCATTTCCGCGCCGTGGCCGAAAGCGTCAAGATTCCGATTTTTGTTTACAACGTGCCGGGCCGCACCGTGGCCAACATTTCGGTGGAAACGCTGGCGCGATTGGCCAAGGACGTGCCCAACATTGTTGGCACCAAGGATGCCTCCGCCGATCTGGCCAGGCCGTCCATGCAGCGCATTGCCTCGGGCGACAAGTTCATTCAGCTTTCCGGTGAAGATGGAACGGCCCTGGCCTTTAACGCCCATGGTGGCGTTGGTTGCATTTCGGTGACGGCGAATGTCGCCCCGCGCCTCTGCGCGCAATTCCAGGCCGCAACTTTGAAGGGCGACTATGCGGGTGCCTTGAAGCTGCAGGACCGGCTCATGCCCTTGCACCACGCGATGTTCGTTGAAACCAGTCCCGGTCCGGTGAAATATGCCGTGAGCCTGCTGGGCCATTGCCTGCCCGATGCGCGCCTGCCGATGATACCGGTGATTGAATCAACCAAGAAGACGGTGCGCGCCGCCATGGTTCACGCAGGGCTGCTGAACTGAGATGTCCTCAAAGAGCGGTGGCGCAAAAGCGGCACGCAAGCAGACCGGGATCAAGGTGGTGGCCGACAACCGCCGCGCCCGCTTTGAGTATGAAATTATTCAAACTTTTGAAGCCGGGTTGGCCCTGCAAGGCTCCGAAGTAAAATCCCTGCGCGAGGGCCGCACCAATCTGGCCGAAGCCTATGCCACGATGAAAAAGGGTGAACTCTTTCTCCTGAATTCAAACATTCCGGAATACCGCGAGGCCAACCGCTTCAATCATGACCCGAAACGCCCGCGCAAACTTCTGCTTCATTCAAAGGAAATTCAGAAGCTTTCGGTTGGCATCACCCGCGAAGGCCTGACGATCATTCCCCTCAAGATTTTTTTTAATCCGCGTGGCCGTGCCAAAATCGATATCGCTTTGGCCAAGGGCAAGAAACTTCACGACAAGCGCGACGCCATCAAGGACCGTGATTGGAATCGTGAAAAATCCCGGCTTATGCGCGACAAGGGCTAGCAAACCGCAAATTCCGCAACCATGATCCTCATCGCATTAGGCAGCAACATATCAGGCCCCTGGGGCACCCCGCAGCAAAGCGTGCTGCACGCCCTGCAGGCGCTCAACCGCGATGACCTTAAACTTGTCGAAGCTTCGAGGCTGTTGCTCACCGCACCCTTCGGCAAGCCTGATCAGCCGCCTTTTGTGAACGCTGTGGCCCATATCGAAACGCACCTCTCGCCCCTGGCCTTGCTGCAAAGGCTCCACGCCATTGAAAAAGAAGCCGGACGCCGCAGAAAGACGCGCTGGGGTCCCCGCACCCTCGATTTGGATATCATTGACTATCATGGTCTTGTCAGATCGACGCGAAAACTGACTCTGCCTCACCCCGGCATCGCAGAGCGCATCTTCGTTTTGAAACCCATTTCCGAGTTGGCGGTAAAATGGCGTCATCCCACCAGCCATCTCAGCGCCCGGGCCATGTTGCGCAAGTTGAAAGGCCATTCCGAGGGCCGGGAGATTTAAGCAGGTCTTAACGCTCATCAGCCACAATCGAAACGCGGCATGGGTTTTGCCGAGGTAGGTGAGTGAGTATGCGTAAAAGTGTTTTGGCGGCTGCGGCCGCCTGCTGCGTTTTGATAGGTACGTCGGTCAACGCAGGGCAGATAAAATTCGATCCCGGAATGTTCAAGATCTATGGCGGCATGACCAACAGTCAAACCGCGAGTCTGTACACGCCGCTGGAAACACCGGGAACGTCCCGCCGCACCGTGGATTTCCATGAACCCTTGGCGGCTGGCTCCATCCTGATCCGGACTGCCGAGCGGCGTCTCTATTATGTACTGCCTAACAACAAAGCCATCATGTATCCGGTTGGTGTGGGCCGCGAAGGCTTCACCTGGGCAGGCCAGGACGCGATTACCCGCAAGGCAAGCTGGCCCGATTGGCGCCCGCCCAAGGCGATGATCGAGCGCGAAGCCAAAAAGGGCCACGTCATTCCGGCCTTCATGCCTGGCGGGCCGGAAAACCCCCTGGGGGCCCGTGCCCTCTATATCGGCGACACCGAATACCGCATTCACGGCACAACCCAGCCCTGGAGCATCGGCAGGGCGGTTTCCTCCGGTTGCATCCGCATGATGAATGATGAAGTGATTGATCTCTTCAACCGGGTCGAGGTCGGCGCCACCGTTATCGTCGAATAATGCAGAATTATTATTGGGATAGGACTCACCCATAAACCCTCCATTAACCTGAACGGGCCATTATCGGCCGATAAGTTCGTAGGTGGAGTTCGCGTATGCGTATCGATTCAAGCGCCCCAAAAGGGCTCTCAAAGTTCAATATTCTGGCGTCAGCGGCCTTGGCGGTCATGCTGGCTGCGTGCTCGAATTCCGTCGAGCGCTTCGCCGATAACGCCTCAACTGAAAATCCTTCGGACGTCGATCCGGTCTATACGGCCTCGGTTCCCAAGAAGCGCACCACCTTCGCGCCATCCTATGAATCTTCTGGCGATGACAAGATCGTCTCCCGCCCGCTGGCCAGTGCTCCGCTCGGCTCGCCGAACTATGCGGGCAACAACTACACGTACAAAAAACCGGCCTACAAGCAGCCCGCCTATTCCGAGCCCATGGCTGTCGAATCCGCAAGAAACACCACTTCGATTCCCAAAGGCGGAACCGTGCGGGTCGAGCAGGGCATGACCCTCTATTCAATTTCCCGGGCCAACGGCCTGACCGTTGCCCAACTCGCTGCGGCCAATGGCATCGCCCCTCCCTATACAGTCAGCACCGGCCGCGTCTTGCGCATCCCTGGTGTTGCCCAGGCCAGGGCTCCCAAGCCCTCATTCACCCCCCAGGACGAGTTCGTTTCCAATGAGCCGGCCAAGAAGGCTTCCGGCGGCAGGCATACTGTGGCAGGCGGTGAAACCCTGTTTTCACTGGGCCGCAAATACCGCGTGTCGCCCTACGCCATCGCTGACCTGAATGGCCTGTCCCATGACCAGTCCCTGAGCATTGGCCAAAGCCTCCGCGTGCCGGGCGGGAAGAGCAAGCCCATTGTCTCGAAAGTTCCGGCCACGGGAGAATCTGAACAGATCGCCTCCAATGACGATCCGGTTGAAACCGATGATACGGAACAGAGCCTCACGCTGAAGAAGCCGGCGCTGGATCAGGAAGTGCCCATCGCCAAGCCGGTTCAGCAGCAAACTGCTGCGGTCGATGCGGCTCCCGCCATGGGCAGCATGCGCTGGCCGGTGAAGGGCAAGATCATTTCAGAATATGGCGCCAAGCCCAACGGCCTGAAGAATGAAGGCATCAACATCGCCGTGCCTGAGGGCACCGGCGTGCGCGCTGCTGAAAGCGGCGTCGTGGCCTATGCCGGAAACGAGCTGAAGGGTTACGGCAACCTTGTTCTCATCCGCCACGAAGGCGGTTGGGTCACGGCCTACGCCCATGCCAAGGAACTATTTGTGAAACGTGGCGACATCGTCAAGCGCGGCGATGTCATTGCTAAGGCCGGCCAGACCGGTTCCGTTTCAAGCCCGCAATTGCACTTTGAAGTTCGCAAAGGCGCAACCGCCATGGACCCCTTGAAGTTCCTGGCTTCCACAACCGCATCGAACTAGAGAACGTAAGATCCTCTGCAAGCCTGGGCCCGGCAGCAATGCCGGGCCTTCGCTATTTGGCCGTGAGCCTGGTGCCTGTTTTGCCAGCCACATCCTGAATGTATTGCCACGCCACGCGGCCTGAGCGGCTGCCGCGGGTGACCGACCACTCAATGGCGCCCGCATGAAGTGCCGCCCCTTTCACAGGCAGCTTGTAATGCGCTGCATAGCCGTCGACCATGTCGAGGAACTCATCCTGCGAACAGTTGTGAAATCCCAGCCACAGGCCAAATCTGTCCGATAGGGAAACCTTTTCCTGAACCGCCTCCGAAGGATTGATTGCCGTCGATCGTTCATTCTCGATCATGTCGCGCGGCAGCAGATGGCGCCGGTTCGACGTGGCGTAGAGGATGACGTTTTCCGGCCGTCCCTCGATGCCGCCATCAAGGGCGGCCTTCAGAGACTTGTAGGACGTATCCTGCCCATCGAAGGAGAGGTCATCGCAAAAGACGATGAAGCAAAGCTTGGGTGAACTTCGCAAGATTGTCATGAGGGCAGGGAGGCTTTCAATATCCTCCCGGTGAATCTCGATGAGCTTCAGTTTTCCGCCATGCTCTTCGTTCACCTGGTGATGCGCCGCCTTGACCAGCGAGGATTTCCCCATGCCGCGCGCCCCCCAAAGCAGCGCGTTGTTGGCAGGCAGGCCCTTGGCAAAGCGCCGTGTGTTTTCCAGCAGCGTGTCGCGTGTCTGGTCAATGCCTTTGAGCAACTGCAAATCGACCCGATTCACTTTGGCCACGGGTTCAAGCGTCGGCGGTGAAGCATGCCAGATAAAAGCGCTGGAACGCGCAAGATTGCCGGGTTTTGGCGGAAGCGGCGCCAGGCGGTCCAGCGCGTCGGCAATGCGGGAAATCAGGCTGTTCTGGGATTTTGTAACCATGCCAAGCTCTTAGCTTGCGTGGCCGCCGCCGTAAAGAGTCCCAAATCCGGCGTTGCAATGGCGCAATCCATCGCTATATTCCGCGCAAACCTTCAGTAGGCAAAAACAATCAGGAGCCCCCATGTTCGTAACCCCCGCCTTTGCCCAGTCCGCAGGCTCGCCCGGGATGGGAGATTTCATGGGCATGATCCTGCCGCTGGTGATGATAATGGCGGTGTTCTGGTTCCTGCTGATCCGCCCGCAGCAGCGCAAATTGAAGGAGCATCAGGACGTGATCAGCAAGATTTCGCGCGGTGATACGGTTGTCACAAGCGGCGGACTCATTGGCCGTGTCGCCAAGGTTGTTGACGACAAGGAACTGCTTGTCGAAGTGGGCGAAAACGTGAAAGTCCGCGTCCTGCGCCAGGGCGTCAGCGATGTGCGCGCCAAGGGCGAACCCGCAAAAGCGGAAACGAAATAAGAAACCGGTAAATGCTTCATTTCTCCAGAAACAAGACGATCGCCATTCTGGCATCGGTCG
>JAUXUN010000008.1 GCA_030680855.1 Aestuariivirga sp.
ACCTTCAGCGGCGCGGCATAGGTCATGCCGCGCTGACGGCACTCGTCAACGTCGTATTTCGGCGGCTCGAATTCGTAGCGGACGAATTCCAGCATCGAGGTGCCGGAGAAATCCGAGATCGGAAACACTGACCGGAACACCGCCTGCAAGCCCTCGTCCAGCCGCCCGCCGGCAGGTTCATCGACCATCAGGAACTGGTCATAGGATGCCTTCTGAACCTCGATGAGGTTCGGCATCTCCGCGACTTCCTTGATGTGTCCGAAGAACTTGCGAACCCTCTTGCGACCCGTGAATGTCTGCTGCGCCATCGTGGCCTCTCATTTCGTCGCCCGTGAGGGGGCGAACCTTCCGAAGCGCGACTGCCATCGCCCCCGGGTTGAATTTCCCAAACATTCTGAAAGTCTGAAGCACCATTTCAGGATGTAAATCCCAAATCGAAGCCCTGCACCGTCAAAACGCAAAACGTCGCGCGGGGCGCTTCCGCACCCGCCCGTCTCAACCTGCCGTGTTACGGACCGAAAAAGCCCGAAATTGCCTGTCTCCCAACGGCCCACGCAGAAACGTTGCCATTCCCGCCGCCAACCGTGCTTTCGTGCTGCCGTCCCGATATGGGATGACAATCGTGGAGATTCGAGGGGTAAATCTTCGAATCCCCACACATTCCTGTGTACAACGCGGAACGAATTGCTCCGGTCCACCTTGTCGCGATCCCCTTCACCGTCGTCATGGCCGGGCTTGACCCGGCCATCCACGTTTTTGGTGCAGGATCCCCGGATCGCGCTCGGCTGGGCCTCGCTTGTCCGGGGATGGAATTGAAGGAAGCTTCGCTTACTTCAATTCCACCTTGGCGCCGGCCTTCTCGAGCTGGGCCTTGATCTTGTCGGCTTCGTCCTTGTTGACGCCTTCCTTGACAGCCTTGGGCGCGCCTTCGACGAGGTCCTTGGCTTCCTTGAGGCCGAGGCCGGTGATGGCGCGGACTTCCTTGATCACTTCGATCTTCTTGTCGCCTGCAGCGGTGAGCATGACCGTAAATTCGGTCTTCTCTTCAGCGGCTGCAGCGGCAGGACCGGCAGCGGCGGCAGCCGCTACTGGAGCAGCAGCCGATACGCCCCACTTCTCTTCAAGCATCTTTGAAAGTTCGGCAGCTTCCAGAACCGTGAGGCTCGAAAGGTCGTCTACGATTTTGCTGAGATCAGCCATTTTATTTTCTCTCTTCTTTTAAGTCTGTTTATGACAACAATTGTAAGGCAGGCTATCAGGCAGCCTTGTCTTTGGTGGCGTAGGCGTTGATCACGCGTGCGATCTGGCCGCCAGGTGCTGCCAGGATACCCGCGATGCGGGTAGCCGGAGTCTGGATCATGCCGACGATCTTTGCCCTCAACTGGTCGAGTGAAGGCAGTTCCGCGAGAGCCTTGACGGCATTGGCATCCAGAATGGTCTTGCCGAGCGCCCCACCGAGCACAACGAACTTTTCGTTGGCCTTGGCGAAGTCTGCGGCAACCTTCGGAGCCGATACGGGATCCTTTGCATAAGCAATCATGGTCGGGCCCTTGAAAAGGCCCCTGATCCCGTTTGCGTCAGTGCCATCCAGAGCAAGCATTGCGAGACGGTTCTTAGCCACCTTGATGGTAGCACCTGCCGAGGACATCTTGCCCCTCAGGTCGTTGACCTGGTTGACCGTCAATCCCTTGTTGTGGGCCACAACGATAACACCGGTGTTCTTGAACACGGCGTTGAGCGTTGCGACGAGCTCTGTCTTTTCAGCTCTTTCCACTTGCTCTCTCCTTTTTGGCGCAGCACTTGATTGTGCCTGCGCCGTTGGACCAGCCGCTCAAAACGCCACCTGCAATCAGCAGGCAAGGCCTTGGGCGGCGCTCACTTGCCTGTCCCCGTCACCGTTTCCGGATCGGGATCTTGAGGTCCAAACCGACTTGAAACCCGCTATATGGGGTTTCGCATTCAATTTTGACACCCATCTCATGCAGGCTTGGCGGTTTAAGCGAGGGTTTCCCTCACGCCTGCAATCTCGGACAGGTAGACCCAAGGCCTTGCGGGCCCTGGCTAACTCCCTGAAAATGCTTTCACATCATCAGGGAGAAACTTTTGTTACGCCGCGGATACGCTGGCGATATCGAGCTTGAAGCCTGGGCCCATGGTGGAAGAAATCGAAACCTTCTTGAGAAAAGTTCCTTTCGAGCCCGATGGCTTCTGTTTGTTCACGGCATCGACGAAGGCGCGGATGTTTCCGGCAATCTGCTCTTCCGTAAAACTCGCCTTGCCAATGCCGGCCTGGACGATGCCGGACTTTTCAACGCGGAACTCAACCGCACCACCCTTGGCGGCTTTCACCGCAGCCGTGATGTCCATGGTCACCGTGCCAACCTTGGGGTTTGGCATCATGCCGCGGGGGCCAAGCACCTTACCAAGACGGCCAACAAGGCCCATCATGTCGGGCGTTGCAATGCAGCGGTCAAAGTCCAGGGTGCCCTTGTTCACAATCTCGAACAGGTCTTCAGCGCCGACAACATCAGCGCCAGCCTTCTTGGCTTCTTCCGCCTTGGCGCCCTTGGCGAAAACGCCAACCCGCACCTTGCGGCCTGAACCGTTTGGCAGAGCACACACGCCGCGCACCATCTGGTCCGCATGGCGTGGGTCAACACCCAGATTCATGGCAATCTCGATGGTCTCGTCAAACTTGGCGTTGGCCTTGGCCTTGACCAGTTTCACCGCGTCCGCCAGACCATAATACTTGGACCGATCAATGTCGGCTTCATTCTTGGCAATACGTTTTGGGGCTTTGCTCATCTGCTTACTCCACAACCTGAAGGCCCATGGACCGGGCAGAACCTGCGATTTCGCGTGCCGCCGCATCAACGTCGCGGGCATTCATGCCCTTGAGCTTCTGCGCGGCGATATCACGGCACTGGGCCATGGTCACGGTTCCGGCACTGGCCTTGCCTGGCTCCTTGGAACCAGCCGTGATTTTTGCGGCCTTCTTCAGGAAGAATGATGCCGGAGGCGACTTCATCTCGAAGGTGAAGGACTTGTCCTGGAACGCCGTGATTACGACTGGAACGGGCGAGCCCTGCTCCATTTTTTGCGTAGCCGCATTGAAGGCCTTGCAGAATTCCATGATGTTGAGACCGCGCTGTCCGAGCGCTGGTCCGATTGGCGGAGACGGGTTTGCCTGTCCCGCCGGCACTTGCAACTTGATGTAGCCGACGACTTTTTTGGCCATTCTATAGTCCCTCTTTCAAGGTTAGTGGTCCGGCTTTAAGGGCCTCCCACGGATTACATTCAGCGGATCTTTTCGACCTGCCCATACTCGAGTTCGACCGGCGTCGGCCTGCCGAAAATAGAGACCGCAACTTTGAGCCGCGACCGCTCTTCATCCACTTCCTCAACCTGTCCGTTGAAGGAAGCAAAAGGACCATCGGCCACGCGCACCTGCTCGCCGATTTCGAACGAGATGCTGGTCTTTGGCTTGTCCACGCCTTCCGCCACCTGGTTGAGGATGCGGTTGGCTTCGGCGTCCGAAATCGGGATCGGCTTGGAATCCGATCCGAGGAAACCGGTGACTTTCGGGGTGTTCTTGATCAGATGAAACGCCTGGTCGGTCAGTTCCATTTTTACAAGCACGTAGCCAGGGAAAAACCGCCGCTCGCTCTTGATCTTGCGACCCCGGCGAACCTCGATGATTTCCTCGGTGGGAACCAGAACCTGCTCAAACAGGTCGCCAAGACCCTTCTGAACCGACTGTTCCTTAATAGATTCGGCCACCTTTTTCTCGAAATTCGAGTAAGCATGGACGATATACCAGCGTTTTGTCATTCCAATTCCGTAACTCTCAGCGGCACCCTTTAGAGGCCCAGAAGCAGCTTGTCGATGCCCCATTTCAGAATGGCATCCACGATCAGGAAAAATACCGAAGCCAAGGCCACCATGATCATCACCATGACAGTGGAAATCATGACCTCCTTGCGGCTTGGCCAAGTAATTTTCTTGGCTTCTTCGCGCACTTGCTGGACAAATTCTACCGAACTGGTTTTGGCCATGGCCGTATTCTTCCTTGGTTAATGGCAGGGGCAGAAGGGCTCGAACCCTCGGCCTGCGGTTTTGGAGACCGCCGCTCTACCAACTGAGCTATACCCCTAAGTGGTGTTACTCCGTGATTTTTGCAACAACGCCGGCGCCAACGGTACGTCCGCCTTCACGGATGGCGAAGCGCAGCTTCTCCTCCATGGCGATCGGCGTAATCAGCTCGACGTCAAACGAGATATTGTCGCCCGGCATCACCATTTCCGTGCCCTCGGGCAGC